>NZ_RXWW01000018.1 GCF_003970495.1 Staphylococcus pasteuri
TTATATGTGTCTCGTCATTTCAATACAATAACTTTTATATACTTTTCACTATTAAACATGTACTTTAAAATGTTGAATTTCTAAACAAAATTTAGACTTAAATTTAATATTTGTAATAGATAAAATGCTTACTATGTTATATAATAAAGTTAAGCAATTTAATTGTACAATACAAACATAACATCTAAGAATCAACATAGGAGGCATTTTAATATGAATAATAAAGTACAAGGGTTTATTGCATCTGAAAGAGAACTAAGTCAACTTAAGCACTGGTTAAAAACATCTTATCGCACTTCAATTGAAGAATTTGTCGTTTTATACAAAGTCTTTGAAGGTGAGAAGATTAGTGGTAAAGAATTAAGAGATACGTTACATTTTGAAATGTTATGGGACACAAGTAAAATTGATGTGATTATCCGTAAGATTTATAAAAAAGAACTTATTTCAAAATTACGTTCAGAAACAGATGAGCGACAAGTTTACTACTTCTTTAACGCAAAGCAAAAGAAATTAATGGATAAAATGATAAACGAAATCGAAGCAATTAGTATTGCAAACTAAATATATAAAATAAAAGCTAGAGACATCATCTTTAATGTGATGTCTCTAGCTTTTTAATTTATTTGTAGTAACTACTATTCATATGAATATGTGTTTTTAACTTTTTTACCATGAACAAAGAAATATACAATTGTAGTTAGAATGCCTAAAATAGCCATTGCTCCATAAATTTGACTATATGAAATCATATGTGTAAATAAACCTAAGAATGAAGGACCGAAGCCAATACCAACATCTAATCCGATAAAGTAAGTTGATGTAGCTAAGCCATACTTAAATGAAGGTGATACTTTAATTGAAATAGCTTGCATTGATGAAGAAAGGTTACCGTAACCAATACCTAGTAATACACCAGAAAGTAATAATAATCCACTATTAAAACTAAACATTAAACAAATGAAACTTAGTATAAGAGCAATAAATGAAGGGTAAACGACTACATTTTCATTTTTACTATCCATTAAACGACCGGCAATAGGGCGTGTAACTAAAGAAGCCACTGCGTAGAAAATAAAGAAGTAACTAGCCGCACTGACTAAATCACGTTGCTCAGCAAAAGCTTGTAAGTACGTTAATATCGCTGCATAAGTAATACCAACTAATAACATAACAATTGCAACTGGTACAGCTTCTTTAGCGATGAAATTATGAATACTAAAACCATTTGAACTTGTGGAATTTTGTTCTTTATTCGTAGGATTAAAATCAATATTAATAAATAAGGATAAGATAAGTCCTAAAATGCCTAACACAATACATAACGTAAATAGTAAGGTGATAGAAAATGCATTCAGTAACAAAATACCAAAGAAAGGACCAACAGCTGTACCTAAAACTAAACTTAGTGAAAATAAGCTAATGCCTTCACTTTTACGTGTTTGTGGTGTGACATAAGCTGCGATAGTACCAGTTGCTGTTGTAGCAATTGCAGTTGCAATACCGTTGATTAAACGTACAAACATTAAGAAATAAATATTACCAGGAATAAAATACAATGCTTGAGTTATCACAAGACAGAAAAGACCAAACATTAAAATCTTTTTAGGACCAAATGTATTTACATATTTACCCGTTCCAAAACGACCAATTAATGATCCCACAATAAATAACCCCACGACTAGTCCAGCTAAACTATCAGATGCATGATATTCAGATTTACTATAGCCTGCGATGACTACAATCAATAAATACATACATAAGTACACGAAAAAATTTATGATGAAATTAAGATTGAAGCGTTTAGTAAAGATAGGTGCTTTAATAGATGAAGTTTCACTCATTCTTGACTCTCCTTTAGTATTGTTTCATAAATAATTGACATTGAATTAGTAATTTCTGTCAGTTGTTGCTCATTTATACCAGATTTTTCAATAATTTCATCCTGTATTTCATTTACCTCTTTATTGATAGTTTCAAAAAATTGTCGACCTTCTTCAGTTAAACTTAACCATTTTTGTCGTTTATCATTTCCAGTAGTATAAGAAATTAATTCTCTTTCGAGTAAAACTTTAATAAATTTTCTAGCAGTCGGTTTTTCTATAGCACGACGATAAGATATATTAACTAAGGTCGTTGGTTGAAATTGCGCAATATCTTTTAAAACGAGCCATTGGCCAGTATGAATATTATGTCGTTCTAATATAGGCTGAGTTAATTTAATATAAGGTCGATAAATACTAATAAAACTATTGAAAAATTTGTTGTTAATCATGAGCACACCTCAAAATTTATAATTTAGTTAGCTTAGCTAACCTTTTTGAAACGCAAGATTCATTATAAAACTAAAAGCAATATTTTTCAATACCAATTTAAAGTAAGTTTTTAGAAGTATAATACTTTCAATTTTGTTAAAATAAGAACTGAGAAATGAATAAAAAGGGGACAAAAAGATGGATTTGAAATTTGATCATATCATTCATTATATTGATCAATTAGAGCAATTTAAGTTTCCAGGTAACCTTATCACGTTGCATTCAGGTGGAAAACACAATAAATTTGGAACATTTAATAAGTTATCGTATATAAATGGAAATTACATAGAATTTTTAGATGTAGAAGATCAAGAAAAATTGCAGAAATTAGCTAAAACTGAAGAGGGAAGAGTATCATTTGCTACTAAAATAGCTCAAGATCATTTTAAACAAGGATTCAAAACCATTTGTTTAAGAACAAATAATATTGACGCTATTAAGCAAACACTGGAAGAACGTAATATAGAAGTTATCGGTCCAGTAAATATGGAGAGAGAAACTAAAAAAGGTGAAAAAATAACTTGGCGACTTTTATATATTGCTGATCCTAGTTATATGGTTAAACCACCATTTTTCATACAATGGGATCAAGGTGAAGCTAATCGAGATGCACAGTTAAGACCTTTATATCAAACCCAATTCTCTATAGAGATGATAATGATTACTACTAGTCAACGAGAAAAGACAGTACAAAACTGGCAAAATTGGTTTGATATGCAAGTTGTAAATGAAACTGATAAATACACTGATTTAATTTTAAAAGAAGATCAAATGTACTTTAGAATTGAAGATGGTAAAGAATCTGGTTATCACACTATCGTGTTTAAAGACGCTGAAGCAACATCACCTTATTCAATATATATAAGAGGTGCAAAATATCGTTTTGAACCTAATAATTAATATAGATAAGTATAAGCACTTTGTATGATAATGGCGATATGGACAACTACAATAATAATCGAAGCAATACTTAAATACATGCTAAATTGAGTTGTTCTAATAAGTAAAAAGAACAATGATAAAACGAAACTAAATGCAGCCAGTATGACTCTTAAGCTAAAATATTGGACTGTTAAATCATTATTCAAACTAATGACAATGATAAGAGCGTTTAAGATGATAAATAAAATTAATAGCGTTGGACGCAATTTGAACACCTCTTTCGTAAGAATTTTAGTGTTTTATTATACCAATTTTAAAACTGCTTTAAAAATTATTTAGCTGAAATAAAATAACTTATAGTAATTAAAGAACATGTTTTTAATGTTGTTGTAGATTCATTTATGTGTTTTATCGACACCCATAGATAGACGTTGTATAATTATAGTTATTGTTAATAAAAAGGAGATATTATAAACCATGGAAAAGATGAATATCACTAATCAAGAACATGACGCATTTGTAAAATCTCATCCAAATGGCGATTTACTGCAACTTACGAAATGGGCAGAAACAAAGAAATTGACTGGATGGTATTCAAGAAGAATTGCGATAGGTGAAAATGGTGAAATTAAGGGCGTTGGACAATTATTATTCAAAAAAATTCCGAAACTACCATTTACATTATGTTATGTATCTAGAGGATTTGTAACTGATTACGATAATAAAGAAGCATTATCACAATTATTAGAAGAAGCGAAAAAAGTAGCTAAAGAAGAAAAAGCTTACGCAATTAAAATAGATCCAGACGTTGAAGTAGAACACGGTGCTGAAGCATTGAAAAATTTACGTAATTTAGGATTTAAGCATAAAGGATTTAAAGAAGGTTTATCTAAAGATTATATTCAACCAAGAATGACAATGATCACACCAATTGATAAATCTGATGAAGATATTATTCAAAGTTTTGAAAGACGAAATCGCTCTAAAGTGAGATTAGCATTAAAAAGAGGTACGAAAGTTGAAAGAGCTGGTAGAGAAGGATTAAAAACATTCGCACATTTAATGCAAATTACAGGAGAACGAGATGGATTCTTAACTAGAGATATTAGTTACTTTGAAAATATATATGATGCATTACATGAAGATGGCGATGCAGAATTGTTCTTAGTTAAATTAGAACCAAAACCAGTGCTTGAAACAGTGAATTCAGAAATTAAAGAATTAGAAAATGAAATTGAAAAACTTCAAAATAAAAAGCAAGATAAAAAAACACTAAATAAAATCAATGATGCTAATAATAAAATTAAAAAATCTCAAGATTTAAAAGATGATTTATTAAGACTTGAAAAAGAACATCCAGAAGGTATTTATTTATCAGGTGCATTATTAATGTTTGCAGGTAGTAAATCTTATTACTTATATGGTGCTTCATCTAATGACTTCCGAGATTTCTTACCTAATCATCATATGCAATATACTATGATGAAATATGCTCGTGATCACGGAGCTAAAACATATGATTTTGGTGGAACGGATAATAATCCAGACAAAGATTCAGACCATTACGGATTATGGACATTTAAAAAAGTATGGGGAACTTACTTAAGTGAAAAAATTGGTGAATTTGATTATGTTTTAAATCAACCACTTTACCAGCTTATTGAACAAGTTAAACCAAAATTAACAAAAGCTAAAATTAAACTATCACGAAAATTAAAGCGTAAATAGATTTTTTATTATCTGAACGATTCTATAAATAAAGAACGTTCAGATTTTTTTAGAATCATTTTTTAAAATAATAGAATATAGCACTATATATAAATTGATAAAAGGGGACACTAATTATATGATCAAAAAGCTATTGCAATTTTCTTTAGGCAATAAGTTCGCAATATTCTTGATGGTATTACTCGTTATTTTAGGTGGAGTGTATGCTAGTGCCAAGTTAAAACTTGAATTATTACCGGACGTAGAGAATCCTATGATCTCAGTTCAAACAACAATGCCTGGTGCCACACCACAAACTACTCAAGATGAGATTAGCAGTAAAATAGATAGTCAAGTTAGATCGATGGCATATGTTAAAAGCGTTAAAACTGAATCTATCCAAAATGCTTCAATTGTAACTGTAGAATATAATAATGATACAGACATGGATAAAGCTGAGGAACAGTTAAAAAAAGAAATTGATAAAATTAAATTCAAAGACGGGGTCAGTGATCCTGAATTAACAAGAAATTCTATGGATGCATTTCCTATCGTAGCTTATTCTTTAACAGATAAAGATAATGATTTAAAATCAGTAACTAAAAAATTAAACCAGCAACTTATTCCAAAATTACAAACAATCGATGGTGTTCAAAATGCTCAATTAAATGGCCAAACAAATCGTGAAGTAACATTAAAGTTCAAGCAAAAAGAACTTGATGAAAAAGGTGTTACAGCAGATGATGTCGAAAACTATTTAAAAACAGCGACTCGAGAAACGCCGCTAGGGCTTTTCCAATTTGGAGATACTGACAAATCTATCGTTGTCGATGGACAGTTTACATCAGTCAATGCACTGAAAAACTTAAAAATCCCTGCAACGATTGCCGGACAAGGACAAAGTAGTGATAGCAGCGACGATGGAGAGAGCGACAGCTTAATGCCATCTGATCAATCATCAGCGTCCGCTGCCAGTTCTAAACAAAGTTCATCAGGCTCTATGCCTTCATTTAAATTAAAAGACGTAGCTAATGTTACGGTTGGTGATGAACGTACATCCATTTCGAAAACGAATGGAAAAGATGCGGTAAATTTACAAATAACTAAGGCTCAAGATGCTAATACCGTTCAAGTTGCAAAAGATGTACAGAAAAAAGTAGATGAATTTGAAAAAAATAATAGCGAAATGAAAGCTATTAAAACGATGGATACTGCTAAACCAATTGAAGATTCTTTATATACAATGATTGAAAAAGCAGCATTAGGAACAATCGTAGCTATCGTAGTTATATTGTTATTCTTAAGAAATATAAGAACAACAGCTATTTCAGTCGTTTCAATACCAATGTCAATATTAATTGCACTCGTAGCATTGAAATTATCTAATGTGTCACTAAATATATTGACTTTAGGAGCATTAACAGTAGCTATCGGACGAGTTATAGATGATTCTATCGTTGTGGTTGAAAATATATATAGACGTTTATCTGATAAAAATGAACAACTCAAAGGTGATTCATTAATCATAAACGCAACAACTGAAGTGTTTAAACCAATACTATCTTCAACATTGGTTACTATTATTGTGTTCTTGCCATTAGCATTTGTGTCAGGGTCTGTTGGTGAAATGTTCAGACCATTCGCACTCGCAATTACATTCAGTTTATTAGCTTCATTATTAGTATCAATCACAGTAGTTCCAGCGCTAGGTTCTACGCTATTTAGAAAAGGAATCCAAACTAAACCTCAAAAACAAAAGCATGGGGTAGTTAGTGAGGGGTATAAAAAGGTATTAAATTGGTCACTTAATCATAAGTGGATCGTCATTATAATTAGTATTGTATTACTAGTTGGAAGTATTGGATTAGGTGCTGCAAAATTAGGCACAAGTTACATTTCATCAGGAGATAATAAATTCATGGCGTTAACTTATACGCCTAAACCAGGTGAAACTGAAAAATCAGTGCTCGAACATGGTGAACAAGTTCAAAAGTATTTAAAATCTAAAGATAAAGTTAACACTGTTCAATATTCTGTAGGAGGGCCAACACCATCTGATCCTACTGGTAGTACAAATAGTATGGCGTTGATGGTAGATTATGATAAAGATACGCCAAACTTTGAAGAAGAGCCAGATAAAGTATTAAAACATGTTGATTCATTTAAACATCCTGGTCAATGGAAGAACCAAGATTTAGGTACTGGTGCTGGAAATGTTTCTATTGAAGTAACAGTTAAAGGTCCATCAACGGATGCTATTAAAGGTACTGTTCATAAAATTGAAAGCACTATGAAAGATGTTAAAGGTATCAATAATGTTAAATCAGATTTATCACAAACATACGATCAATATGAAGTAAAAGTCGATCAAAATAAAGCGGCAGATAATGGAATATCAGCTAGTCAGCTTGCGATGAATTTAAATGAAAACTTACCAGAAAAAACAATTACGACAGTTAAAGAAAACGATAAGAAAATAGATGTTAAAGTAAAACAAAACAAGCAAACTGATTGGTCACAAAGTAAATTAGAAAATATTAAATTGAAAAAACCAACAGGTGGTTCAATTAAATTAAGTGAAATTGCTAGTCTTAAAAAATCAACTACACCAAGTAAATTGACTCAAGAAGATGGTGACTATTCAACTACAGTTTCAGGTAAGATTACGACAAGTGATGTAGGTGGTACTTCACAAAAAGTAATGTCTAAAATTAATAAAATTGATAAACCACATAGCGTAAAAGTGAATGTTGGAGGCGCAACTGATGACATCAACTCTGCTATATCTCAACTTGCAATAGCTATGTTAGCAGCAATAATTATAGTGTATCTTATATTAGTAATTACATTTAAAGGTGGATTAGCTCCATTCACTATTTTATTCTCATTACCATTTACAATAATAGGTGTTGTATTATCACTTGTGATTACAGGCGAAACTATCTCAGTACCTAGTTTAATTGGTATGTTGATGTTAATTGGTATTGTTGTTACAAATGCCATTGTTTTGATAGATAGAGTTATTAATAATGAAAAATCAGGCATGGATATGAAAACTGCTTTAATTGAAGCGGGAGGAACGAGAATTCGTCCTATATTAATGACAGCAATAGCAACTATAGGTGCTTTAGTACCGTTGTTATTTGGTGAAGATAGTTCTATCTTAATATCTAAAGGAATGGCAGCAACTGTTATTGGAGGACTAATATCTTCAACAATATTAACGCTTGTTGTTGTTCCAGTAATTTACGAAATTTTATTCACAATTAAAGATAAAATTTATCGTAAACTAAACAGAAAATAATAAAAAAAGCATCATTCCTCCAAAAAGGAATGATGCTTTTTACTTTAGTATAAAATTAAAGTTAGAATGATATAAATCACGAACAAACCGATTGATAATATATTTAAAATATTAACGCCTTTATCATCATTCTTAAGTGTTTTAAATGCAGTAACTTCTACATTTCCAACTAAAAGTAGCAACACTATAAATACCCACCAGTTCTCACTAGGGAACTGCATCGTTGTAATTGCTACAACAAATAACAATAATATACCCATTATGATTCTTAAAATTCTAGTGAAAATTGAATTCATCTTGAATATACTTATGTAACTTACAATTAAGTATAGTAAAGGCAATAAAATTAAGTATAATTTCATGAGTTGACATCCTTTCTTTTCCGAATATATATTAGCACGTTCACATACTTATGACTAGGATGTCTAACGAAATGTAGTTAAATTGTGACATGTAATTAATTATTGATCATTTATTTGCTTTCTTACATTGGCCATTTCTTTCTCAATTTCTTCAAGCTGATTGACTAAAGGATCGATATTTTGATTTAATGACTCGCGCTTTTCTAAGTCACCTTGTAGTCTAGTATAATCATATTTTAGTTCTGTTAATTTACTTTCTAAATCCATTATACAATCGCTCCTTAAATTAAAGTATGATTAAATTATAGCATGAAACAAACTAGTTCTAAAATTTATAGCAAATGTGTTAAAGTTATCAATTGAAAGTGTTGAGATACGTGAAAGAAGGGCTAATATGACAGAACAATTTGTAATGATCATTCTTTTAATTGCTTTAGGCTATTTTTTAAAGCGTATTAATTATTTGAAAGCAACAGATAGCCAAGTGCTTTCAACAATAGTATTAAATGTGACTTTACCTTCTTTAGTTATCGTGAATTTAAATAAAGCTGATTTAAACCTATCATTTTCTATTTTGCCTATTATGATGATTATCTACGGTGTTGTCGCAAAAATAATTGTTATTTGGAGTTTCCGTAAATACGATAATCAAATGCGTGGTTCTGTTGGTATGATGATTGGAGCTATGAATATTGGATTATTTGCTTATCCATTAGTAGATGCTATATGGCCAAGTAAGGGAATGGTTTATTTTGGCATGGTTGATATTGGTGGCGCAGTTATTATGTTTGGTCTCACTTACTTTGTTGGAAGTTACTTTAGTGAGGGAAGTGACCAATTCAATTTTAAATTCTTAGTTAAGAAATTAATTCAATCTGTACCACTGGTTACTTATATTGTTATGTTTATACTTAATATGGCGAATATTCATTTACCTAAAGTGTCTATTGATTTCTTTTCAATTTTAGGAAAAGCTAATATGCCACTATCTATGATTTTATTAGGCGTAATGTTGAACTTTACTATTGAAAAAGCTTATTTACCTGCAGCAATCAAATATCTTTCTCTTCATTATGGAATTGGTCTTATTGCTGGATTAATTGTATATTTCTTCTTACCAGTTTCAGATCAGATGATTAAAACGACATTGCTTATCACATGGTTATTACCAGTTGGTGTGGCAATTATTCCTTATTCAATACAATTCAAATATAAAACACTACCCTTAATAGGGATGGTAACTAATTTATCAATTGTTATAAGTATTGTTATTATATATGTTTATCAAGCGTTCTTTGTTTCATAATAAATAGAAATAGTTATTTATATATAAAAAGCCATGCAATTCATGAGTACACACTACATTAATTTAATGTATGTTACACATGAAAATTGCATGGTTTATTGTTTGACTTAGCCTTTACCTCCCATGAAAGCTGGATAGTTTGTCATACCACCATCTACATAAATAGTAGTTCCGTGGATATAACTAGCTAAGTCTGATGCTAAGAATAATGCAGCATTAGCGATATCTTGAGCATCTCCAATTTCTCTAGCTGGAATCATTTCTAATGTTTCCTCACGAGTTTTTGGATCAGAGAATTTTTCTTTAGTATGTTCAGTAACAACTGCTCCAGGGGATATATTATTAATACGAATTCCATATTGTGCATATTCCATTGACATGGTTTCCATCATTAATTTTAATCCACCTTTACTTGAAGCATAGTGAACATAATTTGGCCATGGAATAGTATCATGAACACTTGAAGTATTAATAATAACACCTTTTTTATCTTCTTTTCTGAAGAGTTTTACTGCTTCACGTGAACCTATAAACGCACCTGTTAAGTTGATATCTATCACTTTTTGCCATTCTTCAATCGTCATTTCATGCGATGGTGCTGCTTTTTCAAAACCAGCATTGTTAATCATGATATCTAAAGTACCGAAATGGTCTACAGATTGATTGATTAAATTAATGACATCTTCTTCTTTAGCCATATCTCCTTGAACGAGTAACGCATCTCCACCAGCTTGTTTGATGATATTTACAGATTCTTGTAATGATTCATCGTGTTTATCTGAACGATAGTTAAGTACGACTTTTGCTTTGGCTTTACCAAAATTTTCTGCAAAAGACTTACCAATACCACTACCAGCTCCTGTAATGATAACAACTTTATTTTCTAATTCTTTAAACATGGAAATGCCTCCTAAAAATGTTTATTTTAGGTTACCTAAAATAATTGCTGCAATAATGATGAGTATGATACCTGACCAAATACCCATCATCTGACGACGGTCTTTTTTCTCTCCTAAAATAAAAATGCCACCAAGTGTAGATACGATAACTAATAATTGAGATAATGAAAAACTAGTTGCAACACCTACTTTAGGTTGAGAATAGAACATAAATAAGTTACCAATTGCCCATACAATACCAGGAATTAAATTGAGGGCAGTAGACTTGATAGACGTTTTGTGATTCATTGAAAGAATGAAACCGCCAATAGCCATACCAACAGATTGGAAGAATAGTGCTTTTGTACCACTTACATTGAAAATGTCTCCTAACACGACATAGCCAACATAACCTACTGTTGAAATAAGAAGGATACCCATCGCTTTTTTAAATTCAGGATCATTTGATTTACCTTCATTTTTAGCTTTTAATGATGTTAGTGCGATACCTGAAACTAATAAGACCATTGAAATTAGTCCAAATACGACTTGTATCATTGTGCTCCATTCCCCAAGGAAAATAACACTAAATAAAGTAGTACCAACTAATTGCATACCAGTAGAAATTGGCATTGTTTTTGAAACACCAATTAAATTAACAGATTTTAATTGGTTACCTTGACCAAATGCCCATAATGCACCTGAGAATAATCCAACAATAATAACAGTTAAATCATCAAATGCTGCATTACCTGTTAGTAATAAAATAATACCAACAATGAGTGCACCTAAAGTAGTACCTCTAATTTGATTATAGGGGCCTCCACCTACGAATACATTGATTATTACAACACTACCCCAAAATAGTGCAGGTAATAATGCTATTAAAATATCAAGAAACTGCATATGTTTCTCACTCTCCTAAATAAACGAATTAAGTGCTTCCCCTTTAATAACACTTGAAGTTAATTCTAAAACAATTAAGTTGAATAGTAAAAAACATCGGCTTATTTTAGAAAAGTAAAAAGAGGAGTAGGATAGAAATAAATTTTGGAAAATTATTATTTCAGTCCCACTCCCATGTTTAATCAATATTTAGGTTTCTGGATTAGTAGTCTTTTCATGAATGTATTGCGGCTCTAATTTATACTTTTTATATTCATAATTAGTAGTAAATCCAAGTTCATTAAAACGTTCTACGAGCTTACTATTTTTGTTTCGAATTTTAAAATAAACTTTATGCAGTTCATAATGAGAAAAAGCGTAATGCAAAGCATATTCCAATAAATCAAAAGCAATTCCTTTCATTCGATAATCTATGTGAGAACTGAAATATTTAATTTCTGCTTTAGATTTTTGAGGATTAACATGTAGATATAAATAACCTTTTAAAAGTCCTTCGCTTACAAAAAGAAATAGCTTATTATTTTCATCTAATGTATTAACAATATCATCTGCTTTCATTGCATCATGTTTAAATGTCTTATGATGCATTTTTGCAAATGCTCTATGGAAACCTTTTTGATATTCTATAATATTTTGTTCATTTTCTAATTCCCCAATATCTTGATGTGCCTCTAAATAATAGTCAGTAAAATTATAACTTGCTTTTATTTGCTTAATAAAAGGTTTATAAGTTTGAACGCCTTCTTCAAATGAAAAGTTATATATAGCATTATCAGGTTGATTTTCTGTCATTGCATTGAATAGGTTTTGAAATAACTGTGGAGTGACGTCAAAATTTGGCTCTATAAAAGGGCCAATTATCTTAAACTTATGCGTTTCATAAGAAATCGCAATGATTAATGCTTTTATTTGATTATTATCAGAAATGGCAAAAGCGCCAGGAGTTTTAATTGCTTCTTCTAATAAATGATCAAATTCTGCAAATTGTTGAGGTATTTTATATAAATAGGAAGTTACTTGGTAATCAGCAGTTTCAATAAAAGCTTTTATTTTTTTAGGGTCCTTCAACTGAATAATATCCATGTTCTTACCTCCGTACCGTATTTATTAATTTAATTATATGAGTAATTGCATTGAAATGAAAGTTAATATATATACGTACATGTTACAATTAAGGTAACTATTCTTAAAGCAAATTAATCAAACATAAACTTAAAATGGATTAAATATAGAAAGGGAACTATAACTCATGCAATCATTAATTTTAGCGGAAAAACCATCAGTAGCTCGAGATATTGCAAATGCACTCAATATCAATCAAAAAAGAAATGGCTATTATGAAAATAATCAATATATTGTTACTTGGGCATTAGGACATTTAGTGACTAATGCAACGCCAGAACAATATGATAAGAAATATCAAGAATGGAAACTTGAAGACTTACCAATAATTCCAAAACATATGAAAACAATAGTTATAGGTAAAACTAGAAAACAGTTTAAGACTGTAAAATCACTAATACTTAACCAGAATGTGAATAAAATTATAATTGCTACTGATGCAGGAAGAGAAGGAGAGCTTGTAGCAAGATTGATTTTAGATAAAGTGGGAAATAAAAAGCCAATCAAACGATTATGGATTAGTTCAGTAACTAAAAAAGCAATCAAAGATGGGTTTAACCACTTGAAAGATGGAAGACAATATCAGCATTTATACGAAGCTGCTTTAGCTAGAAGTGAAGCGGATTGGGTGGTTGGTATTAATGCAACAAGAGCATTAACAACAAAATATGATGCTCAGTTATCACTTGGACGCGTACAGACGCCAACAATTCAACTAGTACAATCTCGTCAAAATGAAATTAATCAATTTAAACCACAAACCTATTACACTCTTACAGCTATAGTGGATGGTTTTGAATTTAATTATGTTTCAACACAACAAAGAATTACTGACCAACAAAAATTAAAAAATATTATGAATCAAATAAATAAACAGCAAGGTAATATAGAAAAAGTTAAATCTAAAATTAAGAAAACATTTCCTAAGCCACTTTATAATTTAACTGATCTACAACAAGACGCTTATAATCGATTTAAAATGGGGACCAAAGAGACACTAAATACGTTACAAAATTTATATGAAAGACATAAATTAGTAACGTATCCACGTACAGATTCCAATTATTTAACTGCAGATATGGTTTCTACAATCAAAGAAAGATTACAAGCCTTATTAGCTACAGACTATAAAGAAAGTGTTCGTAATTTAATAGGAAAGTCATATTCCGCTAAAATGCATATATTTAATGACCAAAAGGTTTCAGATCACCATGCTATTATACCTACTGAGATAAGACCTGATTTTTCACAAGTAAGTAATAGAGAAAGTAAAATTTATATGCTTATTATAGAAAGATTTCTAGAAAGTTTAATGCCTCCTTATGAATATGAAAGTATTAAAGTATACTTAACTGTTAATGGTTATCAATTTGTATTACAAGAAAAAGTTACAAAACAATTAGGGTATAAGGCTTTAAAAGAAAATGAGCAATCAGTTGTTACTCAACATCCTTTTAAAAACAATCAAGTCGTCACTGTCTCAAATTCTAAAATTAATGATCATCAAACAACACCACCTGACTACTTTAATGAAGGAACATTATTAAAAGCGATGGAAAATCCTCAAAACTATATTCAACTTAAGGATAAAAAACATGCACATACTCTGAAGGAAACAGGCGGTATTGGAACTGTTGCGACACGTGCGGATATCATTGAAAAACTATTTAATATGAATGCAATAGAATCAAGAGATGGTAAAATTAAAGTAACTTCAAAAGGTAAACAAATTTTAGAATTAGCACCTCAAAAATTAACATCACCATTATTAACTGCTGAATGGGAAGAAAAATTATTGCTTATTGAAAAAGGTAAATATAATAAACAGCAGTTTATAAAAGAAATGAAAGAATTAACAACAGAAGTAGTGAACACAATTAAGAATAGCGAACAAAAATATAAACATGATAATTTAACTACAACAGAATGTCCTACTTGTGGCAAATTTATGATTAAAGTTAAAACTAAAAATGGACAAATGTTGGTATGCCAAGATCCATCTTGTAAAACAAAGAAAAATGTCCAAAGAAAAACAAATGCACGTTGTCCTAACTGTAAAAAGAAAATGACTTTATTTGGTAAAGGTAAGGATGCGACATATAGATGTACATGCGGTCATTCAGAAACGCAAGCTCAAATGGATAAACGTATGAAAGAAAAATCAAGCGGTAAAGTTTCTAAAAAAGAAATGAAGAAATACATGAATCAACAAGAAGAATTAGACAATAAT
Organism: Staphylococcus pasteuri; assembly: GCF_003970495.1. Lineage (GTDB taxonomy): Bacteria > Bacillota > Bacilli > Staphylococcales > Staphylococcaceae > Staphylococcus > Staphylococcus pasteuri. Next base: position 15,013 of record NZ_RXWW01000018.1, read on the forward strand.
CCGTTCAAAGATGCTTTGAAAAATCTAAAATTATAAATAAATTCGAACAAAAGGAAAAAGAATATAACTAAAGTTCGTATTTAGTATTGTCATTTTAGAGATTTGGTATTAAACTTATTAAGTATTTCAAAAAAAGGAGCATTAGCCGTGAAAAAATACTTCAAGTTCGATGAACATGGTACTAACTTTAAAAAAGAAATTTTAGGTGGTATCACTACGTTTTTATCAATGGCGTACATACTAGCTGTAAACCCTCAAGTATTAAGCCTAGCAGGAGTCAAAGGTGTATCTGAAGATATGAAAATGGATCAGGGAGCCATTTTTGTTGCGACTGCTTTAGCTGCGTTTGTAGGTTCGCTTTTTATGGGACTCATAGCAAAATACCCTATAGCATTAGCACCTGGCATGGGATTAAATGCATTTTTCGCATTTACAGTAGTTCTTACAATGGGAATACCATGGAAAGTCGGATTAACTGGCGTTCTATTCTCAGGTATATTCTTTGCAATATTAACAGTAACCGGATTAAGGGAAATAATTATTAACGCAATACCTTATCAAATGAAGATGGCTGTTTCTGCTGGAATAGGGTTGTTTATAACCTTTGTAGGTTTACAAAGTTCAGGAATTATTGTGAAAAATGATTCAACATTAGTTACCCTAGGGCATTTAACGAAAGCACCAGTATTATTAGCAATATTTGGTATTGTTATTACCGTTATTTTATACACTAAAAAAGTACCGGGTTCTATATTTATAGGTATGATAATTACTGCAATAGTAGGAATGATAACTGGACAAATACATACGCCAACTGGCATTGTAGGTCACGTTCCAAGTATTAAACCAACTTTCGGAGCTGCATTTGAATCATTTAAGGATCCAGGTCAATTATTTACTATTCAATTTTTAATTGTTATTCTAACATTCCTATTTATTGATTTCTTTGATACTGCAGGAACATTAGTAGCTGTTGCAACTCAAGCAGGAATTATGAAAGATAATAAACTTCCTAGAGCAGGTAGAGCGTTATTTTCAGATTCATTAGCTACAATTGTTGGTTCTATATTCGGTACAACAACGACTACTTCTTATATAGAATCTACGTCAGGTGTTGCAGTTGGTGCAAGAACAGGATTCGCAAGTATTGTTACAGGTTGCTGTTTCTTACTAGCTTTATTCTTTAGTCCACTAATTGCAGTTGTAACAAGTGCTGTAACTACACCGGCATTGGTAGTGGTAGGTGTACTAATGGCTGCAAACTTTGCGGAAATCAATTGGAAAAAATTCGAAGTCGCTGTACCTGCTTTTATAACAATCATCATGATGCCTTTATCTTATTCAATTGCAACAGGTATAGCTTGTGGATTTATCTTTTATCCAATAACAATGATTATTAGTAAAAGACATAAAGAAGTACATCCAATTATGTATGTATTAATGGTATTATTTATCTTATACTTTGTATTCGTACATGGCTAAATAAAAAATAAGACGCTCGTACTTAAAATAGTACGAACGTCTTTTTTTAGTTGTGAAATGAATTCAAGTTTATTTAGACTTATGACCATCTTTATATTGAGTATAAATAACGCGAGCATTTTTATTAGGAACATAAGTTGGAGCAGCTAAGACTATAAATACAAAGAAAATCATTAATACGAATAAAGCCCAATGTATAATCATACCAATAAATGGAATGAATGCGACAAACGAACCAATAATACCTAAAATAGGTATAATGACCATTGGTTTAATTGTGTTTTGTTTATCAACTAATAGAATAATCGTTAAAACCAAATAGAGAAAAGCGTTAAATAATAGAGGTTGCCAACCAAAACTTAAAATTACACTGCCACCTAAAAAAGGAATCCCATAAAAGAACTCACATATAACTAGGAAGACGCCAATAATGGATAGGGCAAGCTTAATACCGTTTTTCAAATGATTCACCCCCGTTCTCTACTATTATAATAGAAAATGATTAAGGTTAATATTAATATGATTAAATTTAGTCTTGTAATTACATATTTAAATATAAAAATTTCCCTAAAAAGGTTGAACAAGAGATACATTTAAAGTACAATAACAAAGTATGTGTTAGACAAAACAGAAAAAAGTTAATGAAAACAATTGATTTATCAGTGTTTTTCATGTAACATATCTAATGTTGGACTTTAAATAACGCGATGAAGCGAAAGGTTACTGACACACCCGGCCGCTTTGCCATGGCGCTGTGTGAGATAGTTTTCGTGGAGAAGTCTATCACTTAAATGTAGACGAATAAGGAGGGAAAATTATGGCAAAACAAAAAATCAGAATCAGATTAAAAGCTTATGATCACCGTGTGATTGATCAATCAGCAGAAAAAATTGTTGAAACTGCTAAACGTTCTGGTGCAGATGTTTCTGGACCAATTCCGTTACCAACTGAAAAATCAGTTTATACAATCATCCGTGCCGTGCATAAGTACAAAGATTCACGTGAACAATTCGAACAACGTACACATAAACGTTTAATCGATATTGTTAACCCAACACCAAAAACAGTTGATGCTCTAATGGGCTTAAACTTACCATCTGGTGTAGACATCGAAATTAAATTATAATAGAAAAAATTAGGAGGTGGACTTTCGATGACCAAAGGAATCTTAGGAAGAAAAATCGGGATGACACAAGTGTTTGGAGAAAACGGTGAATTAATCCCAGTAACAGTAGTAGAAGCAGGACAAAACGTTGTATTACAAAAGAAAACTGAAGAAGTTGACGGTTACAACGCAATCCAAGTAGGATTTGAAGATAAAAAAGCATATAAAAAAGGTTCAAAAACTAACAAATATGCTAATAAACCAGCTGAAGGTCATGCTAAAAAAGCTGACACAGCACCTAAGCGCTTCATTCGTGAATTCAGAAACGTTAATGTTGATGAATACGAAGTAGGTCAAGAAGTCTCAGTTGATACATTCGAAACTGGTGACATCATTGATGTTACAGGTGTTTCAAAAGGTAAAGGTTTCCAAGGTGCTATTAAACGCCACGGACAATCTCGTGGACCAATGGCTCACGGTTCTCATTTCCACAGAGCACCAGGTTCTGTAGGTATGGCTTCAGATGCTTCAAGAGTATTTAAAGGTCAAAAAATGCCAGGCCGTATGGGTGGAAACACAGTTACTGTACAAAACCTTGAAGTAGTACAAGTTGACACTGAAAACAGTGTAATCTTAGTAAAAGGTAATGTACCTGGACCTAAAAAAGGTTTAGTAGAAATTTCAACTTCAATTAAATCAATTAAAAAAGGTAATAAATAATCAATAAGCGAAAGGAGGAAAATGCATAATGGCTAATTATGATGTTTTAAAAGTAGACGGATCAAAAAGTGGTTCAGTTGAATTAAGCGATGCAGTCTTTGCAATCGAACCAAACAATAGTGTCCTTTTCGAAGCTATCAATTTACAACGTGCTTCATTACGTCAAGGTACACATTCAGTTAAAAACCGTTCAGCAGTACGCGGCGGTGGACGTAAACCATGGAGACAAAAAGGAACAGGTCGTGCTCGTCAAGGTACAATTCGTGCACCTCAATGGCGCGGTGGTGGTATTGTATTCGGACCAACTCCAAGAAGTTACGGATATAAAATGCCTAAGAAAATGCGTCGTTTAGCATTACGTTCTGCATTGTCATTTAAAGTTAAAGAAAATGGATTTACAGTTGTTGATGCATTCGGATTTGATGCACCAAAAACAAAAGAATTCAAAAATGTTTTAACTACATTAGAACAACCTAAAAAAGTATTAGTTGTTGTTGAAAACGAAGATGTTAACGTTGAATTATCAGCACGTAACATCCCTGGTGTTCAAGTAACAACTGCTCAAGGTTTAAATGTATTAGATATCACAAGTGCTGACAGTTTAGTAATTACTGAAGCTGCTGCTAAAAAAGTTGAGGAGGTGCTCGGATAATGGAAGCTAGAGATATTCTTAAGCGCCCCGTAATCACTGAAAAATCTTCAGAAGCAATGGCGGAAGATAAATATACTTTCGATGTTGATACTCGTGCTAACAAAACACAAGTTAAAATTGCTGTTGAAGAAATCTTCGACGTAAAAGTTGATAATGTAAACATCATCAACTATAAACCTAAGAAAAAACGTATGGGCCGTTACCAAGGCTACACAAATAAAAGAAGAAAAGCGATTGTTAAACTAAAAGAAGGTTCAATCGACTTATTCAACTAAAACATTACCAATAAGGAGGTAAACGACAATGGCTCTTAAAAAATATAAGCCAATAACTAATGGTCGTCGTAATATGACTTCATTAGATTTCGCTGAAATTACGAAAACTACACCAGAAAAGTCATTATTACAACCGCTACCGAAAAGAGCGGGACGTAACAACCAAGGTAAATTGACTGTTCGCCATCACGGTGGAGGACATAAACGTCAATACCGAGTTATCGATTTCAAACGTAACAAAGATGGTATCAACGCTAAAGTTGATTCAATCCAATACGATCCAAACCGTTCAGCTAACATTGCTTTATTAGTATATGCTGACGGAGAAAAACGTTATATTATCGCACCTAAAGGATTACAAGTAGGACAAGTAGTTGAAAGTGGTGCTGAAGCAGATATCAAAATTGGTAATGCTTTACCATTACAAAACATTCCTGTAGGTACTGTAATTCATAATATTGAGTTAAAACCTGGTAAAGGTGGACAAATCGCTCGTTCAGCTGGTGCTAGTTCACAAGTGTTAGGTAAAGAAGGTAAATACGTATTAATCAGATTACGCTCTGGTGAAGTTCGTATGATTCTTTCAACTTGCCGTGCTACAATTGGACAAGTTGGTAATATCCAACACGAACTAGTAAATGTTGGTAAAGCAGGTCGTTCAAGATGGAAAGGTATCCGTCCAACAGTTCGTGGTTCTGTAATGAACCCTAACGATCACCCACACGGTGGTGGTGAAGGACGTGCTCCAATCGGTAGACCATCTCCAATGTCACCTTGGGGTAAACCTACGCTTGGTAAGAAAACTCGTCGTGGTAAAAAATCTTCAGACAAACTTATCGTTCGTGGACGTAAGAAAAAATAATAAAATTAACTTATTTGGGTGTGCGGCTTAATTGCTGCACGCACAGAATAAGAAGGGAGGCGCCCAAATGGCTCGTAGTATTAAAAAAGGACCTTTCGTTGATGACCACTTAATGAAAAAAGTGGAAGCACAAGACGGAAGTGAAAAAAAACAAGTAATTAAAACATGGTCTCGTCGTTCTACAGTTTTCCCAAATTTCATTGGTCATACTTTCGCAGTATACGATGGACGTAAACATGTACCTGTATATGTAACAGAAGATATGGTAGGTCACAAATTAGGTGAATTCGCACCAACTCGTACATTTAAAGGTCATGCTGTTGACGATAAAAAAACAAGAAGATAATTTTTAAAAAGTAGAGGAGGAAATCCTAATGGAAGCAAAAGCGGTTGCTAGAACAATAAGAATCGCACCTCGTAAAGTAAGACTAGTTCTTGACTTAATTAGAGGTAAAAATGCTGGAGAAGCTATTGCAATTTTAAAATTAGCAAACAAAGCTTCATCACCAGTGATCGAAAAAGTATTAATGTCCGCTTTAGCAAATGCTGAACATAACTACGACATGAACACAGATGAATTAGTAGTAAAAGAAGCTTATGCTAATGAAGGACCAACTTTAAAACGTTTCCGCCCACGTGCGCAAGGACGTGCAAGTGCGATAAACAAACGTACAAGTGCGATAAACAAACGTACAAGCCACATTACAATCGTCGTAAGTGACGGTAAAGAAGAAGCTAAAGAAGCTTAATAACTTTCTAAGGAGGGAATACTGTGGGTCAAAAAATTAATCCAATCGGACTTCGTGTTGGTATCATCCGTGATTGGGAAGCAAAATGGTATGCTGAAAAAGATTTCGCTTCATTATTACACGAAGATTTAAGAATCCGTAAGTTTATTGATAATGAATTAAAAGAAGCATCAGTTTCTCACGTAGATATCGAACGTGCAGCTAACCGTATTAATATCGCTATTCATACTGGTAAACCAGGTATGGTAATTGGTAAAGGCGGTTCAGAAATTGACAAACTTCGTAACAAATTAAATGCTTTAACAGATAAAAAAGTACACATCAACGTAATTGAAATCAAGAAAATTGATATTGATGCAAGATTAGTTGCTGAAAATATCGCACGTCAATTAGAAAACCGCGCTTCATTCCGTCGTGTACAAAAACAAGCTATCACAAGAGCTATGAAACTTGGTGCTAAAGGTATCAAAACTCAAGTATCAGGTCGTTTAGGCGGAGCAGATATTGCTCGTGCTGAACAATATTCTGAAGGAACTGTTCCACTTCATACATTACGTGCTGACATCGATTATGCACACGCTGAAGCAGATACTACTTATGGTAAATTAGGCGTTAAAGTATGGATCTATCGTGGAGAAGTTCTTCCTACTACTAAGAACACTAGTGAAGGAGGAAAATAATCATGTTACTACCAAAACGTGTTAAATATCGTCGTCAACATCGTCCTAAAACAACTGGTCGTTCTAAAGGCGGTAACTATGTAACATTTGGTGAGTATGGTTTACAAGCTACTACAACGTCTTGGATCACATCTCGTCAAATCGAATCAGCTCGTATTGCAATGACTCGTTATATGAAACGTGGTGGGAAAGTTTGGATCAAAATCTTCCCTCATACACCATATACTAAAAAACCTTTAGAAGTACGTATGGGTGCTGGTAAAGGTGCGGTTGAAGGCTGGATTGCAGTCGTTAAACCTGGTAGAATCTTATTTGAAGTCGCTGGGGTACAAGAAGAAGTTGCCCGCGAAGCACTACGTTTAGCAAGTCACAAACTTCCAGTAAAAACTAAGTTTGTAAAACGTGAAGAATTGGGTGGTGAAACAAATGAAAGCTAAGGAAATTAGAGACTTAACCACTTCAGAAATCGAAGAACAAATCAAATCTTCAAAAGAAGAGCTTTTTAACCTACGCTTTCAGTTAGCTACAGGTCAATTAGAAGAAACGGCACGTATTCGCACAGTAAGAAAAACGATTGCTCGTCTAAAAACTGTTGCTCGTGAAAGAGAAATTGAACAAAGTAAGGCTAATCAATAATTAATTGAAAGAGGAGGTTACAAAAGTGAGCGAAAGAAATGATCGTAAAGTTTATGTAGGTAGAGTTGTTTCTGACAAAATGGACAAGACTATTACTGTACTTGTTGAAACTTACAAAACACACAAATTATACGGTAAACGAGTAAAATACTCAAAAAAATACAAAACTCATGATGAAAACAATTCAGCTAAATTAGGAGACATTGTTAAAATTCAAGAAACTCGTCCTTTATCAGCAACAAAACGTTTTCGTTTAGTAGAAATTGTTGAAGAGTCAGTAATTATTTAATACAAGATTAGAGATAAGGGAGGTTTAACTAATGATCCAACAAGAGACACGTTTAAAAGTAGCAGACAACTCTGGTGCTCGTGAAGTTCTTACAATCAAAGTATTAGGTGGATCTGGTCGCAAAACAGCGAACATCGGCGATGTTATCGTATGTACTGTTAAAAATGCAACACCAGGTGGCGTTGTCAAAAAAGGCGAAGTTGTCAAAGCTGTTGTAGTACGTACTAAATCAGGTGTACGCCGTAACGATGGTTCATATATCAAATTTGATGAAAATGCATGTGTTATCATCCGTGATGACAAAGGCCCACGTGGTACTCGTATCTTTGGTCCGGTTGCTCGTGAATTACGTGAAGGTAACTTCATGAAGATCGTATCATTAGCACCAGAAGTACTATAAAATCAATTAACCAAACTATATAAGGAGGTGCCCACATGCATATCAAAAAAGGTGACAACGTAAAAGTTATCGCAGGTAAAGACAAAGGTAAAGAAGGTAAAGTAGTTGCTACTGAACCTAAACGTGACCGTGTCGTTGTGGAAGGTGTTAATGTTATTAAAAAACACCAAAAACCAACTCAATTAAACCCTGAAGGTGGAATTTTAGAAACAGAGGCAGCTATCCATGTTTCTAACGTACAATTATTAGACCCTAAAACAAACGAACCAACTCGTGTAGGTTACAAATTTGTTGATGGTAAAAAAGTTCGTATTGCAAAAAAATCTGGCGAAGAAATCAAATCTAATAATTAATTACTAGTTGAAAGGAGGATCCACTTTGAACCGTTTAAAAGAAAAATTTAATTCTGAAGTTACTGAGAACTTAGTAAAAAAATTCAACTATAGTTCAGTAATGGAAGTACCTAAAATTGACAAAATCGTAGTGAACATGGGTGTTGGTGACGCTGTTCAAAACTCTAAAGTGTTAGATAACGCTGTAGAAGAATTAGAACAAATCACTGGTCAAAAACCATTAGTAACTAAAGCTAAAAAATCAGTTGCAACATTCCGTTTACGTGAAGGTATGCCTATCGGTGCGAAAGTTACACTTCGCGGAGAAAGAATGTATGAATTCTTAGACAAACTAATTTCAGTATCATTACCACGTGTACGTGACTTCCAAGGTGTTTCTAAAAAAGCATTCGATGGTCGCGGTAACTACACATTAGGTGTTAAAGAACAATTAATTTTCCCTGAAATCGATTATGATAAAGTAAGCAAAGTAAGAGGAATGGATATTGTTATCGTAACTACTGCTAACACTGACGAGGAAGCTCGTGAATTGTTATCAAACTTCGGTATGCCATTTCGTAAATAATCTCTAAAAGGAGGCTAATTAAGTGGCTAAAACTTCAATGGTTGCTAAGCAACAAAAAAAACAAAAATTCGCAGTTCGTGAATACACTCGTTGTGAACGCTGTGGTCGTCCACATTCTGTATATCGTAAATTTAAATTATGCCGTATTTGTTTCCGTGAATTAGCTTATAAAGGCCAAATTCCTGGCGTACGTAAAGCTAGCTGGTAATAAAAAGAGTCTGAAAGGAGGCAACAATCAATGACAATGACAGATCCAATCGCAGATATGCTAACTCGTGTAAGAAACGCTAACATGGTTCGTCACGATAAATTAGAATTACCTGCATCTAATATCAAAAAAGAAATTGCCGAAATCTTAAAAAATGAAGGTTTCATTAAAAACGTTGAATACGTAGAAGACGATAAACAAGGTGTTATTCGTTTATTCTTAAAATATGGTCAAAACAATGAACGTGTTATCACAGGATTAAAACGTATTTCAAAACCAGGTTTACGTGTATATGCTAAAGCTAACGAAGTACCTAAAGTACTTAATGGTTTAGGTATTGCATTAGTATCAACTTCTGAAGGTGTAATCACTGATAAAGAAGCAAGAAAACGTAATGTTGGTGGAGAAATTATCGCATACGTTTGGTAATAAATAATAAGGAGGTGCCATAACATGAGTCGTGTTGGTAAGAAAATTATTGACATCCCTAGTGACGTAACAGTAACTTTTGACAATAATCATGTCACTGTTAAAGGTCCAAAAGGTGAATTATCAAAAACATTAAATGAAAGAATGACATTTAAACAAGAAGAAAACACAATTGAAGTTGTAAGACCATCTGATTCTAAAGATGACAGAACAGATCACGGTACAACTCGTGCTTTATTAAATAATATGGTACAAGGTGTTTCTCAAGGTTTTGAAAAAACACTTGAACTTGTTGGTGTAGGTTACCGCGCTCAAATGCAAGGTAATGATTTAGTACTTAACGTTGGATACTCTCACCCAGTAGAAATTAAAGCTGAAGACGGCATTACTTTCGCTGTTGAGAAAAATACAACTGTTAAAGTTTCTGGTGTATCTAAAGAGCAAGTTGGAGCAATCGCTTCTAACATCCGTTCAGTAAGACCTCCAGAACCTTATAAAGGTAAAGGTATTCGTTATCAAGGTGAATACGTACGCCGTAAAGAAGGTAAAACTGGTAAATAATAGATAACACTCTAAAGAAAGGAGTATTAAAATGATCAGTAAAATTGATAAAAATAAAGTGCGTTTGAAAAGACATTCACGTGTTCGTACTAAATTATCAGGTACAGCTGAAAAGCCACGTTTAAATGTATATAGATCAAACAAACACATTTACGCACAAATCATCGATGATGTTAAAGGCGAAACATTAGCTCAAGCTTCATCTAAAGATAAAGATATCGCTAGCGAATCAGCAACTAAAGTTGATTTATCAACAAAAGTTGGCGAAACAATTGCTAAAAAAGCAAATGATAAAGGAATTAAAGAAATCGTATTCGATCGTGGAGGTTACTTATACCACGGGCGCGTTAAAGCATTAGCAGAAGCTGCTAGAGAAAACGGTTTAGAATTTTAATTTAAAGGAGGGACAAATACATGGCTCGTAGAGAAGAAGAAACGAAAGAATTTGAAGAACGCGTTGTTACAATCAATCGTGTTGCTAAAGTTGTTAAAGGTGGACGTCGTTTCCGTTTCACTGCATTAGTAGTAGTTGGAGACAAAAATGGTCGTGTAGGTTTCGGTACTGGTAAAGCTCAAGAGGTACCTGAAGCAATCAAAAAAGCTGTTGAAGCAGCTAAAAAAGATTTAGTTGTAGTTCCACGTGTTGAAGGTACTACACCTCACACAATCACTGGCCGTTATGGCTCAGGTAGCGTATTTATGAAACCTGCAGCTCCTGGTACTGGTGTAATCGCTGGTGGTCCAGTTCGTGCGGTATTAGAATTAGCAGGTATCACTGATATCTTAAGTAAATCATTAGGCTCTAACACACCAATTAACATGGTTCGTGCAACTTTAAATGGTTTACAAAACCTTAAAAACGCTGAAGATGTTGCGAAATTACGCGGCAAAACAGTTGAAGAATTATATAATTAAGGAGGGAAAATAAGTTATGGCTAAATTACAAATTACCCTCACTCGTAGTGTTATTGGTCGTCCTGAAACACAACGTAAAACTGTTGAAGCTTTAGGTCTTAAAAAGACTAACAGTTCAGTAGTTGTTGAAGATAACCCTGCTATTCGTGGGCAAATCAACAAAGTTAAACATTTATTAACTATAGAAGAAAAATAATTAAGGAGGTGCCGACATGAAATTACATGAGTTAAAACCAGCAGAAGGTTCTCGTAAAGAACGTAACCGTGTAGGTCGTGGTGCAGCAACTGGTAATGGTAAAACAAGTGGCCGTGGACATAAAGGTCAAAAAGCACGTTCAGGTGGTAAAGTAAGACCTGGATTTGAAGGTGGACAATTACCATTATTCCGTCGTTTACCAAAACGCGGTTTTACTAACATAAATCGTAAAGAATATGCTATTGTTAACTTAGACCAACTTAATCAATTCGAAGATGGTACTGAAGTAACTCCAGCTTTATTAGTAGAATCTGGTGTTGTTAAGAATGAAAAATCTGGTATTAAAATACTAGGTAATGGCTCACTAGATAAAAAATTAACAGTGAAAGCTCATAAGTTCTCAACTTCAGCAGCAGACGCTATTGATGCTAAAGGTGGAGCACACGAGGTGATCTAATGTTTCAAACGCTTGTGAGCTTCTTTACAACTAAAGAAGTTCGAAACAAGATTTTCTTTACTCTAGCAATGTTAGTTATATTCAAGATTGGGACTTACATTCCAGCTCCTGGAGTAAATCCTAATGCTTTTGATCAAGCAGCAAAAGGTTCTCAAGGTGTCACTGATTTACTTAATACATTCGGTGGAGGAGCCTTGAAGAACTTTTCAATATTTGCGATGGGTATTATGCCTTATATTACTGCATCTATCGTAATGCAATTATTACAGATGGATATTGTTCCTAAGTTCTCAGAATGGGCGAAACAAGGTGATGTAGGTAGAAGGAAAATCAACAATGTAACACGTTATTTCGCTATAATATTAGCATTCATTCAGTCAATTGGTATGTCATTTCAATTTAATAATTTATACGGAGGACGCTTAATTGTAAGCCAATCTTTACTAACTTATTTATTGATTGCACTTACTTTAACAGCAGGAACTGCATTCTTGATATGGCTTGGTGACCAAATCACTCAGTTTGGTGTTGGTAATGGTATTTCACTTATCATCTTTGCAGGTATTTTATCAACTTTACCTTCAAGCATTATTCAAGCAGGTCAACAAGCATTTGTTGGTCAAGAAGATACTTCATTAGCTTGGTTAAAAATAGTAGCATTAATTGTAGCATTAGTATTGTTAACAGTAGGTGCTATATTTGTACTTGAAGCAAAACGTAAAATTCCTATCCAATATGCGAAGAAACAAACAGCTCAACGATTAGGTTCACAAGCAACTTATCTACCTTTAAAAGTTAACTCAGCTGGTGTTATTCCTGTTATTTTTGCGATGGCATTTTTCTTATTACCAAGAACGTTGACGCTATTCTTCCCTAAAGCTGAATGGGCTCAACAAGTTGCAGATACTGCAAATCCATCAAGTAACATAGGAATGGTAATCTATATTGTATTAATTATTGCGTTTGCATACTTTTATGCATTTGTACAAGTTAATCCAGAAAAAATGGCTGACAACCTTAAAAAACAAGGTAGTTATGTCCCAGGTATCAGACCTGGTGAACAAACGAAAAAATATATTACTAAAGTTCTTTATCGCTTAACGTTTGTTGGTTCTATTTTCTTAGCAGTCATTGCGATTTTACCGATCTTAGCTACGAAGTTCATGGGCTTACCAAGATCTATTCAAATTGGTGGTACTAGTCTTCTTATCGTTATCGGTGTTGCTATTGAAACTATGAAATCTTTAGAAGCACAAGTAAATCAAAAAGAATATAAAGGCTTTGGTGGTAGATAATTTGTAGGAGGGCACTTATGAATATCATTTTAATGGGCTTACCTGGTGCAGGTAAAGGTACTCAAGCGAGTGAAATTGTTAAGAAATTCCCAATACCACATATATCGACTGGTGACATGTTCAGAAAAGCGATTAAAGATGAGACTGATTTAGGTAAAGAAGCTAAATCATACATGGATCGTGGAGAATTAGTCCCTGATGAAGTTACTGTGGGTATCGTTAAAGAAAGAATTTCTGAAGACGATGCAAAAAAAGGATTCTTATTAGACGGTTTCCCTAGAACTATTGATCAAGCAGAAGCTTTAAATTCAATTATGGCTGAACTTGATAGAAGTATTGATGCTGTCATCAATATTGAAGTCCCAGAGGAAGAACTAATGAATCGTCTTACAGGTCGTCGTATCTGTGAGAAATGTGGTACGACTTATCATCTTGTATTTAATCCTCCAAAAGTTGAAGGTATTTGTGATCTTGATGGTGGTAAATTATATCAACGTGAAGATGATAATCCGGAAACTGTTTCAAATCGTTTGAAAGTTAATGTTAAACAATCTAAACCAATATTAGAGTATTACGATAATAAAGGTGTATTGAATAACATTGATGGTTCAAAAGATATTGAAGAGGTTACTACTGATGTCATTGATATCTTAGATCAATTACAATAGATCAGCTTTTACGATCTATGATGATGTGAATGTTTAATTAAACTGTAGTATAAAATTTAATATGAGTGACAAATGACGATAATAATTCCCGTAATTTTTGTTAAACTTATTAAAACTAGTCACAAATAGATTCGTATCGTTGAAGTTGTCTATTGACGATAACCTTACTATTGCAAAAAGGGGGAAGTTAATCAATGGCTAAACAAGATGTTATTGAATTAGAAGGTACTGTATTAGATACTTTACCAAACGCAATGTTTAAAGTAGAATTAGAAAATGGTCATGAAATTTTAGCACATGTAAGTGGTAAAATTAGAATGAACTACATTCGAATTCTACCTGGCGACAAAGTAACTGTTGAGATGTCTCCGTATGATTTATCACGCGGTAGAATTACTTATCGTTATAAATAATCGTCACTCCATAATATAGGGAGGTATTAAAATGAAAGTAAGACCATCAGTAAAACCAATTTGCGAAAAATGTAAAGTCATTAAACGTAAAGGTAAAGTAATGGTAATTTGTGAAAATCCTAAACACAAACAAAGACAAGGTTAATAAAAGAGAGGTGTAAATGTATATGGCACGTATTGCAGGAGTGGATATTCCACGTGAAAAACGCGTTGTTATTTCTTTAACTTATGTATATGGTATCGGTACTTCTACTGCGAAAAAAATCGTTGAAGAAGCTAACGTATCAGCAGACACTCGCGTAAAAGATTTAACTGACGATGAATTAGGTCGCATCCGTGAAGTAGTAGATAGCTACAAAGTTGAAGGTGACTTACGTCGTGAGCAAAACTTAAACATTAAACGATTAATGGAAATTTCATCATACCGTGGTATTCGTCACCGTCGTGGCTTACCAGTTCGCGGTCAAAAAACTAAAAACAACGCTCGTACGCGTAAAGGCCCAGTTAAAACTGTAGCGAACAAGAAAAAATAATCGGTAAAGGAGGCAAAAAATAAATGGCACGTAAACAAGTATCTCGTAAACGTAAAGTGAAAAAGAATATTGAAAGTGGTGTTGCACACATCCGTTCAACATTCAATAATACAATTGTAACGATTACTGATGAATTTGGTAATGCATTATCTTGGTCATCAGCTGGTGCATTAGGATTCAAAGGATCTAAAAAATCAACACCATTCGCAGCGCAAATGGCGTCTGAAACAGCTTCAAAAACAGCTATGGAACATGGCTTAAAAACTGTAGAAGTAACAGTTAAAGGACCTGGACCAGGCCGTGAATCTGCTATCCGTGCGTTACAATCAGCAGGACTTGAAGTAACAGCAATTAGAGACGTTACTCCAGTACCTCATAATGGTTGTCGTCCACCAAAACGTCGTCGCGTTTAATTTATTGTTGTGTTGTTACAGGTCACTGAGCAAACATTATAAATCTAGTCGACGTATATAAGGAGGATATTTGTAAATGATAGAAATCGAAAAACCTAGAATTGAGACAATTGAAATTAGTGAAGATGCTAAATTCGGTAAGTTCGTTGTTGAACCACTTGAACGTGGCTACGGTACTACACTAGGAAACTCCTTACGTCGTATCCTACTATCTTCATTACCAGGATCAGCAGTAAAGTACATCGAAATTGAAGGCGTGTTACACGAATTCTCAGCAGTAGATAATGTAGTTGAAGATGTTTCTACAATTATTATGAACATCAAAAAATTAGCATTAAAAATCTATTCTGAAGAAGATAAAACTTTAGAAATCGATGTTAAGGATGAAGGCGAAGTTACTGCAAGTGATATTACTCACGACAGTGATGTAGAAATTCTAAATCCAGAACTAAAAATTGCTACTGTTTCTAAAGGTGGACATTTAAAAGTTCGTCTTGTTGCTAATAAGGGTAGAGGTTACGCATTAGCTGAAACAAATAATACTAGTGATTTACCAATTGGTGTAATTCCAGTAGACTCACTATATTCACCTGTTGAACGTGTAAACTATACAGTTGAAAATACACGTGTAGGTCAAAGTAGTGATTTTGATAAATTAACTTTAGATGTTTGGACTAATGGTTCAATCACTCCTCAAGAATCAGTTTCATTAGCAGCAAAAATAATGACTGAACACTTGAATATCTTTGTAGGTCTAACTGATGAAGCTCAAAATGCTGAAATCATGATCGAAAAAGAAGAAGATCAAAAAGAAAAAGTATTAGAAATGTCTATCGAAGAATTAGACTTATCTGTACGTTCATATAACTGTTTGAAACGCGCAGGAATCAATTCTGTACAAGAGTTAGCTGATAAATCTGAAGCTGACATGATGAAAGTGCGTAATTTAGGTCGTAAATCTCTTGAAGAAGTTAAATACAAATTAGAAGATTTAGGATTAGGATTAAGAAAAGAAGATTGATAAAGGAGGTTAACTCATGGGTTACAGAAAATTAGGTCGTACTTCTGATCAACGTAAAGCTATGTTACGTAACTTAGCTACAGCACTTATTGTAAGTGAACGTATTGAGACAACAGAAGCTCGTGCAAAAGAAGTTCGCAGTGTAGTAGAGAAATTAATCACTTTAGGTAAAAAAGGAGATTTAGCTTCTCGTCGTAATGCAGCTAAAACATTACAAAATGTTGAAATCTTAAATGAAGATGAATCAACTCAAACTGCTCTTCAAAAATTATTCGGTGAAATCGCTGAACGTTATACAGATCGTCAAGGTGGTTACACTCGTATTCTTAAAGTAGGCCCTCGTCGTGGTGACGGTGCTGAATCAGTAATTATCGAATTAGTATAATTTAATTATAAATACACTAACTACTTATATATAAAGCAAATGAGTGCAACGATAAAATCTGCCACATACAGATTTTGTCTAGCTCAGAGTACCCCATCAAACTAAATATTAAATTAAAGCGTGAACTCAACAAAACTGATGGGGTGCGCGCTTTTTTATTTTAAGCTGAGATACTATTTCTCAGCTTTTTTAATTATAAAATTATTTTAATTGGTGTTTAATCATTTAAATAAGAAAATGAAAATGTTAATAAACAAATTGTCGAAGTATACATATGTTTATAAATCATGTAAAATATTAAAGGTAATTACTACATTGGGGAGGAATAAATGTGATGGATCAAGATAATATTATTGAATTTAGTAATGTATCATTTAAATATCAAAGTGATTCTGCCTTCACGTTAAATGATGTATCATTTAATATTCCTCGTGGCCAATGGACAAGTATAGTAGGACACAATGGATCTGGTAAATCAACTGTTACTAAACTAATGGTAGGAATTGAAAACTGTGATGAAGGTCATATTATTCTAAATAACCAACGTGTAACTAAAGAAACGATTACACAAGTAAGAAAACAAATAGGCATTGTCTTCCAAAATCCAGATAATCAGTTTGTTGGTTCAACTGTTAAATATGATGTTGCATTTGGTTTAGAGAATCTGTCTATACCATATAATGATATGCATGAAAAAGTAGACAAAGTTTTAAAACAAGTTGATATGTTTGATTTAGCTGATTATGAACCTCACTCGTTATCTGGTGGTCAGAAACAAAGAGTAGCTATAGCTAGTGTGTTAGCATTAAGTCCTTCTATAATTATTTTAGATGAAGCTACTTCAATGTTAGACCCAGTGGCAAAGAAATCTTTACTTGATTTAGTTAGAGAACTACAACGTGAACAACACATAACGATTATTTCTATTACACATGATTTATCAGAAACAATGAGTGCTGATAATATTATAGTTATGAATCAAGGTAAAGTGTATAAACAAGGTAAACCTAATGACATATATGATGATATAGTTAATTTAAATAAAATTGGTCTTGAATTACCGTTTTCTATGAAGATGAATCAACTATTAACTGGAAAATCAACATTCGTTACATATGAAGGGTTGGTTGATTTATTATGAGTTTTAAAATGAATAAAGTGAGTTATACTTATCAACTTGGCACACCTTATGAATATACTGCTATAAAAAATATTTCAGTTGAATTTGAAAAAGGTCATTATTATACGATTGTCGGTCAAACTGGTAGTGGTAAGTCAACGTTAATTCAACATATTAATGCTTTATTAAAACCGACTAGTGGTGATATAAATTTTAATGGTATTTATATTAATCACAAATCAAAGGATAAAGTTTTGAGACCAATACGCCAGAATGTTGGAATGGTTTTTCAATTTCCTGAATCACAGCTTTTTGAAGATACTGTTGAAAAAGAAATTGAATTTGGGCCTAAAAATTTTAATATGAATATTCAGCAAGTTAAAGAAAAAGCATTTGATATGTTACTTGATTTAGGGTTTTCAAGAAATGTGATGTCGTTATCACCATTTCAAATGTCTGGAGGTCAAATGAGAAAAATAGCTTTAGTTTCAATATTAGCTATGGATCCAGATATTATAGTAGTCGATGAACCAACAGCTGGTTTAGACCCTAAAAGTAGACATCAAGTAATGTCATTGCTTAAAAAATTACAAAATGAACAAAATAAAACTATTATTTTAGTTACGCATGATATGAATGATGTAGCAAGATATGCTGATGAGGTCATTGTGATGCAAAAAGGTGAAATCAAGGTTAAAACAAGTCCTCGCAAGTTATTTAGTGAACCAGATAATCTAAAAAAGTGGAATATAACTATGCCTGATGTTGTCCGCTTACAGCAAGATTTTGAAACTAAATATCAAACTAAACTATCTTCAACCGCGTTAACTGAAGAAGAATTTGTTGATTTATATAGGGAGTGGCAAAATGAAAAATAAATTAATTATTGGACGTTATCTCCCTAGCAATTCATTTATACATCAGTTAGACCCAAGAGCAAAATTGATATTTGTATTTGCTTTTATTATATTTATTTTTCTATGTCACTCTTTCGGAACATATGCATGGCTTTTTGTTCTTATTTTAATCATTATGAAAATGGCTAAAATTAATTTTATGTTTTTGATTAAAGGTTTAACACCTATATTTATCTTTCTAATTTTTACATTTTTAATGCATGTATTCTTTACTAAAGGTGGTATCATTCTTTTTCAATGGAACTTTATAACTATTGAAAGTAAGGGGATATTGGAAGGTATTTTTATCTCTTTAAGATTGATATTTATTGTAATGATAGCTACAATAATGACTTTATCGACTAGTCCAATAGATTTAACTGACGCATTTGAAAAGTTATTAACGCCACTCAAATGGCTTAAAATACCTGTACATCAATTAAGTATGATGATGTCTATTGCATTAAGGTTTATACCTACATTAATGGACGAATTAGATAAGATTATTTTAGCTCAAAAATCTAGAGGTTCAGAGATAAGTTCAGGTGGATTAGTAGCAAGAATTCAGGCATTTGTACCGTTACTGATTCCATTGTTTATTTCTGCGTTCCAGAGAGCCGAAGAATTAGCGATAGCTATGGAAGTGAGAGGGTACGATGCTCATGCTGAGAGAACTAGCTATAGAATGCTCCAATGGCGTCTGAGAGATACATGTACATTATTATTACTCATTCCTATATTAGCTATCCTATTGTTAATTAAATATTTTGGAGTGTAAAAGCATTGCGTATATTAGTAGAAATAGAATATCAAGGTAATCAATTTTTAGGATTTCAAATTCAACAACAAGGTCGCACAATACAACAACAATTTGAAAAAATTCTTAAAAGAATGCATAAACGTCATGTAAGAATACATCCTTCTAGTCGAACGGATAGAGGAGTGCATGCTTATCAACAGTATTTTCATTTTGATACTGACTTAAATATTGAAAATAATAAATGGCAATATGCAATGAATAGTGCATTGCCGGATGATATATATGTTAAAAGCGTTCAACATGTAGATGAAGATTTTCATTGTCGTTATGATTGTGTAGGTAAAAAGTATAGATATAAAGTATATCAAGCCGAACATCGGAATCCATTTGAAAGTGGATTAAAAACGTATGTATCTGAAACATTAGATCTAGATAGCATGAATAAAGCAGCACAATTATTTATTGGAACTCACGACTTTACTGGTTTTTGTTCCCAAAAAACTGAAGTTCAAAGTAAAGTAAGAACATTATATGAAAGTAAAATTATTAAAACAGAAGATGGTTTTAATTATATAGTAACTGGTTCAGGATTTCTGTATAATATGGTTCGTGTATTAGTGGCATTTTTAATAGAAGTTGGAAAAGGTAAAAGAAAACCTGACGAAATACCGGTATTACTTGAAGAGAAAAACCGCAATAAAATTCCTTTTACTGCACCATCTGATGGTCTATATTTAGAGAAAATATATCTATCTGATTGTGAATTAATGGATGAATTTGGTAATCATATTAAAATCCATTATAAAAAATCATTACAAAATGATTGAATTGCATTGACAAAAGGTCTATGAAATTATAAGATTATTAACGGTATTGTTTTATATCCACCCCACGATAAGCCCCGGAATCTTATTGTGTTACAAGATATATAAGCAAAATAGAACAACAGTTAACAAAATAAATGAAATCTACGCTTTAAATCGTAACAAATTTTTAATTCAAACAAATAGAATTTAGACAATACAAAGTAACTCAGGTTAATCATTTTTGTCTAGAGACTAAAACGAAGCATTTATTTTTAGGAGGACAATTATTATGCGTCAAACATTTATGGCAAATGAATCAAACATTGAGCGCAAATGGTATGTTATCGATGCTGAAGGCCAAACATTAGGTCGTTTATCATCAGAAGTAGCATCTATCTTACGCGGTAAAAATAAAGTAACTTATACACCACACGTTGATACAGGTGATTATGTAATCATCATCAACGCTTCAAAAATCGAATTCACTGGTAACAAAGAGCAAGACAAAATGTATTACCGTCACTCAAATCACCCAGGTGGTTTAAAATCAATCTCTGCTGGTGAATTAAGAAGAACAAACCCAGAACGTTTACTTGAAACTTCAATTAAAGGTATGCTACCAAGCAGCCGTTTAGGTGAAAAACAAGGTAAAAAATTATTTGTATATGGTGGCGCTGAACATCCACACGCTGCACAACAACCAGAAAACTACGAGTTACGTGGTTAATTAGAAGGAGGAAATTACATTGGCACAAGTTGAATATAAAGGCACAGGCCGTCGTAAAAACTCAGTAGCACGTGTACGTTTAGTACCAGGTGAAGGTAACATCAAAGTTAACAACCGTGACGTACGTGACTACTTACCATTTGAATCATTAATCTTAGACTTAAACCAACCATTCGATGTTACTGAAACTAAAGGTAACTATGACGTTTTAGTTAACGTTCACGGTGGTGGATTCACAGGACAAGCACAAGCTATCCGTCACGGAATCGCTCGTGCATTATTAGAAGCAGATCCTGAATACAGAGGTTCTTTAAAACGCGCTGGATTATTAACACGTGACCCACGTATGAAAGAACGTAAAAAACCAGGTCTTAAAAAAGCTCGTCGTTCTCCTCAATTCTCAAAACGTTAATATATACAAATTATTGCGAAGTTTTTCGCTATCAGATTTGTTTACAATTAATAAGAACGATAAATCAAGCACTTCTCGAATCTTCGAGAAGTGTTTTTTTTGTTGGGATAAAATAAATTTTAAATTAATACTTGAAAGTGACGTTACGTTATCCCTTATGTTTAATTTATGGACGGATTAAGATGAATAGTACTAATCAAGTTATGAGTTATTTAGTTAGTTTAAAGGAAAAGAAAATAAAATTTTTAAGCGAGGTGAGAAATTTTGGAATTTCAATATAGTTTAAAACAAATTATGGATATTACTGGAGTAACAAAGCGAACATTACATTATTATGATGAGATTGGTTTATTAAAAGTACAAAAGAACGAAAATAATTATAGGGTTTATAATCAAAATGATTTAGTTAGACTTCAAAAAATATTATTACTTAAAAATTTAGATATGAGTATAAAAGAAATATATGAAGTTATTGATTATAATGATGAACAATTAAAATCTGTATTAGAAAATCAAAAAGTGAGTCTAACTCAAAAAATAAATAATTTAGAAAATTCGAGAATAGCAATTGAAAAATTCATTAATAATATACCAATTGTAGAAATTGAAGAATTGAATCATGTACCTTACAAACAATATCAAGAAGAAGCAAAGATAAAATATGAAAATTTAGATGTTTACAAAACGTATACTAATAAACATAATGATCAATTACTTTCAAATAAAGAAAATATAGAAAGATTAGATCAAATTTTTGAAAAGTTTAATGGCTTAGCATTAAATAAAGTTAATATTAGTGAAATGAAAGATGTTGTATATGAGTGGAAAGAACTGATGAATCTATATACTCATTTTGATAATGAATTACTATGTTTGATTGCTGACACTTATCATAACGATGTGAGATTCAAAAATTATTTCAAGAAATTTAATAATCCTCAGCTTACCCGTTTCATATCTAAAGCCGTCAATTATCATTTATCGCAAGTTCAATAATAAAATAAAAGCACTTCTCGAAAAAGTCGGGAAGTGCTTGTTAATTTTAACTATTCAGTTGGTCAATGACTTCAACCATATCCTCATTGATGACAAGTGAGGCATCATTGTCATAAGGAGTTGCATCTTTATTGATAATAACTAAATTGTCACCTTTAAAATTTGATACTAATCCAGCAGCAGGTTGCACAACTAGTGAAGTACCAAGTACAACCAACGTATCTGCATTTTCGATTTTTTGTAATGCATTCATAATCACTGATTGGTCTAACATTTCACCATACAGAACAATGTCAGGTCTAATAGTACTACCACATGTGTCACATTGTTTTAACTGTCTATCAAGCACGTCTTTTTTAGTGTATGACTTATGACATTTAGGACAATAGAATCTGTTTAATGTTCCATGTAATTCATCAACATTTTGACTACCTGCATCTGAATGAAATCCATCAATATTTTGAGTAATAACCCCTAGAGATTGACCGTTGTGTTCTAAATGAGCAATCCATTCATGTACACTATTAGGTAATTTATCAGCATAAATTAATCTTTTATGACAGAAATTGATAAATCCATCAGGGTCATCTACAAAATAATCATGGCTTAATAGATATTCTGGTGAATAGCCGTCTTTTGAAATTTCATCAAATAGGCCTCCCATAGATCTGAAATCTGGAACGCCACTTGCTACAGATACACCAGCACCCGTAAAGAATACAATTTTCTCAGAGTTATCAATTAGTTGTTTTAAACTTTCAATTTTATTATTCAAAAATACACCTTCTTGTAAAAAATAGATTATACAGCATATCACTTTTAACATATGACTTCTTTACATTTATATATTATAGTAATAATGTTAAAGATATTGAAGTGATTTTATAC
>NZ_RXWW01000019.1 GCF_003970495.1 Staphylococcus pasteuri
AGTCAACAGAGCGATGATGCTATACCGTACTTATTCATTGATTGGATTAATCATTTATACTAATTAATGATATTATTAGTGTTTCTTTTTTATAAAATACCCTTGAAAATTAAGCTATTGTACTTAAAATTCAAGGGTCGCTATTTTATTTAACTTTTAAATCATTTAAAAATGCTTCTTCCATTTGTTGAATATATGCTTTATCTTTACCATGCCATATACATCCAAATCTTGAATTGACTTTATTGACGCCGTACCAGTCACCGTCGTAATAAGATAATGGATATAATACTCCTTTTTTCACGTATTTAAGAATAGTGTTAAAGAAATGGTCATTATTACCATCAGAAAAGTAACTATAAAATTTATGGTATCCATTAGTTAATTCATCAGCTAGTAATAACATACTAGTAGAACCATTTTGTCTAAAGTTTAAATCTATTGCGTAAACATCATTATGTTCATCTAATAACAAGTCAAACCCTGCCACACCGAAGAAGCCTAAACTTACTCCTATTGACATAATCTCTCTACCAGCATCAATGACGTGTTGTGGTACATCTTCAACGTTTTCATTACCATTATAAAAGCCATATTCATTGGTTAATTGTCTAGCTGTTCCTAAATATTGAATCCCTATATCTTCTGAATAAGCAAATTGAACACAGTAATTTTGAACAGCTTCAATTTTTTGTTCAATGATTAATTGTTCTGTAGCTTCAGTTGCATCTTTAATACGTTTTTTAGCCTTAGCTAAATCTTGATTATTATAACAAATCATCACTCCGTATCCACCAGCAGTTGGTAAATCGTCTCCCGGTTTAATAACAAATGGATAATTCCAATGTTCTATAGCTTCATCGAATTGCTCTATAGGTATAATTTCTCTTTGAGGAAGATATTTACCATTCGTCCATTCTGGTATTCTTGCTTTATTATTCAAAGCTACAAATACATCTTTGTTTAAAGCGTAGTATGATTTTTCAAGTACATCTTCGTCATGTATATATTGAAAATATATCTTTTTTCTTTCTTCATGTGCTAATTTTTTAATTAATGATTCATATGTTTGTTGATCACTAAACTTATAAATACTTGGTGGAATACGTTTTCCTACCTCTTCAAATAATTTCTCTAGCTTATCAGTTACACTTGCTTCATGCACTATAACGGGAAACTGATTCGCAATAAGTAATTCTCGCCCTGTTAAAAAATTAGACTGATGTTCATCTGGTTTAAGCCATGGGTTAGAAATGTATGAAGGTCTAGAAGTATATACTACATTATCCTGGTATAAATCACTTAAAGTTAATTTTGGACTATATACATTTTCACTCATTATTTCACATGTCCCTTCATATGATGATGTTCTTCAACAATTTCATTGAATAACGACGTATCATTTATTAATTCTAAACCCATTAATGCCATAATTTTTGCCCCTTTAATTAATGCTTGATCCCCTTGTAAACTTGCTGCCGCTTCTCTAAAACGATGCGTATGACCTACAAGATTTCTAGAACCAATTTTAATATGGGGATGTATTGTTGGAACTACATGGCTGACATTACCAGTATCTGTAGAACCATAACCAAAATCATCATCAATGACCGCTTCTCCCATTTCAGTTGCGTATTTCTCAAATAAATCATCTAATTTAGGAGATTTAATAAGTTCATTCACTCCATTTTGAATAGGACCAAATTCATAGTCGCAACCCGTTTGAATAGCAGCTCCACGTGCAATTTGTTTAACCTTTTCAGTTAATACGTCTAGCTCTTTTCTTGAAGTGGCTCTTGTATAAAATCGTGCATGTGTAAAGTCAGGGATGATATTGGCAGCTTTACCGCCATCTAAAAGCACACCATGAACACGTTGACTTTTTTTAATATGTTGTCTAAGTTGCGCTACACCATTGAAATAAGAAATCATTGCATCTAATGCATTAAGTGCTTCATCTGCATTTTCAGATGCATGCGCGCTTTTTCCGTAAAATTTCACATCTAATACATCTACTGCAAGTGTATTAATCGTTCTATAAGTTTCGTTGCCAGGATGTACCATTAAAGCAATATCAATATCATCTATAATGCCTGCTTTAACGTAAGAGGCTTTGGCACTACCATTCTCCCCACCTTCTTCTGCTGGGCAACCTAAAACAACTACAGAACCACCTATATGATCAATAACTTGTTTTAAAGCAATACCACCTAATGTACTTGCAGTTCCTATAATATTGTGACCGCAAGCATGTCCTAAACCGGGTAACGCATCATATTCTGCTAAGAAACCAATCACTGGACCCTCTTTATCAGATTCATATGTTGCTATAAAACCTGTAGCATGTCCTGCAATATCAGTTTCGATTTCAAAACCATTTGCTTTTAATGTATCAATCAATGTTCTAGATGCAAAAATTTCTTCATTTCCTAGTTCTGGTCTTTCATGTATGCGATGACTCATTTCTACATATTCGTATTTATTATTTTCAATATAATCTAATATATTTTGCTTTTCGCTCATATTACCTAACTCCCATTCTACTAATCCACTATCTTTCTAAAGATACCCATAAACTTTATCGTTCAATTAATTATTACTCATTTTATCGGATTTACTTTTAAATGTCATTACATTTATTAATGTTTACACAATTTTCTTACAATTCAAACTTGTAATTTAACCATTAATCATTCTTACCTTAAAATTGTAAAAACAAAATAGTATTGTTACAATTTAGTTATTCATTAAATGAGTTTGTACGTATATTCAAGGAGGGTAATATAATGGCAAAAATGAACGTAGAAAGTTTCAATTTAGATCACACTAAAGTGGTAGCACCATTTATTAGATTAGCAGGTACTATGGAAGGCTTAAATGGCGATAAAATTAATAAATATGATATTCGCTTCAAACAACCAAATAAAGATCATATGGAAATGCCTGGATTACATTCTTTAGAACATTTAATGGCTGAAAATATTAGAAATCATACAGATAAAGTTGTTGATTTAAGTCCAATGGGTTGTCAAACTGGTTTCTATGTATCATTCATTAATCACGATGATTATGATGATGTATTAAACATAGTTGAAAAAACATTAAACGATGTTTTAAATGCAACTGAAGTTCCTGCATGTAATGAAGTTCAATGTGGTTGGGCAGCAAGCCATTCACTTGAAGGTGCAAAAGAAATTGCACAAGCATTCTTAGATAAACGTGACCAATGGCATGATGTATTTGGAGAAGGTAAATAATAAACTTAATCATAAAGAAAAGACGTTATCCTAAAATGGATAACGTCTTTTTTTACATATTGCTATTATTATAATTTTTTAACTAACCCCATAATAACGAATTGTAGAGGTAGTCTTAACCATAAAGCCCATGCTGGTACTTGTTTATCTCCTAGTGGTAATTTCTTTCTAGCCATATAAACATTAGCTGGTAAAACTGCTAATAGGAATAAATTAATACCTTTTTTCAACCAACTTGCTGGGCGTTTAATTAATAAAGCTACACCAAAGAATATTTCAAATACACCAGTGACAAGAACCGCTGTCTTTTGTAATGGTAAATAATCAGGAACAATCGTTCTAAAATTTCTTTCATGTGTAAAATGTAGTACACCTGCTGATCCAAATACTAAACCTAAAGTCCATCTTAATAATTTCATTCGTGTTCCACTCCCATTTCTTTTAAATAACTTTTTCCATATTCGGATAATTCTACGTTGAAATTATCTGCAATTGTAGCCCCAATTGAGCTAAATGTTGTATCACCTGGTAATTCATGATAGTCCTTAATTTTTGGACTAAACATTAATACTGGTATATATTCTCTCGTATGGTCTGTGCCGTCTGCTGTTGGGTCATTACCATGATCTGCTGTTATAATAACTAAATCATCTTCATTTAAATTTTCGATGAGTTCAGGTAATCTTTCGTCGAAGTCTTTAATCGCTTGAGCATAACCTGGTTTATCGCGTCGATGTCCATAAAGCGCATCAAAGTCAACTAAATTTAAAAAGCTTATACCATTGAAATCTTTTTTAACTACATTTATTAATTGATCCATACCGTCCATATTACTTTTAGTACGAATAGCTTCTGTAACGCCTTCACCATCATAAATATCATTAATTTTACCGATAGCGATAACATCGTAATTGTTTTCTTTCAATGAATTCATAACAGTTTTACCAAATGGTTTTAATGCATAGTCATGTCGATTAGAGGTACGTGTAAAGTTACCTGGTTCACCAACATATGGACGTGCTATAATTCTACCGATTAAATATTTAGGATCTTTTGTTAATTCTCTAACCTTTTCACAAATATCGTATAGTTCTTCAAGTGGGATAATATCTTCATGTGCAGCAATTTGAAGTACTGGGTCTGCACTAGTATAGACGATTAAATCGCCAGTTTTCATTTGGTGTTCTCCCCACTCATCAATGATTTGTGTACCTGAAGCGGGTCTATTGGCAACAACCTTACGACCAGTCATTCTTTCTATTTCTTCAACTAATTCATCTGGAAATCCATTAGGATATACTTTAAATGGTTGCATAATATTTAATCCCATAATTTCCCAATGACCAGTCATTGTATCTTTTCCAACTGATGCTTCACTTAACTTTGTGTAAAAAGCTTGTGGTTGGTCAACTTTAGAGACAACTGGTAAAGAATCAATATTGCCAAGACCTAATTTTTCTAAGTTAGGTAATGACTGATTAAATCCTTCAAGTGTATGTTTTAAAGTGTGTGAGCCTTCATCATTAAATGCTGCAGCGTCAGGTCCTTCTCCTATACCTACCGAGTCCATTACAATAAGATGAACCCTTTTAAATGGTGTAGTCATTATTTACATCTCCTACTCCGTAATTATTTTGTGAATTAATGTTGGTGTATGACTTTCACTATCAATTCTAATACTTTCATTCAATTTATCAAATATATCATCAATATTTTCTTTATTACTATGAATCGTCAATATAGATTCACCGGCTTTGACTTTGTCGCCAACTTTTTTATTTAATACTATGCCAACACTTAAATCAATCACATCTTCTTTAGTCTGTCTACCGGCACCTAACATCATTGATGCAACACCTATCTCATTTGCAATCATTTCTGTTATATAGCCATCTTGTTTTGCAGCGTAATCAATTTTAAATTTTGCATAAGCAAGATTTTCTGGATGATCGACAATAGAAGCATCGCCACCCTGATTACTAATAAATGATTTAAATTTTTCCAATGCTTTACCGGATTCAATAGATTGTGTTAGATATTCACGTGCTTCATCAAGTGTTGATGCTTGTTTAGCAAGTACTACCATTTGTGATCCTAAAGTAAGTACTAATTCCGTTAAGTCATCTGGACCTTGACCTTTTAATGTTTCAATAGCTTCTTTTAATTCTAAACCATTACCAATAGCATTACCCAGTGGCTGGCTCATGTCTGAAATAATTGCCATCGTATTTCTACCTACATTATTTCCAATTCGTACCATAGCATGGGCTAAAGCTTCTGCATCTTCAATCGTTTTCATAAATGCGCCGCTACCAGTTTTAACATCTAAAACAATTGCATCGGCACCAGCCGCAATTTTCTTACTCATTATAGAAGATGCTATTAAAGGAATAGAGTTGACTGTTCCTGTAACATCTCTTAATGCATATAATTTTTTATCTGCAGGAGTCAAATTACCAGATTGTCCCATAACGGCTACTTGGTTTTCATTAACAAGTTTAACAAATTCATCTTCTGATAATTCAACATGGAAACCTTTTGCTGATTCAAGTTTATCAATTGTACCACCAGTATGTCCTAATCCTCGTCCACTCATTTTCGCGACTGGTACACCTACTGAAGCCACTAAAGGAGCTAATACTAGTGTAGTAGTATCACCAACACCACCTGTTGAATGCTTATCTACTTTAATTCCATCAATATTTGATAAATCAATGACATCGCCTGAATTTACCATTGCCATAGTTAAATTTGCACGTTCTTCTTCAGTCATATCTTGGAAGAAAATAGCCATTGCCAAACTAGATGCTTGATAATCAGGAATATCGCCATTCGTATAACCTTTAATGAAAAAGTCTATTTCTTCTTTTGTTAATGCATACCCGTCACGTTTCTTTTCAATTATATCTATCATTCTCATAAACAAAGCCTCCTTTTAGATGGTTGTTTCTTGATTTAATATGATTTACTTTGCTGAAATGATTTAATAGTTTGAATCAGACTCTAAGCCTTGGATAATTTGTACACCAGCACTAGCTCCAATACGTGTAGCACCAGCATCTAGCATATTATTAAAATCTTCTAAATTTCGAACACCACCAGATGCTTTTACTTCTAATGCTTCTCCTACAGTATCTTTCATTAATTTAACATCAGAAGCTGTAGCGCCTCCACCAGCAAAACCAGTAGATGTTTTTACAAAGTCTGCACCAGCTTCTTTTGCAATTTTGCAAGCTGTTACTTTTTCTTCATCAGTTAATAATACAGTTTCAATTATGACTTTTACTGTTTTACCATTTGATGCTTTTACAACACTTTCAATATCATCCTTTACTTCATCTAATCGACCATCTTTTAATGCACCAATATTAATAACCATGTCTATTTCAGAAGCACCATTTTCAATGGCATTTTTAGTTTCAAACGCTTTTACTTCTTTAGTTGATGCACCAAGTGGAAAGCCAATTACCGTACAAACGAGTACGTCAGTTCCTTTTAATTGTTCAGCTGAATACTTAACATGTGTTGGATTTACACAAATCGATTTGAAGCCATATTCTTTTGCTTCATTAATAATTTTATCAATTTGTTCACGTGTTGATTCAGGCTTTAATTGTGTGTGATCTATAAATTTTACATAATTCATTAAAAGGTCCTCCTCACTTATTTACATTGAATACAAACTCTATATTTTTCTATGTTAAGCGAATGTATTCAATTAACATACCCTTCATATATATAGTACAAAAATTAGCAAAAAAATTAAACAAATGTTATCTTAAATATGATTAAGTAATTAAGGAGAAGATGACAAATGACAAATGGTACACCTCATATTCAACCAAATGGAGTAAAAATCGCTAAAACTGTATTAATGCCCGGAGATCCTCTTCGTGCAAAATATATTGCAGATAACTTTTTAGAAAATGTTGAACAATTTAATGAAGTACGTAATATGTTTGGATACACAGGAACTTATAAAGGAAAAGAAATTTCAGTAATGGGTTCTGGTATGGGTATTCCTAGCATTGGAATTTATTCTTATGAATTATTCAATTTCTTTGATGTTGAAACAATCATTCGTGTAGGTTCATGTGGTGCCTTGCAAGAAAACGTTAATTTATATGATGTCATCATTGCACAAGCCGCTTCAACTAACTCAAATTATGTAGATCAGTATCACATTCCAGGTCATTTTGCGCCGATTGCTGACTTTGATTTAGTTACTAAAGCCAAACAAGCAGCTGACAAAATTGGTGCTGTATCACATGTTGGTAACGTATTATCATCAGACACATTCTATAATGCAGATGATAAATTTAATGATGCATGGAAGAAAATGGGCATTTTAGGTATTGAAATGGAATCAGCAGGTTTATATTTAAATGCTATTCATGCTGGCAAAAAAGCATTAGGCGTATTTACTGTTAGTGACCACATTTTAAGAGATGAAGCTACAACAGCTGAAGAACGTCAAACTTCATTTACTCAAATGATGGAAATAGCACTTGAAATTGCCGAATAATTAAAACATAAAAAAAATAGAGATTAAGTGATGTCTTTCATAGATAACACTTAATCTCTTTTTATAACCTCAAGAATATTACTATTATTAGTTTAATATTAAAAAGCATGGTTCATCGTCAAACCATGCTTTTCTTAATCGTCATTATTTACCAAGGTAAGATTGTAACATCCAATTATGTTTATCTACTGATGTTTGCATACCGATAAACATATCTTCAGAAACATCGTCACCAGCTTCGCCAGCAACTTTGATAGCTTTTTCTAATTGATTAGAAATGTTTGTAAAGTCTTTAGATAATTCTTCTACCATTTGTTCAGCAGCATAACCTTTTCCTGCTTCATCAATAATTGACATATCTAAACTTTCTTTCATAGTACCAACAGGGTTACCGCCTACTGCTAAAATACGTTCTGCTAAATCGTCAACATATTGTGCTGCTTCATTATATAGTTCTTCAAATTTAACATGTAATGAGAAGAAGTTAGGTCCTTTTACATACCAATGGAAATTGTGAAGTTTAGTATACGCTACAGTCCAGTTTGCAACTTGTTGATTTAATTCTTTTACTACTTCTTGATTATTTGCCATATTAATATACGCTCCTTTGAGTTATCGTTTTATTGATTGTACATACATTATATTAGAATTATTATAATCTGTAAAGGAATATGACACTTTAATTTATAATAATTCTAATCTAGTTCATAAACCTTTCACATTTATATTACCCCAATAAAACATATTTAAAAACTGAAAATACATTTGTTTTTAATTTAACTAATATTTTCATTCTCAATTAGTCGTTTATAATTGAGAATGAACTAATTTAATCTTTTGATTATTATCTAAAAAGAATGATGCCTCATAATCATTTGGTTTATGCCAATGTGTCTTCCACATTTTATCTCTATTATTTGCAAATAATTGATAACCGAAATTCCTAATTGGTTTAGGAATAATACGCAATAGTACGCCTAACAATTTATACTGATTTGGTAAAGATGTAATTAATGATGCTATTGCTGTTGATTGATATTCCAAATGATCACCATCTAGAACTATCACACTATTTCTATTTTTTGCTTCTGGATGTTTATCAAATAATTTTTGACCATAGTCACCTTCTAAAGTAGCAAATTCGT
The DNA here is from genome assembly GCF_003970495.1 of Staphylococcus pasteuri. Lineage (GTDB taxonomy): Bacteria > Bacillota > Bacilli > Staphylococcales > Staphylococcaceae > Staphylococcus > Staphylococcus pasteuri. The sequence goes on from NZ_RXWW01000019.1 coordinate 8,928, forward strand.
ATTTATGTGATAATCCATTTTGGATTAGCCATATTGCATAGTTATAACAATATACACAATTGCCATCATAATAAATAATTGCCATATTAAACACCACTCCTTACTTTCTCATTACTCATTTTTCCTATTTGAAAATTTATAAACCAAATTAAGCCTTTCATATACAAAAAATAAGTTGATTTTATGAAAATCTACTAATTACCGTTACATAACTTGAATGGCAATAGTTGAACGACTCCATAAAATCAACTTATTATTAATCTTGGTTAACCTTCACAATTCTAGTATATTTTAAGAATTGTTGTGTATACTTCTCTTGTATTTCTTCTAAAGTGTCGTATGTGACACCTATAATATGCCAATTCGGGTTAAAATGATAAAATGAGTCTTTGTCTTTAGACCATTTAATCATATTACCTTCTTTATTATATCTAGGCAATGTTACTTCATAACCTTCTAGTACGTTAATATATGTTTGGAATATATCTGGATCGATTCTATTAAAGTTATCAATAACAAGGTAACTTTTATCTTTTTTAGGCATATTTTGAGTTATAAAACCTTCACGATAGTATAGAGCGCCACTTTCATTAGGTAAATACTTACCGTATAGCATATCTTCACTAAAATCCGGATGGCCTGTTGTAATGATAGGATTAGCATTTGTTTTTTGTAATAAATCATTAGCGGCTTTTAAGCCTTCTTCTTTTTTATCAACTACTAATAAAATAAATGGTTTAAGTGTATTTTCTTGTTGGTTTTCTTCTAATAAATGAGATTTTTCTACAGTTTCAAATGGATTTTTAATACCATTATTATCGCTCATTTCTAAAATAGCGTCATATTGTACTTGTGACATACTTGCAATAGCTTGTTTTGCATTTTCTTGAAGAAAATATAAGTTTTTAAGTTTAGGGTGTTTATTTAAATAACTCAATGAAATTGCCGTAATATGTTTACCAAACATGATTTCAATTGCCGTACTATTAGTTCTACCAGGAATTGGTGGCTTTTCATGTATGTGTCTAGAAACCTCACCAATACCTATAACAGATTGGTTTTGGTATTTATTGTAAATAATTACATTATCTCCAACTTCTAATTGTGTGTAAAAATGATATCCATTTCTTTTAATGCCATTATATGTGTGAGTAAAAATAGTATAATTTTTACCAGGTTCAAAATCTTCAGTTTCAGACATAAAGAAATAACGCGGTATTTTTGTTTCGCCTTTTCCAAGTTGAATGATTAAATCAAATTCTTCTTTTCTAATTTGATTAAATAACGTTTCTTTCATATTACTCATACGAAAATCTAACGCTTCGCTTCGTTTTAAATAATCAGTTGTTAAAGGTTTTAGTACTTCATTAAAACGAAATTCAACTCTAATTTTATTTTGGGCGCCAGCTTGGACACTAATGATTTCACCAAAACCAAGTAGCCCTGTATCAGTTTGAACTTGATAAAAAATGACTTGGTCTCCAGCTTTAGCTTTTTTAAATGCTCTATATCCTTGAGTTGGATTAAATTGCGCACCTGATTCAAATAATGTCGTTTGACCTACTAAAGGTTCATTATGATTCCACCTATTATAACCACAATTTAACCAAAAGTAATTAATTTCTTCTGTCATCACGAATCTCCTCACCTTATTATATGTAAAATAAGTTTTTGTAATTACCTTATTATATCTAACAAAACGACGCTACTACAACTATTTTCACATATTTTATTAAAAAACAGACCAATGACACTTATCATTAGTCTGCGCATGTGTATACTATCAATAAAAATTATTATGCTATTTAATGTGTAGGTAGGAATGAGCCTAATAATGGTAACAAATTAATCATTATGCCGCCTATTGATAGCATAAAACTACTTTCTTTGTCTCGAATTGTAAGAATAGCACTAATAACTCCCACAATAGCAACTATTCTCGGTATTATAAATGATGGATAATGTGGCATATTAAAAAACACACCTGCACCTGAAATGACACCACATAATAAAGAAATATATAAAAATTGTTTCATAATTATGAACATCCTTTGTATTAAATATATAAGTTTATATATAACTAATAATTAAAGAAAAATCTCCTTCAAATATATTATCGAGATCTTCTGAAGTTAATACAAAATGACTTCCTTTTTGTATATTAAATACTTCACCATCTGTAATAAGTTTACCTTCACCTTCAATTACTGAAACTAAGCAAAATTCACGTGGTTTCATATAATTTAATGTGCCAGAAATTTCCCATTTTACTATAGTAAAGAAATCATTAGATACAATATGCGTACATTGGTGACTTTCTATAATTTCTTTTTCTGGAATAATATTAGGTAAATCACTATTAAATTCCATCACATCTAAAGCTTTTTGTATATTTAACTCTCTAGACTCGCCTGTATGTTTGGCTCTTTTATAATCATAAATACGATAGGATATATCGGATGACTGCATCACTTCATATGCAATAATTCCTGATCCTATACTATGAAGTGTTCCAGCTGGTACAAAATAAAATTCGCCAGGCTTAACTGTTACTTTCTTTAAATCATTTTCAAATGTTCCTTGTTCTAGTTGTTGTTGAAAAACTTCTTTAGATTCTGCAGTTGTGCCTAAAACAATTTCAGAGCCTTCTTCCGCATCAATAATGTACCAACACTCTGATTTACCATATTGGCCATTTTCATGTTCATAAGCATATGAATCATCTGGATGTACGTGAATAGATAAAGGCGATTCAGCATCTACTATCTTTGCGAGCAATGGAAAATCTTTACTTGGAAATTCACCGAATAATTCTCGATGCTCTGCCCATACTTTATCTAATGTTTGGCCTGCATAAAGACCATTGGTAATTTCATTGGTACCATTGGGATGTGCTGAAATACCCCAGCATTCTCCAATATGTTTGCTAGGAAGATTGTACCCAAATGATTCTAATTTATTACCACCCCATAATTTTTCATGAAAAATAGGTTTTAAAAACAGCGGCATTACTACACCTCCATTACTCTAGTTGTATATGTTAATCAATTGTTAGTGATATAAAAATCTCCTAACATAAGTTCTAATAATATGTATATGTTACTTTAGTTTGAAATGTTATATAATCATTTCAACTCACTACATGTGATTGTATCATAATTCATAATTCAATGGTTATGTTGATTTTGATAAATATTTACAAGACAATATTATCTTTATATTTTAATTAACGATTCTATTATAAAATGATTGGTTCTCGTTATTATAATAATAT
>NZ_RXWW01000020.1 GCF_003970495.1 Staphylococcus pasteuri
ACATTATTGGAATTAACGTTGACATATTGTCATTCAGTTTTCAATGTTCATTTCTTTACCGACAAGAATTAATTATACGCTTTATCAACTTTAAAGTCAACAACTTTTTATAATTAATTTTTGAAGTATTTTGTTTGTGTTTCGCTTTGTTCCGCTCAACAAATATATACTATACAGGCTCACAAAGCTTTTAACAACAGTAAAATTTACACTTTCTTAACAAACGAGAACGCCTATTTAATCATATGCCGAACGATATAGACTATCCATTATATAAAGTTCATTTTTTGATTATATATTCCATAGAATTACTCATTTATCCCTAAGATAAACCTTTAATTTACAAACTTTATCTTTTTTTAAATTTTTATTAAGAAATATAAAAAACGCTGATACTATACATATCAGCGTTTAAACTACATTTCAGTTCTACCGGCAATTGCTTTGGATAAGGTCACTTCATCAGCATACTCTAAATCTCCACCAACTGATAAACCTTGGGCTAAACGCGTTACTTTTATCCCAATAGGTTTTACAAGTCTTGAAATATACATCGCCGTTGACTCACCTTCTAAGTTAGGATTCATCGCTAAAATTAATTCTTTAACTTCATCACTTTTTAGTCGATCGACTAATGCAGGTATATTGATATCTTCCGGACCTATACCATCCATTGGAGAAATAGATCCATGTAACACATGATATAATCCTTTAAATTCTCTCATCTTTTCCATTGCGATAACGTCTTTATCATCTTCAACAACACAGATTACTGAACGATCTCGTTGTTTGTCTTCACAAATGTAGCAAGGATCTTTCTCTGTAATATGTCCACAAACACTACAATAAGTAAGTTCACGTTTAACATCTACAAGTGCTTTCGCAAATTGAACAACGTCGTCTTCTTTCATATCTAATGTATGAAAAGCCAGACGTTGAGCTGTCTTAGGACCAATGCCTGGCAATTTCATAAAACTATCTATAAGTTTGGATATTGGTTCTGGATAATGCATATTATCACATTCCAGGGATGTTTAAGCCTTGAGTATGTTTACCTAGACGTTCTTGTGTTAATTTATCAGCTTTATTCATTGCTTCATTTGTAGCAGCTAATACTAGGTCTTGTAACATTTCAACATCATCTGGATCTACAGCATCTTCTTTGATTTGTACGTCAACAACTTCTTTGTGGCCAGTAACTGTTACAGTAACCATGCCTCCACCTGCTGTACCTTCTACACGTTCTTCTTTTAATTTCTCTTGTTCTTGTTCCATTTTCTTTTGCATTTTTTGCATTTGTTTCATCATTTGTTGCATATTTCCGCCACCGCGCATAATTCCGTTTCCTCCTTATAATCCTTCTTATTCTTTAAATTATTACTTTGTTTATATTATACATACGAATATTAGCCTTGTCATGTGTGGCTATTCATCTATCATATGAACTGTTTCTTCGCCAAATAAATCTTTTGCTTTTTGTGCTATATCCTCTTGTTCTGTTTCTTTTTCATTTTCTTCCGCTTCATGATGTTGATCTTGTTTACGATTTTGGAGATACTCAGCTCTAACACGTAACCATTGGTCTGAAGGCACGCCTACCACTTTGACTGTTTTATTGACGATATTACAAACAACACTTTCTATATTATTACGTTTTTCATCGTCTTTATTAACAATTTCACAATGAATTTCTTCTTCAAACTTAACTAGTACATGATCTTCACTAGCAGCAACAGGTTCTGAATTTTGAAGTAAGCTCACTAAAGATTTTTTGTCATTATTTTTAGCATGATCAATTACTTCTTGCCAATGATTTTTAAGTAACTTAATGTCATCCTTATTCGCTTTATCTAAAACTTTTGCAATTTGTTGCATTGAAAATGCGTTTTTAGAGCGTTGTTGACTACGCACAGGTTTTTTAGGTTGTTGCGTTTGTCCTGATGAAGCCACTCCTTGAGATTTCAAGGTTTTAAGTTCTTGTTCTAATTGTTCCATACGTTGTAATAAAACATCATTATTAGGCTCTGTGGCAACTTGTGTAGTCGCAACATTTTGTACTGTTTCTGGTTTAGCTTTAATCATTTCCGCTAATTTTACTAACAGTACTTCAAAGTGAACACTTTGATTTACACTAAAACGTATAGAAACTAATGTGTCATTAATGATATCAATCATACGATATAAGGTATCTAAGTCAAAATGAATAAGTGCATCATATTCAACGTCTTGGTTAGACGTTTTGTTCATAATAGTATCTCTAACAAAATAAATCATATCATTAATCAAACGATTAACTTCTTTACCTTCTGTAACAAATTGGTGATATCTATTAAATGATTCTTTAACATCACCTTCAACAATATCTTTAAATAATTCATTAAGTGACGCTTCGTCAACGCTGCCTGTAACATTTAACGCATCTTGTAAAGTTAAGTGTTCATCTCCGAACGCAATAGCTTGGTCCATAATACTTAACGCATCTCGCATACCACCTTCAGATGCCTTGGCAATAAACTCTAAGGCCTCATCATCGTATGGTAATGATTGTGAATCAGCTACATATTTCAAACGATCAACAATTTGATTTAAACTGATTGCTTTAAAATCAAATCTTTGTGCTCTTGAAATAATCGTTGGTGGAATTTTATGAGGTTCAGTTGTCGCTAAAATAAAAATCGCGTGTGCAGGTGGTTCTTCTAATGTTTTTAACAATGCATTAAAAGCCCCAGTAGTCAGCATGTGAACTTCATCTATAATATAAATTTTATATTTTGATTCGCTTGGAGCATATTTAACTTTATCTCTAATGTTTCTAATTTCGTCTACACCATTGTTACTTGCGGCATCAATTTCAATAACATCAGAGTTAGTACCTTGCGTAATGCCTTTACAAATCGCACACTCATTACATGGTTCTCCATCCGAACTATTTGTACAATTGATAGCTTTCGCAAATACTTTAGCAATACTCGTCTTCCCAGTTCCTCTTGGGCCACTAAATATGTAAGCATGAGATTGCTTCCCTTTAGAAATCGCATTTCGCAAAGTTTTAGTTACATGTTCTTGACCAACAACATCATCAAAACTTTGAGGGCGATACATACGATATAACGCTTGATAATTCAACTTAGCACCTCCATTAGCAATTACATTCTATTATATCACGCACGTAAACTTGTTCATCAATAAAAGTGTGTTAACGCATAATACTTGGATATTTTACTTTTCCAATTGGTGGATCTATTAAGTTATCCCATAGAAATTTCACTAATAAAGGTTGTGACTCATCTCCATATTCTGAATATAAGCCGAATTCACTAGCCAGTTGATAACCTAACTTTTTAAAATAGTCTTGTTCTCGGTCAACAACAATCGTTGTATAATCTTGGGATTTAGCTCGTTCTTCAACAGCTTGCACAAGAGCTTTACCTAATCCTTGATTTCTTAATTCTTTTTTTACTGATAAAGACGCGATGGTTAAAGCTGTATATTTCTTTTCTTCCGATGTAACACTTACTTCTATTAGTAAGGCATGTCCAATAACTTTATTTTGCTCATTTTTCGCAATGACTTCTAATTCATAATTATAGTCATCTGATTTTCTTAATTTTTTAACGAGTGCTTTTTCTTGCCAACTCGTTTCAGGTTGATCATCATAGTTTTCTTCAATACTATTCAACGATTCTTCATAATCCACTTCGGTTAAGGTACTCAAGTATATTTGCATTGTTTCACCACCATGTTTGTCATTAGCTATTGCACTTATATATCGCTTTAACTTTATCAAATTATGTCATATTTATCTATTTATAAAAAAGAGAGCGACTCATCGAAAATAAGTCGCTCAAATCTATATTTTATATAATTAGTTTTTTAAAATTAAAAACCGTGCACCTTTGTATCGAACGTATATCACAAACGTTACCGAAGTCGTTAGCTAAATCTCGGCTACCCTACGGCACATATGATTATCCACTTAATGCTGCTTCCGTCAGGATCTGACATGATTCGTGGGTTCATATTGCATAGGACCGAAATCTTCAAACACTACGTGCTTCGGGCAGACTTCACAAAAATACGCCCTCAACAAAGGAATTAAGTCTCGCATAAAGCGGATTTCGAGTACAGGGAACCGCTACCTCCCCACCTAGCACGGTAAGATTTATAATACTATAATTCCTCTATTGTTTGCAAGCTTAAAATCTTATTCTGAAAAATATCTATTAGAACTATTATATTAAAGAAACTACTGGATAAGATTTTCACGACGTCGAGAAAACTCTTTAAATTTAAAATCTGTCGCAATGTGTTTAGATATATTGTATTGAAACTGAGTTGTATCTTTTAAGTAGACTGTACTTCTTACAGTAGCGGTATAAGGTGGATTAATATCGCCAAATACTTCATCATCTATCTTAGAAAATGGTTCAAAAGTAATTGATTTACTCGAATAACTAATCTCTAGGTGTAAATCATTTTCTAAATAATCATATATGGATTGTCTTGCTACTTCATCACTAATGTTTCCAACAATAGATTTTACGAAGAAATCTTCATCTAAAATTTTAACTTTTCCTTCTATAGAACGTGTACGAATAACATGAATTAATTTATCATCTTTTTCCAAGCCTAATTCAAATTGTACTTTTTCTGCATCAGCGGCATTTATTTCTTCATTAATCACAAGTTCAGTATGATGTTTTAAACCCAATTGATGTTGTATCTCTTTAAAACTAATTAATTCTGAAAAAGGAAATTCAGTTATCCCTTGGTATATTACAACAGAACCTTTACCTCTAATTTTTTGAATCATACCATCATTAGCTAATAAATCTAGCGCTTTACGAACAGTTTCTCTCGAAGTTCCATATGTTGTAACTAATTCATTTTCAGAAGGTAGTTGTTCACTATATCGATACACTTCTGTTAAGATTTGATTTTTCAATTGTTCATAAATTGTGATGAATTTCTTTTGTACCATGGTGTATTCCTCTTTTAATCGTATTTACTTTGCTGTTTCTATAACAATCGCGCCAAATCCTGATATTTTATGCTGATTTACAGTTCCGTTTTGAATAATAGTATCGCCTGATATATCTAAATCATCAGGTAAAGTGACTTCATCTTTTGAGAAATTAGCTATAATTAACCAAGTTTGATGACGATAATGTCGACGATATACAAATAATTGATTGTGATCCATATACATCGGTTCTATATTACCATAAGTTAAAATATCATTTTGATGTCTTAAATTTATTAATGCTTTATAAGTATGCAGAACGGATTCGGAATCTTTCATTGCTTGTTCAACATTAATCTTTTGATAATTATCGGCAGTAGCAATCCATGACTCTCCTGAAGTAAAACCTGCATTTTCTGAATCATCCCATTGCATTGGTGTTCGAGAATTATCGCGTGATTTTTGGTCTAATATTTCTAGAATGTGTTGTTCTGAATAACCTTGGCTCTTCAAATAATGAAAAGCATTCAAAGATTCTATATCTCTATATTCCTCTATTGATTTAAAATGAGGATTTATCATACCTATCTCTTCACCTTGATAGATGTAAGGTGTACCTTGCAACATATGTAGTGCAATGGCTAAAGTTTTTGCACTTGCTTGACGTAACTCTTCTGAACTATCATCTCCAAAACGCGAAACAACACGTGGTTGATCGTGATTACACCAAAATATTGCGTTCCAACCTCCACCTTCGTAAATACCCAATTGCCAATTCATTAATATTTCTTTAAGCTGATGAAAATCCATTTTCCCTTTAGCCCATTTTTCTCCATCAGGATAGTCAACTTTCAAATGATGGAAATTGAATACGCTACTTAATTCTTGTCGATTAGGATTAGAGTATTTAACACAATGATCAATTGTTGTAGATGACATTTCACCTACAGTCATCATGTCTTTATTTCCAAATGTATTTTGATTTAACTCATGTAAAAATTCATGTACTCTTGGGCCATCTGTATAAAATTCTTTACCAATTTTTTTAGAATCTTTAAATTCACCTTTAGAAATAAGATTAATCACATCAAAACGGAATCCATCCACACCAAAGTCTATCCAATGATTTACAATTTTATATAGTGCTTGTCGTACGTCGGGATTATCCCAATTTAAATCAGCTTGCGTAACATCGAATAAATGTAAATAATATTCTTCTGTTTGTTCATCATATTTCCAAGCATTCCCACCAAATTTAGATTCCCAATTGGTTGGAGGCCCCTCTTCTGATGATCTAAAGAAGTAATAATCACGGTATGGACTATCCTTAGATTTAATCGCTTCTTTAAACCATTGATGTTCAGTAGATGTATGATTGATGACGATATCCATCATTATTTTAATATTTCTTTGATGCGCCTCTTTTACTAAAAGTTTAAAGTCATCTAATGTACCAAAATTCTCATTAACCTTCAGATAATTACTTATATCATATCCGTTATCATTCATTGGTGATTCATAAATAGGTGTTAACCAAATATAATCAATTCCTAAAAATTGTAAGTAATCGAGTTTTTCTATAATACCTTTGAGGTCACCTTCACCGTTTCCCGTTGTATCATTAAATGACTTAGGATATATTTGATAAACTACTGACTTTCTCCAGTCTTGTTCTTTCATTGTAAAACCACCTTTTGTACATTGTTTGATAATAAAAAGCGTTCAGAGGTTTGCTAAACATGAACGCTTTAATTTTATGAGTTAGATGTATCGACCATTTTTTTGGCTTTTTGATTACTAAATCTTGAAAATACTATTGTTAAAATTGCTGGGACAATCGTAGCTATTAATATAGCTGGAATATAAATCCACCAAAATTCATTTTTTATTGAAATAAATGCTGGCCAACCACCAACACCCACTTTACCTAATACTTTATTAGCACCAATGAATCCACCGAGTACACTTGATGTTAGAATTGCAGAGATAAATGGATATTTCAATGGTAAGTTCACACCAAATAATGCTGGTTCAGTAACTCCTAATACACCTGAAATACCTGAAGTAAATGCAAGTCCTTCTTCTTTAACCATCTTCTTACGTTTGTAGACAATCCATGCACCAAATGCTGCTGACCCTTGGCAAATATTAGAAATGGCTAAAATTGGCCATAAATATGTACCGCCTAAACTACTACCCATTAATTGGAAGTCAACAGCTAAGAACATGTGGTGCAGTCCTGTGATAACAAGTGGCGCGTATAATAAACCATATAAGGCACCACCTAACCAACCTGCATGTTCGAAAACATATGTTACTCCATTTGTAATTCCTGTACCTAATATTAAGGCAATTGGTCCGATAACAATAAATGCCAAGAAGCCTGTTATTAACAGTGCAACTGGACCAACAACTAGCATTTTAATGGAATCATGTACAACTTTATTAAGTACTTTTTCAATTTTTGCCAAAACATATGTAGCTAATAATACTGGTAAAACTTGTCCTTGATAATTCAATTGTTTAATTTCTAATCCAAATAAATTCCAAGTTGGTATATGTCCTTTACCGATATCGTATTGAGAGACAAGTTGTGGATTCATCAAAATAAGTCCCAATACTAAACCTAAAATCGGACTTCCTCCAAACACTCGCATACTACTCCAACCAATTAACGCTGGTAAGAAAATGAAGGCTGTGTTAGCTATAACGTTAATCATATCTGAAATATCCGCAATTTGCGGGTACATTTCTATTAACTTTTTAGGACCAAAAAGACCTTCCATGGTTAAAATGTTATTAATCCCCATTAATAAACCTGCAGTTACAATCGCTGGCAAGATTGGTATAAATATATCCCCTAACAATTTAATCAATCTTTGTATAGGATTCCCCTTTTTCGCTGCAGCTTGTTTAGCGTCATCTTTAGATGCTTCTTCTGCTCCGGTTTCTGCTACAAATTGTTTATAGACTTCATCAACTGTCCCCGGACCAATAACAATTTGGTATTGATGATCTGCTTTGAATTGTCCTTTTACTAAAGGATTATCACTTAATGCATCTTTATCTACCTTGTTATCGTCTTTTAACACTAATCGTAACCTTGTCACGCAGTGTGTTGCAGTGTCTAGATTTTCTTTGCCCCCAATTGCATCTACAATGGCTTTTACATCTTTATTATTTACAGCCATAGCCGTCACTCCTTTGTTTTCTTATGCTGATTATAACTTGTCTAGACAAGTTATGTAAAGGCTTTCAGAAAAGTAGAGTTAATCGTTCAATGTTAAATTCACAAATACGCCATTATTAATATTGATTTAACAGTTAAGAACTAATTATGGACTGCGCAGATTAAAACCTGTATCTATCAAATGTGGACGGACATTACTAATGCATTAAAGATGAGGGTTTTTGACTCCAAAAACAAATAAAAAAGGCAAATACTCATTGATAAATGAATACTTGCCTTTTATATCTATTAGTCTTGGATTTAAAATTCTAATGGCGGAGGAAGAGGGATTCGAACCCCCGCGGCCCGTTAAGGCCCTGTCGGTTTTCAAGACCGATCCCTTCAGCCGAACTTGGGTATTCCTCCATTGAACACAATAAATATATTATAATAGCGTTCATTAAAAGTCAATTCTTTTTTTACACTAGAATTTTTTGATTTAAATAACTTTCAACTGCATCAGCCACTGCTCTACCTTCTTTAATAGCCCAAACAACAAGACTTTGACCTCTTCGAGCATCACCAGCAGCAAAAATTTTCGAATGATTCGTTCTAAAATCTCTATCATTAGCAATAATTTTATTTCTTTCAGTTTTAATACCAAATGATTGTGGAATTGTCGTTTCAGTACCTACAAAACCAATGGAAAGTAATACTAAATCAGCAGGCCAAAATTTTTCTGACCCTTCTCCCATTACAGTTCCATCTTCAGTTTCACTAATTACTTGTGTATAGAGTCCTCTAACATTACCAATATGATCCACATCATACCTCATCGTTTGTACACCATAAGCACGTGGTTCTTGACCAAAACGTGCTTCATATTCCTTATGAGCATAATCCATTTTAAATACTGGTAAGGCTAATGGCCATGACGTATTGGTTTCAAAAGTGATTTCTTCAGGTAATTTCGTATACTTATTAAACTGTACGACAGATTTGCAATTTTCACGTAATGCAGTAGCAACACAGTCTGCACCTGTATCACCTGCTCCGATAATGATGACATTTTTATCTTTAGCTGTTATTGTTACCTCGTCAATTTCACCATTTAAAAATTGAGTTTGTTCAGTTAAATAATCCATTGCCAAATGTATACCGTAACCCATACGTCCTTCTAAAGGTAAGTCTCTAGCATTTTGAGAACCAGTGCATAGAATTATTGCATCATACATCTTTTCTAATTCTTCACGATTGATATCTACACCTATTTCTATACCTGTTTTGAATGTAATGCCAGCTTCTTCTATTAATTTGACACGACGTCTTACAACATCTTTATCTAACTTCATATTAGGAATACCATACATCAACAATCCACCCGGTTCTTTAGCACGTTCGTATACTGTCACTTTATATCCTCGATGGTTAAGTTCATCTGCTGCTGTCAAACCGGCCGGACCACTTCCAACAATTGCAATTGTTTCATTTCTATCCGCTTCAGGATATTTCGGTTTAACCCAGCCATTGTCATAAGCTTCATCAATAATAGTTCGTTCAATACCTTTAATTGCTACTGACTCTCTATTAATTTTCATCACACATGCATGTTCACATGGTGCTGGACATACACGCCCTGTAAATTCCGGAAAATTATTAGTTTCGCTAAGTCTTTCGTAGGCAGTTTTATAGTCACCACGATAAACAAGATCATTCCATTCAGGTATGTAATTACCAATTGGACATCCTATGGTTTCATTCCCATAGGATAATCCACTTTGACAAAATGGTGTACCACAATCCATACATCTTGCACCTTGAATTGAAGCATCATCTTTTGAAAATCGATTTTGAAATGCTTTGTGGTTTGAAAGACGATCAATCAAAGACAACTCTGATAATGCTTGTTTTTCATATTTCATAAACCCTTTAAACTCGCCCATGATAATCCCTCTTTCTTAATAAACTACTGCCGGTTTTAATTTTGTATCTATACTTGTTCTTTCATCATAAAATGCTGCTAACATTGCTTCGTCTTTTTGATTATGATGACGTAATTGAATATCAATTTTTTGCATCATTAATTTATAATCTTTAGGTATCACTTTTACGACTGATTCTGAAATTTGATCGAAGCGTTGTAGTAGTGTTTGTGCTTTTGAACTATGTGTATATTTCACATGAGCTTCTATCATTGATTTAATAAATTGCTTTTCTTCTTCATATGTCACATCACTAAATTCCAAAGTAGAAAGTGCATGCTTTTCTTTAAATTCATTAACATCACTTGGGAAGATGTAACTAACACCACCACTCATACCTTGACCAAAATTCTTTCCAACGTCACCAAGAATTAATACATGTCCCCCAGTCATATATTCAAGTCCATGGTCACCAATACCTTCAACTACAACATCGACACCACTATTTCTGATACAAAAACGTTCGCCAGCTTTACCATTAATGAAAGCTTTACCTTTCGACGCACCATAGAAACAAACATTTCCTGCGATAATTTCATCTTCACGCGCTTGATTTGGTGCCTGAACTATCACTGTTCCACCAGATAAACCTTTTCCGACATAATCGTTAGCATCACCATTATGATATATGGTTAACCCTTTAGGTGCAAATGCTGCTAGACTTTGTCCAGCATGACCTTCCGTATGTACATATATTGTATCTTCAGGCAATCCTTTTTCCCCATATTGTTTAGCAATCGCACTACCAGTAATTACGCCAACATCACGTTGTACGTTCTTAACTGTATAACTTCCTGAAAATGCACGTCCTGCTTCTATACTTTGTATAGCATCAGGATATAAATAATTTAAATCAAAACCTTCATCTAAATGATGATCTTGCGCAATTTGTTTAGTATCTGGTCCTTCTACTATGCTTAGCAAACGCTCAATATCAATAGATGCAGCCTTAGTACCAGGTGTTATATGTGAGGCACGTTGTAATAAATCTGTACGTCCTATTAATTCTTCAACTGTTCTCAATCCTAAAGATGCAAGTATTTCTCTTAATTCTTCTGCAATAAAGTACATAAAATTAACTACGTGCTGTACTTTACCTTTGAATAACGCACGTAAATCTTTGTTTTGAGTAGCAACTCCCACTGGACATGTATCATTATGACAAACACGCATCATAATACATCCAAGTACAACTAACGGTGCTGTTGCAAATCCAAATTCTTCCGCTCCAAGCGCACATGCATACGCTACATCTTTACCAGTGAGTAATTTACCATCTGTTTCTAATTTCACCCTACTACGTAAATCGTTTAATTTTAATGTTTGATGGGTTTCGGCTAATCCGATTTCCCATGGCACCCCTGCATGTTGAATACTCGTTTTAGGGGATGCCCCTGTACCTCCGTCATAACCACTGATTACAATTTTGTCAGCAAAAGCTTTAGCTACACCTGAGGCAATTGTTCCTACACCTGTTTTCGAAACAAGCTTAACAGCGATATCCGCTTCTTTATTCGCATTTTTCAAATCATGAATCAATTGTGCTAAGTCTTCAATAGAATAAATATCATGGTGTGGTGGCGGTGAAATTAATCCTATACCTGGTGTAGATCCTCTTGTTTCGGCTATCCATGGATATACTTTAGATCCTGGTAATTGACCGCCTTCCCCTGGTTTAGCACCCTGTGCTACTTTGATTTGAATTTCTTTCGCATGTTGTAAATAATCACTTGTTACTCCAAATCTACCTGACGCTACTTGTTTGATAGCACTTATTTTACTACTACCGTCTTTTTGAGGTTGATAACGTAATGGATCTTCGCCACCCTCTCCACTATTACTCTTACCACCTAGATGGTTCATCGCTTGTGCTAATGTTTCATGTGCTTCTGCTGAAATAGAACCATAACTCATGGCACCAGTATTAAATCGTTTTACAATTTCAGAGGCTGGTTCCACTTTAGATATATCAATTGGTTTACAAGACTTAAATTCCAATAAATGACGTATAAAATCTTGTCTTTGATAGTTGACCGCATCTGAATACTGTTTGAATAACTTATAATCGTTATCACGACAAGCATGTTGTAATAGAAAAATAGTCTGTGGATTGAAGGCATGATGTTGACCTTGTTGTCTCCATTGGAATGTACTACCAGGTGCTAAATAATCTGAATGATGGCTCTGTCTAGCTTTATTTTCATCATCAATTTGTTGAATACTAATACCAGAAATTTTAGATTGTGTACCTGTAAAATATTTATCAATAACATCTTGTGATATACCAACAGCTTCAAAAATTTGTGCCCCTTGATAACTTTGAACTGTTGAAATACCCATTTTGGCCATTACTTTGATTACACCTTCTGATAAAACATCGGTATAAGTTTTAACATTAGCTGCAACCGTTCCTGATAATTGATTATTAATGGTTAATTGTTCTACTGTTTGTTGTGCTAAATAAGGTACAACTGCATTAGCTCCATAACCTAATAAACATGCTACATGATGTACTTCGCGTGTTTCTCCTGATTTTGCAACTATGCTTGTTTCCATTCTTAGTCCTTCACGTATTAAACATTGATGAACATGACTTACTGCTAATAACATTGGCATTGCAAATCCTTCATTAGACTCTAATAAACTATCATCTAATACAATAATTCCTGCACCATCTTTAACATGTTGTATAACCGTTTCTGCCAACAAATCAAGACTATGTTCTAAATTATCTTGATAAATTGTCGATACATATGTTGTTTTAAATTTCTTTACATCGATAACTTCTAACTGTGCTTCTGTCATTACAGGCCTTTTAAGTTGAACGCGATGTAGTACAGTTTGATCTGGTCTTAATAGGTTACCTTCTCCACCTAGATAAGATAGCTCACTTGTAACGATTTTCTCTCTATATGCATCAATAGGTGGATTAGTAACTTGTGCAAATAACTGTTTAAAATAATTAAATAGGGTTTCAGGTCTATCGTTCAAGACTGCGATAGGTGAATCATAGCCCATCGCCCCTATCGGATCTTTCTTTTGAGTTACTAAATCAACGATATATTTATTGATTTCTTCTTTCGTATAAGCGAATTGATTTTGCAATTTTAACAACGTCTTTGAATCTAAAAGACTTGAACGGTATTCAGTATTCTCAATATTGGCGTCATATTTATCTGTATGTATCCATTTCGAATAAGGATGTTCGCTTGCAATTTCTGATTTCAAATCATTATTTTCAACTACTTTATTCTGTTTAAAATCAACTAATAATAACTTACCAGGGTTCAATTGTCCTTTAAATGCTACTTCAGATTCAGGTACATCTATAACTCCCACTTCAGATGAGAATACAATGTAATTATCTTTTGTAATCGTGTATCTACCTGGACGTAAACCATTTCGGTCTGTTAAAGCGCCAATTTTATCCCCATTACAAAATGAAATCATAGTCGGGCCATCCCATGGCTCCATTAAATAACTATAAAATTCATAAAATGCACGTACTTCTTTGTCGTTAGATTTGTTATAAAGCCACGGTTCTGGAATTAATAACATCGCTGCTTTTTCCGGTTCCATTGCTAAAGATAAAAATTCCAATGCATTATCTACAATTGAAGAATCACTACCATCTTCATCGACAATACGGTGTATTTTATGTTGGTCTTCACCAAATAATGTACGAACTAATTTATTTTGACGTGCGCGCATCCAATTCACGTTACCTTTTATGGTATTAATTTCTCCATTGTGCATGAGGAGCCTATTTGGATGCGCTCGTTTCCAACTCGGAAATGTATTCGTACTAAATCTTGAATGAACAAGTCCAAGTTTAGATTGATAAGATTCATGCGTTAAATCCAGATATAAAGATTTAATTTGGTCCGAACGCAGCCAACCTTTATAAACAATCGTCTTATGGGACAAACTTGTAAAATATAGTTCCAAGTCTTCGTTTTCAGCGTAAAATTCAATTTGCTTTCTAGCTAAGTAAAGTTGTTTTTCTATATGACTAACGTGTTTAATATCTACAAATACTTGTTGAATATAAGGCATTGTATCCGCAACATGTTGTGCTACTGCTTCTTTATTGACCGGCACATCCCGGTATCCAATAATTTTTAGTCCTTCATTTTCGAAATATTGATTCAATACAGCTTCATGATTGCTTCCTATCACTCTCTCTTTAGAGAAAAACATACCAACAGCATACTCGCCTTCATCTGGAAGCTCTAAATCAGAGAAATGTTCAAAGAATTCAAAAGGAATTTCTGTCATGATCCCCGCACCATCACCAGTCATTCCATCAGCGCCAACACCGCCTCGATGATCTAATCTACACAACATTTCCAATGATTTTCCAATAACATCGTGAGTTCTAATATTATTCATATTAGCGTAAAAACCAATACCACAAGCATCATGTTCCTCACGATAGTCGTATAATCCCTTTTTTAGCCTCTCATTATACATGATGCACACTCCCTTTTAGAATTTTCTGACAATTGATACATGATAATAAATAATATAATGTAATTTTTTCATCTGTTCAATATATAAATTAGATAATATTTATCTAAAAAAGAGAATGATTTGTGTATAAACTGTTATAATAAGTGTTAAATGTAATCAAGAAGCATGGATTGTTAAAGCGAGGGGTTTAATCATGGAAATAAAACAACTTAAATATTTTGTAGAAGTCGCTCGACGCGAACATATTTCAGAAGCTGCACTAGAATTAAACATTGCTCAATCAGCTATAAGCCGCCAAATAACCCAATTAGAAAAGGAACTACACGTCTCTTTATTTAAAAGAAGAGGTCGAAATATTTTATTAACAACTGAGGGCAAACAATTACTAGAAGAGGCAACTAAAATTTTGGATCAGTTTGATAAAACTGTTCAATTATTTCAGCATCAAAATATATTGAGTAATCAAAGTATTTATTTATCCTATAGTGAAAGTGACGTTTCCAATATACTAGGACGACTTGTCCAAACATTTGAACAGCAAACAGAAAGTCTTATTTTTCCAGACTTAAGCGAGGATGAAACTATTTTAGAAGGTGTTTTAGCGGGAGAAATAGATATTGGCATTGTTGAATTAACCGATCAAATCAAGCATCATACAAACCTAATTATGACGCCTTTATTTGAAGAACACTATTACTTATATTCAAACAAAAACAATCCAATTACATTCGCGTTACAACCACAATTGCAACAATTACAACAAGAAAATGTATACTGTCTAACAGCATTACCAGAGTCTATTAAAGATAAATTGTCATCTTCAATCCGTACGATTACAGATATACAATTAGCACAATATCTTTTAAAGAATGAAAGAGGTGTAGTTATTACCCCCCAAACGATTTCATTAGATAAACAGTCAAACCAATGGACTAAGGTATCACTTAGTCATACGGAATTAAAGCGTACAATTTGCGTTATTGCTAAAAAGGAAAATCTCAAACCAGATTTACCAATAGCATTACAAACAATAAAAACCTTATTCAACAAAACATCTACATATCATTAAATATGAAATCATCAAATGAACTAATTTAAATAGACAACTTTTATAGCCTTAAAAATTAAAGGCTACGTTAATTTTTGAAATATAAATCAAATAATCGTATAATCATTCTATTATTTCAACTGTAGAATTGAGGGTTATTGAATGCAATTCCATGCCTTTTTCAAAAATAAATTTTATTGGATCGTTATGATATTCATCTTCCTTTTTATAGGATTATTTATCTTTACGTTATTTAACGAAAAGTTCTATCAAATGCCTATAGGTAAAGTTACAGATGTACAAAGAGTCAATACACAATATGTGACTGACGAACAGCATAACAAAGATATCAAATATAAAGATCGACTTACTATCCAAATTTTGAATGGTAAATTTGAAGGCGCTAAATCAACGATTACTAACGACTATGTTAAGTCACAGGCTGATTCAGAACGTTTTTCTAAAAACGATAAAGTTTTATTACATATCTCTAAAAAACCGAATGATGCTTATATTATTGAAAAAAAGCGTGATAGTCTTGTCGTCCTTATAACCGGTGTTTTCCTTATTACTATACTATTAGTAGGTAGACAAGTTGGCTTGCAATCCATTCTGTCACTCATATTAAATTCAATAGCAGTATTAGGAGCCATATACATTCATAATCAAATAGGTAGCACTAGTCTATTCTTATTAATGGTAATAGCTATGATTGTATCGACAACGCTCACTCTATTACTCGTTATTGGATGGCGAATGCGTACACTTATCACTATTATCTCAACATTAGCCGGAACCTTCCTTTGTATAGGTATTGCTGAGCTAGTCATTCGTATGACACATGGCAACGGTATTAAATATGAAACGATGAGTTTCCTAACATTACCACCTAAAGATGTATTTTTAGCTTCTGTGTTAATTGGTTCACTAGGAGCTGTGATGGATGTTGCTATCACTATTGCTAGTGGTATGAATGAAATACTCCAACGCACACCACAAATTAGTATGAAAAGATGGGCTCTTGCTGGAAGAAACATTGGGCAAGATATTATGGGAACAATGACAAATATTTTATTATTTTCCTATTTAGCTGGTAGTTTGCCTATGTTCCTTATTTATTTAAAAAATGCTAATACCATTACTTATACTATTTCTATGAATTGGTCATTAGAAGTTGCCCGCGCTCTAATAGGTGGTATTGGTATTGTCTTAACGATTCCAATTACGATTGCTCTAATGGAATTATGGTTTAAAGTAAGGGGGCATCAACGATGAGTGCTATTACTATATTAGGTCTCTTATTATTAATATTAATGATTATTTTTGGTGGTAAAAAAGGATTAATATCATTTGCTACATTATTCTTAAACTTTATTGTACTCATTATTAGCATCTTAATGATTATCTTTGGAGTCCCTATCTATCTCACGACAATTATATTTTGTATCGTTGTAGCTGCATGTAATTTATTCATCTTAAACGGTTACGACGTTAAAACACAAGCCGCCTTTATAGGCACACTTGTAACGACAGTAATTTTAATTTTAGCCATATACATCTCAGTAAATGTTGGTCATTTACAAGGTTTCGCTACAGAACAACAAGACGAAACATATGTATACTCAATGAACATTGGCATCAACATGGTCCAATTCATGATATTTACTATCGTTTTAGCAGTGATAGCTGCAGTGATCGACCTAGCCATAACCATTAGTTCACCTATGTACGAACTCAATGAGACGAACCCAAATTTAAGTCAACATCAATTATTCCAATCAGGGATGCGTGTAGGTAGAGAAATTTTAGCCACATCTGCAAACACAATATACTTGGCCTATTTTGGCGGTCAGTTGACTTTGTTTTTCTGGTTCTTCAAACTCAATTATTCATTCGGTCATATCATTAATTCAAAAATATTTGCACAAGAATTTATCTCAATCCTATTCGGTGGTATCGCTGTTGCTATAAGTATCCCTATCACCGCATGGATAACTGCATTTTTAATTAAAAGAAAAATAAATCAGCCAAATACAAAACAATAAAACAAAGCAGAACGTAGGAATGAAACATGCTTCATCATTCTTATCTACGTTCTGCTTTTTAAATTGTATGTGACATAACATAAACAGGTTTACCTATCATTGTAGATTTACCTGTATGTCGATAGCCAGCTTGTTCATATATATATTTTGCTTTTGGATTATCAGTATTTACAACTAAAACAATTTCATTAATATGCGGATATACTTCTTTAATGTACTGATCAAGTTGTTGTATTACATATTTACCAATGCCTTTACCACGATAACGAGAATCTACAACAAATGATCTAAAGAAAATGGCATTAGGATTAGATGAATACGATTCTGGGCCATCACCTTCATGTAAAGTAAAGAAAGCCAAACATTGCTGACCTTCCATCACTAGAGTAGGATGTCTATTTTCATTTTTCCTTGCAGATGCTAAGTTTTCTAATGGCGGTTTAGCAAATCGTAAATCTTCTTCTAATAGTTCTATTGATTTTACTGCATCATAATATTTAGTTTCATATTTCAATATATTCATAGTCTCACCTATTTACTCTGTAGACATTTCATTAATCCATTTTAAAACGGCAGGTGCAATCATATCAACATCATCTTTATCAAACCACTTAATATCAGTAATCTCATTATCTGTATGTATATTATCCCAATTGATTGTTGTTGTAGCACGATATCCGTTTAGTTCTGTAAGCATATTTTCCTGAGGATACGCCTTTCCTACTACTGTACCTATATATGATAATTCAGTTTCTGAAAGGTGAAGATTCAATTCTTCTTTAAGTTCTCTGATTAGTGCTTCTAATTGTGTTTCTCCTTCATCAATTTTACCACCCGGGAAATAATATTTTTCACGATGACGCACTTGTACAAGTAAAATTTTGTCTTTGGTTTCTTCAACTAAACAAACACACTTAATCATGTCATTAACTCCCTTATCAAATATTTTAAAATTCAAAATATATTTAGTATTATGTTATCATAATTCCCCTAAAGGTTTGTTTCATCATTTTATAATTTTTAGTGTATAATTAATAAAATATGGGTAATCAGTATAATCAAAAGTTTTACATTGGAGGGAAAATCATGGCAACAAAATCAAGTACAACACGTTTATCAAATTTATTTGGAATCGCAGGCTTTATTGTTGATGGATATAATGGTATTAGATATGATGCAAAAAATAAACAACTTGTTTATTTATCATTAGGTTTAAGTGCATTAGGAACAATAATAGACTTCTATGTATCAATTAAATCTGCTAGTAAATTCCGTAAATTAAACGCTTTAGTATCTTTTGCAATTAATGGTACACGTTTATTTACTAGCTTTAGAAAAGTTAAAAATGAATACTCAGATGATTTCAAATAAGCACGAATAAAATTTTTAGTAGCCTAGGACATCGAAGTCTTAGGCTATATTCATTCATATCAACCAATTAATATCTTTCTTCTTTTTACATTTTACTTCAAACAACTATTTATCAAAATATTTGTAATTTTCATTAAAAAATCTTACTATGACAATAATTCAAAATTGAATAATGTTGAATTTATCATTTTATAATAATCTATGGATACTACCGAAAGGAGCTTGCAACATGATTTATACAGTCACGTCCACTTTACCTCCCTCACACGGTGGTAGAACACAAGCCTTATTAAGAAGAATAAAATTAATCGATGAGGAATTTAATGTACCAACTAAAATTTTGACGACGAATTATAATAGAAACTATCCCAATATTTATAAAAAATTTTTAGAAGATCATAAAGTTACAGATAATATAGAATTTGAAAATATTTATGAATGGTTAACAAATTTCAAAATTTATGATGTTCCAAAGACCAAAATTTTAAAGAAACCAAAATATAACAAAGTATCAAAACGTATTTCTGGTCTTAAAGCTGAAAAAAATCCTCAAAATCATGAAATTAAATATTATGACAAAAATCATCAATTAGTACGTTTTAGAAAATATTTTTCTAACAACTCAATATTACATTACGAAGATGTTATCTCTCCAGAAACAGGTATGAAAACAATGCGTCATGAATACAACTCTTATGGTTATTTACATAGAGTACTTCACTATTTTGACGGTTCAAAAAAGAAAAGCCAGGAAATGATGTTTTACCCTGACGGTGAAATGTACTGTGAACGTCATTTTAAAGATAATGATAAAAATAGTGTGAATCTCGTTAAATTGCTTAAAAATGGAGAAGTCTATGAAACTTTCTCTGACGACAAAGCTTTTGCAAAATACTATTTTGAACATAAATTCAATGATGATGATATCGTATTCTGCGATGCTAGACTTTTAGACGATCCGCTACTCTCCCAATCACATCAAACACGAAACATATTAGTTCTGCATAGTTCACACTTATCTGGTAAAAAAATTAAAAAATCATTTAAATACGCCTTTGAACATAAAGAAAATGTAGAAAAATTTATCGTTTTGACTCAGCAACAAAAAGAAGATATCCAACAAATGTACGATATTGCAGATAACCAATTTACACTTATACCACATTTTATTGAGGATACTACAGCTAAAGAGCCAACTAAAGACGATGAAAAAGAAGACCGCTTCGTGTTTATAGGTAGATTCAGTAAAGAAAAACAATTAGATCACTTACTCAAAGCTTATAATGAATTTCTTAAAAGTGGTCATCAGACCAAATTGGCGCTTTTCGGTAGAGATGTGGATAATCAAAGAGCAATGATGGATGATTTAATTGAAACATATCAGTTAAATGACAAAGTGAGTATTCACAAATATACATCGAATCCATTAGCAGAATTCAAAAAATCTAAAGCATCTCTCTTAACAAGTAGCTACGAAGGATTTGGTTTAACGATTATGGAAAGTATTTCAATGGGTTGTCCAGTTGTTTCGTACGATGTTAGATACGGTCCGAATGAAATTATTGACCATGGTCAAAACGGTTACTTAGTAGAAGCCAACAATATTAATCAGTTGGCTGAATATATGACTCAAATTATCGAACATCCATTAACAAATGTTAAAAATAATGAAAAACTTTATTATTCATCAGCAGTAAATAACTATAAGCAATTGCTTGAACATTTAAATGTAATTTAATGCTAAACATCCATCTTACCTATTCAAAGGTGAGGTGGATGTTTTATTTGTGAATAATATAATTGATTGAATTCTCTACAATAGTCATTACTTCTAATTTCACGTATCCAATTTATATGAATAAAAAATAAAACTACTGAAAAAGTTAATTAACTTAATCAGTAGTCCATTGTTATATCTATTTATTAGTGAATGTATCGATATGAGCTTACTTGATATGATGGAATTGTTCTATATGTTACAATTCCAGGTTTAGCAGCCCAATTCATTTCTGAAATTAAAATACTACCATCACTGTTAACACGTTCTACAAATGCTACATGACCATAATATCCTGCATCACTTTGTGCGATTGAACCAACAGTTGGTTTACCATCAATTGTGTAACCATCAGCTGCTGCTGCGTTATCCCAATTGTTAGCGTTCCACCAATATGTACTAATACCTTTACCGATTTGAGCACGACGGTTAAATACATGATAAGTACATTGTCCCCATGTATATAAGTTTTGATGATTGAAAACAGGTGTTTTATAACCATTATTACTTGCACTTGCATTACTAGAACCAGTGTTAGATGCAGTAGCACTTCCTGTTACTTTTAACTTTTGTCCAGGGTAAATAAAGAAGTTAGACATCCCATTTAAACTCATAATTTTTTGATAAGATGTGTTATATTTAGCCGCAATTGAAGATAATGAATCTCCTGCTTTAACTGTATACGTTGATGAACTACCACTTGTAGTTGTTGAGCTACTTGGCTTACTTGTACTAGTAGCTTTTCCTGATACTTTTAATTTTTGTCCAGGATGAATAGTAAAGCTATTCAAACCATTCAATTTCATTATGTTTTGATAGCTCGTTCCATACTTAGAAGCAATTGAAGATAATGTATCTCCTGCTTTAACTGTATAAGTAGATGAACTACTTGTTGAAGTTGAATTACTTGGTTTGCTCGTACTACTAGTTGATCCCGATAATTTTAAAACTTGATTTGGAAATATTATATTAGATGTCATTCCATTTAATGATTTTAATTTCGAAACGGAAACACCATATTTATTCGATATAGACCAGAGTGACTCTCCACTTTTAACTTTATGTGTCGTTGTTGCTGCATCGGCTTGCGTTGCTGCAATAGCGCTTACTGCACTAGTTCCAACGATTGCAGCAATAATTTTTTTATTCAATTACTTATTCCTCCTAAAATACTCTATTTATATCTCGGATTATTTATACAATATCTATTATACTTGTTTTATATGT
>NZ_RXWW01000021.1 GCF_003970495.1 Staphylococcus pasteuri
CTTTAAATAAGTTTGATATTATTTCTACAGGTGGTGGAATAATTGAAAATCAAGCTTCTCTTGATTTATTAAAATTACAAAAAAATGTAATTTGGTTAGATTGTGACATTGAAATTGTATTTGAAAGGATTGTTAATGATCCTCATAGACCAAATGCTAATAATAAGTCACTAAATCAACTAAAAAACTTGTATTCATCAAGGATTTCAAGATATAATGAAATCGCATTCATGAAAGTGAATAGTAATCAAAATGTATCAGATATTTATCAAGAAATTACAACTTCATTAACTAGCGATTGATCAGTATTAGAGAGAATAAAAGAAAGCTTTTATCGCCGAAGGTGCAAGTAGCAATACTACGAAACTCTCAGGCAAAAGGATAATACTGTTACGCGTTCCTGGAGAATAACTTTAAACAGGGTAGCAATTGTTTTGCTACTCTGTTTTTAAATAAATATAGGGGGTTTTGACATGACAAGCGAGTTAAAAAAGACGCCATTATATCAAAATTATGTAGACAGTGGTGCTAAGATAGTAGAATTTGGTGGATGGTCAATGCCTGTTCAATTTTCAAGTATTAAAGAAGAGCACAATGCAGTTCGTTATGAAATTGGTTTATTCGATGTAAGTCATATGGGAGAAATTCAAATCCAAGGTACAGATGCTAAAGCATTCGTACAATATATTTTATCGAATGATACTAATAATCTAACTGATTCAAAAGCTCTATACACTGCTTTATGTAATGAAGAAGGCGGCATTATTGACGACTTGGTTACATATAAATTAGCAGATAATGACTATTTATTAGTTGTTAATGCTGGAAATACCGATAAAGACTTCCAATGGATTGAAAAACAATCTAAAAAATTTGATGTTGAAGTAAAAAATTTTTCTAAAGATTATGGTCAATTAGCATTGCAAGGACCAAAAGCTAGAGACTTAATTCAAAAATTAGTAGACATAGATATTTCTGAAATGGGTATGTTTGAATTTAAAAAAGATGTTCAACTTTTAAATAAAAACGTTATTCTTTCTCAATCAGGTTATACAGGTGAAGACGGTTTTGAAATTTATTGTGATGCTAAAGATACTGTAGATATCTGGAATGGTTTATTAGAATACGACGTAGTTCCTTGTGGTTTAGGAGCTAGAGATACTTTAAGATTAGAAGCTGGTTTACCATTACATGGTCAAGATTTAACTGAATCAATTACTCCATATGAAGGTGGAATTGCATTTGCTGCTAAACCTTTAATTGAAGAAGATTTTATCGGTAAATCTGTATTAAAAGACCAAAAAGAAAATGGTTCAACAAGACGTACTGTTGGATTAGAAATTTTAGATAAAGGTATTGCTAGAACTGGATACGAAGTATTAGATTTAGATGGTAATCAAATTGGAGAAGTAACTTCAGGAACAAAATCTCCTTCTTCTGATAAATCAATCGCATTAGCTATTATCAATAGAGATGAGTTTGAAATGGGTAAAGAAGTACTTGTTCAAATTAGAAAAAGACAAGTAAAAGCAAAAATTGTTAAGAAGAACCAAATTGAAAAATAGAACAAAGGGGTGGACGAATTGAGTCATCGTTATATACCATTAACTGATCAAGATAAGCAAGAAATGTTAGACACTATAGGTGCAAAATCAATTGATGAATTATTTGGAGACGTTCCTTCAGATATTTTATTAAATAGAGATTTAGGCATTGGAGAGAGTGAATCTGAAACAACTTTATTAAAACGTTTAAATAAAGTTGCTAGTAAAAACGTTACAAAAGAAACTCACGCATCTTATCTTGGTGCTGGCGTGTACGACCACTATGCACCTTCTGTTGTAGATGCAATGATTTCTAGATCAGAATTTTATACTGCTTACACACCATATCAACCAGAAATTTCACAAGGCGAACTACAAGCTATTTTCGAATTTCAAACATTAATTTGTGAATTAACTAATATGGATGTAGCAAACTCTTCTATGTATGATGGTATGACTAGTTTTGCTGAAGCATGTATTTTAGCTTATAGTCACACTAAAAAGAATAAAATTGTTGTATCAAAAGGATTACATTATCAAGCATTACAAGTATTAAATACGTATGCTAAAACACGTCAAGAATTTGAAGTCGTAGAAGTAGATTTAGATGGTACTATAACTGATTTAGAAAAACTAGAACAAGCAGTTGACGATGATACTGCAGCAGTAGCTGTACAATATCCAAATTTCTTTGGTTCAATAGAAGACTTAGAGAAAATTCAAAGCTTTATAGAAGATAAAAAAGCATTATTTATTGTTTATGCAAATCCTTTAGCATTAGGTTTATTAACACCTCCTGGATCATTCGGTGCTGATATAGTAGTTGGAGATACACAACCATTTGGTATTCCATCTCAATTCGGTGGACCACATTGTGGTTACTTCGCTACTACTAAAAAGCTAATGCGTAAAGTACCAGGTAGATTAGTTGGTCAAACCCAAGATGATGAAGGAAACAGAGGTTTTGTATTAACTTTACAAGCACGTGAACAACATATTCGTCGTGATAAAGCAACTTCAAATATTTGTTCTAACCAAGCGTTAAATGCTCTAGCTTCATCTATTGCAATGTCAGCTTTAGGTAAACAAGGTATATATGATATAGCTGTACAAAACTTTGAACATGCTAACTATGCTAAACAATCATTTAAAGACGCTGGATTTAATGTTTTAGAAGGTACTTCATTCAATGAATTCGTAGTAGAATTTAATAAACCAATTACCGAAGTTAATAAAGCTTTAGCTGAGGAAGACATTATTGGTGGCTTTGACTTGAGTGTAGTTTCAAGTGAATTCAATAACCATATGCTAATTGCAGTTACTGAATTAAGAACTAAAGAAGAAATCGATACATTTGTTAAGAAAGCTGGTGAAATTAATGGTAAGTAAATCAAGTCCACTTATTTTTGAAAGATCTAAAGAGGGTAGATATGCCTATTCTTTACCGCAAAGCGAAATTAACAACAATTCATTTGAATCGATTTTAGATGATAAATTTATTAGAAAAGATAAAGCTGAATTCCCTGAAGTAGCTGAATTAGATTTAGTACGTCACTATACAGAGTTATCTAACAAAAACTTCGGTGTCGACACTGGTTTTTATCCGTTAGGCTCATGTACTATGAAATACAATCCTAAAATTAATGAAAAGGTAGCAAGAATTCCTGGTTTCAGTGAAGTACACCCACTTCAAGATGAAAACCAAATCCAAGGATCTCTTGAAATTATTTATAGTTTACAAGAAGAACTTAAAGAAATTACAGGTATGGATGAAGTTACGCTTCAACCAGCTGCAGGGGCACATGGTGAGTGGACTGCATTAATGATTTTCAAAGCTTACCACCAAAATAATGGTGAAGGTCATCGTGATGAAGTTATCGTTCCTGACTCAGCTCACGGAACAAACCCTGCGTCAGCATCATTTGCTGGGTTCAAATCAGTTACCGTAAAATCAAACGAACGTGGAGAAGTCGATATTGAAGACTTAAAACGTGTTGTAAATGAAAATACAGCAGCGATCATGTTAACGAATCCTAATACATTAGGTATTTTTGAAAAAAATATTATGGAAATTAGAGAAATTGTCCATGAAGCTGGTGGTTTATTATACTATGATGGCGCTAACTTAAATGCTATTATGGATAAAGTTCGCCCAGGAGACATGGGATTTGATGCAGTTCATTTAAATCTTCATAAAACATTTACTGGTCCACATGGTGGCGGTGGCCCTGGTTCTGGACCTGTGGGAGTTGTAAAAGAATTAGCAAGTTATTTACCAAAACCAATGGTAATTAAAGAAAATGACTATTATAAATATGATAATGATATCAAAAACTCTATTGGACGAGTTAAACCATTCTACGGTAACTTTGGTATTTATCTAAGAGCTTATACTTATATTAGAACAATGGGTGCAAAAGGCCTTAAAGAAGTTTCAGAAGCTGCGGTATTAAATGCTAACTACTTAAAAGCACGCTTAAATGATCATTTTGAGATTCCATATCAACAATATTGTAAACACGAATTTGTGTTAAGTGGTATTAAACAAAAACAATATGGCGTTAGAACATTAGATATGGCTAAAAGATTATTAGACTTTGGTGTACATCCACCAACAATTTACTTCCCATTAAATGTGGAAGAAGGTATGATGATTGAACCTACAGAAACTGAATCAAAAGAGACATTAGATCATTTTGCAGATACTTTAATCCAAATTGCTAATGAAGCTAAAGACGATCCGGATAAAGTTCTTGAAGCCCCTCATACTACAATAATAGACAGATTAGATGAAACAACAGCTGCAAGAAAACCAATTCTTAAATTTGAAAATCTACATGCTGAAAAATAATAATTTTTATAGAGCCCGTTAGTGTATCATTCCAGTACACTAACGGGCTCTTTTTACATAAAAAAGAGTAAAGATAATGCGACTTTATATAAGTCACATTATCTTTACTCCGAAATCATTTAATATTTTCATAAAAATATCAAATGACTATTTTTTGGACTTAATTTTACCAGTCCATTTTTTATAGCCGCCTTTAAGCATATAAATATCATTATAGCCATTTTTTCTTAACATACGAGCAGCACGATAGCTTGCTATACCGTTCGCATCACAAAGATATATAGGTTGATCTTTTCTTAAACCTTGGAATCTTTGTTTAAACATAGTAATTGGAATATTTCGAGCACCGTTAATGTGACCATAATCATAATCAACTTTTTCTCTCACATCAACTACTTGTGCTTTACGTAAACCTTTATGAAATTCATTTTGGTCTAATTCTTTAACAGCTCGTTTATTAAGAATTTGTTGAACGACCATATAACCAATTATTATTAAAATAATAATTGCAATATACAAAGAGATACTCATGTTGCATCCTCCCTAATTTACCGATATTATAATTATAAGACTGTTAGAACAAATTATCAAAATATTTTTATACATTTACAGATGTTTTAATAATTTATTCGTAATTATAGGGCTATAATCAAATTTGTTACTAAAGCAATTATTAATGGGGGATTTAATCATGACAGAAACATGGAATTTTATTAACACTGGTAGTAAAGATCCATATTACAATATGGCAATGGATGAAGCACTACTTAATTTCGTTTCTAGGGGGGAAATTGATCCGGTCATACGGTTTTATACATGGAATCCTGCGACACTATCAATAGGTTACTTCCAACGATTAAAAAAAGAAATAGATATTGAAAAGGTAAAAGAAAAAGGCTATGGACTAGTGAGACGACAAACTGGAGGAAGAGGTGTGTTACACGACAAAGAACTAACTTACAGTGTTATTGTTCCTGAATCACATCCTAAAATGCCTACAACTGTAACTGAAGCCTATAGAGTTATTTCTCAAGGATTATTAGAAGGATTTAAAAATTTAGGTTTTGAAACTTATTTTGCTGTTCCTCGTTCCAAAGAAGAAAGAGAAAAATTAAAACAACCACGTAGTTCAGTTTGCTTCGATGCACCTAGTTGGTATGAACTCGTTGTTGAAGGTCGTAAAATTGCTGGAAGTGCACAAACACGACAAAAAGGCGTGATTCTACAACATGGATCTATTTTACAAGACATTGATGTAGACGAACTTTTTGACTTATTTATTTTTAAACATGATCGATTAAAAAACAAAATGAAAGAAGCATTTGTAGATAAAGCGGTAGCGATTAACGACATCTCAGAAAAGCACATAACCCTAAATGAAATGGAAAATGCATTTAAAGAAGGTTTTAAAGAAGGTTTACAAATTGAATTTAAACCATTAATACTTACCGATGAACAAATGAACGAAGTTAAAGAACTAGAAGAAAAATTCCGTTCAGATGAATGGACATATAGAAAGTAATATAATCAATAATAAAGCAGTAGTCATCATCAAATTAATGATATCAATGACTACTGCTTATTTTTATTACTATTTATTTCTTTTACGATATTTTCTTGCAGCTCGTTTATACTTTCTTTGATCTTCTGTTAAAAAGAAAAAGTAGTATATTAGATAAATAATTAACACTAAAACTGCGAAACTAATTAACATTTTAACGATTGAAAACAAAAATACGTCTAAATTCATTATCAAACCAAATGCTGCAATCGCTATAACGATATAAAACATTATATTTTTCATTTAAATCCACCTAATTCTAATTAACTTCACTTTGTACACTAGCTAATTTTTTCTGTCCTTTATTAATTTTCTTTTTATTTTTTTCTTGATAACCTTGTTCGATGTCACTAAAGGCTGAAGTTATATTTTTATTTATCTTATTAATACTTTTTTTCGTTGATTTATCTTCACTTGTCATTGAGTCTTCATCTATATCAGATTTATATGTACTATAAGCATCGTTTAAATCAGATGTAATTGTTGATAATTTCTTTTGGATAGAGTTACTTCCTTTATTTTTAGTCACATCCGCATCTATGTCATTATACTTCTCTATAGATTTTGCAATTTTATTATAATAAGAAGAGCTTGCATTTAAATTCTTTTCTTTTTTCTTATTAGTAGCTGTTTGCTTACTATTTTCTTTATCTTTTTGTAATCCTGCAATTTTAGATTTTTGATCGCTAATATCTTGATTTAATTGCTGAATATCTAATTTTAATTGATGATTGTCATCTCTAAGTTTTGTAGTTTTATCTTCTAGTGGTGCAAGATTTTGACTACCACAACCAGCTAATAAGCAAGATGCGCCAATCACGATTATATATTTCTTCATGATTATCTCCCTAAACTAAAAACTATTATATTATTTATTGATTATGCTATCATTTTAATGTATTCAAATAAAATGTACAAACGTTATACTAATTATGGAGGTATTATATGAATAAATTAGAGCAAGTTCAACAATTATTAAAATCTAAAAAACTAGATGCAATTGTCATCCTTTCAGATTACAACAGAAGATATTTATCAGAATTTACTGGTACAAGTGGGGCATTGATTATTTCATCAAACCACAAATATTTAGTTACAGATTTTAGATATACAGAACAAGCTAAAAAACAAGCTACTGAGTTTGAAATTGTAAATAGAAAAAATGATATGATTTCCGAAATCAAATCTATTCTTGAAAAAGAAAAATTAGAAAATGTAGGTTTTGAAGGTCATGAGGTGAGTTATGATACGTACCTCGAATTAAATAAAGGTATGATTACATTAATCAGTATTTCTGATGCAATTGAAAAAATTAGAGAAGTAAAATCAGAAGAAGAAATTGATATAATTAAAAAAGCTGCACAAATCGTTGACGAAACATATGACTATATATTAACAGTTGTAAAAGCTGGTATGTCAGAACGTGAAGTCAAAGCTGCCTTAGAAAGTAAAATGTTACAATTAGGAGCAGATGGTCCTTCTTTTGATACGATTGTAGCATCAGGTTATCGAGGCGCTTTACCTCATGGTGTGGCAAGTGATAAAATTATTGAGCAAGGCGATATGATCACATTGGATTTTGGCGCATATTACAAAGGTTATTGTTCTGATATAACAAGAACATTTGCGATAGGTGAACCAGATCCAAAAATGAAAGAAATTTATGATATAGTATTAAAAGCACAAATAAAAGCTATCGATGAAATTAAACCGGGCTTAACTGTTAAAGAAGCAGATGCATTATCCCGTAATTACATTGAAGCAAAAGGATATGGTGAGCATTTTGGCCATTCATTAGGTCACGGTATTGGTTTAGACATACACGAAGGACCATTGCTTTCACAAAAAGCATCTGGACATCTTCAAGTTAATAATTGCGTTACGATTGAACCAGGTATTTATGTTGATGGATTAGGTGGCGTTAGAATTGAAGATGATATTTTAATTACAGAAAATG
Source organism: Staphylococcus pasteuri (assembly GCF_003970495.1). Lineage (GTDB taxonomy): Bacteria > Bacillota > Bacilli > Staphylococcales > Staphylococcaceae > Staphylococcus > Staphylococcus pasteuri. Next base: position 7,914 of record NZ_RXWW01000021.1, read on the forward strand.
GTTGTGAAGTCTTTACTAAATGCACAAAAGACCTTATTATTTTAGAATAAGCGTGTATATTGAGGAGGAAACTGAATGATTTCAGTAAATGATTTTAAAACAGGTTTAACAATATCAGTAGATAATGGTATTTGGAAAGTAATTGATTTCCAACATGTAAAACCAGGAAAAGGATCTGCATTCGTTCGTTCTAAATTACGTAATTTAAGAACTGGTGCTATTCAAGAAAAAACATTTAGAGCAGGCGAAAAAGTTGAACAAGCTATGATTGAAAATCGTCGTATGCAATACCTATATGCAGATGGTGATAATCATGTATTCATGGATAATGAAACATTCGATCAAACAGAATTACCAGGCGATTATCTAAAAGATGAATTAAATTATTTAAAAGCTAATATGGAAGTTCAAATTCAATCTTATGATGGAGAAGTAATTGGACTTGAATTACCAAAAACTGTTGAATTAGAAGTTACTGAAACTGAACCAGGTATTAAAGGTGATACTGCAACTGGTGCTACAAAATCAGCTACAGTTGAAACTGGTTATACATTGAACGTACCTTTATTCGTTAACGAAGGTGACATTCTAGTAATTAATACTGGAGACGGAAGTTACATTTCAAGAGGATAGTCATCAAATTGATGTTCTTCAACACTCATAACTGTCAGAAATGATAGTTGTGAGTGTTTTTTTGCATTTTAATTAACTAAAATATTATATTGTAGGCTTGATAATTTTATAAGTATACAATATAATTGTATAAAAATACGAAAAGAGGTTTAAGTATGCGTATTAGTATTGTGGGGATTACTGGTTATTCTGGATTAGAATTAGTGCGACTTATCCATTCGCATAATCACTTAGAAGTTGTTTCTATACATGCGACTCAATCTACTGGCACTAAACTATCTGAAATCTATCCACATTTAAAAGGTATCTGTGACTTAGTAATTAAACCATTTGATGCTCGTTACATAATGAAACATGCAGATTTAGTAGTATTTGCCACACCTAGCGGAATAGCAAGTCAATTATCTTCATACTTTATTAATTATCAATTTCCAGTCGTTGATATATCCGGAGATCATAGACTGCCTCCTGATGATTACCAATTATGGTACAAGAAAGAAGCAGTTTCATTAGATATACAAGAACAATTTACATATAGTCTTCCTGAATTTTCTAATATAAAAAACCAAAAATTCATTTCAAACCCAGGTTGTTACGCAACAGCAGTAGAACTTGCACTTATACCACTAGTAAAAGATAAATTAATTCAGTTAGATTCAATCATCGTTGACGCAAAGAGTGGATTATCTGGAGCAGGTAAAAACCCAACCACTACTAGTCATTTTGTAAATATAAACAATAATTATATTACATATAAATTGAATGAACATCAGCATATACCAGAAATTCTACAAATGCTAAAAAAGTACGATAAAAATTTACAGAATATTCAATTTTCTACATCATTAATACCTGTTAATAGAGGAATTATTTCTACTATTTATTGCAAGTTAAATAGTGACATTCATCCAAGTAAAATTAAACTTAGTTATGACTCAGCATATAAAGATAAGTATTTTATACGTATAGTGAATAACATGCCTCAATTGACAGATGTGATTGGTTCAAATTTTGTAAATATTGGTTTTAAATATAATAAATCTATGAATATTTTAACAATTATGGTAGTGTTAGATAATTTAATCAAAGGCGCTTCTGGACAAGCCCTTCAAAATATTAATCTTATGTATGGGTTTGATGAAACAGAAGGTCTTCGCACTTTACCATCAATAGTGTAGTAAGGAGTAACAACATGATAGAAATCACAGGAAACATAGCAAGTCCTATTGGTTATACCGCAGATGGTATTCATTCAGGCATAAAAAAGAAAAACTTAGATTTAGGATGGATTGTGTCTGAAATACCCGCAAGTGTTGCATATGTACAAACAACTAATAAAGTTAAAGCCGCTCCCTTAATTTTAAATAATGAAACTATTCAGGCAAATGGTAAAGTACAAGCTATTATTGTTAATTCTGGTATTGCAAATGCATGTACTGGCTCTCAAGGTATGGAAGATGCTGTCTCAATGCAACAACTCACTGCTAATGCACTGAACATTAATCAAAATCTAGTAACTGTCGCATCTACAGGTGTCATTGGTAAACACTTGCCAATGGATATCATCGACAATGGGATTAGACGGTTAAATAAAAATGGTAACGCTCATCATTTTGCAAAAGCAATATTAACTACTGATTTAACTACTAAAACATGTGTGGTCACTGAAACCATTCATCAACAGAAAATCACTATGGCAGGTGTCGCAAAAGGATCAGGTATGATACATCCAAATATGGCTACTATGTTAGCGTTTATCACTTGTGATGCCAATATATCAACTGAAACATTACAGCTGGCATTACAAACTAATGTCAATAAAACGTTCAATCAAATCACAATAGATGGAGACACATCAACTAATGATTTAGTACTTGTATTATCAAATGGCTTAGCACGTAATCAGGAAATTTTACCGAACACGGAGGAATACATAACGTTTTGCAATATGTTAGAGCACGTCATGCGAAATCTTGCTATGAAAATCGCTAAAGATGGAGAAGGTGCAACCAAACTAATAGAAGTTAAAGTAATGGGAATGCCTACAGAAACATCTGCTAGAATGATTGCTAAAACAGTAGTGGGGTCTAGTTTGGTTAAATCAGCAATTTTTGGAGAAGACCCGAATTGGGGACGTATTCTTGCCTCTATAGGCTATACAAAGACAAACTTTGATGTAACAAATATAGACATTGCTATTGAAGATATACTTGTTATGACTCATTCAACTCCTGAAGCTTTTGATAAACAACAAATGCAACATCTATTAAAAAAAGATCATATTAAAATTTCTATCAATATGCATCAAGGAAATCAAAATGGAACTGCCTGGGGATGTGACCTAACTTATGACTATGTAAAAATAAACGCTTTATATACAACTTAGAGGTAATAATATGAATAAAATTATAGTAATAAAAATGGGCGGTATTGCAACAAAAAACATTACACCTGAAACAATTCAACAATTAAAAATTTGGATTAAACAACGATATAAAATTATTATCGTACATGGCGGAGGAAAAGTGATCGAAGAATTATTAATCAATGCTGGCCATACTACAATAAAAAAAGATGGTCTTAGAATAACATCACAGTCAGATCTTCCTATAATTAAAGAAGCACTTTTCAATCATGTCGGGGCACAATTAACTGCATATTTAAAGAAGCAAAACATAGCAGTCAATCACTTAAAAGAAAAGCAACTCTCTTTTATACAAGCAGAGTATTTGAATTATAAAATATATGGTTCTGTAGGTACATCTATACAAATTAATCCAAATTATATTAACGATCTTTTAAATAAAAATAATATCCCAGTATTAGCATCATTAGGAACTCATATAAATGGTGAATTAATCAACATTAATGCGGACCATTTAGCAACTGCCATAGCTATTTCACTAAAAGCACAAAAATTGATTCTGATGACAGATGTAAAAGGTGTCATAGAAAACGGGAAACTCATCAATCGATTACATATAAATGAGGTACAAACTAAAATAAAAGAAAACATTATTACTGGGGGTATGATTCCTAAGATTGAAAGTGCTGTTGATACAGTAAAGGCAGGGGTCAATAAAGTTATCATAGGTGACAACTTGTTAACAGGGACAGTCATAGAGGGGAACATCAAATGAGTTATTTATTTCAAAATTATAAACGATCAAATATTGAATTCGTAAAAGCACAAGGCAATGAACTAATTGATGAAAATGGTAATAAATATCTCGATTTTTCATCAGGAATTGGTGTTACAAATTTAGGATTTCATCCACAACTTATTGATACATTACAACAGCAAATTAACCTTATATGGCACACACCTAATTTATACATAAATACATTACAAGAAGAAGTTGCAAAATTGTTAGTAGGTGAACAAGACTATTGTGTTTACTTTTGTAATAGTGGTGCCGAAGCAAACGAAGCAGCCATTAAATTAGCACGAAAATTCACTAGTAAACAATCTATAATTTGCTTTGAACAATCATTTCATGGTAGGACTTATGGTGCAATGTCAGCGACAGGACAATCTAAAATTAAATATGGATTTGGTGATGGTGTTCCACATTTTTCGTTTGCCAAATTAAATGATATTGAAAGTGTTAAAACATTGATTTCTAGTGATACTGCAGCAATTATGTTCGAATTAATTCAAGGTGAATCAGGTATACATCTGGCGCAATCAACATTTATTAATCAACTAAATCAGTTATGCAAAGACAACAACATATTATTGATATTAGATGAAATTCAAACTGGAATTGGTCGCACTGGAACGATATTTGCATATGAACAGTATGGTATTCAACCTGATATTATTACAACTGCTAAAGGACTAGCAAATGGTATACCGTGTGGTGCTATGATAGGACATTGTCGTTTGAGCCATGCCTTTGATTATGGTAGTCATGGATCTACATTTGGCGGAAATAAATTAGCAATGACAGTGGCTAAAGAAACCCTCTCAATAGTAAAAGATAAAGAATTTTTAAATCAAATTAGTTTAAAAGGTAAAACTTTACTTGCTAAATTAAAAAAACAATTAAAAGATAATCCAAATATTATAGACATCCGTGGTAAAGGGTTAATGATTGGTATTGAAACAACATTAAATATAGAACAATTAGTTAACGAAGCTCGTCGCCGAGGATTAATTGTTTTACCAGCAGGCCAAAATGTTATTCGATTACTACCTCCACTTACTATTACTTCACAACAAATTGATAAAGCAATAAGCATTTTAAATCAAATTTTCAATAAAAAATATTAAACTAACACAATAACGTGAAAGCAATCAACATACGATCTTTCACGTTTTTTATGTTTTACAAATGACTATATACGATTAATCTATTTATATTACTTATCAATTTAATCGTTGATATATCGCTCTCAATTTAAAATGAAATTAGAGGATATCTTCTCATGCTTGAATTGAGCGGTTTACTCAAGTAAAATAGACGGGTAGATGAAAACAAACTGAAGGAGTCAGTAATAATTATGAACTTTAAAGAAATAAAAGAATTAATTGAGATTCTTGATCAATCAAACTTAACTGAAATTAACATTGAAGATAACAAAGGTAGCGTAGTTAACTTAAAAAAACAAAAAGAAACTGAAATTATAACGCCACAAGTAGCACAAGCACCAGCGCAATCAATAGCACAACCTCAACAAGCTACTCAACCAGTTCAACAACCTAGTGAAGATAATCAAACTCAAGAAACAGCTTCAGATAATTACGAAACAATTAACGCACCAATGGTTGGAACGTTTTATAAATCACCTTCACCAGAAGAGGGTGCATATGTACAAATTGGAGATAAAGTTTCCAACGATACAACTGTTTGTATCTTAGAAGCAATGAAGTTATTTAATGAAATTCAAGCTGAAATTTCAGGAGAAATAGTAGAAATATTAGTAGAAGACGGACAAATGGTAGAGTATGGCCAACCGTTATTTAAGGTGAAATAATGAAGAAAATACTCATCGCTAATCGTGGTGAAATTGCTGTAAGAATTATAAGAGCATGCCATGAGTTAGGTATTCAAACAGTTGCAGTTTATTCAGAAGGAGACAAAGACGCTTTACATACTCAAATTGCTGATGAAGCATACTGCGTCGGTCCAACTCTGTCTAAAGACTCATATTTAAATATTCCAAATATCCTATCAATTGCAACATCAACTGGCTGTGATGGTGTACATCCTGGGTATGGATTTTTAGCTGAAAATGCCGACTTCGCAGAATTATGTGAAGCATGTCAGTTAAAATTTATCGGACCTAGTTATGAATCAATCCAAAAAATGGGTATCAAAGACGTTGCGAAAGCAGAAATGATCAAAGCTAATGTACCTGTTGTACCTGGTAGTGAAGGCTTAGTTCATAATATCGATGATGCAAAGAAAGTCGCTAAGAAAATTGGTTACCCAGTCATTATTAAAGCTACTGCAGGTGGCGGCGGTAAAGGTATCCGTGTTGCTCGTGATGAGAAAGAACTTGAAACTGGATATAGAATGACACAACAAGAAGCGGAAACTGCATTTGGTAATGGCGGTTTATACTTAGAAAAGTTCATCGAAAACTTCCGTCATATTGAAATCCAAATTATTGGTGATAGTTTCGGAAATGTTATCCATTTAGGTGAAAGAGACTGTACAATTCAACGTCGTATGCAAAAATTAGTTGAAGAAGCACCATCACCTATATTATCTGAAGAAACACGCCAAGAAATGGGTAATGCAGCTATTAGAGCAGCTAAAGCTGTAAACTATGAAAACGCAGGTACAATCGAATTTATATATGACTTAAATGATGATAAATTCTACTTTATGGAAATGAATACACGTATCCAAGTTGAACACCCAGTAACTGAAATGGTAACAGGTGTTGATTTAGTTAAATTACAATTAAAAGTTGCAATGGGTGAAGCATTACCATTCAAACAAAAAGACATCAAAATTAATGGTCATGCTATTGAATTTAGAATAAATGCTGAAAATCCATATAAAGATTTTATGCCTTCTCCAGGTAAAATTACTCAGTATTTAGCACCGGGTGGATTCGGAGTAAGAATCGAGTCTGCATGTTATACTAATTATACAATTCCACCTTATTATGATTCTATGGTAGCGAAATTAATCGTTCATGAATCAACGCGCGATGAAGCTATCATGACAGGTATTAGAGCTTTAAGTGAGTATTTAGTTTTAGGAATAGATACGACAATACCTTTCCACCTAAGATTATTGAATAATGATGTATTCAGAAGTGGTGAATTTAATACGAAATTCCTTGAAAAATATAATATTATGGCTGATGACAAACAATAGGAGGTTAAAACAATGGTCAATGTTGCAGATTATTCTCATACAAATTTAGGCAAAATCGAAATTGCTCCAGAAGTTTTATCTGTTATTGCAAGTATTGCCACATCAGAAGTAGATGGCATTACAGGACATTTTGCAGAACTTAAAAATACTAACTTAGAAAAAATTAGTCGTAAAAATTTAAATAGAGATTTAAAAATAGATGCAAGAGAAGACGGTATTTATATTGATGTTTATTGTGCACTTAAGCATGGTATCAATATCTCCAAAACCGCAAATCAAATTCAAACTGCTATTTTTAATCAAATATCAACAATGGCAGCCATTGAACCACAACAAATTAATGTTCATATTACTCAAATAGTAATAGAAAAATAAATATTAACTTAAGATAGGTACTTGTTCAGAGATTTTAAAATTAAAATAATATTTCTCAACAGTACCTTGTCTTTTATAAAAACGTTTGAAGGAGTAATTTATGAGTCGTAAAGAATCAAGAGTCCAAGCTTTCCAAACTTTATTTCAATTAGAGATAAAAGATACAGATTTAACAATTAATGAAGCTATAAACTTTATCAAAGATGATTATCCAGATTTAGATTTCGATTTTATTCATTGGCTTGTAACTGGAGTTAAGGATCATGAACCTGTTTTAGATGAAAAAATAAAACCATACCTTAAAGATTGGTCACTTGAAAGATTACTAAAAACAGATCGTATCATCTTACGTATGGCAACATTTGAAATTTTGCATAGTGAAACTCCAGCAAAAGTAGTTATTAACGAAGCCGTAGAACTAGCTAAGCAATTTAGTGATGACGACCATTATAAATTTATCAATGGTGTATTAAGTAATATAAACTAATAAAATTGAGTGATAATTATGACTGATTACTTAACAGTTTCAACATTAACCAAATATATTAAATACAAATTTGATCAAGATCCACATTTACAATCAGTTCTAATCAAAGGCGAGTTATCCAATTTCAAAAAACATTCTAGCGGCCACTTATATTTTAATGTGAAAGATAAAGAAAGTGTCATAAGTGCAATGATGTTTAAAGGTAGTGCGTCAAAACTTAACTTCGAACCTAAAGAAGGCGACGAAGTTTTATTAGAAGCACGAGTCTCTGTTTATGAGCGTAGAGGTAACTATCAAATTTATGTTAATAAGATGCAGTTGGATGGAATAGGCAATTTATATCAAAAATTAGAAGAACTCAAAAAGAAACTTTCAAAAGAAGGTTATTTTGATAATAGTAATAAAAAATCTATTCCTAAATTCCCTAAGAAAATTGCGGTATTAACAGCAAGTACAGGAGCAGCTATTAGAGATATACATTCAACAATCAATAGTAGATATCCTATAGTTGAACAAGTACAAATAAGTACACTCGTACAGGGACAACAAGCAAAAGAAGACATTATAGAGAAAATTAAATATGCTGATAGTCTTGATGTTGATACAATTATAGTTGGTCGTGGCGGTGGTTCCATTGAAGATTTATGGAACTTCAATGAAGAAGAAGTTGTTAAAGCAATCTTCGAATGTGAAACACCTATTATTTCTGCAGTTGGACACGAAACAGATTTTACATTAAGTGATTTTGTAGCGGATGTACGCGCTGCAACGCCAACTCAAGCTGCTGTCATGGCAACGCCAGACCAGTATGAATTATTGCAACAAATCAAACAATATCAATTCACATTAACTAGACACATTAAACAATATGTCGAACAGCAAAAGAAACATCTTGAGCATTTGTCATCATATTATAAATTCAAACAACCATCTTTATTATATGATCAACAAATTCAAAAAAGAGACGATTTAGAAAAGCAATTAAAACAAAAATTAACGATTAAATTAGAACAACAACAACATCAACTCAATTTATTAAAGCAACGATTTAATCCTAAACACTTACAAACATCTATTATTAGAAATCAGCAACAAAATGATCAATTCAAATCTCGTCTGTCACAAAAGATGAATTATGATTTAACTCAATATAAAAAAGAACTTAAATCTAAGCTAGAACAACTTAATCAGTTAAGTCCAACAAATACGATGTTACGTGGTTACGCTATTGTTAATAAAGATGACAATGTTATAACTAGTACTAAAGATATGTCTGAAAATGATGACATAGTATTAACTATGAAAGATGGTCAAGTCGACGCCATTGTTAAGAAAGTAAGGTGTAATGATGAGTAAAGAAAAACAAAGCTTTGAAGAAATGATGCAAGAATTAGAAAGTATCGTACAAAAATTAGATAATGAAACCGTCTCATTAGAGGAATCTTTAGATTTATATCAAAGAGGAATGAAACTATCTACAGCGTGTGACTCAACATTAAAAGATGCCGAGAAAAAGGTAAACAAATTAATGCAAGAGGAAAACGAGGAGCAAGATAATGAAGAATCTACAAATGAATGATTTAATTAATGAGATTAATATCGCTCTAAAAGAAACTATTCCACAGTCGAATTTAAATACTGATTTAGAGGAAAGTATGCTTTATTCACTTAATGCAGGCGGCAAAAGACTCCGTCCAGTTCTCTTACTTCTTACATTAGATATGTTAGAGGTAGATTACCAAAAAGGAATGCAAACTGCTTTAGCATTAGAAATGATTCATACATATTCGCTTATTCATGATGATCTTCCAGCGATGGATAATGATGATTACCGTAGAGGTAAACTAACAAATCATAAAGTATTTGGCGAATGGAAAGCAATTTTAGCAGGTGACGCACTTTTAACAAAAGCTTTTGATCTAGTATCGAATGACACAAATATAAACGATACAACTAAAATCAAAGTCATCCAACGTTTAGCATATGCTAGCGGACATTTAGGCATGGTCGGTGGACAAACTCTTGATATGCAAAGTGAAGACAAAGCAATAGATTTATCAACTTTAGAAGCAATTCACCGAACAAAAACAGGTGCACTATTAACTTTTGCAATTATGAGTGCAGTAGATATTGCTCATACTGACGAACAAACTTCAGAAATGTTAAACGAATTTAGTGATCATTTAGGATTAATGTTCCAAATTAAAGATGATTTATTAGATATCTATGGTGACGAACAAAAATTAGGTAAAAAAGTTGGTAGTGATTTAGAAAATGATAAAAGTACTTATGTATCACTATTAAATAAAGACGGTGCAGAAGAAAAGTTAAATTATCATAAAAATGAAGCACTTAAATCTTTAGAAAATATTAATGATAAATATGATACTTCTAACTTAAAACAAATCGTAGAATTATTTTACAATCGAGATCACTAAACCATTTAGTACTTATAATAATTTTTCAATAAGAGGTTAACAGAAATTACATTCAATTTTTGTTAACCTTATTTTATGTTTTAATTAGAATCTCACTGTCGTTATACAATAAATATTCACTATATTTCTAAAATGCATATAATTAACTATTAATTAATTTATCTTCAGTTGTTATTACATCATTATCATCATGCCTATTGAACTTAATTTATAGTAGTATTTCGAATGGTGATGAGTAGTAGATATGAAATGCATATGTTAAAATAATTGTATAAATATTCGTAACTAGAGGTGTTAATTTTGCCAAAGAAATCTGTAAGACATATAAAGATTAGAGAAATTATTTCGAATGAACAAATTGAAACACAAGATGAATTAGTAAAACGTTTAAATGAATACGAACTTAATGTAACACAAGCAACTGTTTCACGAGATATTAAAGAACTACAATTGATCAAAGTTCCTGCTGCTTCAGGTCAATACGTATATAGTTTACCAAATGATCGTAAATATCATCCTTTAGAAAAATTAGGAAGATATTTAATGGATTCATTTGTAAATATAGAAGGAACTGGTAATCTTCTTGTACTCAAAACATTACCAGGAAACGCTCAATCTATAGGCGCAATTTTAGACCAAATTGATTGGGAAGAAGTATTAGGAACAATTTGTGGTGATGATACTTGCCTTATTATTTGTCGTAATGAAGAAGCAAGTGAAGAAATTAAAACTAGAATTTTCAATTTATTATAAGGATGCGATGAATTTATGTTACAAACCTTATCAATAAAACAATTTGCAATCATCGATGAATTAGAAATTCAATTTTCAGATGGTTTAACTGTTTTAAGTGGTGAAACTGGTGCAGGTAAATCAATCATTATCGATGCAATTGGTCAACTCATTGGTATGCGAGCTTCATCAGATTATGTTAGACACGGTGAAAAGAAAGCTATAATTGAAGGTATTTTTGATATCGATAACAGTAAAGATGCAATTCATGTCCTACAAAATCTAAATATTGATATAGATGAAGATTTTTTATTAGTAAAGAGAGAAATTTTTAGCTCAGGTAAAAGTATTTGTAGAATTAATAATCAGACAATCACTTTACAAGATTTAAGAAAAGTGATGCAAGAATTATTAGATATTCATGGCCAACATGAAACACAATCTCTATTAAAGCAGAAGTATCACTTACAGTTACTCGATGATTATGCTGGTGACCAATATAGTCAGTTACTTTCAGAATATCATAGTGTATTTAATCAATATAAAGCTAAACGTAAAGAGCTAGAGGAATTAGAATCAGCTGACCAAGCGTTATTACAAAGATTAGATTTAATGAAATTCCAATTAGAAGAGATATCTGAAGCTTCATTAAAAGAAGGTGAAGTTGAACAGTTAGAAACAGATATTAAAAGAATACAAAACTCAGAAAAATTAAGTCTTGCTTTAAATAATGCGCATTTAACACTAACTGATGAAAATGCTATCACTGATCGATTATACGAATTAAGCAATTTTCTAAATGAAATTAATGATATTCTTCCAGATAAATATGTAAAATTAAAAGAAGAAGTGGATCAATTTTACTATACTTTAGAAGATGCAAAACATGAATTATACGATGAAATGACAAATACAGAATTTGATGAGCAAATGTTAAATGAACTAGAATCGCGTATGAATTTACTTAATAATCTAAAAAGAAAATATGGTAAAGATATTTCTGAACTCATCGCATACCAAGGTAAATTAGAAAATGAAATAAGTAAAATTGAAAATTATGAAGAAAGTACTTCTCAATTACGCGAAGAAATTAACGATTTATATAAACAAGTGATTAAAATAGGTAAATCTTTATCAGGAGAAAGACGAAAAGTTGCAAGAGAATTAAGAGACCACATCGTCGCAGAAATTCAAAATCTCCAAATGAAAGACGCAAATCTTGAAATATCTTTCAAACCCTTAGATGAACCTAATATCGAAGGTATAGAATTTGTAGAATTTTTAATCAGTCCTAACAAAGGTGAACCTCTAAAAAGCTTAAATAAAATAGCTTCAGGAGGAGAATTATCTAGAATTATGTTAGCGTTAAAAAGTATATTTGTTCAATCTAGAGGACAAACTGCTATTTTATTTGATGAAGTTGATTCTGGAGTATCTGGTCAGGCAGCCCAAAAAATGGCAGAAAAAATGCGTGATATTGCTGAATATATTCAAGTTATATGTATTTCTCACTTACCACAAGTTGCAACAATGAGTGATCATCATTTACTTATTTCTAAACAGACAACAGAAGATCGTACGACGGCTCAAGTAAAAGAATTAGAAGATGATGATAGAATTGATGAAGTTGCACGTATGATTTCGGGAGCTAGCGTAACTGATCTTACCCGAGAAAATGCAAAAGAAATGATTGCTCAAAATCAAAGAAAATCATAAACTTTGAAATTTCTTTTAAACAAATAATGTGTTTAGTCACTTTTTATTCAAAAAAATGAACATTTTAGAATTTCTAAAATGTTTTAACTGATGTAAAATATTAAAGTATTGTTTTATTTGAGAGAACGTTAGATAGTTAATAACAATTTATATGAGAATATTCAATAACACATGTATATTGAATTTCTCTATACATAGAGTTAGGAGTAAGCAAATGTCTGAAAAACAATATGATTTAGTAGTACTCGGTGGAGGAACTGCTGGTTATGTGGCAGCAATTCGTGCATCACAACTTGGTAAGAAAGTTGCAATTGTAGAAAAGTCTCTTTTAGGTGGTACATGCTTACATAAAGGTTGTATCCCTACAAAATCATTACTAAAATCTGCAGAAGTCTTCCATACAGTGAAACACGCTAAGCAATTTGGGATCGAAGTTCCTGAATATAGCCTTAATTATGAACGAATATTAGAAAGAAAAGACGAAATTGTCAATCAAATGTATCAAGGTGTACAACATTTGATGAAACAAAACCATATCGACATTTATAATGGAACTGGACGCATATTAGGTGAGTCTATCTTTTCACCACAAAGTGGAACTATCTCAGTAGAATTTGAAGATGGCGAAAATGAAATGATTCCTAATCAATTTGTATTAATAGCTACCGGTTCAACTCCTTCAGAATTGCCATTTTTACAATTTGATCATCAAGTTATTTTATCTAGCGATGATATCTTAAAAATGGATCAATTACCTAATAGTATAGCTATTATAGGTGGGGGCGTAATTGGATTAGAATTCGCCTCATATTTAACTGATTTAGGTGTTTCAGTTACCGTAATTGAGGCTAATGAGCGTATTTTATCGAATGAAAGTAAACAAATTGCTAAAACAATTAAGAATGAGCTCGAAAATCGAGGAACTAAGTTTTTTGAAAATGTTGCCTTAGATAATCAAAGTGTTTCTATTAATGATGAAACTAATGAAGCAACAATTAAAATTAATGATGAACAAATCACTGTTGAACGTATCCTATTATCAGTTGGTAGAAAGCCTAATACAACTGATATTGGACTTAATAATACTAAAATTAAGACAACAAAATCTGGTCACATTATTACGAACCAATATCAACAAACTGAAGATAAACATATATATGCAGCAGGTGATTGTATTGGTAAACTTCAGCTTGCTCATGTTGGTTCTAAAGAAGGAATAGTGGCAGTTGAACATATGTTTGATAATGCTCCACTTCCAGTTAATTATGATTTAATGCCAAAATGTATTTACACTTATCCTGAAATTGCATCAATTGGTAAAAATTTAGAACAAGCTAAAAATGATAATATTAAAGCCAAGAATTTTAAAGTATCTTTTAAAGCAATTGGGAAAGCCATGATTGATTCAATTGATAATCGAAATGGATTTTGTGAAATCATTATTGATCAAGAACAAGATGAAATTATTGGACTAAATATGATAGGTCCACATGTAACTGAGTTAATTAATGAAGTATCATTACTACAATTTATGAATGGGTCTTCATTAGAACTCGGATTAACTACACATGCCCATCCATCACTTTCTGAAGTATTGATGGAACTTGGACTAAAAGTTGAAGACAGAGCAATTCACGTATAATTAGGGAGGAAATGACATGATTGACTATAAGTCAGCAGGCCTTACAGAAGAAGACCTAAAAAATATGTATAAATGGATGGATCTTGGCAGAAAACTGGACGAAAGACTTTGGTTACTCAATAGAGCTGGGAAAATTCCTTTCGTTGTTAGTGGTCAAGGACAAGAAGCAACTCAAATAGGAATGGCTTACGCTATGAAACAAGGTGATATATCTTCTCCTTATTATAGAGATTTAGCTTTCGTAACATATATGGGTATTACACCTTTAGATACGATGTTAGCTTCTTTCGGTAAAAGAGATGATGTTAATTCAGGTGGTAAACAAATGCCATCCCACTATAGTCACAGAGAAAAGGGGATTTTATCACAAAGTTCACCCGTGGCTACTCAAATACCACATTCAGTTGGTGCAGCTTTAGCTTTAAAAATGGACAACAAACAAAATATAGCAACTGCAACAGTTGGTGAAGGTAGTTCAAACCAAGGTGATTTTCATGAAGGTTTAAATTTTGCAGGTGTACATAAATTACCTTTTGTTTGTGTCATTATTAATAACAAATATGCTATTTCTGTTCCAGATTCTTTACAATATGCTGCTAAAAATCTATCAGATAGAGCAATAGGTTATGGTATGCATGGAGAACAAGTTGATGGTAATGATCCAATAGCTGTATATAAAGCGATGAAAGAGTCACGTGATCGCGCACTTAACGGAGAAGGTGCTACACTAATCGAAGCCGTAACTTCTCGAATGACTGCTCATTCATCTGATGATGATGATAAATATAGAACACAAGAAGAACGTGATGGATTAAAAGAAGCAGATTGTAATATTCATTTTAAAAACCATTTATTAGATTTAGGAATTATTGATGACGCTTGGTTAGCAGAAATTGAAGAGGAGCATAAACAAATCATTAATCATGCTACTAAAGCTGCTGAAGAAGCACCATATCCTTCTGTAGAAGAAGCTTATGCCTATGTTTATGAAGAAGAAGGGAGTATCAATCATGACTAAGATGACTTATTTAGACGCGATTCGCCAAGCTCAAGATGTAGCTATGGAAAAAGACCAAAATACTTTTATTCTTGGAGAAGATGTTGGTAAAAAAGGTGGCGTATTCGGTGCTACTCTTGGTCTACAAAGTAAATATGGTAAAGAACGCGTCATTGATACACCTTTAGCAGAATCTAATATAGTTGGTACAGCTATTGGTGCTGCAATGTTAGGTAAACGTCCTATTGCAGAGATTCAATTTGCCGACTTTATTTTACCTGCAACAAACCAAATTATTAGTGAAGCTGCAAAAATGCGTTATCGTTCAAATAATGATTGGCAATGTCCAATTACTATAAGAGCGCCTTTTGGTGGTGGCGTGCATGGTGGTTTATACCATTCACAAAGTATTGAAAGTATTTTTGCATCAACACCAGGTTTAACAATCGTTATCCCTTCATCTCCATATGATGCTAAAGGATTATTATTGTCTTCAATTGAATCAAATGATCCAGTACTTTTCTTTGAACATAAAAAGGCATATCGTTTCTTAAAAGAAGAAGTACCAGAAGAATATTATACAGTTCCTTTAGGTAAAGCTGATGTAAAACGTGAAGGTGATGATATCACTGTATTTTGTTATGGTTTAATGGTTAATTATTGCTTACAAGTTGCCGATATTCTTGCAGAAGATGGTATCAATGTAGAAGTTGTTGATTTAAGAACTGTTTATCCATTAGATAAAGAAACAATCATTGATCGTGCTAAGAAAACAGGAAAAGTACTACTAGTAACTGAAGATAACTTGGAAGGTAGCGTAATGTCAGAGGTTTCAGCTATTATTGCTGAAAATTGCTTATTCGAATTAGATGCACCAATCATGCGTTTAGCAGGTTCTGATGTACCATCAATGCCATTCTCTCCAGTATTAGAAAACGAGTTAATGATGAATCCAGAAAAAATACAAGCGAAAATGCGAGAACTCGCAGAATTTTAAGGAGGCTTAATAATGGATATCAAAATGCCAAAACTAGGCGAGAGTGTACATGAAGGTACTATAGAACAATGGCTAGTATCTGTTGGCGATTATGTTGAAGAATATGAACCGTTATGTGAAGTAATTACTGACAAAGTAACTGCTGAAGTGCCTTCTACTGTTGCAGGTACAATTACTGAAATAGTTATTAGCGAAGGTGAAACAGTAGAAATTAATACTGTTATTTGTAAAATCGATTCACCTAATGAAAATAATGTAGAAAATACTTCTAATGATAATCAACAACAAGAGAAAACTGAAAACACTCAAGTAAATCATCAAGATACACAATCTAGTGTCCAACAAAACTCGACATCAAAAGAAAACTCAGACAAATCTAAAAATAATGGTCGATTTTCACCAGTAGTATTTAAATTAGCTTCTGAAAATCAAATCGATTTATCACAGGTTACGGGTACAGGTTTTGAAGGTAGAGTTACAAAAAAAGATGTATTAGCTTATATTAATAATCCAACTGAAAATCAAACTAATAACAATCATGCACAACCACAAAATGAACCAAAATCAACTACTATACCTAATCATTCACAAGATCAAATCGAATCTACTCAAAATGCAATGCCAGTGAATGGTGTGCGTAAAGCGATTGCTCAAAATATGGTTACAAGTGCTACTGAAATTCCACACGGTTGGATGATGATTGAAGCTGATGCAACTAACCTAGTGAAAACTAGAAATTACTTTAAAAATAGCTTTAAGAAAAATGAAGGTTATAATCTTACATTCTTTGCTTTCTTTGTAAAAGCAGTAGCGGATGCATTAAAAGCTTATCCAATGTTAAACAGTAGTTGGAATGGTAACGAAATTAAAATTCATAAAGATATTAATATTTCTATAGCAGTAGCTCATGAAAATAAATTATTCGTTCCAGTCATTAAACATGCTGACGAAAAATCAATTAAAGGTATAGCAAGAGAAATTAATGAACTTGCTCAAAAAGCTAGAAATAACAAATTAACTCAAGAAGATATGCAAGGTGGAACATTTACAGTGAATAATACTGGCTCATTCGGCTCAGTATCTTCTATGGGTATTATTAATCATCCTCAAGCTGCTATATTACAAGTTGAATCAATCGTTAAGAAACCTGTTGTTATCGATGATATGATTGCAATTAGAAGCATGGTTAATTTATGTATTTCTATTGATCATAGAATTTTAGATGGCTTACAAACTGGTCAATTTATGAATCATATTAAGCAACGTGTTGAACAATATACTGTAGAAAATACAAATATTTATTAAACTTACTATATAGTTAACTCTATACAATAACATTACCGTTCATAAGGTCAGAATGATTAAAAGATATTTAGATTTATAAAGCAAGAGTAAATTCAACTATAAGATTAGGCATAAATGCTTTCATATGTTAGGAAGTATTTATGCCTATTATCATATAGGTTAATCAAGCATGTTGAAGTATGTAACTATAATTAGTAAAATAAAGACAGTAAATTAAAAAAATGAAAGGTGATTCTAATTTATGGATTTAAATTTTGATTTATATATGAATGGAGTCGTAGATCAAGCTAGAAATGAAATTGAAGAAGCTGGTTATGAACAATTAACTACAGCAGACGAAGTAGATAAAGTTTTAAAACAAGATGGCACAACATTAGTTATGGTTAATTCTGTATGTGGTTGTGCGGGTGGTATTGCTCGTCCTGCGGCTACACATGCACTTCATTATGATAAATTACCTGATAGACTCGTAACAGTGTTTGCTGGTCAAGATAAAGAAGCAACACAACAAGCAAGAGATTATTTTGAAGGTTATGCACCATCAAGTCCTTCTTTCGCACTTATTAAAGATGGTAAAATCACTGAAATGATTGAACGTCATCAAATCGAAGGACATGATGTAATGAATGTCATTAGTCAATTACAAGGATTATTTGATCAATATTGTGAAGAAAGATAAGAGGTCATAATTAGATGCTCAAGTTAAATCCTTATAAGATTGGATTTAGAACACTCAAGACAGCTGTTGGTATGACTCTAGGCGTTATTATTTGTAAACTACTAGGCCTTGATAATTATGCTTCAAGTGCGATCCTAGTAGTTCTTTGTATAAAACATACAAAAATGCATTCTTTAACTGCTATTATTTCACGTTTAGTATCTTGTTTATTAATATTATTTTTAGGTTCTGCAATATTTTCCATACTTGGACAACACGCAATTGTGTTAGGTTTAATAGTATTGCTATTTATACCGTTAACAGTTGTATTGAATGCACAAGAAGGTGTCATTACAAGTTGTGTTATTTTATTACACGTTTTTAATGCTAAAACAATCGATGGACATCTTATAATAAATGAAATACTATTACTCATTGTTGGGCTAGGTATAGCATTTATTATGAACTTAATGATGCCAAGTTTAGATAAAACATTAAAACGCTATAAAAATGACATTGAACACCAAATCACCGATGTATTTATTGCATTTGACAAAGCTTGCAAACAACAAAACCATGACCTAAATATAACGTTCGAACCACTGGTTTTAAATATTAAAAAAGCAAAATCTTTAGCTTTTAGAGATGTTAAAAACCACTTCGTGAGAAATGAAAACTCATATTATCATTATTTTGATATGCGAGAAGAACAAGTTGAATTATTAAAACGAATGAAATTTTTAATAGAAAATATTCAAACTAAAGATCCTATTTTAGAGCATATTTCACAATTGCTTTGTGAAATTGGTCATAACGTCAATAGTAATGATTATACTGCTTTAAGATTACATTCCTTATATGAAATACGACTATCATTAGATGAATTACCTTTACCAACATCACATCAAGCACTCAATTCACGTGCTAATATCATTCAGTTGTTAAATGAATTAGAAGAATATTTGAATATTAAATCTCACTTTGGTTCATTAAAAATGCATAGTGAAATTAAGAACTTCGCATAAAAAACTAATAAGTATATTAAAAAATAGCCAGTGGCATATATGCCACTGGCTACTTCTATTAAGAACATCTTTTAATATCAGATTAATTCATCATAGGAACTAAACTTGTAAGTAGTAGTGCTAAAACTACAGCAACTAACATAACAATAATAATAATACGTAAAACTTTATTCATTATAAGGTGTTCCTCCAATTGCCTAATACATATTAAATTGTGTCTTAATTTAATACGAAATCTAATTATAAGATAACATTATATGATTTAAATCGAGAATGCAATCAATTTATTTTTGATATATTCAGAATTCAGTTAAACTATAGTTATATGATTAAGGGGGAATATTAAAGATGAATAAAGAACGTCTCTTAAATACATTTTTAGAATTAGTAAAAATTGACTCAGAAACTGGACATGAACAAGTCATCCAACCCATTTTAAAAGAGAAATTTGAATCACTTGGTTTAGAAGTTAAGGAAGATCAAGCAAGTGAGACAGAAGGATTAGGTTCTAACAATCTTGTTTGTACATTAAGAAGCAATTTATCAGATAAAGATGTTCCGAAGTTGTATTTTACAAGCCATATGGACACAGTTGTGCCAGAAATTAAAGTTCAACCTAATGTAGCGGATGATGGCTATGTATACTCAGATGGAACAACAGTTTTGGGGGCTGATGATAAAGCAGGTTTAGCCGCTATCATAGAGGCAATCACTACAATTAACGAACAAAATTTATCACATGGACAAATCCAATTCGTTATTACTGTAGGTGAAGAATCAGGATTACTTGGTGCCCAAGCACTAGATACTTCTTTATTAGATGCTGATTTTGGCTATGCAATTGATGCGAGTGTTGACGTTGGAACTACAGTTGTTGGTGCGCCAACACAAATGAAAATCAACACAACGATAAAAGGGAAAACCGCACATGCTAGTACGCCAACAGAAGGTATAAGCGCTATAAATATTGCAGCTAAAGCGATTAGTAAAATGAAACTTGGTCAAATTGATGACTTAACAACTGCTAATATAGGTAAGTTTCATGGTGGTTCTGCTACTAATATAGTGGCTGATGAAGTTGTTATAGAGGCAGAAGCACGTTCACATAATGAACAAAGTATTGAACAACAAGCTCAACACATGAAAGATACTTTTGAACAAACTGCAAGTGAACTTGGAGGTCAAGCTCAAGTAGAAATCGAGAAAAGTTATCCTGGTTTCAAAATTAGTGATGATGCCGAAGTAACCAAATTTGCTAAAGCAAGTGCAATTAGTTTAGGTCTTAAAGGTGATACTGTTATTTCTGGTGGTGGATCAGATGGTAGTATTATCAATACTTATGGAATACCGTCTGTCATTTTAGGTGTTGGTTATGAAAATATCCATACTACTAGTGAAAGAATAGCAGTAAAAGACCTTAATTTATTAACAAATCAAGTTCTAAAAATAATTGAACTCGTAGCAGAATAGCACGGTCAATTTAGTGAAGTAAATACTTAATTTGTGATACAATACTATTGAAATATTCGAATAAGAGAGGTAAGTAATATGACACAACAAATAGGTGTAGTAGGTTTAGCCGTAATGGGTAAAAACCTTGCATGGAACATCGAATCACGTGGTTACAGTGTATCTGTTTATAACCGTTCAAGACAAAAAACAGATGAAATGGTAGAAGAATCAAAAGGAAAAAGTATCCACCCAACATATTCATTAGAAGAATTTGTTAATTCTTTAGAAAAACCCCGTAAAATTTTATTAATGGTTAAAGCCGGACCTGCTACTGATGCAACAATAGATGGTTTATTACCTTTATTAGATGACGATGATATTCTTATTGATGGCGGTAATACTAACTATCAAGATACAATCCGTCGTAATAAAGCTTTAGCTGAAAGTGGTGTTAACTTTATTGGTATGGGTGTATCTGGTGGAGAAGTTGGTGCCTTAACTGGTCCTTCATTAATGCCAGGTGGACAAGAAGATGCATATAATAAAGTTAGTGATATCCTTGATGCTATTGCAGCAAAAGCTCAAGATGGCGCTTCTTGCGTAACTTATATTGGACCAAATGGTGCTGGACACTATGTAAAAATGGTTCATAACGGTATTGAATATGCAGATATGCAATTAATTGCTGAAAGTTATGCAATGATGAAAGACTTGTTAGGTATGAGTCATAAAGAAATTTCTCAAACTTTCAAAGATTGGAATGCAGGAGAACTTGAAAGTTACTTAATTGAAATTACTGGTGATATTTTCACTAAATTAGATGAAGATAACGAACCTTTAGTTGAAAAGATTCTAGACACAGCTGGTCAAAAAGGTACTGGTAAATGGACTTCTATTAACGCATTAGAATTAGGTATTCCATTAACAATTATTACTGAATCAGTATTTGCTCGTTTCATCTCATCTATCAAAGAAGAACGTGTAAATGCATCAAAATCACTAAATGGTCCAACTGCTTCATTTGATGGTGATAAACAACAATTCTTAGAAAAAATTAGAAAAGCTTTATACATGAGTAAGATTTGTTCATACGCACAAGGTTTTGCTCAAATGAGAAAAGCAAGTGAAGATCATGAATGGAATTTAAAATTAGGCGAGCTTGCAATGATTTGGAGAGAAGGTTGCATTATTCGTGCTCAATTCTTACAAAAAATTAAAGATGCCTATGATAACAATCCAAACCTTGAAAACTTATTATTAGATCCTTACTTCAAAAATATCGTAACAGATTATCAAGACGCTTTAAGAGACGTTGTTGCAACAGGAGTTAAAAATGGTGTTCCAACACCAGGTTTCTCTGCAAGTGTAAACTATTACGATAGTTATCGTTCAGAAGATTTACCTGCTAACCTTATCCAAGCACAACGTGACTACTTCGGTGCTCACACTTATGAACGTAAAGATCGACAAGGTGTATTCCATACACAATGGGTTGAAGAAGAATAAATAAATTATTTTAACGTCTTACATACATATGTAAGGCGTTTTTTATAATCTTTTTATTACTCCCAAAGATATAAGTAACTGATTTACTATATAAAATAAATATTTTGACGACGTTTCATTTTAAAGATAAAATAATTACTAAAGAAACCGGTTTCATAACAAAATATTAATAGAGGTGTGTTTTCAAATGACAAAAAATTGGTGGAAAGAGGCAGTAACATATCAAGTATATCCAAGAAGTTTCAAAGATAGTAATAATGATGGTATCGGGGATTTACCAGGTGTTATTGAGAAATTAGATTACTTAAAAGACCTAGGCATTGATGTCATTTGGTTAAGCCCAATGTATAAATCTCCTAATGATGATAATGGGTACGATATTAGTAACTATCAAGATATAATGGATGAATTTGGTACAATGGATGATTTTAATCGTTTATTGGAAGGAGTTCATCAAAGAGGTATGAAATTAATACTTGATTTAGTTGTTAATCATACTTCTGATGAGCATCCATGGTTTATCGAATCTAAATCAAGTAAGGACAATCCTAAACGTGATTGGTACATTTGGGAGGACCCGAAAGAAGATGGCTCCGAACCAAATAACTGGGAAAGCATTTTTAACGGGTCAACTTGGGAATATGATGAGCATACTGGGCAATACTATTTCCATCTATTTAGTAAAAAACAACCAGATTTAAATTGGAATAATAAAGAAGTAAGACAAACTGTATTCGATATGATGAATTGGTGGTTTGAAAAAGGTATCGACGGCTTTAGAGTTGATGCTATTACGCATATTAAGAAAACTTTTGAAGCAGGTGATTTACCAGTACCAGAAGGTAAAACATATGCGCCGGCATTTGATGTAGATATGAACCAACCTGGTATTCAAGATTGGTTACAAGAAATGAAAGATGAATCATTATCTCAATACGATATTATGACTGTTGGAGAAGCAAATGGTGTAACACCAGATAATGCCGATGAATGGGTTGGCGAAACTAATGGTAAATTTAATATGATTTTCCAATTTGAACATCTAGGTTTATGGAGTACAGGAGATTCACAATTTGATGTTACTGCTTATAAAAATGTATTAAATCGTTGGCAAAAGCAACTAGAAGGTAAAGGTTGGAACGCGCTCTTTATTGAAAATCATGACCAACCTCGTCGTGTGTCCACATGGGGTAATGATAGTCAATATTGGTACGAATCTGCCACTAGCCATGCTGTTGTCTATTTCCTTCAACAAGGCACGCCGTTTATTTATCAAGGTCAAGAAATTGGTATGACAAATTATCCATTCGAAAGTATAGAAACCTTTAATGATGTTGCAGTTAAAAACGAATACCAAATCGTTAAAGAAAATGGTGGAGATGTTAATCAATTATTAGATAAGTATAAAATGGAAAACAGAGATAATTCACGTACGCCTATGCAATGGAATAGCAATAATTATGCCGGATTTACCAATGTAGAACCATGGTTCCCAGTCAATCCAAATTATAAAGAAATCAACGTTGCTGACCAATTAGAAGATGAAAATTCTGTTCTAAATTTTTATAAATCATTAATTCAATTAAAAAAATCAGCTGATATTTACACATACGGTCAATTTGATTTAATTGATGCTGATAATCCAAATATATTTGCTTATACTAGAACGCTTGATAACGAAAAAGTATTAATTGTTGGTAACTTAACTGATAAAGAAAGTAAACTTAATTTAGATGACGACATCAAAGTATTCGATATATTACTTCACAATTATGATACTGATGTTAATTTTGATAAGATTCAACCTTATGAAGCTTTTGTGCTTAAAATTTAATTATATTTAATGAAAAACATGCCTTTAATACTGACATATAGTCATTATTAAGGGCATGCTTTTTTATACATTTTCAATTGTCATAATCATAATTTTCTTGTTCTACAGGTAACCACAGTTGTATTTTTGTAAAAGGATCATCAAATGATATATCTAATGGGTATACCTCCACATATAAACTATCTCTTTGATAAGGTAAAGTTAATTGCAAACTTGTTTCAATATAATACCAAGCTTCATTCACCGTATAATCAATTTCACCTTGTAAATTAAACTTAGCATAATGCCTACCAGGTAGGAATCTACTTTCTAAATGAGCAGGGTATCGTTCACTTGGTACACCTACAAAAATTTCTAAACCAGAATCAAGAGGGCAACTTATGACGAATAATTCAAATGGACTTACATCATTATAACGCTGTAACTCTTTTAATTGACCATCTAACAACAAATCTTCTAAAAAATCAGGAACATTAAAAGGATTTGATAAATCCTTAGCGTCAATATAACGTGCATATCCAACTAACGAAATATCATCAGTCTTTTCATGTCTATATGGATAAGGTGCTCTTTCTGTAGTTGTCAATTTTATATAAATTCGTTCTTGCATTTTGAGTTCATCTTTTTTAGTTGATGCTTGAATTGGTGAAACGCCATGAAAATCACTAAAGTCATTTGCAAAATCATTTGAATTTGCATATCTATACTTTTTAGCAACATCTACCAAGCGACTCGCACTATGTTTAACATCTATAGCAGCTAATGTGAGTTTTCTTGCCCGTGCATACGCCTCTGGTGATAACCCTACAATCATTTTAAAAGATTGTTCAAGGTGAAAGGGGGAGAGACCAACGTAATCACTTAATTCTTGCAAATTAAACGGCTCAAGTAGACGGTCTTCGATATAAACAATTGCCTGTTGTATTTGCTTGATAACGTCCAATATATTCACTCCAATTATTTTCAATCATTAACTTTTATTCTACATTATTTTGACTAAATATACACCTGAAAGCCTATCAATAAATCAAATTAATAAAAAAGTGAACGACTACAGAAACTGAAATGTTGATGAACTCAACTCACTTGTTTGGAGATAAGATATCAAACATCACAGTTATACTATAATCATTCACTATTTGATTTATTTAGTCACATTTTCAATTTAAACTTTTTATTGAATATCGTCCCACCAATGATTACCATCTCTACTTAGTAGTAAGTCACTTTCTAATGGACCGTTCGTACCAGATTCATAGTTAGGGAATTCTGGTTCCACCATTGACCATTGTTCTTGAATAGCATCAACAAATTTCCAAGTTGATTTAAGTTCTTCCCAATGAGTAAAGTTAGTTGGATCGCCTTTAAGACAATCGAAAAGTAAATTTTCATATGCATCAACTGTATTCATTTTATCTTGTGCACCCATAGCATAAGAAAGTTGTACAGGTTCTGTATCAATGCCTTGAATGTTTTTCTTAGCATTTAAATGTAGTGATACACCTTCATTTGGTTGAATATTAATAACTAATAAGTTTGAATCTAATAATTTGTCAGTTTGATAATATAAGTTCATTGGAACTTCTTTAAATTCTACAACGACTTGAATCGTTTTAGATTTCATGCGTTTACCAGTTCTAATATAGAACGGTACGCCTGCCCATCTAAAGTTGTCGATAGTTAATTTACCAGATACAAATGTAGGTGTAATAGAGTCTTCTGCAACACGATCTTCATCGCGATAAGCTTTAACTTGTTTACCATCAATTACTCCTTCGCCATATTGTCCACGAACGAAATTCTTTCTAACATCTTGTGGACGTAATTGACGCAATGATTTTAATACTTTAACTTTTTCAGCTCGTATATCCTCACTATTCAAACTAATAGGGGCTTCCATAGCTAATAAAGCAACCATTTGTAACATATGGTTTTGAACCATATCTTTTAAAGCGCCACTAGATTCATAATAGCCGCCACGATCTTCTACACCTAAAATTTCTGAAGATGTTACTTGAATATTAGAAATATATTTATTATTCCAAAGAGGCTCAAACATTGCATTAGCAAAGCGTAATACCTCAATATTTTGAACCATATCTTTACCTAAGTAATGGTCTATACGATAAATTTCTTCTTCTTTAAATGAACGACGAATTTGATTGTTTAGTGATTCTGCTGATTTTAAATCACTACCGAATGGTTTTTCAATAACTAAACGTTTGAAACCACTAGTATTAGTTAATCCAGATGATTTTAAATAATCTGAAATGACTCCGAAAAACTGTGGCGCCATAGCAAGATAAAACAGACGATTACCTTTTAAACTGAATTGAGTATCTAATTGATTACTAAACTCTAGTAATGATTGATAACTTTCTTCATCACTCACATCATGTTTATGATAAAACACATGTTCCATGAATTCATCAATTCGTTGTGTTTCTTTAACGTGATTTTGGATTGACGCTTTAACTTGTTCACGGAATGTATCGTTACTAATATCACGACGTCCAATCCCTATAATAGCTATATGTTCATCTAAGTTGTCTTGTTGGAAAAGATGGAAAATGGAAGGGAATAACTTTCTATGACTTAAATCACCAGTTGCTCCGAAAATTGTAATTAAACAAGGTATGTGTTTTTGTTTTGTACTCAAGAATAAAACCTCAATTCTATAAAAGATATATGATTATTATATTATATGATAAAGAAAACTTATGGTCATATAATATGCTTTATTAAAGTTCATAAGCAATTTATCATTTAAATAAATGATAATCGATATCATACATATTTACCAAATTATACGACTCACAAACATGTGTAAAACTATGATATGAAATTAAAACTAATACGTTGTACTCAAATGGAATATTGATAATTATATTTTATTTCTTATTATAAAAATTGTCATTATATATGATAGAATGAATCGAAGAGAGGGAGGTGTGAGCATGGAAGTCACATTTTTCGGTACTAGTGCCGGACTACCAACTAAAGAGAGAAATACGCAAGCAATTGCTTTAAATCTAGAACCCTATTCCAATTCAATTTGGTTGTTTGATGTAGGAGAAGGTACCCAACATCAAATTCTTCATCATTCAATAAAATTAGGTAAAGTTGATCATATTTTTATTACTCATATGCATGGAGATCACATTTTTGGGCTTCCAGGGTTACTAACGAGTAGGTCCTTTCAAGGTGGAGAAAATAAACCTCTTACATTAATTGGACCTAAAGGAATACAACAGTATGTAGAAACAACATTATCGTTGTCAGAATCACATCTCAATTATCCAATTACATACATAGAAATCGATGAACGTTTAGATTATCATCATGACGGTTTTACAGTTCATGCTGAAATTTTGAATCATGGGATAACGTCATACGGTTATCGATTAGAAACACCTACAACACCTGGAACAATAGACGTAGAATCACTTAAATCAATCGGTCTTGAGCCTGGCCCTAAATATCAAGAAGTTAAAATGAATGATACTTTTGAATTTAATGGGAAGATATACCAATCTGATCAGTTTAAAGGAAATGCTAAATCTGGACCAATTGTTGCTATTTTTGGAGATACCAAGCCATGTCATAACGAACATATCATAGCGAAAGATGCTGATGTTATGGTACATGAGGCAACATACATTGAAGGGGAAAAGACGCTCGCAAATAGCTATCATCATAGTCATATAGATGATGTCTTTGAACTGATGAGCAAAGCAAATGTTAAACAAAGTTTGATAACACATATGAGCAATAGATATACAAAAGAATATATTGATGAAGTTTATAATGAGTTGAAAAATACCACAGACACACCTAACTTTACATTCGTTAATGATTTTGACTCATTCAAAATTTAAATTTAAAACGCCACAGAGACAAATTCTGCGGCGTTTTAGTATATAATAAATTAATCTTCAGTTTTAGATAATTCAACACTGCGATCAACAGCTGCACTTAAACAATCCTCGAAAATAGCTACTAAGTCATATTGAGATAAGGCATCTAAACCAGCTTGTGTTGTACCACCTTTAGAAGTAATATTCTTTCTTAATTGTTCCATACTTAAATCTGAACGTTCAATCATCTTACTCGTACCTATAATTAAATTACGTATAGACTCTTCAACTTGATCTTTTTCCAAACCTAATTCAGTACCTGCTTTAACATATTGTTCAAATACATGATATAAAAATGCAGGTCCGCTTCCAGTTATAGCTGTTACCTGATGTAAATGGTTTTCTGAAACTTCAATAACTGAACCAAATGCGTTAACTAATTCATTAACTTCATCTTTAGATTTAGGACCGAAATTGTTAGAGTAACTTATACCTGTTACAGAATGACCTACTTGGGCATTAGTATTAGGCATAATACGTGCTAAAGGATTATTAGTATTCAATTGTTCTCTAATATAATCAATTGATAATCCAGCCATAATAGAAATAAAACGGTTATTTTCTGTAATTGAATCTTTAATTCTCTCAGCTAAAGCTTCAAAATCATGGGGTTTAGTGCCTAAAAATACGTAATCTGCATCTTTAAGTAATGCTTCATCATCATAACTATAATTGACACCTAATTTTTCAGCAAAATCTTTTAAAGCTTTCTCGTTAGACTTATTAGTTAAATAAATGTCATTAGGATCTAAATTACTAGAGTTTATTATACCTGTAAAAATCGCTTGTGCCATATTACCAGCACCATAAAATACAAGTTTCATATACTTCACATCACCTTCATTTTAATTATAAAATAATGATACTTTAAGAATATAAATATATAGTAACATAAATTGTAAACGGTATATACGAAGGAGGGATTAAACATGATAGGACAACATTATATAGTTACAGGAGGAACAAGTGGACTGGGATTAGAAATTGTACATCAACTTATTAAAAGAGGTGCTAAAGTAACAATTCTTGCACGTAATATTGAAAAATTTCAGCAAATCAATTTTGGTTCTCAATCCTATTTGGTTGATGTCTTAAAATGTGATTTACAAAATCAAAATGATATTAGGGCTTTATCGAATAAAATTAAATCTCCAATTCATGGACTAGTGTATAGTTCTGGTTTAGGATATTTTAAATCTTTATCGGCTCATACAACCGATGAAATCATAGAAACGTATAATATAAATATCATTAGCTTCAATTTACTTTTTAAAATACTAAAACCTCATCTAGTAGAACACGCACATATTATAGGCATTTCAAGCCAAGCTGCTTTTGTCACACAAGCGCATGCAGCACATTACGGTGCATCTAAGGCTGCTTTTAACCAAATTCTTAATGCTTTACGATTAGAAGAACCACATCTCCATGTGATGACTGTTAACCCAGGTCCAATCGATACACCTTTTCATCAAAAAGCTGATCCGTCATTATCTTATTTTAATCAATATCGCTCAATCATGATTAATTCGAAACAACTAGCTTCTAGAATAGTAGAAGGTATCATTTTAGAGAAAGAAGAAATTAACCAACCATCATGGATGCACAATATGTTAAAACTATATCAATTAGCTCCAAGATTTTTAGAGAAACATTTTTCTTCATTGTTTAAGAATAAAACGAATCACTAAGTAAATAGAATATAATTCATAAAAGAAAAAGAGCCATTAATCAATGTTATATGACATCAATTAATGGCTCAAACTATAATTAATTTATTTTAAATGTTGTGTATACTGTAAGTCTTTCACACGTTCTCTTGCAGCTTTAATTTGATCTAAGCTAACATCTTTATAGTAGTTCTTAACATTTTCTTCTAATTGTTCAACACTACTTGCACCAACAATGATTGAACCTAATGCATCATGAGAAGTTAAGTAATTAAATGAAAGGGCAGTAAGGTTACTTTCAATTTCTTTAATAGAGGCAATTGTTTCTCCTAACTCATCATTTGTATAATCGAAAATACCATCAGCAAACTTTTTATCCAATGCATTATTACTATTAGATGTTAGTAATCCTTTAAATACAGGACCTCTAGCTAATACTTTAACTTGCTTTTCGTGAACATCATCTAATAGACTTTCGGGACGATTATCGATTAAATTAAATTGAGACATCAATGTTTCAATTTGACTATGTTTTAAGTAGTAGTCTATAACGTTAGGGCGAATAGAAGATATACCATATGCTCGAATGACACCTTCTTGTTTTAATTCATCAAATGCACTGATTGTCTCATCTAATGGATCGTCTATAGTACCACCATGTAATTGATATAAATCTAAATGATCTAATCCAAGACGTTGTAATGAACCTTTTACGCCTTCTTTAATATGCTTTTTAGATGGGTCCCAAGTGATATTACCATCCTCAGTGAGTCGATTTCCAACTTTTGTACCGATGACAATATCATCTCGGTTTTGATATTGTTTCAATGCTTTGCCAACGATTTCCTCATTTATACCTTGATCATACATATCTGCAGTATCAAAATAAGTAATACCGTTTTCGATTGCACTTTCAATAATAGGTTGGGCATTTTTAAAATCAGTACCTAAACTCATACAACCTAAACCTAACTCAGAAATTTCTAAACCACTTTTCAAAATATTCTTTTGCATGTAGTTTCTCCTTTCGATACACTTTAACTAACGCATTAAGTTTATCAATTTATTAAAACATTTAAAAGGACCGTGATTATAAATGGAATTTAACGAAAAAACGATAGATAGAACTGTGATTTATAATGGTAAAATTATAGATTTAGAAATCCACGATGTTGAATTACCCGATGGACAAACATCTAAACGTGAATTGATTTATCATAACGGCGCAGTTGCAATATGTGCAGTTACTCCTGAAAATGAAGTATTACTTGTAAAACAATTTAGAAAACCAGTAGAAAAACCACTACTTGAAATACCTGCGGGTAAATTGGAAAAAGATGAAGAACGTGAAGAAGCAGCAAAAAGAGAACTTGAAGAAGAAACAGGATACATTGCTAAAGATTTACAGTATGTTACTGATATGTATGGTTCTCCTGGCTTTTCAAATGAGAAATTAACGATTTATTTTGCTGATAATTTAGAAGTAGGCGAAATGAATCTAGATGACGATGAATTCGTTGAAGTTCATAAATTCTCAATTGAAGAAGTGAGAAAAGCCTTGCAAAACGCTGAAATTGAAGATGCGAAAACAATTATCGCACTTCAGCATCTATTATTAAATTATAATCATTCTAAATAATAAAGGAATATCCTTGCGTTTTATTGAGAATACTGGTAATTTATATTGTGAATCATACTTTAGATTAAAATGATTATAATTCTTAGTAGAGGAGTGAGGCTTCCGTGGAAGAACGATTAAATCGCGTGAAGCAACAATTACAACAGTCTTCATATAAATTAACTCCACAACGTGAGGCTACTGTAAGAGTTCTAATAGAAAATGAGAAAGACCATTTAAGTGCCGAAGATGTATATTTAAAAGTTAAAGATAAATCTCCAGAAATAGGTTTAGCAACTGTATATCGTACCTTAGAATTATTAGCAGAATTAAAAGTTTTAGATAAAATCAATTTTGGTGATGGGGTTGCACGTTTTGATCTACGTAAAGAGGGCGCTAAACATTTCCATCACCATTTAGTTTGTATGGAATGCGGTAAAGTAGAAGAAATTGAAGAAGACCTATTACCAGAAGTTGAAAATCGTGTTGAAAAAGAATTTAACTTCAAAATTTTAGATCACCGCTTAACTTTCCACGGTGTATGTTCAGATTGCCAAGCTAAAAAGCAATCCGAACAGAAATAATAAAGATTATCCTCACTATAGTTAATTACACAGCCAATAATACAATCATATTGCATTATTAACTGAGAAAGTCTTTATATCTCTAATGGTGAAGTAATTTAATTAAGAAGCCACCGCTTCAAAAGAGGTGCTTTATGATAGATACAATCATAGAAGAGTATTTAAAATTTATACAAATTGAAAAAGGATTAAGCGTAAATACAATTGGTGCTTATCGAAGAGATTTAAATAAATACAAAGAGTTTTTAGAACTACAAAAAATAGCGAATATTGACTTTGTAGACCGACAAATAATTCAAGAATGCTTAGGTTATTTAATAGATCAAGGTCAATCTTCAAAATCTATTGCACGTTTCATCTCAACAATACGCAGTTTTCACCAATTTGCATTACGCGAAAAATATGCTGCAAAAGATCCTACAGTATTAATCGAAACGCCCAAATATGAGAAAAAATTACCAGACGTATTAGAAGTCGACGAAGTTATTCAATTATTAAATGCACCAGATTTAAATAAAAATAATGGCTACCGTGATCGCACAATGTTAGAACTACTTTATGCAACTGGTATGCGGGTATCTGAAGTGATACAAATTGAAATTGAAGACGTTAATTTAATGATGGGCTTTGTAAGAGTATTTGGTAAAGGTGATAAAGAGCGTATTGTTCCTTTAGGTGATACAGTTATAGATTATTTAACGACTTATATCGAAACAGTTAGACCTCAATTATTAAAACAAACTGTAACGAATGTTTTATTTTTAAATATGCATGGGAAACCATTATCAAGACAAGGTATTTGGAAAATGATTAAACAAAATGGTCTTAAAGCTAATATCAACAAAACATTAACACCACATACACTAAGACATTCATTTGCTACTCATTTACTTGAAAATGGTGCTGATTTACGTGCAGTACAAGAGATGCTAGGACATTCAGATATTTCAACAACTCAGTTATATACACATGTATCAAAATCTCAAGTCAGAAAAATATATAATCAATATCATCCTAGAGCATAGTTATTATATTATAAAAGGCCAGTAATAATAGGGTAAATACACCTATATTACTGGTCTTTCTTATTATCAATATCTTTTATTTTATAATGTCTTTCTTCTAATGCCGCTTGTCTAGCTAATTCTACTTCGCTACGGTCTCTCAACAAATGATGATGAACAATGTTTTCATTTTTTACAGGTGTGGACATAAAGTAATAATCTGGAAATGTTAATTCTAATTGATTTAACATTTGAATATTTATTGGTAACTGGATAGGTATAAATGGTAATTGTTGTTCAACTCTATCTATTTGCATTTCAAGCAATTGAATATACATGGCAATGTCTAAATGAAGTGTCATTTGATCTTTTCGTGAAGCATGAGTAATCACTTGCTTTGCTTTATTAAAAGATTTTATTGCGCCTTTGAAATTACGTCTTCTATAGTGATAGCATGCTGTTGCACATAAGATTAAACTTACAACAGCATCTTGTTTACTGTAATCATTATTTTCTTTCCACGCTTCTTCCAAAATATCATGGCATAAAAAATAATGTTGATTTTTATGAAACTGATAGTAAAACTGAATTAATGCTTGTTCCATCTGATTTTCACCTTAATTTTAAAAGTTATATAAATTCATGCTATAATATTTTAGTGAAATATGCACATAAGTTGCAATATGAGGTAGATACTATGTATGAAGTAAAACTGGACGCATTTAATGGTCCTCTAGATTTGTTATTACATTTAATTCAAAAATTTGAAATAGATATTTATGATATACCTATGAAATCTTTAACAGAACAATACATGCAGTATGTTCACGCTATGAATCAATTAGAAATTAACGTTGCTAGCGAATACTTGGTTATGGCTTCTGAATTATTAATGATAAAAAGTAAATTATTATTACCACAATCAGAAGAAAATTTAGACTTAGATGAAGACCCTCGTGAAGATTTAGTAGGTAGGTTAATTGAATACCAAAATTATAAAGAATACACTGAAATTCTAAATGACATGAAAGCAGAACGTGATTATTATTATACAAAACATCCAACTGATTTATCACATTTGGAAACAGATGAATCATGGGATCCATCTAATACAATTGACTTAACCGAATTAATAGTCGCTTATCAACGTGTTAAAAATCGTGTTGAAATTAATAAACCTCATTCAGTAGAAATCAGAAAAGAAACATTTACAATTCAACAAGCTACACATCAAGTAACTGATAGATTAAAGAACAATGCATCATTTAATTTCTTTAGTCTATTTACATTTACAGAACCAATCGAACAAGTGGTCACACACTTTTTAGCAATTTTAGAAATGTCTAAATCAGGTATCATTAATATTGAACAACACCATAATTTTGATGATATTAACATTTTAAGAGGAGTGAATTACAGCGTTGAATAAGCACGGCATATTAGAAGCTTTGTTATATACCTCTGGTGATGAAGGACTAGAAGTTAAACAGTTGCTCGAAATATTAGAAGTAAATGAAGATGAATTAAAAAAGTTAATCGAAACTTATGAGTCAAATGGTCTCATCATTCAACAATTTGGAACAACTTGTGTTCTTACTACTAAGAAAGAAGCGGCAAATTATATCGAAGCACTCATAGAGCAGAAGTCTAAAATGAAATTATCTCAAGCAGCGATGGAAACTTTATCTATCATTGCTTATAATCAACCACTAACTAGAAGCGATATTGAAATGATTAGAGGTATCAATTCTGATGGCGCTGTTAAAACACTTATTGCAAGAGGTCTAGTTGAAGCAAAAGAAGTCCAAAATTCACGTAGTCAACAATTAATTACAACAGATCTATTTTTAAATGTATTTGGTATAGAAAAATTAGAAGATTTACCAACCACTCAAGAAGATGACGAAGAAATGGACGCATTCTTTAGTAACTTGGTAAATCAAAAAGGAGATACAAATGAGTAAAGAATTAGAAAGATTACAAAAAAGAATTGCAAGTAGTGGTTATACGTCACGCCGTAAAGCAGAAACACTAATTACAGATGGCAAGGTTAAAGTAAACGGTCAAGTAGTTACTGAATTAGGAACTAAAGTTTCAAGTTCTGACACTGTAGAAGTTGAAGGGATTAAATTAGAACAAGAAGATAAACTTTATATTTTATTTAATAAACCAGCTCAAGTTATTACGAGTGTATCTGACGATCGTGGTCGTAAAGTTGTTACTGATTACTTTAAAGATATCGAAACACGTATATACCCAGTTGGTAGATTAGATTACGATACATCTGGTGTATTATTGTTAACTAATGATGGTGAATTTACTAATTTAATGACACACCCTAGATACCATATTAAAAAGAAATATGTAGCTAAACTTAAAGGTTATTTGATGCGTGAAGAAGTGAAAGCTTTAGAAAAAGGTATTGAACTTGAAGATGGGTTTACACAACCAGCTCAAGTTAAAGTTAAAAATCAAGATAAAGACAAGAATACTACATTAGTTGAAATTACTATAAGTGAAGGTAGAAATAGACAAGTACGTCGTATGTTTGAACATTTCGGCCATCAAGTTAGTAAATTAACTCGTATCCAGTTTGGACCGTTAGATTTAAAAGGTTTAAATGCTGGTGAAGGACGAGTACTTACACCACATGAAGTTAAAACTATTAGACATTTAGCTGAAAATGGTAATGTATAAGATAGTAGAAATTAATGTTTGAGATTTTTTTCACAAAGTTATTTTAAATACTAACTTAAATATTATTTCATATGCTATAATAACAAATGAAATGAACAGCATGTGTGGGAGGTAAATTAGTATTATGACGAATGAAATACTTATCGTTGACGACGAAGACAGAATCAGAAGATTACTAAAGCTTTATTTAGAAAGAGAATCTTTTGAAACACATGAAGCAAGTAATGGTAAAGAAGCTTTACAACTTGCAATGGAAAATGATTATGCGTGCATTCTTCTAGATTTAATGTTACCGGAATTGGACGGTATCGAAGTAGCCACTCAATTACGTGAGCATAAAGATACTCCTATCATAATGCTTACTGCTAAAGGTGAAGAAACAAATCGTGTTGAAGGATTTGAGTCAGGTGCCGACGACTATATTGTAAAACCATTCTCACCAAGAGAAGTGGTATTAAGAGTCAAAGCGTTATTAAGAAGAACACAATCAACAACACCTGAGAAAAGTGAACCTCATGCAAGAGATGTAATTGAATTTAATCATTTAATTATAGATAACGATGCACATAGAGTATTAGCTGATAATGAACAGGTAAATTTAACGCCAAAAGAATACGAACTTTTAATTTATTTAGCAAAAACACCTAACAAAGTTTTTGAAAGAGAACATTTATTAAAAGAAGTTTGGCACTATGAATTCTATGGCGATTTGCGTACAGTAGATACGCATGTTAAAAGATTGAGAGAAAAACTTAACAAAGTATCAAGTGACGCAGCTCATATGATACAAACGGTTTGGGGAGTCGGCTACAAATTTGAGGTAAATGCTAACGATGAACCGGCTAAATAGTGTAGTAATAAAACTGTGGTTAACTATAATCTTTATAGTAACGACAGTTTTAATTTTATTAAGTGCCGCGCTCATTACGTTTATTCAATATTATTATACTCAAGAAGCTGAAGACTCAATTAAAGAAGACGCCAAACGAATTAGTCATTTAGTAGAAAGCTCTCAAAATCAAAATATAGCCATTAAAAATAGTCAAACGCTAATAGATAATCCAGGTGGTTTAATTATTATGAAAAATAATAACACTGCCTATCAACAAACAACGTCATCATCAAAGCAATCCATGCTTAAAGAAATTAAAAGTAATAAAGAATTTAATAATGTATTTGAACATGGTGAACCATTAACACGTAATGTCACTGTTAATGAAAAGGGTAAATCTCATCCTTATATACTTGTTGGTTATCCAATGAAAGCTCAAGATGGTAGTGATTCAAACTATAGTGGTGTATTCATTTTTAAAGATTTAAAATCTATTGAGGATACAAATAATGCGATTACTATCATTATATTAATAACAGCAATTATATTCTTAGCGGTGAGTACTGTTTTTGCATTTTTCTTATCATCACGAATCACAAAACCTTTACGTCAACTTAGAAATCAAGCTCAAAAAGTATCGCAAGGTGATTATTCACAAATTACATCTGTTACTACAAAAGACGAAATTGGTGAATTGTCTCGTGCATTTAATAACATGAGTTTTGAAATTCAAGAGCATGTTGAAGCATTATCAACATCTAAGAATATACGTGATAGTTTAATTAATTCAATGGTTGAAGGTGTAATAGGTATTAATGAGCAAAAAGAAATCATTATATCTAATAAAATGGCAGACCAAGTCTTCCATAACTTAGATGAATGTGCTGTTGAATCAATAGAACAACAAATTGAACAAACCTTTAATACAAAAGAAACACAATTCCAAGAATTGGAAGCTAATACAAGATACTACGTCGTTATTATGAGCTATATTGATAGAATCCAAAATGATGGAAGAAGCGGTATTGTAGCGATTATTCGTGATATGACAAATGAACATAATTTAGATCAAATGAAAAAAGATTTCATAGCTAATGTATCTCACGAGTTACGTACTCCAATAGCGCTATTACAAGGATATACTGAATCTATTGTAGACGGTATAGTGACAGAACCTGACGAGATTCATGAATCCTTAGCTATTGTTCTAGATGAATCTAAACGATTAAATCGATTAGTTAATGAATTATTAAATGTTGCACGTATGGATGCAGAAGGCTTATCAGTAGAAAAAGAAATACAACCTATTTCAGATTTATTAAATAAGATGAATATGAAATACCGCCAACAAGCTACTGATTTAGAATTAAACATGTATTTCGATGTGAACAATGATAATTTATGGAGCTATGATATGGATAGAATGGATCAAGTATTAACTAACTTGATAGATAATGCGTCAAGATATACTCAACCTGGCGACACTATATCAGTTACTACAGATGTAAATGACAATCAAGATATTTTACGCATTCAAGATACAGGTACTGGTATAGCTCCAGAACATTTACAACAAGTATTTGACCGCTTTTATAAAGTAGACGCCTCAAGAAAAAGAGGTAAACAAGGTACTGGTTTAGGACTATTTATATGTAAAATGATCATTGAGGAGCATGGTGGTTCTATTGAAGTAGAAAGCCAACTAGGAGAAGGTACTACATTTATTATTAAATTACCTAAAATTGATCAGTCCAAAATATAATTAACAAGCTAAAAGCACTAAGGTGATTAACATGAAATCATCTTAGTGCTTTTTTGAGTGCGATATTAAAAATGTATAACTTGGATTTCAAACTTAAATTACTAATACAAACTATTAGAAATCCATATCAATTTATTTAGTGTCACTATTAGGAATGATATCAACACTCTAACGAGCAAACGCATTGTGCATTACAGAGTTATCATGTATGATATATTTAAATAAAAAAATAATATTCAATTCATCTTCGGGGTCGGGTGTAATTCCCAACCGGCAGTAAATAAAGCCTGCGACGCTAGAA
Source organism: Staphylococcus pasteuri (assembly GCF_003970495.1). GTDB lineage: Bacteria > Bacillota > Bacilli > Staphylococcales > Staphylococcaceae > Staphylococcus > Staphylococcus pasteuri. Next base: position 46,434 of record NZ_RXWW01000021.1, read on the forward strand.
GAACACTATGTATAAATATATGCGTTTTTCTTGCTTGATTCAGTGAGATTCTGAAGCCGACAGTATAGTCTGGATGGGAGAAGATGGAGGTTTTTTGTTGTGCAAATTTCCTCCTTTTCTAGCAAGATGAATGAAAGGAGAAAATTTAATATGCAACAAAACCAAAACAAACGTTTAATTACAATAAGTATGTTAAGTGCTGTGGCATTTGTACTAACTTTCATTAAATTTCCATTGCCATTTTTACCACCATACTTAACTTTAGATTTTAGTGATGTACCTACATTGCTAGCTACATTTTTATTAGGGCCAGTAGCTGGTATAATTGTCGCTTTTATTAAGAACTTACTTAACTTTTTCTTTAACATGGGAGATCCAGTTGGGCCAGTTGCCAACTTCCTTGCAATTACAAGTTTCCTATTAACTGCTTACTATATTTATAAAAATAAACGTAGTAATCAATCTTTAACAATGGGACTTATTGTCGGTACAATTGTTATGACAATCGTGTTAAGTATCTTAAATTATTTCGTTTTACTACCACTTTACGGTATGATATTTAACTTAACAGACATTGTCCATAACCTAAAAGTAATTATCGTATCTGGTGTTATTCCTTTCAATATTATTAAAGGAATTGTTATTTCACTGATATTCTTCTTCATATATAACAGAGTTAAAAATAATATACATTTATAATATAAAAATATAGGTCAGTATTTATGTGCTGAATCCCAAAGGAACAGTACTAGTTGAAGACTAAATAAATTCTTACAGATTTATCTGTATAGAATTTTAGGCCGAAACTGTACCTTGGGAAAATATATACATATAAAGCTGCCTGCAAAGTCAATAACTTTGTCGACGATCTAAAAAATCTCCCTTCACAAAATGTGATAGGGAGATTTAAATATTTATTATTCAAATTTAAGCGCGTCACCATCGAACGGCTCTTCTTCAATTTTAATAGAGTCAGTAGGACAACCTTCTAGTGCATCTTCCATATCTTCATATAACTCTTCAGGCACTTCTGCAGTACCTTGGTTATCATCAAGGATTACGTATGCTATACCTTCGTCATCATAATCATAGATATCTGGAGCTGCTGCACCACATGCACCACATGCAATACAAGTATCCATATCAACGATTGTATATTTAGCCAATTTCATTCGCCTCCTTTGAAAAAAATGCTACACTAGTAATTACAATACTACTATTGTAGACATCGATAGTCTAATTTTCAATATATTCGTTTTATAGAGTGAGGGTTCATTTTGTATCAAATTATCAAACATGCTTATCAACATGCATTCAACTACAAAACAAATAAAAGTATATATAATATTTTGATGGGAAAGAAATCTCATCAAACATTTTTCGACGCTTGTAGTCAACAACTTTTGTCATTATATCATAGTTTACCCAGATTAAAATATCCGTCTTTTGAGCGATATTTAAATGAACTAGATAATTATGATGCTTTATACGAAATTAAAATGCATCCTAGATTTACTTATGACAGTCTTATTAAGACATTTAATTGTATACAGTTACTGATTCAAACAGTTTCCCAAAGTCAACATCAAGCATATAAATTTGTCCCTGTTGCTCAACAAACATACATACAACAACGTGTTAAAGATATATACAAACTAATCAGAGAACAGCAGCTAGAAACACAAGTTTATAACGAAATTCATCAACTATTTGATAAATTAGCAAGTAAAAATGACCATATTTATTTGCATTATTATTTACAAGGCTATGAAGAGCCTATGTATACTAGACAACAAGTAAGTTTAATAGAATCCATAAGCCAAGAAGAATTATTTGAATTGGAAATGAATCAATTAGTAGACCTGATGTATGAACTAGAAAATAATAACGATTATCCCACACTACATCAGACAATTATTTTACCTACATTACTAAACAAAACAAAAATGACATACAGACAAATACAACAAGGTCAATCACCCCAAGAAATTGCAACTATTCAAAACGTTAAAATTAACACTATAGAAGACCACTTATTAGAATTATTTATAAAAGGATATATGCACGATTATGAAACATTTATTGATTTATCGGAAAAAGACATTTTTATAAATTACTATAGCTCAAATTTAGGATTGAAACTTCGAGAATATAAACAACAATTCTCTAAACTATCATACTTTCAAATTAAATTGATGATTGTTGGTATAGAAAGAGGTGACATAGTTGCTACAAGAGAAACTTAAACAATGGTTCGGATTTGATTCATTTAAACCCGGACAAGAAGAAATAATAACTAGTGTTTTAAATCAACAACATACACTTGGCATATTGCCAACAGGCAGCGGTAAAAGCTTATGTTATCAGCTACCTACATATATTTTAGAAAAACCTACACTTGTTATTTCACCTCTAATTTCATTAATGGATGATCAAGTTATGCAAATGAAATTAAATGGAGAACATGCCGTTAGTTGTATACACTCAGGTATGGATGAAAATGAAAAACGACAAAATTTTAAAAAGATTAATCAAAGTAAATTTATATATCTCAGTCCGGAATTTATTTTACAAACTCAAAACTTCAAACTGATTGCAAATATTGATTTTGGTTTAATCGTTCTCGATGAAGCCCATTGTTTATCAGAGTGGGGCTATGATTTCAGACCACATTATGCTCTAATTGGAAAAATCACTTCTCATTTTAAATCATCAACAATTTTAGCTTTAACAGCCACAGCACCACCACATTTAGAAAATGATTTAAAAGAGATATTAAATGTTAATCTTCATACAGTTAAAACAAGTATGAACCGTCTAAACATCTCTTTAAGACATATGAACTTTGCATCTGACGAAGAAAAAATAAATTGGCTTTTACCACAACTTACGTCTACCGGACCCACAATCATATATGTGTCATCTAAAAAAATGTGCTTAACTTTAGCTAATCTAATATATGATTCTGGTTTTTTAACTGGTATTTATCATGGAGATTTAAGTTATCAAGAGAGACATACTGTTCAACAACAATTTTTAAATAATGATATACCCGTTATTGTCGCAACAAGCGCATTTGGCATGGGTATAAATAAAAAAGACATAAGAACAGTGATCCATTTCCATTTATCTTCAAGTCCATCTAATTATTTACAAGAAATTGGACGAGCGGGTCGAGATGGTAGTCAAAGCCAAGCTATAAGTCTATATCAACCTGACGATGCATATATATTAGAAACTATTTTATTTGCAGATAGAATTACGCCCGAAGATATTAATCAATTTGAATTAGGTCAATTTATACCTCCGGAGAAAGAAACTATTTTGTCCATATTGTACAATCAATATACTATTGCTAAACTTCATTATATTTTTGATCAATCTTATAAACGAAAGAAATTAGGATATAGTAGAATGTTAGGTTATAAACAATTAGATCAATGTCGTCGTAAATATTTATTAGAATTTTTTAATGAACAACCAGAAATCCCAAATCAATGTTGTGATAATGATACAGAACTATCTGAAATTAAAGTCATTAACCGTAAAAAGGTAAAACGTAAGCTAAATTATAAAGAAAAGCTTCAAAATTTATTAGAGCTATAGATTTCATTTTGCTTAACGAAATATTCAAGCTATAATTAATCTATGAACAATTCTTTAATACCTTTAAAAATTCTTGATTAACATACATAATCATTTATTTTGTGGGTATAGTTTATGTATCAAAACAAAATTAAAATAGAGAGGATGATGAATGTGTCTAATAATAACTTCAAAGATGATTTTGAAAAGAATCGTCAATCTATAGACTCAGAAGATCATAAAGAACACACATCTTCAAACGAACATCATGAAGACAAACCTACAGACAAAGTAGAAGAAAAAGCGAATCAACAATTCCCACCAAGAAATGCGCAGAGACGTAAACGTCGTAGAGATGTCGCTACAAATAATAATCGTCAATCTGAATCACAAACTAGTTCTAACCAAGATGGCTCATTAGATGATAGATTCGATGATACATCATTACATAACGGAGACAACAAAAACTATGATGCTTCATCTAAGGATGTTTCAAGCAAATCACAAGAGCATCAAACAGTAAATAATGATCACAGACAAGAAACAACACATGACAATACTTCAAACCACGAATCTGACAAAGACTCTCGACAAGACGAAACATTAAAACGTAGTCATAAAGATGAAGACACTCGTCATGAAGATGTTGACCATCAAGATAAAAAAGATAATAAAGGTAAAAAAGCAGCTGCAACAGGCGCTGGGGTTGCTGGCGCTGCAGGTGCTGCCGGACTAGCTAAACATCATCACGATAAAAATGATAAGCATACTGACAAACACGATTCAAAACACGATGATAAGCATCTAAATAGTGATAACCATGATACAACAAATGATAAACAACATGACGATAACTTAAAAGATCATGACAATGATCAACGTGGTCACAAAGATGAAGATACTCGTCATGAAGATGCTGACCGTCAAGATAAGAAAGATAACAAAGGTAAAAAAGCTGCCGCTACAGGCGCAGGAGTTGCTGGAGCTGCAGGTGCAGCCGGATTAGCTAAACATCATCACGATAAAAATGATAAGCATGCTGACAAACATGATTCAAAACACGATGATAAGCATGATGACAAACACGATCATAAAGATGATAACAACGAACCTAAAAAAGATAACGAAAAATCAGGCAAAGGTAAAAAAGCGGCTGCAGTAGGAGCAGGTGCTGCTGGGACTGCAGGTGCCGCTGGGTTAGCTAAACATCATCATGATAAAAATGAAGCAAAAGATCATGACCATGATAACAATCATAATGATGATCATGACCATGATGATAATAATCATGGTAAGAAAAAGGGCGGCTTCATGAAGATCATCTTACCAATTATCGCTGCTGTATTAATTTTAGGTGCTATAGCTATTTTTGCTGGTATGGCTTTAAATAACCACAACAATAGTGGAAATAATGATAATAAAGTAGCTAATGAAGACAGCAAAGACGGCATGAAAAATAATGATACAAGCAAAGACAAAGATAGCAAAAAAGATAAAGATAGCTCTAAAGACAAAGATAAATCAAGTGATTCTGATAAAGATAAAGCAACATCAAATGATTCTTCAAATAGTAATTCAGCATCTGATTCAGATTCAGACGACAATGGCTCAAGTAGTAATAGCTCAAATGATGATAGTAATAGTGCTAATTCTCAAGCTACAAATAGTCAAAATAGCAGCAATAACCAAAATGGCCAAAGTCAAAATTCTCAACAAAACGGTCAACAATCAAATAATAGTCAAAGCAGTAATAGCCAACAAGGTAAACAAACACATACTGTTAATGGTAAAGAGAACTTATACAGAATTGCAATTCAATATTATGGCAGTGGTTCACCAGCCAATGTTCAAAAAATTAGACAAGCAAATGGTATAAGTGGTAATGATATCCATGATGGTCAAACATTAGTAATACCATAGGTTTTATTTATAACCATTTATAGACTGTGAGTAATGTTAAATCATTGCTCACAGTTTTTTTATTTATCCAAAATCATTTATTTTCCATTTCTTAAAACGTCACTAAAATTATAAATTTTTCTTAATCAAGGACTTCGCGTAAATAGATCATAACTGATATAATAGTTTGGTGATTAAAGGAGGCCGTATGACATGCAAAAAATAGAAAGTATCATCATTGGTGGTGGACCTTGTGGCTTAAGTGCAGCCATTGAACAAAAGAAAAAAGGTATTGAAACATTAGTTATTGAAAAAGGTAATGTTGTTGAAGCTATTTACAATTATCCAACACATCAAACATTCTTTTCTTCAAGCGATAAATTATCAATTGGCGATGTACCATTCATCGTTGAACAAAGTAAACCACATAGAAACCAAGCATTAGTATACTATCGTGAAGTAGTTAAACATCATCAATTAAATATTAATCCATTTGAAGAAGTATTAACTGTTAAAAAGATGAATAACCGATTTACAATTACAACTACTAAAGATGTGTACGAATGTAAATTTTTAACTGTAGCGACAGGATATTATGGTCAGCATAATACATTAGAAGTTGAAGGTGCTGATTTACCAAAAGTAAGTCATTATTTTAAAGAAGCACACCCTTATTTCGACCAAAATGTAGTCATTATAGGCGGTAAAAATTCTGCTGTAGATGCAGCCTTAGAATTGGAAAAAGCTGGCGCAAATGTCACTGTAATATATCGAGGAGATCGTTATCCTAAAGCAATTAAACCGTGGATTCTTCCTAATTTTGAATCACTAGTCAATCATGAAAAAATTACAATGGAATTTAATGCCAATGTAACTCAAATTACAGAGGATAAAGTAGTTTACGAAAAAGATGGTAACACTATTGAAATACCTAATGATTATGTATTTGCTATGATAGGTTATCACCCTGACTATGAATTCTTAAAATCTATCGGAATAGATATTAATACGAATGAATTCGGCACTGCACCCGTATATAACCGCGAAACATACGAAACAAATGTTGAAAACTGTTATATTGCCGGAGTAATTGCAGCAGGCAACGATGCCAATACTATCTTTATAGAAAATGGTAAATATCATGGTGGTTTAATAACACAAAGTATTCTTGCTAAAAAGCAAACACCTTTAGAATCATAAATAAATGGCGTAGATTGATAGTATCAAATCAATTCTACGCCATTATTTTTTATTTTACTCTTCAAAATATTGTCTAATATCGTGTCGTTCAAGTTCATTACTTAAACTCACTAATAATTTCAACCGTGCTTTGGGTCCATTCAACCCATTAGAAAATATTAATCCTTTGTTAGCAAGTTGATATCCGCCACCTTCGTAGGCATAAACTGGACTTACAATGCCATTAAATGAACGAGATACCATGACGATAGGAATATTCTTATCTATGCAGGCATTTAGTCCATCTAAACAAGTAGGTGGAAGATTACCTTGTCCCATAGCTTCGATTACTAAACCATCGATTTCTTGTGATGCATAAAATTTAAATATATCACTTGGCATATCCATGTATGATTTAACGAGTGGGACATTTAAGCCAGGATTTATATTATGATAACTTGTATGACTTAAAGGATGATGGTGATATTGTACATTATCTTTTGTTAGTACACCTAATGGGCCATGGTTAGGGCTTTGAAATGTATTCGTATTAGATGTATGTGTCTTAGTCACATTGCGTGCTGTATGTATTTCATCATTAAATACGACCATAACACCCATACGACGAGATTTTGCAGAAGAGGCCACTCTAATCGCTGAAATAAAATTGTATAGACCATCAGAACCTATTTCATTGGCAGATCTCATAGCACCTGTTATAACAACTGGTTCATCTATATCTAATAATAAATCTAAAAGGTATGCAGTTTCTTCAAGAGTATCTGTTCCATGAGTAATGACAAATCCGTCATATGAATTGTCTTTATCATGATGAGCTTCTACAATGATATCTCTTAATTGCTTCACATGTTGTATAGACATATGTGGAGATGGTACATTCATAGGATGAATCTCATCTACTTGTGCATATTGTTTAATAATATCTTGATGTTGCGAAATTGGATTTTCTTTATTTGTAATAACTCTATTAGAACTATCCTGTGACATGCTGATTGTGCCACCGGTATGAATAACAAGTAGACGTTTCATACTTTTCCTCCTATTAATAAAATACATATTTATGATAAAATATTATTCATCAAACAACAAGGTAGGTATTTCGATAATGAGTTTAATTAATATTGCTTTAGATGGTCCTGCAGCTGCAGGTAAAAGTACAATTGCTAAACAAGTTGCTAGTAAGCTTTCTATGATTTATGTAGATACTGGTGCTATGTATAGAGCAATTACATACAAATATATACGTACAAACCAAACAGAAGATTTTGAAGCACTGATTAAAAATACAACATTAGAATTAACTTATGACGAAACAAAAGGCCAACGTGTAATGCTTGATAATGAAGATGTAACAGATTATTTAAGAGAAAATGATGTTACTAACAACGTTTCATATGTCGCTTCAAAAGAACCAGTTAGATCATTTGCAGTTAAAAAGCAAAAAGACTTAGCTGCTAAAAAAGGTATTGTTATGGATGGAAGAGATATCGGTACAGTTGTTCTTCCAAATGCTGAACTAAAAGTATATATGATTGCTTCTGTTGAGGAACGCGCTGAACGTCGTCAAAAAGAAAATGAATTACGTGGCATCGAGTCAAACTTGGAACAATTAAAAACTGAAATTGAACAACGAGATAACTATGACATGAATAGAGAGATTTCACCACTAAGAAAAGCTGATGATGCCGTTACATTAGATACAACAGGTAAATCTATTGAAACAGTAACTAACGAAATTTTAAAAATGGTGGATCAAATTAAATAATTAACTAAAAGCTATGTAAACGTTATAAGCAGAAACGTTTATATAGCTTTTATTATCCCTTATAATAGAATTAGATTGAATCTTAATATTAATAAACACTATAAATATACATCTTCAACTTTAAATTGAAATTTATTTAAAAAATTCACTTTTTAATTGCATCTACGAAATCAACATAAAGTTTCTTAAAGTGTAAAAGGGGAATTTCTTGACAATTCAGTCAGTTTGTAAGATGTTATACTTATGTAGTGTATAAGGAGGCAGACAAGATGACTGAAGAATTCAACGAATCAATGATTAAAGATATTAAAGAAGGTGACAAAGTCACTGGAGAAGTACAACAGGTTGAAGATAAACAAGTAGTTGTGCATATTAATGGTGGAAAATACAATGGTATAATCCCTATTAGCCAATTATCCACACATCATATTGAAAAAACTAATGAAGTAGTTAAAGAAGGCGATGAAATAGAAGCCTATGTAACGAAAATTGAATTTGATGAAGAAAATGATTCAGGTGCATATATTTTATCTAAAAGACAACTTGAAACTGAAAAATCATATGACTATTTACAAGAAAAACTTGATAACAATGAAATAATTGAAGCTAAAGTAACAGAAGTTGTGAAAGGCGGATTAGTTGTCGATGTAGGGCAACGTGGTTTCGTACCTGCTTCATTAATTTCAACAGACTTTATCGAAGATTTCTCTGACTTTGAAGGACAAACAATCAAAATTAAAGTTGAAGAATTAGATCCTGAAAATAACCGTGTAATCTTAAGCCGTAAAGCTGTTGAACAAGCTGAAAATGACGTTAAAAAAGCATCATTATTAGAATCACTTAATGATGGAGACGTGATTGAAGGTACAGTTGCTCGCTTAACAAACTTTGGTGCTTTTGTTGATATTGGTGGTGTAGATGGATTAGTTCACGTTTCTGAATTATCACATCAACATGTTCAATCTCCAGAAGAGGTTGTTTCAGTTGGCGAAAAAGTGAAAGTAAAAGTAAAATCAGTTGATAAAGATACTGAACGTATTTCATTATCAATCAAAGATACTTTACCAACACCATTCGAACAAATTAAAGGTCAATTCCATGAAAATGATGTTATCGAAGGTACAGTTGTAAGATTAGCTAACTTCGGTGCATTCGTTGAAATTGCTCCTGGAGTACAAGGCTTAGTTCATATCTCAGAAATTGATCATAAGCACATTGGTACACCAGGTGAAGTATTAGAACCAGGTCAACAAGTTAGTGTTAAAATCTTAGGTATTGATGAAGACAATGAACGTGTATCATTATCTATCAAAGCTACTTTACCAAACGAAGATGTAGTTGAAAGTGATGCTTCTACAACACAATCTTATTTAAATAAAGATACTGAAGAGGATAACCCTACTTTAGGTGATGTCTTTGGTGATAAATTTAAAGACCTTAAATTTTAATAAACAATAAATTATATTTACACTCCAATTAGAGTTATCTCTTTAATTGGAGTGTTTTTTTACATCTTCTCAAGTATTATTTAATATATTTAGTCGTTTGTTACAAACGTATTTTGAATCAGTGCTTGCATGTGATAAAATTATAGAGATTAAGAAAGAGAGGAAGTTAACAAATGACTAAACCTATAGTAGCAATTGTAGGCAAGCCTAATGTAGGGAAATCTACAATTTTTAATAGAGTAGTCGGCGAACGTGTTTCTATCGTTGAAGACACGCCTGGTGTAACCAGAGACCGAATCTATTCATCAGGTGAATGGTTAACTCATGAATTCAATATTATAGATACAGGTGGTATTGAAATAGGAGATGCACCATTCCAAACACAAATTAGAGCACAAGCAGAAATAGCCATCGACGAAGCGGACGTTATCGTATTTATGGTTAATGTTAGAGAAGGATTAACACAAAGCGATGAAATGGTAGCACAAATGCTCTATAAAAGTAAGAAACCTGTCGTTCTCGCAGTAAACAAAGTAGATAACTTAGAAATGCGTAACGACATCTATGATTTTTATTCTTTAGGATTTGGAGAACCTTATCCAATTTCAGGTTCGCACGGTTTAGGTTTAGGTGATCTATTAGATGCCGTCGTTGAAAACTTTGGTGAAGAACAAGAAGACCCATACGATGATGATACAATTCGTTTATCAATTATTGGTCGCCCAAATGTAGGGAAATCTAGTTTAGTCAATGCCATTTTAGGTGAAGAACGTGTCATTGTTTCTAATGTTGCTGGTACTACAAGAGATGCTGTCGATACAGAATATTCATTCGACGGTCAAGATTACGTGTTAATAGATACAGCTGGAATGCGTAAAAAAGGTAAAGTATACGAATCTACAGAAAAGTATTCAGTCTTAAGAGCATTAAAAGCAATTGAACGTTCAAATGTCGTCTTAGTTGTTATCGATGCAGAACAAGGTATTATTGAACAAGATAAACGTGTCGCTGGATATGCGCATGAAGAAGGTAAAGCAATCGTCATTGTTGTTAATAAATGGGATACAGTAGAAAAAGACAGTAAAACGATGAAGAAATTTACAGAAGACGTTAGAAAAGAATTCCAATTCTTAGACTACGCACAAATTGCCTTTGTCTCAGCTAAAGAACAATTAAGATTGAAAACGTTATTCCCTTATATTAAAGAGGCAAGTGAAAATCATAAAAAACGTGTACAAAGTTCAACATTAAACGAAGTAGTGACTGATGCAATTTCAATGAATCCTACTCCAACAGATAAAGGTAGAAGACTAAATGTCTTTTATACAACACAAGTTGCGATTGAACCGCCAACATTTGTTGTATTTGTTAATGACGTTGAATTAATGCATTTTTCTTATAAACGTTATCTTGAAAATCAAATTAGACATGCCTTTGGATTTGAAGGTACACCTGTTCATATCATTCCAAGAAAAAGAAATTAAAACGGAGGGGAATATTAATATGACTAAAATATCAGTATTTGGTATGGGAAGTTTTGGTACAGCATTAGCCAATGTATTAGCACAAAATGGCCATGATGTACTAATGTGGGGTAAAAATGACGAAAACGTCGAAGAATTAAATACACATCATATGAATAAAAATTATTTAAAAGAAGCAAAACTAGATCCATCTATTAAAGCCAGTACAGATTTAAGCAAAGTTGTAGATTTTGCAGATATATATTTAATGGCTTTACCTACTAAAGCAATGAGAGAAGTTGCTAGTAAAATCGATGGATTACTAACTACTAAAAAGACTTTTATTCATGTTGCAAAAGGTATTGAAAATGGTACGTTCAAACGTGTATCTGAAATGTTGGAAGATTCAATCTCTCCTGAACACAATGCAGGTATTGGTGTATTATCAGGACCAAGTCACGCTGAAGAAGTTGTTATCAAACAACCTACAACTGTGGCAGCATCATCAAAAGATGAAGCAGTAAGCCAATTAATTCAAGATTTATTTATGAATGATTATTTAAGAGTATATACAAATAATGATTTAGTCGGTGTTGAGCTAGGTGGCGCATTGAAAAACATCATTGCAGTAGCAAGTGGTATCGTAGCTGGAATGGGATTTGGTGATAATGCAAAAGCAGCTCTTATGACACGTGGTTTAGCTGAAATTAGTCGCTTAGGAGAAAAATTAGGTGCCGATCCTATGACATTCTTAGGTTTAGGTGGCATAGGTGACTTAATTGTAACTTGTACATCAACTCATTCTCGTAACTTTACATTAGGTTATAAATTAGGCCAAGGTAAAACAACAGATGAAGCACTTGAAGAAATGAAAATGGTAGTTGAAGGAATTTATACAACTAAATCTGTTTATTATTTAGCACAAGAAGTTAATGTTGATATGCCAATCACTACAGCATTATACAAGGTGTTATTCGAGGATGTTCCTGTTAAAGAAAGTATTAAAGAATTAATGGGTAGAGACAAAAAATCAGAATAATAAAGTGTCATTTTACACTTTATTGATGTGTTTTCCAAAAAAATTAATTATAATCGTATTATTTTAAGGTTTTTAATATATAAATCGTTGCGGTGACAGTAATCAGTGTGTTAAAGTCTAACCATAATGATATAATGATATCATTATCAAACCTCAGGAGGTGAATTCATAATGAATAAAACTGATTTAATCAATGCAGTTGCAGAACAAGCTGATTTAACTAAAAAAGAAGCTGGTTCAGCAGTAGACGCTGTTTTTGAATCTATCCAAAACTCACTTGCTAAAGGTGAAAAGGTACAATTAATCGGTTTCGGTAATTTTGAAGTACGTGAGCGTGCTGCTCGTAAAGGCCGTAACCCTCAAACAGGTAAAGAAATCGACATTCCTGCAAGTAAAGTTCCAGCATTCAAAGCTGGTAAAGCATTAAAAGATGCAGTAAAATAATTTTACTTAAAAAAGCCCTTCGAGGGCTTTTTTCTTTTTGTATAAAATAAAAATTTAGTTCTCTATCAAAAAGAGAAAAATTAATTAACTATTTAACATAACTCCAAATACATAATCATATAATACATAAAAAGCGTTACTTTTTACATAAGTATAAATTCTGTAATCTAATAAAGATGAGAAGGGACTCTAATATTTAATTTTTTGATATATAATGTTAATATAAATAGTGATAATATCGTGAGGTGTGAACATGGAAACTACTGTAAGCAAATTAAATATAGATATTAAGCAAAGGCTTAAGGGTATAGTTGATTATGAAACCATACAAATCAATGAAAAGTTGGGTCAATTTTTAGACACATGCTCACTACCTGAAAAAGCAAAGTTAGCTTGCCTCACAATCGACACTTCGATGAAACATCTAGATGACATATCTAACAATCGTTTATCAAAGCATTCTATTCTAGTTGGAGATTTATTAAGTGCACATTTCTATACTATACTAGCTGAAATAAATGATCCTGAATATCAACTAGCAATGAGTAAAGCTATTGTTGAAGTGAGCGAGCTTAAATCTTCACTACATCAACATGTATTAACTGATGAAGAAGCGAGTGACGCAATTTTTAAAATTGAAACATTATTCCCATATATTACGTTAACTCATTTTAATAATGAAGGAAATGCAACTCAGATATATGACTTTTTATATGACGATGTACATGACTACTATCCATCATATTTAAAAAATTATAATAAAGAACGTGTTAATCTAATTATGAAAGACATCAAACAAACGCTAGATAAAAGAAGAGGTAATTAAAGATGGCTGAAAATAACGCAAAAAAAGAACAAGTTCATACAGTATTCCAAAATATTTCAAAAAAATACGATAGACTTAATAACATTATTAGTTTCGAACAACACAAAGTGTGGAGAAAACATGTTATGAAAGAAATGTCAGTCAAAAAAGGGAGTAAAGCCCTTGATGTATGTTGTGGTACTGCTGATTGGACAATCGCTTTAAGTAAAGCTGTAGGTCCTGAAGGAGAAGTAACTGGTATTGATTTCAGTGAAAACATGTTAGAAGTAGGAAAAGAAAAAACATCAAATATGGACAATATTAATTTAGTCCATGGAGATGCCATGAACTTACCATTTGATGATAATTCATTCGATTATGTCACAATCGGATTCGGCTTACGAAATGTACCAGACTATTTAGGCGCATTAAAAGAAATGAATCGTGTACTTAAACCAGGCGGTATGGTTGTATGCTTAGAAACGAGTCAACCAACATTACCTGTATTCAAACAAGTATATCGTTTATATTTTAAATTTGTGATGCCAATCTTTGGTAAATTATTCGCTAAATCAAAAGAAGAATATGAATGGTTACAACAATCTACTTTTGATTTTCCAGGTAAAGAAAAATTAAAACGATTATTTCAACAAGCAGGATTTAATAACATAAAAGTACGTAGCTTCACAGGTGGCGTTGCTGCAATGCACCTTGGCTATAAACAAAAATGATACGACCAAAGGTGATTAACGTGGCAAAGTTAAACATGAACAATGAAATAAAAAAAGTTGAAAAGCGTCTAGAACAGTCAATTCATAGTAATGATAAAGTACTTGAAGAAGCCGCTTTTCATTTACTTTCTTCAGGTGGAAAACGTGTTAGACCAGCTTTCGTCATTCTTAGTAGCCAATTCGGTAAAGAAGAAGGCGTTTCAGAAGATACGTATAAAGTGGCTGTAGCATTAGAACTCATTCATATGGCAACATTAGTCCATGATGATGTTATCGATAAAAGTGATAAAAGACGTGGAAGACTTACAATTTCTAAGAAATGGGACCAAACAACAGCGATTATCACAGGGAACTTCTTACTTGCGTTAGGTTTACAACATTTATCAGAAATTAAAGACCAACGTGTTCATGAAATTTTATCTGAATCTATCGTGGACGTATGTCGTGGTGAATTATTCCAATTCCAAGATCAATTCAATAGCGAACAAACGATTACTAACTATTTAAGAAGAATTAACCGTAAAACTGCTTTACTAATTCAGTTAGCTACAGAAGTAGGTGCTATTACGTCTCAATCTGACAAAGAAACAATTAGAAAGTTAAAAATGATTGGTCATTACATCGGAATGAGTTTTCAAATTGTCGACGATATACTCGATTTTACTAGCACTGAAAAGAAATTAGGTAAGCCTGTAGGTAGCGATTTGATGAATGGTCACATCACATTGCCAGTTTTGCTTGAAATGAGAGATAATGCATCATTCAAAGATATGATTGCTCACTTAGATAGAGACAGTAATAAAGAAGAATTTGAAAAATGTATAGATATTATACGCAATTCAAATAATATTCAAGTTTCAAAAGATATAAGTGAAAAATACTTGAATAAAGCGCTCAATCTAATTGATGAATTAGATGATAATCAAGCCCGAAACTTATTTAAAAAGTTAATTAAAAAAATGGGTTCTAGAAATGTGTAAATCATGTAAATCAGCTTGAAAGCGCTTTAATTAATTGGTAGTATATAAGTTAGCTACTTTATAATTAGCGGACAAGTTAATTTATACATACTTCAGAAGCTTGTTATTTTAAATTACAGGGGGACAACACAAAGTGGAACGTACATTTTTAATGATTAAACCAGATGCAGTACAAAGAAATCTTATCGGAGAAATAATTTCTCGTATTGAGAACAAAGGATTAAAACTTGTAGGTGGCAAATTAATGCAAGTACCACAAGAATTAGCTGAAAAGCATTATAGCGAACATGAAGGTAAACCTTTCTACAACAATTTAATTTCTTTCATTACTTCTGCACCAGTTTTTGCAATGGTTGTTGAAGGTGAAGATGCTGTAGCGGTTTCTCGTCATATCATCGGAAGCACAAACCCATCTGATGCTACTCCTGGATCTATTAGAGGAGATTTAGGTTTAACAGTTGGTAGAAATATCATTCATGGTTCTGATTCAGTGGAATCTGCTCAAAGAGAAATTAGTTTATGGTTTAATGATGAAGAAGTAAATACTTATGAATCTCCTAGAGATGCTTGGTTATACGAATAAAAAAATAAAATTTAAATAAGTAATTCATTTTATCCTTAGAGCCTGAGACATAAATCAATGTCTCAGGCTTCAATTATATATTGGCAGTTGTTGCATTAGTTATAACTTATTGAGCACCTTAGCAAAAACTAATGCGTAAATATCACTAACCCAATTTAGGAAGTGGTACTTTATCATTTTTTTATTTGGTTCTTTAACAAAATAATATGCAAGTAATTATAATTCAATCAAAACTTGTACAAAATAATATCATCTGTTATCAATCAATTAATTTCATTTAGAAATAAATCTTAAACTCATATTTTTGATTTGTAATAAAAATGACGTTAGCTCGATAAACTTATATTGATTTATTGATTGTGATATTATTAAACACATATAATAATTCATAAAAGAACTAAAAGGAAAGGAGTGTGCTTTAGTGAGATATTTAACTTCAGGAGAATCACATGGCCCACAACTAACAGTAATAATTGAAGGTGTTCCAGCTAATTTAGAAATTAAAGCTGAAGATATTAATAAAGAAATGTTTAAACGACAAGGCGGATATGGTAGAGGCCGTCGTATGCAAATTGAAAAAGACGCTATCGAGATTGTTTCAGGTGTAAGAAATGGCTATACACTAGGAAGCCCGATTACACTAGTCGTAACAAACGATGATTTTACTCATTGGAGAAATATCATGGGTATTGAACCAATTAGTGAAGAAGAACGAAAAAATATGAAACGTACTATTTCTAAACCAAGACCAGGACATGCTGATCTTGTTGGCGGAATGAAATATAACCACAGAGATTTACGAAACGTCTTAGAACGTTCTTCAGCTAGAGAAACAGCTGCTCGTGTAGCAGTGGGTGCTGTTTCTAAAATATTATTAGCTCAATTAGATATTCATATATATAGTCGTGTTGTAGAAATCGGCGGCATAAAAGATGAAGGTCTATACGATGCTGAGACATTTAAATCTAATATCGATAAAAATGACGTTCGAGTTATTAATGAAGATATTGCTCAACAAATGAGAGATAAAATTGATGCAGCTAAAAAAGAAGGCGACTCAATTGGTGGCGTGGTTCAAGTAATGGCAGAAAATATGCCTGTAGGAATCGGAAGCTATGTTCATTATGATCGAAAATTAGATGGTCGTATAGCTCAAGGTGTAGTAAGTATTAATGCCTTTAAAGGAGTTAGCTTTGGCGAAGGATTTAAAGCCGCTGAAAAGCCTGGTAGCGAAATTCAAGACGAAATTATGTATAACGAAACTCAAGGATACTATAGAGCTTCAAACCACTTAGGTGGATTTGAAGGTGGTATGTCAAACGGAATGCCTATCATTGTTAATGGTGTAATGAAACCTATTCCTACATTATACAAACCATTAAACTCAGTAGATATCAACACAAAAGAAGATTTCAAAGCAACGATTGAACGCTCTGATAGTTGTGCTGTTCCAGCAGCAAGCGTTGTTTGCGAACATGCAGTCGCTTTTGAATTAGCTAAAGCATTATTAGAAGAATTCCAAGCTAATCACATTGACCAACTAAAAGCACAAATCGCAGAACGTCGACAGTTAAATATCGAATTCTAATCCTCATAAATAAGGTGAATAAATATGAAATTAAATACAACTTATCAAGATAATAATTATCCAATTATTGTTGAGCATGGTGCTATTAATCAACTACAAGATTTCACTCAATCTTATGATCAGTCATTTTTTATCATTGATGAAACAGTGTATCAACATTTCAAAGATAAAATAGATCACTTTATTAGTGTGAATCACGCTCATAAAATAATCATTCCATCGGGTGAACAAACGAAATCTTTTAATTACTTCCATGAAATTGTCGAACATATTTTAAGCTTTCAAATTACGAGAAATACAGCAATTATCGCTATTGGTGGAGGCGCAACAGGTGACTTTGCAGGATTTATAGCTGCAAGTGTATTAAGAGGCGTGTCATTTATACAAGTCCCAACAACTATCTTAGCCCATGATTCAAGTATTGGTGGTAAAGTTGGAATTAATTCTCAACATGGTAAAAACTTAATCGGTGCATTTTATCGACCTAAAGCTGTTATTTATGATTTAGATTTCTTAACAACATTACCTTATAGTGAAGTACTAAGTGGTTATGCAGAAGTCTATAAACATGCATTACTAAATGGTCAAGAAGACACTAGCAATATTGAACAACATTTTCCTAATAAAGAAGCATTAGCGTCATTAGATGATATTGAAACATATATTTATAAAGGTATCGAAACAAAGCTAAATATCGTTGTGAATGATGAAAAAGAGCAAGGTATGCGTAAGTTTTTAAATTTAGGGCATACATTTGGCCATGCTATAGAATATAAATATAAAATTCCACATGGTCATGCTGTGATGATAGGTATTGTTTATCAATTTATCGTGTCTAATCAAATATTAAAAACCACATATGATATTGATCATTATCTTAATTATTTAGACTCACTAGGATATCCAATTAACATTATAAAAGAGTTAGAATTCGATGATATTTATCAATATATGCTTTTAGATAAAAAGAATAACCAAGATGGCATTCAAATGGTTCTAATGAAATCATTAGGTCATGCAGTTGTAGAACACGTAAACAAATCTACACACTTAGCTGCATTTAACGAACTTCAATCAAAAATAAAGTAGGTGAATAAATGATGTCGATTACACAAACAATTGATATTAATGGTCCTTTAACAGGGAACATTGAGGTGCCTGGTGACAAATCCATCACGCACAGAGCAATTATGCTCGCATCATTAGCAACAGGACAAACAACTATATATAAACCATTATTAGGTGAAGATTGTAAAAGAACGATGGCCATCTTTGAACTTTTAGGTGTAACAATCACCGAAGAAGAAGATCGTATTATTGTTGATTCACCTGGTTATCAAAATTTTAAAACGCCACATCAAGTTCTGTATACAGGTAATTCAGGCACAACAACACGTTTATTAGCCGGATTGTTAAGTGGTGTTGGTCTGGAAAGTGTATTATCGGGAGATGTTTCAATCGGTAAACGTCCAATGGATAGAGTGTTAAAACCATTACTAAAAATGAACGCACAAATTAGTGGCGTGGATGGTAATTACACACCCTTAATTATTAAGCCTTCAAACATTAAAGGCATGCAATATACTATGGAAGTAGCTAGTGCCCAAGTAAAAAGCGCTATATTATTTGCTAGTATCTTTTCTAAAGAATCTTCTAGCATCACAGAAATAGATGTTAGCCGTAATCATACAGAAACTATGTTTGAACATTTTAATATTCCTATTTCAGTTAATGATAAAATGATTACTACCAAACCATTAGCAGTACAACATATACAACCACGTGATTTTCATGTTCCAGGCGATATTTCTTCTGCTGCATTTTTCATCGTTGCAGCCTTAATCACACCTGGCAGTGATGTTACAATTCATAATGTTGGCATTAACCCAACTCGTTCAGGTATCATAGACATCGTTAAACAAATGGGTGGTCATATTGAACTTAGTGACATTACAGAAGAATCGGAACCGACTGCATCTATACGTGTGCGTTATACACCAAATTTAAAACCCATTCAAATACATGGAGAACTTGTACCGAGAGCAATTGATGAATTACCCGTCATTGCATTACTTTGTACACAAGCTTCAGGTACGAGTGTGATTAAAGATGCAGAAGAATTAAAGGTTAAAGAAACAAACAGAATTGATACAACAGCAGATATGCTAAATCAATTAGGTTTTGAATTGCAACCAACAAATGACGGTCTTATAATCCATCCTTCTGAATTTAAAACTAGTGTCACAGTTGATAGTCAGACCGATCACCGTATAGGAATGATGTTAGCTGTTGCATCACTACTCAGCTCAGAACCTTTATCCATAGAACAATTTGATGCAGTTAATGTTTCATTTCCAGGTTTCTTACCAAAATTCAAGCTTTTAGAAAATGAGGGAAAATAGTAATGGAAGATATCTACAAATTAATAGACGATATCAATTTACAAAAATTAACAAATTTAGATACTCGTGTAAATGAAGTGCTGAGTTCAAATAACGATGATGCATTATTCATTTTAGGTGAAACACTTTACAACTTTGGTTTAACACCACAAGGTTTAGAAGTATTCCGAACGCTTTATCACAGATATCCAGACGAAAGTGAATTACTTATTTACTTTATTGAAGGGCTAATGTCAGAGAACCAAACTGACGAAGCGTTAGAGTATTTAAGTCAAGTTGAAGAATCTACAGAAAAATTAATGCTCGAAGCAGATTTATATCAACAAATTAATATGCTTGAAGTCGCTATCGATAAAATTCAAGCCGCGATTCAATTAGAACCTAATGATCCAATTCTACATTTCGCTTTAGCAGAATTACTATATTTCGATGGGCAATATTTACGTGCTAGCACTGAATATGAAACAGTACTTGAAACTGGTGAATATGAAGTCAATGGTATTAACTTATTCTCTAGACAAGCAGATTGTAGCTTACAAAGCGGAAATTATAGTGATGCTATTCGCCTATATGATGAGATTAATGAAACTGAGATGAATTCTGAAGATTATTTCAAAAAAGCAATTGCTTATGAAAAAAATGACATAACACAAGAAGCCATTAAAATAATGAAAACGTTATTAACGAAAGACCCTGATTTCTTACAAGGTTATTTCTATTTACAATCATTATACGAAAACGAAAAAAATTATCCGGATGCTATTGAAATTGGTAAAGAAGGATTACGTTTAAGTCAATTTTATAAAGAATTAATGGTTTCAACAGGTAGTATAGAAATTGAACATGGCGATGCAAATGAAGGTGTCACTTTATTAAAACAAGCACTAGAAGTAGATAATGCATATCATGAGCCACTATTGATTTTAAGTGATTTATATAGAAGTGAAGAAGATTATGAAGCACTTATCGACTTGCTCACATATGTAGATGAAGAAGATTTAGACCCAGTGTTTATGTGGCATTTAGCATATGCCTACGGACAAGAAGAACGTGACAAAGAAGCACAACATTTCTTTGAATTAGCTTATCCAACTTTAAAAACACAATCTGAATTCTTAAGCGACTACTATTTCTATCTCTTAGAAATAGGGCAAAAAGAACAAGCTAAATCTATTCTTGATCAACTACTTGAAATGGATCCAAGCAATGAAACATGGCATGATGAAGCAATGCGTTTACAATCTTAAAAGGAATGGTACGAAATGAATAGCTCCCTTACAAAAATGAAACAAAGTTTTATCGAATATTTGCTATTCCATTATGAATTTAAATCTCGTATTTCAGTATGGGTATTAAATTATTTAAAAGCTAGTCCAAAAAAACTACAACGTATACATTTCGTCGAGGAAAAAATACAACAACATATGACATTACAAATTGCAGAAGTAAATTCAGATGCTTCTGCAATTCAATTTAACGACCATCAACAAGCACTCGTTAACACAAATGAAATTTTCGAAGTCATTGCAAATAACGATATGACTTTTGATATCCAATTGCATTTTTCTTCTGAACATCAACGTGAAAGTCGATTAGACGATTTAATTTTAGCGCAATTAATCCATTCGCCACATTATACATCGTATGTTCAAGATTTGTATTCAATCTCTATGAGTGATCGTAAACAAACAACCTTAATTGAAACACTTCAAGATAATATAGATTTAAGTCTACAGATGAAAGAACAAGAAAGATTTTACCAACTTACACAAATACTTAATATCTTAAAAGCTAAGCAAACTAAACATGGTATCGGAGATAACAATAATGACTATTAAACAATACTGGGAAGTTTCATTATATTATCGACCGTTTTTAATATTTTTACTTGTATGTAATGCGATAGGTACAATATATGGCTATGACTGGTATAGTGGTCAGTTGTATATAACACCATCTTATTTTGTTCCTTTTGTTCCAGATAGCCCAACCGCTTCGTTATTTTTAACTATAGCCATTGCATTATTATTATTAAATAAATCATCATCCATAATTGAAGCTCTAGCATTCGTAACTTTAATAAAATATGGTGTTTGGGCAGTGATTATGAACTTGATTATGTTTGTAATAGATGGAGCGGTAACTATTAATGGATTAATGCTTTTGATATCACATGGCATTATGGCATTACAAGCATTTTTCTTTTATCCTCGCTTTAAAATAACTATTTTGGGTTTTGTAATTTCATTAATATGGGTATTTTTAAACGATTATATGGACTATGTTCAAATGCAATTTCCTTATTATAAGTTTATTGCTTCCCATGTTATTGAAATTGGGGTATTATCTATTTGTCTAAGTATCATTTCACTATTTTTATATTTATTTCTTAAACAAGTAATGAAAGTTAAATCATTTGATTAAAGTGCATTTTGACAGTAAAATATGATTAAAGGAGAGTGAGTTTATTGTCTTTAATATCAATGATTATTTATTTTGTAATATTAATGGTCATTCCAATGTGGGCTCAACATAAAGTTAAATCTAACTATGAAAAATACTCACAAGTTAGATCCACAAGTGGTAAGACTGGTCGTGAAGTAGCTGAAGAAATCTTACATGCAAACGGCATTTATGATGTCGATGTAGTTAAAGGTGATGGTTTCTTAACAGACCACTATGACCCAAATAAAAAAGTTGTTTGTTTATCTCCTGCAAACTACGATAGACCTTCTGTTGCTGGTACAGCCATTGCAGCCCACGAAGTTGGTCACGCAATTCAACACCAACAAGGTTATGTATTCTTGAGATTCAGATCAGCATTAGTACCTGTAGCTAACTTAGGTAGTTCATTAAGTTACATTGTTATTATGTTAGGTATTGTGTTAACTGCATTAGGTAGTGCCTTTGGATCTACTGCATTATGGATTGGTGCTGGATTAATGTCACTAGCAGTTTTATTCTCAATCGTGACATTACCCGTTGAATTTGATGCCAGTTCACGTGCAATGAAACAAATTACAGCATTGAATATCGTAAATGAGAAAGAGTACAAACACGCTAAAAAAGTATTATCAGCTGCAGCAATGACTTATGTTGCATCAACAGCAGTTGCATTAGCTGAATTAGCACGTATTATTTTAATCGCTAGATCAAGTGATTAATAACTATATGATTTAAATTTAGACACATCCACTGGTTGATATTGTCATACAGACATTATTAACCAGTTTTTTTTATGCTTTTTCATATTAATCATCATTAATCACCATCCCAAAAAGCAATAAAAATAAATTACCAACCTTAAATTGCACTAAGAATGCATATCACTTTATTTTGATATATACTATATTAGAAATGCATTCAAAGGAGAGAATTTAATTGAAATCAATGACTCAAATGCAAAAAGAAGTAGATGATTATATTAGTCAATTTAAAGCAGGTTATTTTTCTCCCTTAGCTAATCTCGCTAGACTAACAGAAGAAGTTGGAGAACTTTCTCGAGAAATTAATCATCATTACGGTGAGAAGAAAAAGAAAGATACTGAAGAAGATAATACGATTAAAGCAGAGTTAGGCGATAACTTATTTGTATTACTATGTATTGCCAATTCATTAGGAATCGATATGACTGAAAGTTTTGATGAAACTATGCAAAAATTCAATACACGTGATTATAATCGATTCGAGAGAAAGTAACTATTTTATAAATTGATAATAGAAAGGATGGGACATAAATGAAGATAGGAATAACGTGTTACCCGTCCATGGGTGGCTCAGGTATCATTGCCACAGAATTAGGTATTAAAATGGCTGAGCGAGGTCATGAAGTTCATTTTATTACATCAAACATACCATTTAGAATCCGCAAACCATTACCTAATATCATTTTCCATCAAGTTGAAGTAAACCAATATGCCGTTTTCCAGTATCCACCATATGATATTACGTTAAGTACTAAAATTTCAGAAGTGATAAAAGAGTATGACTTAGATATTTTACATATGCATTATGCTGTACCACATGCGATTTGTGGTATTTTAGCAAAACAAATGTCAGGTAAAGATATTAAAATTATGACGACACTCCATGGTACTGATATAACAGTTCTTGGCTATGACCATTCACTTAAAGGTGCTATTAAATTCGGTATTGAAGAGAGCGATATCGTTACAAGTGTCAGTCATTCATTAGCAGAACAAACTAAAGAAATTATTCATACTGAAAAAGAAATTATACCTATATATAACTTCGTCAGAGAAAATGAGTTTCCAACTCGTCATGATGAAAGCTTCAAATCTGATTACGGTATTGAACCACATGAAAAGGTATTGATTCATGTTTCTAACTTTAGATCAGTAAAACGAATTGATACAGTCATTGAAACATTTGCTAAAGTTCATCAAAAAATCCCAAGTAAATTAATTTTACTAGGTGATGGCCCAGAACTCATTGATATGCGTCAAAAAACACGAGATCTTGGTGTAGAAGAGAATGTTCTCTTTTTAGGCAAGCAAGATAACGTTAGTGCATTCTATCAATTATCAGACTTAGTTTTATTATTAAGTGAAAAAGAAAGCTTTGGATTAACGCTTTTAGAAGCTATGAAAACAGGTGTCGTTCCTATTGGTTCAAATGCAGGGGGAATTAAAGAAGTCATTAAACACGGTGAAACTGGATATATTGTCGATGTAGGTGACAGCGACCAAGCGGCTGACTATGGACTTAAACTATTACAAGACAATGAGCTTTATCAACAATTACAATCACAAATGTTATTAGATATAGAACAACGATTTGGCTCAGAATTGATTACAGATCAATATGAACATTATTACCGTCAAATGTTAAATAAAGGTGAGAACTTGCATGAGTAATGAACTATTTGAAAAAGCCAAACCCATATTAACTCAAATACAACAACAAGGATTTCAAGCTTATTTTGTAGGTGGCTCTGTAAGAGATTATCTCATGCATAGAGAAATTCACGATATAGATATTACTACAAGCGCAACACCAGATGAGATTGAATCCATTTTCAGCCATACTATCCCAGTAGGAAAAGAACATGGTACGATTAATGTAGTATTCAATCATGAAAATTATGAAGTAACAACATTTCGTGCTGAAGAGGAATATATTGATCACCGTCGCCCAAGTGATGTTCATTTCGTAAGAGATTTATACGAAGATGTTCAAAGACGTGATTTTACAATAAATGCAATTGCAATGGACACTGAGTATAAGACATTTGACTATTTTAATGGTGAAAGTGATATTCATCAAGCCATTATAAGAACAGTGGGTAATCCTTCTGAAAGATTTGCCGAAGATGCACTTCGTATATTAAGAGGTTTACGTTTTCAATCTCAGCTTAACTTTTCAATAGAAGATAACACGTTCCAAGCTATGGTAAATCAAATTGAAGATATCAAATATTTATCCATTGAACGTATTATCGTTGAACTCAAGAAATTAATCAGTGGTCAAAATGTTGCTACTAGCTATCATCATTTAATTCAATTAGATGCTTTTAAATATATTCCATATTTTGAAAAATTAGACATGCAACGTTTAATAATTGATGAACCTATGCAGTTTGATGTATGGATTGCTATACTTAATGCGAAAATGAATAATGAAGAACCATTATCAAAACTTAAAATAAGTAATAAAGAACAATCACATATTAAGCATCTGGTTTCAATCATCAATCAATTACCGGAAGTCAATTCAAAATCAGATTTAACAATGATGGTGTATGATTATGATATTAATGATATTTTAACTATTATTGAGCATACGCCAACTCTTTCTAAAAATCACATTAAAACTGCAAGTCCACTGATTATAAATCAACAGACAATTAAAGATTCATATCAACAATTACCTATTAATCAACGACAACAACTAGCTATAAACGGGAATGATTTGATGCAACATTTAAATCAACAAGGTGGTCCTTGGGTCAAAGATGTCTTAAGAAAAGTAGAAATTGCCGTCGTAACTAATAAAGTAAGCAATACGTATAATGAAATAATGAAATGGGTGGATAGTCATGTCAAAATATAGTCAAGATGTTGTAAGAATGCTATATGAACATCAACCTGAATATATTTCAGGTCAATACATAGCAGATCAACTTAATATTTCAAGAGCAGCTGTTAAAAAAGTCATTGATCAATTAAAACTAGACGGTTGTGATATTGAATCTATTAATCATAAAGGGCATTTACTAAAAACACTCCCAGATCATTGGTATAGTGGTATTGTTAATCCGATTATCGAGCAACGTGATTTATTTGATCAAATAGAAGTGATGAGTACAGTAGATTCAACACAATTAAAAGCGAAACAAGCACTAGTAGGTAATCATGATACCTTTTTAATATTGAGTGATGAACAAACAAAAGGGCGAGGTCGCTTTAATCGAAATTGGGCTTCTAGTAAAGGCAAAGGTCTTTGGATGTCACTAGTACTTCGTCCTGATGTACCGTACGCAATGATTCCGAAATTCAATTTATTTATGGCATTAGGAATTAAAGATGCGATTCAACAATTTTCAACTGATGATGTTACGATTAAATGGCCTAATGATATATACATAGATGGCAAAAAAGTGTGTGGTTTCCTAACAGAAATGGTTGCCAATTACGATGCGATTGAAGCAATTATTTGTGGTATCGGTATTAATATGAATCATCAAGAAACTGATTTTGATGAAGAGATAAGGCATAGAGCAACAAGTATGCGTATACATTCAGAATACGATTTTAATCGTTATGAATTTTTAGATATATTAATTAAAGAAATTGAAAAGCGATATAATCAATTCTTAAAAGTACCATTTGAAGAAATTCGTGAGGAATATATTGCAGCTACAAACATGTGGCAAAGACCATTACGTTTCACAGAAAATAATGAACAATTTATCGGTGAAGCCATTGATATTGATCATGATGGTTTCTTAATGGTTAAGGACAATCAAGGACAACTTAGAAGGTTAATTAGTGCAGATATAGAATTATAACAATGTAAACTAGGAGAGATAGCTATGGGAATAGCAACATATGCAGTTGTTGATTTAGAAACTACAGGTAATCAACTTGATTACGATGATATTATTCAAATCGGCATTACTTTCGTTCGACAAAAAAAAATAATAGGCACATATCATTCAATGATTCGAACTGATTTAGAAATACCTCCGTTTATTCAAGCACTTACTTCAATTGAAGAGACAATGCTTGAACAAGCACCGTATTTCAAAGATATTGCTAATGATATTTATCAACAACTTAAAGACTGTGTATTCGTTGCTCATAATGTCGCGTTTGATTTAAACTTCATTAAAAAAGCATTTAAAAATTGCAATATCAAATACCGACCTAAACGTGTTATAGATACGTTAGAGTTATTTAAAGTTGCCTTCCCAACAGATAAAAGCTATCAATTAAGTGAATTAGCCGAAGCACATAACATCCCTCTAACAAATGCACATAGAGCAGATGAAGATGCTACAACCACGGCTCACTTAATGATTAAAGCCTTTGAAAAGTTTGAACAATTACCGCTTGATACATTGAAACAATTATATTATTTAAGTAAAGACTTAAAATATGATTTATATCACATTTTATTTGAAATGGTAAGACAACATAAATCCGCAACATTAGATCAACAATTTGGTCAATTTGAACAAATTATTTATAAAAAGCAAGTAGATTTAAAAGGACCTGTGACTGAATTTAATGGCACATTAAAGACGCTATATAAAAAAGCAACTAAACAATTAGATTTAACATATCGACCGCAACAACTTTATTTATCAGAAATTATTTTAGAACAACTTATGCATGGTGAAAAAGCGATGATAGAAGCACCACTTGGAAGTGGCAAGTCTCTAGCATACCTTTTAGCTGCGTTAATGTATAATATCGAAACTGGTCGACATGTTATGATTTCAACAAATACAAAGTTATTACAAAGTCAATTATTAGAAAAAGATATACCGGCTTTAAATAACGCACTCAATTTCAAAGTAAACGCAACACTAATTAAAAGTAAAAATGACTATATTTCACTTGGACTTATAAGCCAAATTTTAAAAGAGGAAACTAACAATTACGAAGTTAGTATACTTAAAATGCAATTATTGATTTGGATTACAGAAACGGATACAGGTGATATTCAAGAATTGAACTTAAAAGGCGGACAAAAAATGTATTTCGATCAGAAGATTGAAACTTATGTTCCAGTTCGTCATGATATTCATTACTATAATTACCTCAAACGCAATGCTCAAAATATCCAAATTGGCGTTACGAACCACGCCCATTTAATTCATTCTGATGCTGAAAATTCAATTTACCAGCTATTTGACGATTGTATTATTGATGAAGCACATCGCTTACCTGATTATGCACTTAATCAAGTTACAAATGAATTAAACTATGCAGATATTAAATATCAGTTAGGGCTTATCGGTAAAAATGAAAATGAAAAATTATTAAAAGCCATAGATCATTTAGAACAACAACGTATTTCAGAGAAATTAGATATAGCTCCAATAGATGTGTTTGGTCTGAAATCAAATATTAACGATATTCATGAACTTAATGAACAGTTGTTCAATAATATTTACGATATTGTACAAAACGCAGACGTATATGACGATGACATACACAAATATCATTATGTTTACGAATTTGACAATGATCAGATTATCAAAGATTTACATCGTTTAATACACAAATTAAACAAAACATTAGAAGTGTTTAATGGCATGAGTCACAAAACTATAAAGACTATGAGAAAGCAATTATTATACCTAAAAGAGCGTTTTAGACAAACAGAACAAAGTTTGAAAGATAATCATACAAGTTTTATTTCAATTAAAAATTTAAGCCAAAAATCAACGATTCGTTTACTTGTAAAAGATTATGCTGTTAAAGATATTTTGACACAACAAGTCTTAGATAAATTCAAATCCTTAACATTTATTTCAGGAACATTAACGTTTAATCAGTCGTTTGACTCCTTTAAAAATTGGTTTAACAAAGATGTTAAATTTAATACGTACGAAGTGGCATCAGCATTACAAAATACTAAAAACACTAATGTATTTATTCCGTCGGATGTCGCACCATACAACTATAAGAATGTCGACGATTATGTAGCATCAATTGTTAATTATGTTATTGAATATACAACGACAACAGAATCTAAATGTTTAATCCTTTTTACAAGTTATAAAATGATGCATATGGTTCAAGATATGCTTAATGAACTGCCTGAATTTGAGGATTATGTCATATTAACACAACAACAAAATCAAAATTATAAAATTGTTCAACAGTTTAACCACTTTGATAAGTCTATTCTTTTAGGTACTTCAACATTCTTTGAAGGTTTTGATTTTCAAGCTAATGGTATTAAATGCGTCATGATTGCGAAATTACCGTTTATGAATAAAAACAATGCTAAATATTGGTTAATGAATTCTGAATTTACATCAACTTTTAAAGATTATGTATTACCTGATGCTGTGACACGTTTCAGACAAGGTTTAGGACGCTTAATACGACATGAAAATGATAAAGGATTAATTGTGTCATTCGATGATCGTCTCATCAATAGTAATTACAAAAGTTTCTTTGAACAAACATTAGAACATTACCGCCAGAAAAAAGGTGACATTAATCAATTTAGTAAATTATTATCACAAATCCAAAAATCAGTGGATAAATAAAAGTTGTGTGATAGGATACACATACTTTTAATTCAACTTGTAGAAGTTGGTAATATATTTTGTTAAAATAAATAAGTATTGAAAAAAGATAAAATAATAGGAGACTGGTTATGAATACAACGATTAAACAAGCAAAACAACATCTTAACCAAGAAGTGACAATTGGCGCTTGGTTAACTAACAAACGTTCTAGTGGTAAAATTGCGTTCTTACAATTACGTGATGGCACTGGATTTATGCAAGGTGTAGTAGTGAAATCAGAAGTAGACGAAGATGTTTTTAATTTATCTAAAGAAATTACACAAGAGTCTTCTTTATATGTAACTGGTACAATCACTGAAGATAACCGCTCAGATTTAGGCTACGAAATGCAAGTTAAATCTATCGAGGTTATCCATGAGGCTCATGATTATCCAATTACACCAAAAAATCACGGTACTGAATTCCTTATGGATCACCGTCATTTATGGTTACGTTCTAAGAAACAACATGCTGTTATGCAAATTAGAAACGAAATCATTAGAGCAACTTATGAATTCTTTAATGATAATGGCTACACAAAAATTGATCCACCAATTTTAACTGCAAGTGCTCCAGAAGGCACAAGTGAATTATTCCATACTAAATATTTTGATGAAGATGCATTCTTATCACAAAGTGGACAACTATACCTAGAAGCTGCAGCTATGGCTCACGGATATGTATTTTCTTTCGGACCAACTTTCCGTGCAGAAAAATCAAAAACAAGACGTCATTTAATTGAGTTTTGGATGATTGAAGCAGAAATGGCATTTACTGAACATGCAAGAAGTTTAGAAGTTCAAGAACAATTTGTGGCACACGTTGTACAATCCGTTCTTAAAAACTGTGAATTAGAATTAAAAATATTAGATAGAGACACATCAAAACTTGAAAAGGTTGCTACGCCATTCCCTAGAATTTCTTATGACGATGCAATTAAATTCTTAAAAGAAGAAGGATTTGATGATATTGAATGGGGCGAAGATTTCGGTGCACCACACGAAACTGCTATCGCTAATCATTACGATTTACCAGTATTTATCACTAATTATCCTACAAAAATTAAACCATTCTATATGGAACCTAACCCTGAAAATGAAGACACTGTATTGTGTGCTGATTTAATTGCTCCAGAAGGTTATGGTGAAATTATCGGTGGATCAGAACGTATCAATGATTTAGAGTTACTTGAACAACGTATTAATGAACATGAATTAGATTCAGAAGCTTATAGCTATTACTTAGATTTACGTCGCTATGGTAGTGTACCTCACAGTGGCTTCGGTTTAGGATTAGAACGTACGGTTGCTTGGATTTCAGGCGTAGAACATGTACGTGAAACTGCACCATTCCCACGTTTATTAAATCGTTTATACCCATAAGTATCATTCAGTTAAATTTAAGTTATTATATTACATGTCGTCCAGTCATTTAAATAGACTGGGCGTTCATTTTTATCTTATACTAACTTATAATAAAGCATTGCATTTTATTAAGGGCATCCATAAAAATCCTTCTATTTAATCAAATATAATGAAGGTCTAAATTTTAATGATAGGAGGGGGTACAATGGACAAGTTTCAATTAAAAACACGACCTGTTGTGATTCGTCGTGAATTGTTAGACCATTACAGTGAACTAGGTATAGATGAACAAGATTTAATCATTTTAATCAAACTAATTTATGCATCAGAAACATCAAATAAACAACCATCCATTGAATCACTTCAACAGGGATCTACGATGCAACCACGTGAAGTTACTGCAGTCATTCAAAATTTAATTCAACGAGAATTATTAGAATTAAACGTTAATAAAGATGAAGAAGGTCGCTTTACAGAATATATGAATTTAGATCCTTTTTATGAAAAACTAAGTCAATTGCTTAAAAAGCAAACAATTGATACCAATGAACAAAGTGATAAAGAAAAGTTTAAAACATTATTCCAAATGATAGAACAAACATTTGCTAGACCATTGTCACCTTATGAAATTGAAACGTTGAACCAATGGATTGATGTTGATAAACATGATATCTCAATTATTCAAGCTGCTCTTGATGAAGCAAATAGCCAAAATAAATTAAGTTTTAAATATATGGATAGAATATTGTTAAATTGGAAGAAAAATAATGTCAAAACAATTGATGACTCAAAAGAAATTAGAAAGCAATTTAATAAACCAAAAATGAAACACACTGTTAAGAAAGTACCAAAATTTGATTGGTTAAATGGAGAGAAATCAGATGATTAGTAAGAAAAAAGCACTTGAAATGATTGATGTAATTGCCGATATGTTTCCAGATGCAGAATGTGAACTAAAACATGATAACGCATTCGAATTAACAATTGCAGTACTTTTATCAGCGCAATGTACCGATATATTAGTTAATAAAGTTACTCGTTCATTATTTGCCAAATATAAAACACCAGAAGATTATTTAAATGTAAGTGATGAAGAATTACAACAGGATATTCGTTCTATTGGATTATATAGAAATAAAGCTAAAAATATCAAAAAACTTTGCCAATCTTTACTTGATCAATTTGATGGAAAGATTCCTCAAACACATCAAGAACTAGAAAGTTTAGCTGGTGTTGGACGTAAAACTGCAAATGTCGTAATGAGTGTCGCTTTTAACGAACCTTCACTCGCTGTAGACACACATGTAGAACGAGTTTCTAAACGTTTAGGTATTAATCGCTGGAAAGATAATGTAAGACAAGTTGAAGATAGACTTTGTTCTGTCATACCAAAAGACCGTTGGAATAAAAGCCATCATCAACTTATTTTCTTTGGTCGATATCATTGTCTCGCTCGTAAGCCAAAATGTGATATTTGTCCATTGTTCAAAGATTGTAGAGAAGGTCAGAAAAGATACAAAGCAAGTTTGAAAGAAGCGTGAAACATTTGATAACTAAACAAGACTTTGAAGAGTTAGAACAACAACTCGATCAATTCGCAAGCCAAAAACAATTAAAATCAGCAGAAGCAAAACCAGTTATAGATGCTTATTTCGAAATGATTATAAGTTATTTTAAACAAATAAATGAAATCAATGAGTTAAATCTAAATGAGCTTGATAACTATCCAGTTGTTCCTATGAATTTTGGTGAGCGCTATCAATACATGTTAGCAAGAAAATATCATTTTATGGGTTATAGACAAATGAAAACATTAAAATCCGAGTTAATAAAAATGAATGCTTCGTACCAAATTCGTAAAAAAAGAAACCAATAAATGTATTGTGATTCACTAATCATTTCATACTTATAATAAAGTTGAAGTACCCACTGGTTAAATCTAGTAGGTACTTTTTAATTTATATAAAAACAAAAAAACGCCCAAATCCTATTTTAGGATTTGGGCGTTTCGTCTATATTATGAAGCTTTATTATTAAATATTGAATTAAAGCTGAATAGACTAGTTAGGGCATTTCCGCTTTGTTGGGAACTGCTATTTGAACTATTTGAGCTGTTAGAGCTTGATGAACCATTTGATGATGATCCATTACTTCCATTGCTGTTACCGCTATTAGAAGATGTTGATGAATCACTATCACCATGTGTGCTCGCATTAGTTGTATTACTATCTGAATGTCCTTTTACTGATAATGAATCAGGGTCACTACCTTCAACTGAGCTTGGTTTTTTAAAGTCTTTACCATCTCTTGAAGAAATGTCTGACATGACTTCTTCAAATAGATATTGTGGATATTCTTGTTCAGAATGTCCTACGAAAGAGTTAGTTCCGTATTCTTTAACTTTGTTGAAGCCCATCCACACTGACATAGTGTATTGAGGTGAGAATCCGTTGATCCAAACATCTTTGGCTGCATTATCAGGTAAGTTATATTGACTATAAACTTCAGCACCGTAAGTACCAGTACCTGTTTTAGCACCCATATTAACACCAGATACGCCGTGACCATAAGCTGAACCATAGGCTTTAAATGTACCTTTAAGCATTTCAGCTAACATATAGGCTGTAGAATCTTTCATTGCTTTATGGCTAGTATGATCATATTCAATAGTGTCACCATCGTGAGTAACAACTTTTTGAATTGAATGAGCATTGTTATAAGTACCACCATTTGCTAATGAAGCAAATGCAGATGCTAATTGAGTTGGTGAGAATTCTGATGAAGAACCACCAAGTACTTCAGATGGTCCAATTTTACCATCGTAATCTAAACCAACTTTAGATGCGAATTTCTTAGGTGCATCGTTACCTGCGCTAGATTTAGTTTGTTGCCAAGTTTTAAGGGCAGGGATGTTGAAACTTTGTCTTAATGCATCATATGCAGAGACAGTTCCGTGACTCTTCGTATCATAGTTTCGGAATGTTGAACCGTCTACTTGATATGAAGATTCGTCTTGAATAGCATGATTAGTTGCCCAATTCATGTTTTCAATAGCTGGACCATAAGCTAAGAATGGTTTTAATGATGAACCAGTAGGATGTGGATCTGTAGCTTGGTTTCTGTCAACGACGTCTTTATAATTACGTCCACCAGAAATGGCTACTAAACCACCAGTTTTACTATCTAAGATAGTAGCACCAACTTGTTGGTCATCGTTTTTGTAGAAGCTACCATTGTTAATCTTATCCTGAAGCGTTTGTTGAACATCTTTATCCATATTTGTATAGATCTTAATACCACTTTGAAGAACGTTACCTAAGTTTTCTTT
Source organism: Staphylococcus pasteuri (assembly GCF_003970495.1). Taxonomy (GTDB): domain Bacteria; phylum Bacillota; class Bacilli; order Staphylococcales; family Staphylococcaceae; genus Staphylococcus; species Staphylococcus pasteuri. Next base: position 80,830 of record NZ_RXWW01000021.1, read on the forward strand.
CTTGAAGTGTTTGTTATTCATTAATTCTGATTTAACAAAGTTCACATAAGATGCTAACTCTGGGTTTTTATCTTCTGTAGTATTTTGACGTTCTTTATCACTTCTTTGAACTAAGTTAGCTTTAACATCGATTTTCTTAGCTTTCTCATATTCTTTATCGCTTATTCTATGATGATAATGCATTAAGTATAATACAGTGTCTTTACGATCTTCAGCTTGTTTAGGATGATCGTAAATATTGTAATTATTTGGTACTTGAGGTAAGCCGGCTAGGTAAGCTTCTTCAGCTAAGTTTAAATCTTTAAGGTCTTTATTAAAGTAATACTTAGCAGCAGCTTTAACACCAGTTACACCATCAGAGTAGTAAATTTTATTCAAGTAAACTTGGAATATTTCATCTTTACTGTACTCTTGTTCTAATCGGTATGAAAGGTAAGCTTCTTGAGCTTTACGACCGATAGATTTTTGTTGTGATAAGAATGAATCTTTAACAACTTGTTGAGTTAAGGTAGAAGCACCTTGAGCCCCAAATCCACCAGTTAAGTTTTTACCTATTGCACCGAATAGACGTTTATAGTCCAAAGCACCGTGATCATAGAAGCGATTATCTTCTGTAGCTAAGACGGCATCTTTCATACTTTGTGGTACATCTTTGATATTCACATGTTCATGACGTTGACCATAATCTAACGTCTTAACTAAGTCACCGTTTTTATCATAAATCTTAGCAGGGATAGGATCCTCTAACTTAGATTCAGTGAATGCAGGTGCTTTCCATGCGTAATATGCAAATAGTAAGATACCGAGTAACAATAGAACAATAAAGGCAATAAACATAAAGCCAATAATCTTAATAATCGTTCTCTTCACATTTCTATTCTTTTTTTCGTCGGACTTCCCATTATTGCCTTTATTTTTAGGCTGAGAAGACCCTTTGTTTTCCGTCATACGCGGTCCTCACTTTCATCTAATATCAACTTATCAACTGCTTTGAGGTAATTCAATCTAGGTTGATACTGATAAGGAATATGGTAACCATTTTTTCGTAATTCTTCAACTGTTATCGATTTTTTAATATCTTTTTTGTATCTATCCCAAAAGAATTCAAATTTAGAATAGGGTAATAGATAAACTTCATCAAGTGATTTAAATCTTATCATTAAAAAAACAATACCTCGTTGTTGGTATGTGTTCTTCATATGATCAACTTGATGATTATGGATATTATTCAAGGGGAAAGAAGTTTTATTCTTCGTTTCCTTTGCTTCAAAATCGATATAATAGCCATTATAGACACCATTATAATCTGTTGTTGAAGGCGTACGAAAATAAGCTTCATTTATCACAGCTTTACTCCGTTTTGGATAGTGAACATTGACTATCTGTACAGGAGTAGGTTTCTTGTGAATGACTGCGATGCCACTTTTTAAATAGTAAGCATTAGAATGCTCAATATCTTTTTCCAGTGACATACCTCGTCCACCATATTCAATATTACTTGAGTATGATGACGATTTGCGTCCGTCCAAAGTCTTATTTTCTTTGTATGGTTGACCATTAGGATAATTCATATATTTCACCACACAAGTCTGGTAGTAAACTGCGATTATTATACACAAGATTTTACAATTAACCAAACTTTTATAAAATTAATGCATTTTTCACTAACCTAAAATACATCAAACCTTATTTTAACGTGCTTTCATTAAATAAACAATAAAAATAGACACATTTATTTCCTTTGTATGCTTATTTAACACGTTTATTTTTATATAAAGCATAGTAAACAGGTAGTTTTTTTATTTAACGTGCAATTTATAACTATAAAAACAATACGTCACGTATGACGGGGGATAAACAATATGATAGATTAATAATGTAGGAGGCTACTAGATGTTAGATATCATTAAAAATTTAATATTAGAAGTCAATCATATGGGCCAAAAATATGAACGAGTTAGAGAAAAAGAGGAAGACGAAGATTTTCATAAAGTTGTAGAACCATATGTTCGAAATATAGATACACAGCTCAATCAACTGAGAAACTATGAACAATCACTCGTTAATACTACATATATGAACAAGAAGAAAGTTGATTTATTATTTAAAAATATTGAAGAACTTTCCGTAGAATGCCATTTTAAACGAACAAGTCGAAAGCTTTTTACAGAAAAAATTAAAGCTGTACAATATGATTTGAATAATATTTTAAAATATAATGTTTAAAGAGGGAAATTATGGTTAAAACTGTTTATATCACTGGATATAAATCTTATGAATTAAATATATTTAAAGATGATGCTCCAGAAGTTTACTATCTAAAGCAATTTATTAAACATAAAATTGTACAGTTATTAGATGAAGGTTTGGAATGGGTATTAATACAAGGTCAGATGGGCATTGAATTATGGACTGCAGATGTTGTTATTGAATTAAAAGAAATATACCCCGAACTTAAACTAGGTGTGATAACGCCTTTCGAGGGACATACATCTAAATGGAACGAACAAAATCAAGCTAAGTACATGAATATAATTAACAACGCTGATTTTACCGAAAGTGTTTTTCATTCTGAGTATCAGGGGCCGTTTCAATTTAAACAAACCGATCAATTTATGTTAGACCATACTGATCAAACTTTATTAATATACGATGAAGAACAAGAAGCAAGTCCTAAATTTTTTAAATCTATGTTAGTTGATTTTATGGAAAAAACAAACTATACTTGTGATATTGTGACGTTTGATGAACTCACTGACTTCATCAACGACTTGCAGTGGTCTCAAGATCAAAGTTTCGAATGAGGTGGAAAAAATGTCAGATGTTTCATTAAAATTATCAGCAAAAGATATTTATGAGAAAGATTTTGAAAAAACTATGGCTCGTGGCTATAGAAGAGAAGAAGTAGATGCTTTTTTAGATGATATCATTACAGATTATCAAAAAATGGCAGACATGAATAATGAAGTTGTAAAACTTTCAGAAGAAAACCACAAATTAAAAAAAGAACTTGAAGAATTAAGATTACGTGTTGCGACAACTAGACCACAAGAGAATAAAAACTTTTCTTCAAATGGTTCTAACAACAACGCATCATCAAACAATGTAGATATTTTAAAACGTATCTCTAACTTAGAAAAAGCAGTATTTGGTAAATAATATTTGAATTGGTCTAGACAAAGCTTTCTATTAGTGTGAGCGTAACACTTTGTTTCCATTTAGATGGGGATTTAAATTTTAAAAGGCTTTGTCTAGACCCTTTTTTATGTTATACTCTCAAAGGTGATATTTTGGGTAATCGCTATAGTGATATAGAGGAAAGTCCATGCTCACACAGTCTGAGATGATTGTAGTGTTCGTGCTTGATGAAACAATAAATCAAGGCATTAATTTGACGGCAACGAAATAACCTACGTTCTTTGAATAGGGTTAGATTAGTTTGAAAGTGCCACAGTGACGTAGCTTTTATAGAAATATAAAAGGTGGAACGCGGTAAACCCCTCGAGTGAGCAATCCAAATTAGGTAGGAGCACTTGTTTAGCGGAATTCAACGTATAAACGAGACAGTAACATTTTAAATGTTACAGTAGACAGATGGTTACCACCAACGTACCAGTGTGGCTAGTGCACGTTTAGAGTACAATGGAACAGAACATGGCTTACAGAAATATCACAACTAGTTTAGCTCTCCCATCAAACGGAGAGCTTTTTTTAATGAGATATTTACTTAAATCAATTTTCCAAAAATATTTTAATTCACTTTATAAAAATAAATGACAATGTATGATTAAACTTTAAAAGTATCTTTGTTAAAATAAACATAAATTAAATGAATCTAAAGGAGAACAATGCATGTTTCAATTATTAGCAGTATGTCCAATGGGATTGGAATCAGTAGTAGCTAAAGAAATACAAGAATTAGGCTATGAAACACAAGTAGAAAATGGTCGTATCTTTTTTGAAGGTGACGAAAGTGCTATTGTTAAATGTAACTTATGGTTACGTACAGCAGACCGTGTCAAAATCGTTATGGGGCAATTTAAAGCCACAACATTTGATGAACTTTTTGAAAAAACTAAATCATTACCATGGGAAACAATTATTGACCAACAAGGGAATTTTCCTGTGCAAGGACGTAGTGTAAAATCAACACTTTATAGTGTGCCAGATTGCCAAGCTATCACTAAAAAAGCCATCGTTGAATGTCTAAAACATGCATATAATGAAAAAGGCTGGTTAAATGAAACAGGGGCTAAGTACCCAGTAGAAGTTTCTATTTTAAAAGATAATGTATTACTTACAATTGATACATCTGGCTCTGGATTAAACAGAAGAGGTTATCGTTTAGCTCAAGGTGAAGCGCCAATTAAAGAAACGCTAGCTGCAAGTTTAATTAAATTAGCCAATTGGACTGGCGATACACCATTAATTGATCCGTTCTGCGGTTCAGGGACTATTGCTATCGAAGCATGTCTAATTGCACAAAACATTGCGCCTGGGTTTAATAGAGACTTTGTATCTGAAGAGTGGAATATCATGCCACCAAATATTTATGATGAGATGCGAGATGAAGCTGATAAACAAGCTGATTACGATAGAGAGATTCAAGTTTACGCTTCTGATATTGATTCAGAAATGGTTGAAATCGCTAAACGTAACGCTGAAGAAGTTGGCTTATCAGATATCATTCAATTCAACGTTAAAGACGTCAATACATTAACGATTGATAGTGAAGAACCTATCGCTTTAATTGGTAACCCACCATATGGTGAACGTATCGGCGATAGAGAAGAAGTAGAAGAAATGTATCGTTATATGGGTACATTGATGAAACAACACCCATATCTATCTACTTATATCTTAACAAGTAATAAAGAATATGAGTTTTTAGTAAATAAAAAAGCAACAAAACGTCGTAAGTTATTTAACGGTTATATTGAATGTACTTATTATCAATATTGGGGTAAGAAACCTCAAACGAAAGATTAAATTAATCAAACAGTTCATTAGCACTCTCATTGCAACTATAGTAAAGTTGTTTTGAGAGTGTTTAAATTTAAATTACTGATGAAATTAATAAATAATATAATCAATAGATGAGAGGAGTAATATATATGAAGAATATTTTAATTATTGGAGCTAATGGTATAGTGGCCATTGAAGCAACCAAAATTTTCTTAGAAAACTCAAATTTTAATGTAAATCTATTTTTAAGAAATGCACACCGTATTCCAGATTATGGTTCAAACAGAGTAACTGTATTTGAAGGTGACGCTAAAAATCAAAGCGATTTAGAGAAAGCATTAGATAATATCGATATCGTATTCACTGGAACATCTGGTTCACTTAATCGTCATGCTGAAACGATTGTAAAAGCCATGGATGCAAAAGGAATTAAACGTTTAATTTTAATTGCTGCCCCAGGAATCTATGATGAATTACCTGAACCATTTAATGAATGGAACAAACAACAATTTGGCGAGAAACTTAATTTATATCGTCAAGCTGCAGATATAATTGAACAATCAGATTTAGATTATACAATTATTAGACCAGGTTGGTTAACTGATAAAAATGAAAACATTTATGAAATCACTACAAAAGATGGCCAATTCGAAGGTACTGAAGTATCTAGAAAAAGTGTCGCAAACTTAGCAGTACAAATAGCAAAACACCCTGATTTACATTCAAAAGAGAATATTGGTGTATTCAAGCCAGGCACTGAAGGCGACAAACCAGCTTGGTTTGAATAATCCTTCCCTAAATTCATAGGTTTTGAGTAATATATATGATAATATTTTAAGTAATATCATAATCTATGATTATTGGCTTACTCAAAAGAGGTTATGACAAAGTATCTTACATTAAAATTGCGTTTTGGATTTTAAGTCGTTTTGTCTTGACCTCTTCTTTTTTTATCGAAAGAACTAAAGGGGATTAAAACGTATGACACACACTGAACAATTAGACATTTTATATAAACTAAAAAAAGAAGTCGAAAAATCAAACAACACTGCTTTATTAAACACAATTAATCAAGTTATTAAAAAGGTATACAAAAATCAATTTACTACTTCATTTGTTGGTCACTTTTCAGCAGGTAAATCAACACTAATTAATTTGTTATTAGAACAAGATATTTTACCTAGCTCTCCAGTACCGACAACAAGTAATACAGCAATCGTCTCAGTTTCTGATTCAGAAGACATTATTGCGAATTTACCGGATCAACAATATACAAAATTAAAAACCTACGACGAAGTAAAACAGATGAATCGCCAAAATATAGACGTAGAGTCTGTAGAAATCAACTTTAAGTCTGATAAATTTGATAATGGCTTTACATTTCAGGATACACCCGGCGTTGACTCTAACGTAGCCACTCACCAAACTACAACTGAACAATTTATGTATACGAGTAACGTGTTATTTTATACTGTCGACTATAACCATGTTCAATCAGCGCTCAATTTTCAATTTATGAAACGAATTAATGAAGTAGGTATCCCTGTTGTGTTCATCATTAATCAAATAGACAAACACAATGAAGACGAACTTTCATTTGATACGTTTAAATCTAGAGTTGAAAAATCAATTAACGAATGGGAAATTAAATTAGAACATATTTATTATGTAACTAAATTTGACCATCCTGAAAATGAAATCAAGCAATTATCTGATTATCTCTTATATTTAGACGAAAATAGAGAATCAATGGAAGATTATATTGAACGCACAGTATCATTTATTACTGATGCACAATTATCATATATCCAAAATGAAATGCAAAGTATTTTAGAATACTTAAATATTGAAGAAGAAGAATTTGAACAAGCATATTTAAATTTCCAACAAACACAATCTGTATCAGAAGAAGCACAATTACTAAATGATAAAGATAAACTAAAGTCTTATCTCAAACAAAAACGTAAAGACATTTTAGAAAATGCTTATATTATGACTCATGATATGCGAGAACAATTAAGATCGTATTTAGAAAGTAAGGCTACAGATTTTAAAGTAGGTGGATTTTTCAATAAATCTAAGAAGAAGGAAGAAGCACAAACAGAACGTTTAAACAAAGCAGTTGATATGCTTCAAGAAAAGATAAACACCCAAATTCGCCAACCTATGAGAGAAGATATGTCATTTTTAACACGATTTATTAATCAGAAAAATATTAATGAACATATTTTAAATCAGTCTTATGATATACCAAACGATTTAGTTTCTTCTTTATATCAACCACAAACAACTATAAGTAATACGTATGTATTAACATTTTCTGATGAAGTGGTTAAAGCAATTAATCAATTTGTTGAACGCCAATCAAATCCATTATTTGAAAAGGCCATTCAACATGTTCAAGCTAACGAAATAGAAACTGAAGATAGTGAAGCATCAGAAGAATATCAACGATATATGAAATTAAATAATTTGAAAGAATCGCTAACAACACGCAATTATCAACATTACTATATACATTTAGAAGATTCTTTAGATAAATTAACAGGACGTACTGAAGCTAACTTCACGATTAAACAACAAAATGATACAACACATCATCAAAATAGAGATTCAATTCAATCAGAAAGCGATGATGTCTCAAGTTCACAAATTGATATTGAAAAGGCATTAAATGTAATCGAAGATATACCGTTATTTGAGCGAACTCAAATGGACATAAAGCAAACATTAACTCGTCTAGATCAAAAAATCACAAAAATTGGCGTATTTGGTACATTCAGCGCAGGAAAGAGTAGCTTAATTAATGCCTTATTAGGTGGTCAATATTTAGTAAGTTCACCAAACCCAACAACAGCGGCGACAACCGAATTGACTTACGGTGAAAACAGCAGTATTACTTTAAAATCATCAAAGCAATTACTTCAAGAAATTAACCAAATGCTTGAATACTTCAATCAGTCATTCGATTCACTTGATGAATTTATTAATAGTGATATAACGCAATTAAAATCAAAATTAGAAAAAAATCAACTTGCGTTTATTTCTGCTGTAGAAAAACATTATGACATGTATATCAATATGTTAAATGATGGAGAAGTACATCAAATCGACCAAGATGATGTTAAAAAATGGTCTGCAGAAGATGAATATGCAACATTTGTTAAAACAGTTCATCTACAAGTACCTGTTGAATGGCTTAAAGGAAAAATTATTGTCGATTCACTTGGTTTACATTCAAATAACCAACGACATACAAATGAAACAGAACAAATACTTACTTCTTCAGATTTAATTTTATATGTTAGTTACTTCAATCATTCATTTACTGACAATGACAAAGCCTTCATTGAACATATGAAAGATATGAATCAGCTAAACGAAAATCAAGCTTTCAAAATGATTATCAACGCGGTTGATTTAGCTGAGAGTGAACAAGATTTAGATGCTGTTAAAGATTATGTTGCTGATGCACTTAATCAAGTACAGTTACAATCAGACGTTTTTGGTGTATCTAGTCGAGAAGCATTAAAATCTAACGATGAAGGTATCAATCAATTGAAAGAAAGCATTCAACACTTTGTCGACATTGAATCTAAGACAATTCTAGAACAACAAATGATTCATCAACTACAACAAATCGACAAGTCATATGTTGAAATGATAGAAGAATTTGAATCTAATAAAGACGACATTGCTAAGCGTCAACAAAAATTAGAAACATATAAAGACCAACAAAGACTCGGTCATCAACTGATAGATACAACATCACAATATACGAATAATGAAGTTGAAGAACAAGTTTATCATTTAAATTCACGACTAAAACTTCAATTAATGGACGATATTAAATCTGTATATAACAGTCAAATGACTCAAAATAGTGATTTTAATGAAGAAAAGAAAAATTCGACTAAAATTTATTTAGATCAAATTCATCAAAGACTGTTCTTAGAACAATCATTAATTACTGAAAGAATTAAAAGATACTTTAATCAACAATTAGATGAACAAGTGGCACCTGTGTTACAACAATTAAGTAAATTGCATATCATAGTTAATCCACGTTTCAATTTACAACCAGATGTCATTGATAAACCGTTACTTCATATTGAACTTAACGATATGATGAGTGAATTACCTAAACAATTAACAAAACGTAAAATCCTTAATCCAAATTCACAGAAAGAAATTCACGAATATATTTGTCAAAGTACATTAGAATTGCTTCAATCAAATTTCAATCAGTTAAGACAGCAATTGGAATCATATGTTAATCAAATGTCTTCAGAAGCAGAAGAACAATTTAACAGTATCGAAGTAAACATTCAAAGTCAGATTAACGAACTGTTATCATTTAACTTGGATGAATCATTAATTACACAACTCAAAGATAAACATCAACAATTAGTAGCAATCATTTATTAAGAAAGAAGGATTACCAAAATGCCTAACAAAGTTTTACTCGTTGATGGCATGGCATTATTGTTTAGACACTTTTTTGCAACTAGTCTACACAGTCAATTCATGTATAATTCAAAAGGCGTGCCTACCAACGGCATTCAAGGGTTCATTCGCCATATCTTCTCTGCTATCAAAGAAATTCAACCAACTCACGTGGCTGTTTGTTGGGATATGGGACAATCAACATTTAGAAATGATATGTTTGGTGGTTACAAACAAAATCGATCAGCACCTCCAGAGGAATTGATACCTCAATTTGATTATGTACAAGAAATCTCTGATCAATTTGGCTTCGTTAATATTGGTGTTACTAATTACGAAGCAGATGATGTGATAGGAACATTAGCAAAATCATATTCAACAGATAATGACGTTTATATTATTACTGGCGACAGAGATTTACTTCAATGTATTAATGAAAATGTGGAAGTATGGCTAATTAAAAAAGGATTTAATATTTATAATCGTTACACATTAAATCGATTCAATGAAGAATATCAATTAGAACCTCAACAATTAATTGATATTAAAGCGTTTATGGGTGATACTGCAGATGGTTATGCTGGAGTAAAAGGGATAGGCGAGAAAACGGCTATTAAATTAATTCAACAATATGGCAGTGTAGAAGAAGTCATCAATCAAATTGACGCTTTAACACCCGAACAAAGAAAGAAAATTAATGACAATATGAATGAATTACATTTATCTAAACGTTTAGCTGAAATTCATACAGAAGTTCCTTTAGATAGTGAACAATTATTTATGGATATGGCTTTTGCCACAACATTAAATCATATTCTATCTATTTGTAATGAACACGAACTATACGTTTCAGGAAAATATATTTCAAGTCATTTATAAATTTTAGCAATCGAATTCATCATATAGACTTTATAGTTTATATAGAATTCGATTGCTTTTTTGTATTTTTAACGCAATTTTAATAATAATAATAATTATAATTTGTAACAATTTTAATTACACATAAATTATATTTTGTGCTATTATAATTTAGAGCATAACTAAATTGTTCAACAACATGCTGTAATGTATTTTTATAGTCTGACTTTTAATTTCAAAAAATGTAAGACATAGATTTAAATTTCATTATCCATTACCAATTAGTGAGAATTATTATCATAATACATTACATTTTTATCAGGCAATTATACATTCACAACAAACACATCAGAGAAACAACATCAAGACAAGGAGTGAACAATAAAAATGAACGATCGTGAGAAATTACAGAAGTTTAGTATTCGTAAATATACAGTTGGTACATTTTCAACTGTAATTGCAACATTAGTATTTTTAGGATTTAACGCATCTAATGCACAGGCTGAAGAAGCAAGCGCCAAGGAGCAAACTAAAACTCAAATTTATCAGCATCAAGATGGACAACAGTCAAATTCATCTGATTTAGCTAAACAAGAAGCAAATAAAATTTCACAGACAACTGATAAAGCAAATATTAATGTAGAAACTTCTACCGATAACTCAAGTCAAGAGTCTACAAAAGTAGCAAATTTAAAGAAATCTAATCAATCAGAACAAAATAGTTCTAATAGTTCTAAAGCACCGCTTCAAAATTCAGAAAATACTGTAAATAAGAATCATGAAGTTACAAATTCATCTGATTTAGAGCAGGGTAACACATTACAAAATGAACAACTTAATCATGCTGAGAATAAATTAACTGCACATGTTGAAGATAGCTCACGTCAAATTGACCTAAATAATAACAATGACAATTCTCAATCTTCACAAATTGATAAAAATGCTTTACAAGCATTTTTTGATGCAAATTACCATGATTATCGCTTTGTTGATAGAGAGAAAGCTGATAAAACGACTTTCAATCAAGTAAAAGCAGCTTTCGATAAAATTAATTTATTATTAGGAAGTAATGATGAATTAGACAATAAAACATTGCAATTAGCATATAAAGAATTAGAACAAGCTGTTGCAACTATTAAAACTCTACCTAAAAGACAAGCTCAAGTAAGACGTAATCATCGTATTGAAGAACGTTCTGTAGAGCCAAAAACTAGTTCAGTAGAGCCAAAAACTAGTTCAGTAGAGCCAAAAACTAGTTCAGTAGAGCCAAAAACT
>NZ_RXWW01000022.1 GCF_003970495.1 Staphylococcus pasteuri
GTAAAAATTTCTATTTTTAACATTTTAAGCTCAAAGATAGTCATAACAACTGGTAGTTTGTTATAATATTATAACTATTATTTTAGAGAGGGTGTCGTATGTTTCCGTTAGTTGAATTCTGCATTTCCAATATGGCTAAAGGTGGGGATGTAGTTTATGAAAAATTAGAAAATGATCCTGATATAGATGTTTTAGAATATGGATGTTTACAAAACTGCGGTATATGTTCCGACGGCTTGTACGCACTTGTCGATGGTGATATTGTTGAAGGAGATACACCGGACGATTTGTTAAATAATATATATAAACATATAGAAGAAAATGATTTCATGAACTTATTATAGGAGGTTATGATTATGCAAACAGTTATATTAACTGAAGCAGCAGCTTATGAAGTTAAAGATATGTTACAAAGTAATGATATGCCCGATGGCTATTTAAAAATTAAAGTTAATGGTGGCGGATGTACGGGTTTAACATATGGCATGTCAGCAGAAGCTGAACCAGGCGAAAATGATGAAATATTAGAATTCTTTGGTTTAAAAGTGTTAGTAGATAAACATGATGCCCCAGTATTAAATGGTACGACAATCGATTTTAAGCAATCATTAATGGGCGGTGGTTTCCAAATTGATAATCCAAACGCTATTGCTTCATGCGGTTGTGGTAGTTCATTTAGAACAGCTAAAGTTGCAGGAAACCCGGAAGATTGTTAAAGCGATATACAGCAATTAATTTAATAAATTAAATTTTTCACAAAGTGCACTATTGTCGCTTGAAAATATTGTACAAAAGCTATAGAATTAAACTTGGATTTAATATTGTCTTTTCTGTGAACTTCACGAGAAATAGCTTGATGAAAAAGACGTAATAATTATTGTGTGTCGTAGTTTTAAAATGTGTTACTTATTTAAGTTTAATCATTTTTAGTTATGCTACACTAGAGTTAAAATATTATGAAAGCTTAGGTGAAAATAATGGCTCAAGAACGTAAAAAAGTATTAGTTTTAGGTGCAGGTTATGCAGGTTTACAAGCTGTTACTAAATTACAAAAAGAAGTTTCTGCAGAAGAAGCAGAAATTACTTTAATCAACAAAAATGATTATCACTACGAAGCAACTTGGTTACATGAAGCTTCAGCAGGTACAATTAATTATGAAGATTTATTATACCCAGTTGAAAGTGTATTGAAAAAAGACAAAGTTAACTTTGTAAAAGCAGAAGTTACTAAAATTGACCGTAATGCTAAAAAAGTAGAAACTGACAAAGGTATCTATGACTTCGACATTTTAGTTGTAGCATTAGGATTTGTTAGTGAAACATTTGGTATTGATGGTATGAAAGATTACGCTTTCCAAATCGAAAACGTTTTAACTACACGTCAATTATCTCGTCATATCGAAGATAAATTTGCTAATTATGCAGCTTCTAAAGAGAAAGATGAAAATGATTTATCAATCTTAGTTGGTGGTGCAGGATTCACTGGAATCGAATTCTTAGGTGAATTAACTGACAGAATCCCTGAATTATGTAGTAAATATGGTATCGATCAAAGCAAAGTTAAAGTAACTTGTGTTGAAGCGGCACCTAAAATGTTACCAATGTTCTCAGATGACTTAGTTAATCATGCAGTAAACTACTTAGAAAACCGTGGCGTTGAATTCAAAATCGCTACACCAATCGTTGCATGTAATGAAAAAGGATTTGTTGTTGAAATCAATGGTGAAAAACAACAATTAGAAGCAGGCACTTCAGTTTGGGCTGCAGGTGTACGTGGAAGCCACTTAATGGAAGAATCTTTCGAAGGCGTTAAACGTGGTCGTATTGTTACTAACCAAGATCTTACAATTGCAGGTCATGACGATATCTTTGTTATTGGTGACTGTTCTGCATTCGTTCCTGCTGGTGAAGAACGTCCATTACCAACAACAGCACAAATTGCAATGCAACAAGGTGAACATGTTGCTAAAAACATCAAACATATCTTAAATGGTGAAGCTAAAGAAGAATTTGAATATGTTGACCGTGGTACAGTATGTTCATTAGGTTCACATGACGGTGTAGGTATTGTTTACGGTAAAGATATTACTGGTAAAAAAGCAGCGTTCATGAAAAAAGTTATCGACACTCGTGCCGTATTCAAAATCGGTGGCATAGGTCTAGCATTCAAAAAAGGTAAATTCTAACTTTTTATAATAATGTAAGCCTCCTTACTTAATAGTTTGGAGGCTTTTTTGTATGCTTATTAAGAAAAGATGATTTGTAAATAAAACACTAAATAGTTATTTCAGTAATAGTCATTTTTTCTATTTTGAAATGATATAAAATGATTTACAAATGAATCAAAATAAAAAAGGAGGAAACGCTTATGAAAATTCACTTTAATTCGACGACTCCCAACGATATACATAATATTATCGTTGGGATCCCTGAACATATAAATCAATTAGAAAATATAAATTATAATGGTCAATCATTAATTGAAGATTTACAAACATTAAAGCAAAATCATATTATCCAAGGTGGCATTGGAAAAATTGCGACTTCAATCATATATATTCAAGAACAACCTAAAAGATTAATAACAGTAGGCTTAGGTAATATCAAACAATTGAATTATGCGGATTTTTTAAAAATATGGGGAAATTTATTTCAATATTTAAAACAAGAATTTATTACTGAAGCGGAGTTAATATTATCATCATTTTTAAATAAGTATATTAATGACAGTATTATAGCTAAAACACTGGGATTACAAAGTGAACAATCTATTTATCAATTTGATAATTATAGATCTGATAAACGCTCACCATATCAACCTAATTTATATATAAGCGTAAATCAAAGACATGAAGACATAGAATCAATGATAAAAGAAGGTAAAATTTTAGGTGAATCAATTAATATAGCACGTGGCTTTAGCCAAATACCACCTAATATTTTAACTCCACAATATTTTGCCGAAAGTGTAGATAAGCTATTTAAAGATACGTCAGTTAGTGTTGAGATTAAAGATGGACAAACTATACAAGATGAAGGATTTGGATTATTACATGCAGTAGGAAAAGGTTCTATTCATAGTCCAAGACTCATTACGTTAAGTTATCAAGGTCGTCAAGATGATGCAGATCCAATCGCATTAGTTGGTAAAGGAATTACTTATGATTCCGGTGGTTATAGCATTAAAAGTAAAACAGGCATGCAAACAATGAAATACGATATGTGTGGTGCAGCTAATGTTGTTGCAATGATAAAGGTTGCTCATCAATTAGCACTTCCTATCAATATTATTGGTGTAATTGCTTCAGCTGAAAACATGATAAATGAAAAAGCTATGAAACCTGATGATGTATACACAGCGTTTAATGGTGAAACCGTTGAAGTTCTAAATACCGATGCAGAAGGGCGACTAGTATTAGGTGATGCTGTAGCCTTTGCTACCCAATTTAAGCCACAAGTTATATTAGATTTTGCAACATTAACAGGTGCAGCTATTGTAGCCTTAGGTGAAGATAAAGCTGCTGCATTTGAATCACATGCTTCTAATCAGCTACAAGAAATTTTAAAATTGGCTAAAAATGTTGATGAACAAGTATTTGAGCTGCCTATTACTCAAACTGAAAGACAATTAATAAAAAATAGCGACGTAGCTGATTTAGTTAATCATACGAATGGACAAGGAAAAGCTTTATTTGCAGCATCCTTTATTAGTCACTTTAGTGGATCAATTCCGCATATGCATTTTGATATCGCAGGACCAGCTACTATAAATAAAATGTCTTATAAAGGACCAAAGGGACCAACCGGTTATATGATTCCAACGATTATAGAATGGTTGAAAACAATGAATTAGTTTATTAAGGGAGGAGGTTTGAACCTCCTTTCTTGTTGTTAATTATAATATGCAATTGGTTTTATTTTTATATTGACTTTATATTATTGAATTGCTATGATATTATCCATAAACGCTTTAGTTCGATAGAGTGATAAAGGATGGTTTTGCTTATGGTAAATGCAGTAGTTATAGCTGTTATATTAATGATTATCTTATGCTTGTGTAGATTGAATGTCGTTATAAGTTTATTTATTAGTGCACTTGTTGGCGGCATACTGTCTGGTATGAGTGTTGAAAAAGTTATAAGTATATTTGGGAAGAATATTGTTGACGGTGCTGAAGTCGCATTGAGCTACTCATTATTAGGAGGATTTGCTGCATTAATTTCCTATAGTGGTATTACAGACTATTTAGTTGGAAAAATAATTAATGCAATTCACTCTGAAAATAGTCGACTTTCAAGAATTAAAGTAAAAATAATTATTATCGTTGCGTTACTAGCAATGAGTATTATGAGTCAGAATTTAATACCTGTACATATTGCATTTATTCCAATTGTTATCCCACCATTATTAAGTTTATTCAATGATTTAAATATTGATAGAAGAGTCATTGGTTTAGTCATTGGATTTGGATTATGTTGGCCTTATGTTTTAATACCTTATGGTTTTGGTCAAATATATCATCAAATTATTCAAAGTGGTTTTCAAAAAGCACACCATCCTATCGAGTTTAATATGATTTGGAAAGCGATGATAATTCCTTCAATGGGCTATATCGTTGGTTTAATTTTAGGTTTAATTGTTTACCGCAAACCAAGAAAATATGAAGAGCGAAATATTAATGATAGAGCAACCGTAACTGAAGTAAAACCATATATTTTAGTTGTTACTATCATTGCGATTTTAGCAACTTTTATTGTTCAAACATTAACAGATTCAATGATTTTTGGTGCTTTAGCAGGTGTTCTTGTATTCTTCATTTCACGTGCATATAGTTGGCACGAATTAGACGAACAATTTGTAGATGGTATCAAAATTATGGCATATATTGGTGTTGTAATATTGACGGCTAATGGTTTTGCTGGTGTCATGAATGCTACTGGAGATATAGATAACTTAGTAAAAAGTTTAACAAGTATTACAGGAGATCATAAATTACTAAGTATAGTAATTATGTATATTATAGGCTTAATCGTTACGCTAGGTATCGGTTCATCATTTGCGACGATACCAATTATTGCTTCATTATTTATTCCATTTGGTTCTTCAATTGGTTTAGATACAATGGCTTTAATTGCATTGATAGGTACAGCTAGTGCATTAGGTGATTCAGGTTCACCAGCTAGTGATTCAACTTTAGGTCCAACAGCAGGACTTAATATGGATGGACAACATGACCATATTAGAGATACATGTATTCCAAACTTTTTATTCTATAATATACCATTGATTATTTTTGGTACGATAGCAGCCATGGTATTATAGTATAAAAAGGGGTGTTCTAAGTTGACCAATTTGTTAGAAACATTTGAAATGAATGTTGAAATTGAAGAAGAAGGCAAAGTAGTTATTTCAATGCCAGTTACAGATAAAGTGAAACAACCATTTGGATATTTACATGGCGGTGCGAGTTTGGCCCTAGGAGAAACTGCCTGTTCACTTGGAGCAGCGAATTTAATAGATACGACTCAGTATATTCCATTAGGTTTAGAAATGAATGCTAACCATGTCCATTCAGTAAAAGAAGGAAAGGTTATTGCAATAGCTACTATTATCCACCAAGGTAAATCAACACAAGTTTGGAATATTGAAATTAAAGATGAAAACGATAACCTAATTAGTATTATGAGAGGGACAATGGCAATTAAAGCTTTGAAGTAAAATATATCTCATAAATTTATAAATAATATATACCCCTATAGTTGAAATATAATTTCAATTATAGGGGTAATTTGTTGTTTATTAGGATACTTTTTCTTTTAGTATGCGATTATATGCATGACAGATTCTTTCAGAAGCTTCTCGACCGCCCATAATATTTCTACCAAAGGGACCAAGTTCTAAATCTGCTAGTCCACCAGCTACAAATAAATTAGGTAACCATTCTAACTCATATGATATGTTAGGAAAACCACATTTTGTTAATGGAGCGTTCAATTGAGTAATTAAATCTTGGATAATAGGTTGATTCATGACAGTATTTTCAAATCCAGTAGCTAATAAAATATGGTCATAATAAATCGATTTGTGAGTTGTAATGATATGATGATCTTTAATATCTTTAATTTCATTTTTATGAAGAACTAAACGACCATTATTTACATGTTTTTTAATACGAAGATATAGTTCGTGAGGCATTGATCCTTTATGACGTTCTGCTTTAATAATTCTCATTCGTTCCTGTGAAGATTCGATATTTAAGAAATGTTTCATATTCTTAGGACCAAGCCAACCTGGGTCGGCGTCAAAATCATGAATTTCAATATCTTTATTTAACCATAAATGAATTGTTCTTTGATGATTAGTATTAATTAATTTAAGTGTCAAATGTGCGGCTGATATTCCGCTTCCCACGACATGAGAAGTTTGATTAATATTTATTTGCGATTCCGCTTCGTTGAAAATATGCTGGACATCGGGTTGTTGCTGAAACATAGGTGGAATATTCGCGCGATGGTTACAACCATGTGCAATAATTAAAAATTCTGTTTGAATGGTTTGACCGTTTGTCAATTCTAATTGCCATTGATGTTGCTTTCGATTTATATGTTTAACAAATCCTTGTAAGTGACTCTCATTTAAATGATATTGATGGATAAGTTCATGAGTATGATGCATAAACATATCGCGCTGTGGTCGTTTATAAGGACCGTATGTAGCACCTGTATATTGATTAAATTTAGCATATTGTTTTAAATGAAATGGCTCAGGGTGAATATGATGTACAAATGGAGATCTTAAAAATGGCATACTAATACGTTGAGTATAAGTATTAAATTGTTCACATAATGAAGGATAAGGGTCTATTATTGTCAATTCGTCAGATGATAAGCCGGCTTGTCTTAGTTTTAAAGCTATTGTTGTACCTTGAATGCCGCCACCAATAATGGTCCAGTGCATGTTATCAACTCGCTTTCTAATTTATTATATAAAACGTAATTATTACGATTTAAAAATTATAGCACACTTCTACTTCTAATACAATTTCATGACAATAATAATCCATAGCTATAATGTAAACTTTTAAAATAAATTAGTTTACATTATAATAGAATAGTATTTAGATTCTCATATATATATAAAGAAGATTTATTTTATGATAATAGGGGGAAAATTGAATGAAATTATCAGAAAGAGTTATGAAAGAAGACAATTTTACTAAAAAAGAATGGCTAAGTATCTTCGAAAGCGACAGAATAGATACATTGGAGTTATTACATGAAGCATATATCGTTAGAAAACATTACTATGGTAAAAAAGTAAAATTAAATATGATACTTAATGCTAAAAGTGGTATATGTCCTGAAGATTGTGGTTATTGTGGGCAATCTAGAGAAATGAAACAAAAGCAAAGATATGGTTTAGTTGATAAGGAGAAAATAAAAGCAGGGGCAAAAGTGGCTTATGAAAATCAGATAGGAACGTATTGTATTGTTATGAGTGGTAGAGATCCTAGTGATAAAGAAGTTAAACATATTTGTGATACCGTACAAGAAATTAAAACTATACATCCACAACTTAAAATATGTGCATGCTTAGGTTTAACCAATGAAGAGCAAGCTTCACAATTAAAAGAAGCAGGCGTAGACCGCTATAATCACAATATTAATACAAGTGAACGTTATCATGATAACGTGGTAACTACACATACATATGAAGATCGAGTTAATACTATTGAGGTTATGAAAGCAAACCAGATTTCACCTTGTTCTGGAGTTATATGCGGTATGGGTGAAACGAATGAGGATATTATAGATATGGCTTTAGCACTCAAAGCGATTGATGCAGATAGTATTCCCATAAATTTTTTACATCCAATAAAGGGAACTAAATTTGGAAATATGGACGAATTAACACCAATGAAATGTTTGCGTATCATTTCAATGTTTAGATTAATTAATCCAACTAAAGAAATACGAATTGCAGGTGGAAGAGAAGTTAACTTACGTTCATTACAGCCATTAGCGTTACAAGCTGCTAATTCTATATTTGTAGGTGATTACTTAATAACAGGTGGCCAACCTAATCAATTAGATTATGATATGTTAAAGGATTTAGGATTCGATATAGATGTAGTGAATGATAAAGTTACCCAAATCTAGAATAGTATCAATGATTATTAAAAAGACCAATCGAAGTATGATTTTATCGATTGGTCCTTTTCAAATAATATTTATAATTTTTTATCTTTTAAATCTTCTTTAATTTCGTCAACTTTAGTATTTTTACTATAAGGTGTATTTGTATTATAAGCTGCTTTCATTATCATGTGACTTGATAGGGGGCCAGTAATTAAGACGAAGATAATACCAATGATTAATTGCATGTTTGTATAACCTTCAGTACCAATAAAATATAAAAATGCTCCCATTAATAAACTCATTGCTCCCAATGTAGCGGCTTTACCAGCAGCGTGTGCACGAGAATAGATATCTTCAAGTCTTAATAAACCAATAGCAGCTACAGCACTGATGATTGCTCCAATAATGATTAAGATAAGAGAAATACTAATGACTATCGTTTCTATCATGTTCTATCACCTTACCTTTATCCATGAATTTTGAGAAAACGGCTGTACCTAAGAAGGCTAAAATACCTACTAATAAAATAACTACAATCATATATTTAATATTCATTAAAATACTGAAGAGTGCAATAACGGCCATTAGTTGTAGGCCCAAGGCATCTAATGCAACTACTCTATCTGCTAGAGAGGGTCCTAAAATAACTCTAACTAGCATAGCCAACATAGATAAAACGACTATGACTAATGCAATAATAATTATTGTTTTAATTGTCATTGTTCTTCGCCCACCTCTCTAACAACTTTTTCTAAAGAAAATTTTATTCCTTCAATTTCTTCTTCGGTTGTACTAAAGTCAATAGCATG
The DNA here is from genome assembly GCF_003970495.1 of Staphylococcus pasteuri. Lineage (GTDB taxonomy): Bacteria > Bacillota > Bacilli > Staphylococcales > Staphylococcaceae > Staphylococcus > Staphylococcus pasteuri. The sequence continues at coordinate 8,948 of NZ_RXWW01000022.1, forward strand.
TATATAGATTTTGGTACGATCATCACTAATACCAAGAACTACAGTCCCAGGTGTTAATGTAATTAAATTGGAAAGTAACACTATTTGCCAGTCTGTCTTCAAATCTGTTGGATATACAAAGAATCCCGGCTTATTAGTGATTTGTGGCTTTAAGATGATTTTTAAGACATCTAGATTAGCTTTTATTAATTCTAATAAGAAAATAAAGACTAATCGAATCATTCTATATATACGAATTAAGTAAAACTTTCCTGGCATTACGCGATGAAGGAGATAAACCAATATGAGACCAAATAAATAACCTAATACGAAATTGTTTAATGTATAGCTATCTGAAATGAGTAACCACACAATTGAAACTAATAAATTAACAACAATTTGGACTGCCATCATTATTTACCTCCTAATACACTATTAATATATACGCTTGGATCATAGAATGTTTCTGCGCCATCTTTAATAATTGGGTATAGGACATCCGCTGATAATCCAAATAATACAGTAATGGCAACAGCAATCACTGAAACAGTAATTAAACCATAACTATTTACTTTAGTTGATATATCATATCCTTTAGGTGTTCCGAAGAATCCTTTTAAGAAGATTCTTATAACAGAATATAAAACTACTAAACTAGAGATTAATACTACGATACCTGTTAAATAAAATCCTTTTTCAAATGTAGCTTTTACGATATACAATTTACCGTAAAAACCACTAAGTGGCGGTATACCTGCCAAACTTAACGAAGCTATAAAGAATGTCCAACCAAGAACAGGATAACGTTTAATTAGTCCACCAAATTGACGTAAATCCGTAGTTTTTGTAATTTTATACATGACACCTATTAAGAAGAAAAGGGATGTTTTAACTAACATATCATGAATAGTGTAGTAAATAGCACCAATCATGCCCGTTTCATTCATCATAGCAACACCGACTAAAATAACGCCTACTGCAATCATGATATTATATAAAATGATTTTTTTCGTATCATAGTAGGATACTGCGCCAACACAACCAAAAATAATTGTTAATAGCGCTAAGAATAATATGACATAGTTAGAAAAACCTACTGAACTATTAAAGAATAAACTTAATGTTCTGGCAATGGCATATACGCCTACTTTTGTAAGTAAAGCACCAAAGAATGCCATAATAGCAAACGGTGGTGCATAGTAAGCACCAGGTAACCATACATACATTGGGAAGACGCCAGCTTTAGTAGCAAAGACGAAAATGAATAGTATAAATACAATATTTACTAAGCCACTTTCATGTGCTGATAATTCATTCAAACGTTGACTGATGTGTGCCAAGTTTAAAGTTCCGACAACTGAATATAAAATAGCGACACCCATAACAAAGAATGATGAAGAAACAACATTAACTAATACATATTTAATCGTTTCTTGTAGTTGTATTTTTGTAGTGCCAATAACTAAAAGGCAATATGAAGACATTAAGAATACTTCAAAAAATACAAATAAGTTAAATATATCTCCTGTTGTAAAGGCACCAATAATACCTATAAGCATGAACATTACAGTGAAATAATAATAGAATCTTTCTCGGTCAACACCAATCGAATTATAAGAATATAGAATGATGAGTGCAGTAATAATAATACTTGTAATAATTAGTAATGCACTAAAAGTATCTAATACAAATACAATACTGTAAGGTGCTTTCCATGAGCCTAATTCCAATTTAATAGGTCCATTTTTTAATACATTATACAAATTAATAATAGATATAACTAAAGTAATCATTGTACCTGCTAAAGCGACATAACGTTTTATATATGGTCGTTTTCCAATAAAGACGAGTAATATTGCCGTTAGAATAGGTACAACTAAAGTAAGGGCTAGCATATTACTCTCTGACATCTTCTGGAACTCCTTTCATACTTTCCACGTTATCAGTACCTAACTCTTTGTATGTTCTAAAGGCTAGTACTAAAAAGAAAGCCGTAGTAGCAAATGCGATAACGATAGCTGTTAATATAAGTGCTTGAGGGATTGGATCAACATAGCTATGAATTCCTTTTTCGTGGATAGGTGATGCGCCATGTTTTAATCCACCCATAGTAATTAGAAATAAATTTGCTGCGTGTGTTAGTAGCGTAGTTCCCATAATGATTCGTATCAAACTTTTAGATAAAACGAGATAGACGCTGATTGCTGTAAGTATGCCACTAACAAATATCATAATAATCTCCACTATTCGTTCTCTCCAATCGATAAAATAATAGTCATTACAGTTCCTACGACTGCACATAAAACACCAAAGTCAAAGAATACAGCGGTTGTCATATGCATTGGTTGTAACAATGGAAGCGGAATATCAAAAGTAACATGTGTGAAAAAGTTATTAGACATAAACCAACTAGCCATTGGTGTACCAACACAAAATAATAACCCAATACCTATAAGTATTTTAAAATCTATAGGGAAAATTTTTCGCATCGTTTTAATATCAAATGCGATAGTAATGATAACTAAGGCACTAGAAAATAATAAACCACCGACAAAGCCGCCACCAGGAGTATAATGACCTGCAAGGAATAAAGAAAAACCAAACATCATAATCATGAAGAAAATAATGACAGCTGTATATTGAAACATTAAATCATTTTTCTGTCTGTTCATGACGTTTCACCTCACTCGTTTCTGTATGACGTTGATGCTTTTTGCGCAGTTTAATCATTGTATAAATGCCTAATCCTGCAATACCTAATACTGATGATTCAAATAACGTATCCATACCACGGAAATCGACTAATATGACATTGACCATATTCTTACCAGAAGCAAGATCATAGACATGGTCTTGATAGTAATGAGTAATAGATTCAAAGTGTCGGTTACCATATGCAATTAATCCTAAAATAATCACGACAAGTCCAATTCCTGCTGAGATTAATGCATTTGTTACTTTAAATGAACGTGTTTCGTTGTAACGGTTAAGATTAGGTAAGAAATAAAAACATAGTAAAAATAATGCAGTAGAAATTGATTCTACGACAAATTGTGTAAGGGCTAAGTCAGGTGCTTTAAAGAATATGAATAGCACAGATACTGAATAACCCACTGCACTTAACATAATAATGCTAAACAAACGAGATTTAGCAAATATAATTAAAAATGCTGCTATAACAAGTAAAGCGATAATTCCAACTTCAAAAATTCTAATATGACTAACATTTTTGAAATTAATAGTAAATGGCACGCTAAGTAATACAACAGTTGTTAATAATATTAATAAGCCAAAGATAATGACCAGATTATTTCTAGCAGAGCCAGTCACATAACTATTAGTCATATTTTTAGAATAAGTTGGGATATATTTTCCTAAACCGTCGTACCAATAATTAAAAGTAATTTGTTTAGGTTGTGCCTGTAATAATTTAATCCAATAAGCAAACGTTAAAATTAATAAAATTCCTACGATATAAATACAAATTGTAGTGATAAATGCTGGAGTTATACCATGGAATAAATGGAACTCAGCACTCACTTGAGAAGTTTGACTCATTGAAGCTGTTGCTGGTTCTATGATTGATTGTGTTAAAATTCCTGGGAATAAACCAAATACAATAACTAATATTGCTAATATAGCAGGCGAAATAAGCATTAATATCGATGCTTCATGAGCTTTATGAGGTAATTGATTTGGTTTATATTGTCCAAAGAATATATGCATAATAAATTTAATTGAATATACAAAAGTAAAGATACTACCAACAATAGCTAATATTGGAAAGATAATACCTATTGTATTTAAACTCATGGTATTTGCATGCGTTAATTCAATAACGGATTCAATGAATTTTTCTTTTGATAAAAAGCCATTGAATGGGGGTATGCCAGCCATACTTAAAGAAGTAATCACTGTAATTGTGAATGAAATTGGCATAATCGTTAATAAACCGCCTAATTTTCTAACATCACGAGTACCCGTACTATGGTCGACTGCACCAGTTATCATAAACAATGCACCTTTAAACGTCGCATGGTTAATTAAGTGAAATGCAGCTGCTGTGAAAGCCGCGATATATAATTGACTATCCTGACCTTCAAAGTGATAGCTTACAGCACCAATACCTAGCATAGACATAATCATTCCCAGTTGTGACACAGTAGAAAATGCTAAAATCCCTTTGAGATCTTGCTGTTTCGTAGCGTTTAATGATGCCCAAAACAAGGTAATTAATCCAACTAGAGTAACTGTCCAAATCCATCCTTGTGACACTGCGAAAATAGGAGTCATTCTAGCTATTAAATATAAACCAGCTTTTACCATCGTTGCAGAATGTAAATAAGCACTTACAGGTGTAGGTGCTTCCATTGCATCTGGTAACCATATGTAAAAGGGAACTTGTGCTGATTTAGTAAACGCACCAATTAGTACAAAAATCATTGCTAAGATAAAGAAAGGACTACTTTGTATATCAGCTACATGCTGAATAATATAACGAATACTTAGCGAATCTGCAGAAATAGAAAGTAAAATAATACCGCCTAGTAAACTTAGTCCTCCAAAAACAGTAATGATTAAAGACTTTTGAGCGCCATAAATGGAAGCTTGCTTGTCTCTCCAAAATGAAATAAGTAAAAAACTTGAAAACGAAGTTAACTCCCAGAATAAATATAAAACGATAAGGTTATCTGAAAGTACAACGCCTAACATTGCACCCATGAAAAGTAATAAATAACAGTAAAAATTCCCTAATTGTTCTGATTGGCTTAAATAACCAATGGAGTATAAGACAACTAAACTGCCGACACCCGTTATCAGTAAACTAAATAATAATCCTAATCCATCTACATAAAGATTAAAATTCATACCGACATGTGGCATCCACTTAAAAATTTTCATTACGGTATTACCTGACATAGTAGTCGTAATAAAAGTTAAGAAATATATAAATAAGACGACGGGGACAGGTAACACGAACCAACCTATGTGAATTCTTTTAAAGAATCTATATAAGATTGGGATAATGAGTGCAAATATTAACGGTAATAGTACCGCAATATGTAACAAACTCACTAAATTGTCCTCCTTTAAAAATGTTTATGATATTTATTATACATGAATCATATCATTCTGAAAAACGTGATACTGCTTGAAATCACTGTATTTCAATCGCTTTTAAATATGAAGAAACACGTCATTTTTAATAAAATTTTTGTTTGTATTGAATTGAATAATCATGTTTAAGTTGCTCTAAATTTTGCAATGAACGTTTCGCGTGGGCATCATTCTTTTCTTTAAGTTGTTCTTCTAAATTGGAAATGGCTTGTTGTAATGATTCCTCATATGACATTTTTTCAACATTAAAGTCACGTAATTGTGAACGCTTAGCATATCTCTTTTCAAAGTGACTTAATGCTCTACGTTCATGAAAGAATACATCTTCTGATTCATTTGGTGAATGTAAATCACCCTGTTTAGGATGTTTGATCACTTGTTCGACTTGAACTAAGACTTGATCATCATCTTCCTCTTTTATGGAAACGCCATAACTTCCAGTCTTGTGAGAAAATCGATATAACATTCTATATTACTTCCTTTCAAATATGTTAATATATACATATATCATAACATGAATGGAGAATTTTAATGACGAACTATCCTCAGTTAAATAAAGAGATTCAAGAAGATGAAATTAAAATTGTAATGCATACTAATAAAGGTGATATGACATTTAAGTTATTCCCTAACATTGCACCTAAAACAGTTGAAAACTTTGTTACACATGCTAAAAATGGTTACTACAATGGTGTGACTTTCCACCGTGTCATCAATGACTTTATGGTACAAGGCGGTGACCCAACAGCAACTGGTATGGGTGGAGAAAGTATTTATGGCGGTGCATTCGAAGACGAGTTTTCATTAGAAGCATTTAACCTTTATGGTGCTTTATCAATGGCAAATGCTGGTCCAAATACAAATGGATCACAATTTTTCATTGTTCAAATGAAAGAAGTTCCTCAAAATATGTTAAGTCAACTAGCTGATGGTGGTTGGCCAGAACCTATCGTTAAAGCATATGGTGAAAATGGTGGAACACCATGGTTGGACCAAAAACATACAGTATTCGGACAAATTATTGAAGGGGAATCTACGTTAGAAGATATTGCTAACACTAAAGTAGGTCCACAAGATAAACCAGTTCACGATGTAGTTATTGAATCTATAGACGTTGAAGAATAAAAATTAATACGAGATACTTCTTATTGTTTTTTGAAAAAGTCAAAAAGCATCGCGTGAGAATTAAATATAAATTAAAAATCACGATAGTAGGTTGATTACCTGTTATCGTGATTTTTTAATAGTTATTCTTAGGAGTTAAACGATATTAAAAATTCTGAGGGATAATTTGTTTTACTATGTGAAAAGCTATTGATTTATATTTTGTTATATTTATTGCAAAATAATTCAAAAAATTCAACGTTATAGTTAGTCCCTTAATTTGTTTTATGCTATGATAATAGTGTTAAGAAAACGAAATAAGGGGTTATCAAGTTGAATAATCACTATAAAGAAGGTCAACATATTAAGGTACGTGTGACTGGTATTCAACCGTATGGCGCATTTGTTGAGGCCCCTGACCATACTGAAGGACTTATCCATATTTCAGAAATCATGGATGATTATGTCCATAACTTGAAGAAATTTCTATCTGAGGGACAAGTAGTAAAAGCAAAGATTTTATCTATTGATAATGAAGGCAAACTTAACTTGTCACTTAAAGATAACGATTACTTTAAAAATTATGAACGTAAGAAAGAAAAACAGTCGGTGCTAGATGAGATAAAAGAAACAGAAAAGTATGGGTTTCAAACACTTGAAGAACGCTTACCGGTCTGGATCAAACGGTCTAAACGTACTATACGTCAAGATTAAATTGACGTAATTTAAATTCTTTATATTTCAAAAGTATAGAGAACTTATAGAAACGATAATTTCCAATAAATATTGGAAGTTATCGTTTTTATTTTGTATTTGATAAATAGTACAACTTAAAAATCATAGTATGAATAAACTGAAAAGTTTTGTGTATGACTGTAAGCAAAAAAATAGAGCGTACATATATTTCGTGATATAGTCGCATGTATTATTAAATGTGGAGGTTAAATATATGAACAGTAAATATAATCGATTGTTTGAGAGTGTAACATTACGTAATGGTGTAGAACTAAAAAATCGTTTTGTTTTAGCGCCATTAACACATGTTTCTTCAAACGATGATGGAACCATTTCTGATGTTGAATTACCTTATATTGAAAAACGTTCTAAAGATGTAGGACTTGTAATTAATGCAGCTAGTAATGTAAATGATGTGGGTAAAGCATTCCCTGGACAACCTTCAGTAGCACATGACTCTGATATAGAAGGACTAAAACAATTAGCACAAGCAATGAAAAAGAATGGTGCAAAAGCATTAGTTCAAATACATCATGGTGGTGCACAAGCTTTGCCTAATTTAACACCTAATGGTGATGTCGTTGCACCAAGCCCAATCTCATTAAAAAGTTTTGGACAACAAGAAGAACATGACGCGAGAGAAATGAGCGCTGAGGAAATTGAACAAACTATTAAAGATTTTGGTGAAGCAACAAGACGTGTTATTGAAGCAGGATTTGATGGTGTGGAAATACATGGTGCTAACCACTATTTAATTCATCAATTCGTTTCTCCTTACTATAATAGAAGAAACGATGTTTGGGCAGAAAACTTAAAATTCCCTAATGCTGTTATTGATGAAGTTTTAAAAGCTAAAAAAGAACATGCTTCAGATGACTTTATCGTAGGTTATCGCTTATCACCAGAAGAAGCAGAATCTCCTGGTATTACAATGGATATCACAGAAGAATTAATTAATTCAATTACTAAAAAAGATATTGATTATATACATGTATCTCTTATGGACGTTTATTCTAAAACACGTGAAGGTCAATACGAAGGACAAAATAGACTTAAATTAATTCATAAATGGATTAATGGACGTATGCCTTTAATAGGAATAGGTTCAGTATTTACAGCAGATGATGCTTTAAATGCTATTGAAGATGTAGGTGTAGAATTAGTTGCACTAGGTCGTGAGATACTTCTAGATTATAACTTTGTAAGTAAAATTGAAGAAGGTCGAGAATCAGAAATTATTAATAACTTTGATCCTGAACGTGAAGATAATCATGAATTACCACCAAATTTATGGGAACAATTTAATAAAGGCTTTTATCCATTACCAAGAAAAGATAAATAATATTTAAATGACTAGGATGATATCAAAAACCAATTGATATCATCCTAGTTTTTTATATAGAAACAAAAAGAAAATTATCATAATTTTTCAGATGAAAAATATACTAATAATACTGATATCACAATGTTTTTAAAACTTAAAATTATATATAATGATGAATTTTTAAACTTTTACTTGTACAACATAGTAGGCTTGTGTCATTATATTTGTAAGGGCTTTCAAAACTAAAAGTTGATCCTATTTTCTTGAGCATTTTAATAGAAAATCTCAACTAATCTTTATAATTAGAAAATTTTGAAATATATTTGTATAAACAGTTTGAGAGCCGGTAAAAATCAGTTATGATATTGGTAATTAGCTTTAATATTTATTAAACAAAGGGGAGATATTATGACTAAGTCAGAAGAAATCATTGAATTAACAAATCATTATGGAGCTCACAACTATGTGCCACTGCCGATTGTAATTTCAGAAGCGGAAGGTGTATGGGTGACAGATCCTGAAGGTAATAAATATATGGACATGTTATCTGCTTATTCAGCAGTAAACCAAGGTCATAGACATCCTAAAATTATTCAAGCACTTAAAGACCAAGCTGAAAAGGTCACTTTAGTATCACGTGCTTTTCACAGTGATAATTTAGGCGAATGGTATAAGAAAATTTGTGAATTATCAGGTAAAGAAAAGGCATTACCAATGAACACAGGTGCTGAAGCTGTTGAAACAGCATTAAAAGCAGCACGTCGTTGGGCTTACGATGTAAAAGGTATCGAACCAAACCAAGCTGAAATTATTGCATTTAATGGTAATTTCCATGGTCGTACAATGGCTCCAGTATCATTATCATCTGAAGCAGAATATCAAAGAGGATATGGTCCATTACTTGATGGTTTCCGCAAAGTTGATTTTGGTGATGTTGAAAAATTAAAAGCAGCTATTACTGACAATACTGCAGCTATTTTAGTTGAACCAATTCAAGGTGAAGCTGGTATTAATGTTCCTCCAGAAGGTTATTTAAAAGCTATAAGAGAACTTTGTGATGAACACAATATTTTATTTATTGCCGACGAAATTCAAGCTGGCTTAGGTCGTTCTGGTAAACTATTTGCTACTGATTGGGATAATGTTAAACCAGATGTTTATATTTTAGGGAAAGCATTAGGCGGCGGTGTATTACCAATCTCTGTTGTATTAGCTGACAAAGAAGTGTTAGATGTATTTACACCAGGTTCTCACGGATCAACATTCGGTGGTAATCCATTAGCATGTGCTGTGTCATTAGCAGCTTTAGATGTCATTGTAGATGAAGACTTACCTGGTCGTTCATTAGAACTAGGTGAATACTTTAAATCAGAATTACAAAAAATTGAACATCCATCTATCAAAGAAGTACGCGGACGTGGATTATTTATCGGAATCGAGTTAACTGAAAATGCAAGACCATACTGTGAATCATTGAAAGAATTAGGTTTATTATGTAAAGAAACACATGAAACAGTTATTCGATTTGCACCACCACTTGTGATTACTAAAGAAGAATTAGACATTGCTATTGAAAAAATTAAACAAGTATTTCAATAAGTTCAAAAAGTTGTAACAATCATTTTGTAACCCCTTTAAAAAGGATAAAGTTGTGTTACAATAATGAATGAAAGCGAAATCATTAGTTAAAAAAGAGGCGAAAAGGATCATGACTGAGAATAATAATTTAGTGACTTCTACTCAAGGAATTATTAAAGAAGCTTTGCATAAATTAGGTTTTGATGAGGGTATGTACGACCTTATCAAAGAACCACTAAGAATGTTACAAGTACGTATACCAGTTCGTATGGACGATGGAACTGTTCAAACATTTACTGGATATCGTGCACAACACAATGATGCTGTAGGTCCAACTAAAGGGGGCGTACGTTTCCACCCAGATGTTGATGAAGAAGAAGTTAAAGCTTTATCAATGTGGATGACATTAAAATGCGGTATTGTTAATTTACCATACGGCGGTGGTAAAGGCGGAATCGTTTGTGACCCTCGTCAAATGAGTATTCACGAAGTAGAACGCTTATCACGCGGCTATGTTAGAGCTATCTCACAATTTGTAGGGCCGAACAAAGATATTCCAGCACCAGACGTATTTACAAACTCACAAATTATGGCTTGGATGATGGATGAATATAGTGCGTTAGATAAATTCAATTCACCTGGATTTATCACTGGTAAACCAATTGTATTAGGTGGCTCTGAAGGTCGTGACCGCTCAACTGCATTAGGCGTAGTTATAGGTATCGAACAAGCAGCTAAACGTAAAGGTATGGATATTAAAGATGCTAAAGTTGTTATCCAAGGTTTTGGTAATGCTGGTAGTTTCTTAGCAAAATTCTTATATGATTTAGGTGCTAAAGTAGTAGGTATTTCAGATGCTTATGGCGCGCTACATGACCCTAATGGTTTAGATATAGATTATCTATTAGATAGAAGAGATAGTTTCGGTACTGTTACTAATCTATTTGAAGAAACAATCTCAAATAAAGAATTATTTGAATTAGATTGCGATATTTTAGTTCCAGCTGCAATTTCAAACCAAATTACTGAAGATAATGCTAATGACATTAAAGCAAGTATCGTAGTTGAAGCAGCAAATGGTCCAACTACTCCAGAAGCAACACGTATTTTAACTGAACGTGGTGTATTATTAGTACCAGACGTGTTAGCAAGTGCTGGTGGTGTAACAGTTTCTTACTTCGAATGGGTTCAAAATAATCAAGGTTATTACTGGACAGAAGAAGAAGTTAATGAAAAACTACGTGAAAAATTAATCACAGCATTTGATACTATTTATGAATTATCACAAAATAGAAAAATTGATATGCGTTTAGCAGCCTATATCGTTGGTATTAAACGTACTGCTGAAGCTGCACGTTACCGTGGTTGGGCATAAACACAAATTGTTATAATTTTAAATTAAATTAAAACATTCACTCAAAGACAATTGAGTGAATGTTTTTTTGATTAATTATGTTAAATCCTTTTTAATTTGGGATAAAACTTTTAAAATCATATCGCTATCTTCCGTAAAAGGATAATGTATCATTTTTTTGGCATTAGGATAAGGCTCTACTAATTCATAATTAGGTAATGTACTTAGTGAAGAATTTGTAGCTTTAACTAGTAAACGATTGTCATACAAACCGCCAACGACTGCCTTATCATAATATATAATATATTCTCCCATCATTTTACGAGTAGTAATATGATCGTCTTTTAAATGATCCAAAAATTGATTTAATGTTTCTTCGCTTGTTGCCATTTTTTCACTGCCTTTTTAATATATGAATATTATTAATATATACCCTATATTCTTCATATATTTCATTCGTGACTTATATTTTTATATTTATCAGCATAGTTGGTAAACACACCATCAACACCATAATCATTTAGACGTTGCATATCTGTTTCGTTATTAACAGTAAATGGATGAATGAGGAAACCTAAATCTTTTAAATGTTTTGTATTGTTTTCGTTTAAATCTGTATATTCTGGTCCTACACCAATAGCATATGATTTGATTCGTTTTAAGTCTGATTCAGTTTGAGATGTTAGTTCTCCTTTATCTAATAAACGAATTAATGGGATATTAGGACTTAATTGTTTCATTTTTTGTAAACTCGGTTCAGAAAATGATTGAACTATGACGTGACCATTTTTAAGGGATTGATTTGTCAGCATACCATGTTTATTTAATGATTGAATTAATTGATTTTCCATACCTGGATAGACATCTGGTGATTTTGTTTCTATATAATAATTAGCATTTTTACCATAGCGACTTAAAATTTCATCTAAAGTAGGAACTTTAGCATTTTTATACTCTGATTTAGCTAAATTAGGGTGTTGTTTATTGAACCAACTACCAGCATCAAGTTTCTTTAATTCGTCTAAAGTATAATCTTCAACACGACCATGTCCATTTGTAGTACGATCAACAGTTTCATCATGCATAGCTACAAGATGCCCATCTTTCGTTCTTTGTAAATCAATTTCTATGTATGAAGCACCTAATTCTCTATGACTTTTATCATATGAATTGAATGTATGTTCGGGTGCATATCCGCTTGCACCTCTATGCGCAATTGTAGTATGTGCTTCTCCGGTTAGGTTTTTTTGCCAATTTGTTGATTGATTTTGATTTGAAGAGGACTGTGTGGATTGCTGATCATATTGACCATTATTAGTTTGTCCATTACCGCTTGCATATACAGGATTAGCTATACCTAATAAAGATACAGTTGCAACACTTGCGAAAACCCATTTGTTTATTTTCATCGTAATAACATCCTTTCAATAAGTGTGTTATCACTATCATGACAATATTTCCAAATACTAGAAATAGAATTTACTGAATAATTAATTAACTCTAAAAAAATTAATACATTCTTCAAAATATCATTAAAGTTTAACTGTAATTTTACATAAAAACAGCCTGGGACATAAATCAATGTCTCAGGCTACAATTATATATAGGCAGTAGTTGACTGAATTGAAAATGCACTTGTATCAAGCTTTTTTCAACTCTAGTCAACCTTGCCGGGGTGGGACAACGACATAAATTTTGAGAAAATATTATTTCTGTCCCGCTCCCTTTGTAATAAATTAATGTGATACCTTTTTGTATTTATCTGGATAATTGGTGAAAACACCGTCAATACCATAGCCATTTAATCTTTTCATATCTGCAGTTTCATTAACAGTAAATGGGTGGATAAGAAATCCTAAATCTTTGATGTGAGAAGTATTAGAACGAGTTAAGTCACTGAATTCAGGACTAATTACAGTTGCATAACTTTTAATATGTTTAAGATCTTTATCTGTTAAATGTTGTAGCTGATGCTTTTTGATTAATCTAACTAGGGGAACATTTTGATTAGACTTGTGTATTTTTGTCAAACTTTCTTCAGAAAATGATTGAATCATAACGTGACCGTTTTTTAAAGATGTCTTGGATAATAAACCATGCTGTTTAAGTGTTTGTAATAGTTGAGATTCCATTCCAGGATAAACATCAGGAGATTTTGTTTCGATGTAATAATTTGCTTTGTTACCATAGCGAGTAAGTATCTCATTTAAAGTAGGGACTTTGGCATTTATATATTCTGATTTAGCTAATTTAGGATTTGCTTTATTAAACCAACTTCCAGCATCTAATTGCTTTATTTGATATAAGTTTAAATTTTTTACTTTACCATACCCATTGGTTGTACGATCTACTGAGTCATCATGCATAGCTATAAGTTGTCCATCTTTCGTTCTTTGTAAATCAATTTCGATATATGAAGCACCAATTTCTTTATGGCTTTTATCGTAAGAATTAAAAGTATGTTCAGGTGCATAACCACTTGCACCTCTATGAGCGATAGTTACAAATTTTTCGTTTGTAGGGTTGGATAACCAATGTTTTTTAGAACTTTTTGCATCAATTGTTGGTTGAAACTTTGAATAAATAAATACACAAATTGTAGATACTAAAATAAATAATAAGACAGCTTTTAGAAATTTATACATAATATGACCTTTCCAATAATTTTAAAATACTTATCAATTATACTATAAGTTGTATAACAATATAATGTTTATTTTTAAAAGTTGGTAAACTATTAAGTATAAATATAAAAAAGTGGTGTCTACGCAAAATGAAAAAGCCTAAAACAAAGCAATGTCTCAGGCTAAAACTTTATAATTCTGAACGACTTCCTACAAAATAACTTATGATTTTAATAATTTTTCAGCAACTGATAGTTGATGTTTAACTGCATCTTGACCAGTCGAACCATAACTTTTACGTCGTTTTAAACAATTTTCTGGTTTTAGATAATCATAAATATCAGATTCTATACTCTGGTGATAGGATTGATAATCTGTTAAAGGCACATCGAGTAAATAAATACCGTTATTAATACAATCTAATACAATTTTTCCAACAATCTCATGTGCAGTTCTAAATGGTACATTTTTACTTACAAGATAATCAGCTAATTCTGTTGCATTTGAAAAGTCTTTTGTAACTGTTTCATTAAGACGATCAGTATTAACAGTCATCGTATCTAACATGCCATCGAAAATTTTGAGTGAACCTTTAATTGTATGGATAGCATCGAATAAACCTTCTTTATCTTCTTGCATATCCTTATTATAAGCTAATGGTAGGCCTTTAAGTGTAACTAACATACTCATTAAATGACCTGTTGTACGACCCACCTTACCTCTAATTAATTCTGCCATATCTGGATTTTTCTTTTGAGGCATAATAGACGAACCAGTAGAAAAAGCGTCTGATAACGTAATGAATTTTGCTTCATCAGTGGACCAGAAAATAATTTCTTCAGAAAATCTTGATAAATGAACCATAGTTAATGAAATATTATGCAGTGTTTCGACAATATAGTCACGATCACTGACAGCATCTAAACTATTTTCATATATAGCACTAAAATTAAGCAGTGATTGTGTTTCGTGACGATCAATAGGATGTGTTGTTCCGCTTAATGCTGCAGCACCAAGAGGGGAGATGTCGATTCTTTTGATGCTATCTTGGAATCGAGATTTATCACGCTCTAACATCCAAAAATAAGTCATAATATGATGCGCGAAAGATATCGGCTGAGCACGTTGTAAGTGCGTATAACCTGGCATAATTGTGTCTATATGGGTATTAGCAATTTTTAATATCGTTTGCTGCAATGATTTAATTAATTCAATAATTTCTAGAACTTCTTCTTTAGTGTATAAATGCATATCAGTAGCGACTTGATCATTTCTGCTTCTACCAGTATGAAGTTTACCGCCAACTTCTCCTACACGTTGAATTAGCTCATGTTCAATGTTTAAATGAATGTCTTCTAGCGATGCTTTAAATTCAATTTTATTTTGATGCGCATCTACTTGGATTTCTTTTAAGCCTTCTATAATGGTTTTGGCATCATCTTGACTAATAATATGTTGATTAGCGAGCATTGTTGCATGTGCAATGCTACCTTGAATATCTTGGTCTATTAAATTTTTGTCGAAATCAATTGATGCATTAAAGTCATCAACCCAATCTTCTGGTTGAGCTTCGAATCTTCCTCCCCAAGCTTTTTTACTCATTACTGTAGCCTCCATGTAACATAGAATTAACTTGCGTTGGTAAACCATAAATATCGATAAATCCGACAGCTGCTTCTTGATTAAACGCATCTTCTTTTGTATAAGTAGCTAACTTTTCATCGTATAAAGTATAAGGTGATTGTCTACCATTTACGATAGCATTGCCTTTGAATAATTTAACTCTTACATCTCCTTCGACATATTGTTGTGTACTGTCAATAAATTGTTTTAGGCTATCAGTTAAAGGTGAGAACCATAAACCATTATATACTTGTTCAGAAAATTGCTTTTCAATCACTGGTTTAAAGTGTGCAACGTCTTTAGTTAAAGTAATTGTTTCAAGTGCTTTATGAGCTTTTAAAATCACTTCTGCACCAGGTGTTTCATAAATCTCTCTTGATTTTATGCCGACTAATCTATTTTCAACATGGTCAATTCTACCAATACCATGTTTACCAGCTAATTGATTTAAATAAAGGATTAAATCGTCTAAATCATAATCTTTGCCATCTATTTGAACAGGTATACCATTTTTAAATGAAAGAATAATTTCGTCGGATTCATCAGGTGTATTTTCAAGTGCATTCGTTAAATCAAATGCATCTTCAGGTGGGGCAGCATAAGGATCTTCTAAGATACCGCACTCGTTAGCTCTACCCCATAAATTTTGATCAATTGAGTAAGGAGAATCATGATTAATTGATACTGGAATATTATGTTTGATTGCATAATCAATTTCTTCTTCACGACTCCATGCCCATTCTCTTACAGGTGCAAATGCTTTTAGTTTTGGATTAAGTGCTTTAATTGCGACTTCGAAACGTACTTGGTCATTACCTTTACCAGTACATCCATGAGCAATACCGACTGAATTTGTTTTTTCAGCAATTTCTACTAACTTTTTAGAAATTAGTGGACGTGATAATGCTGATACTAATGGATATGCATTTTCATACATTAAATTACCTTTAATAGCATAACTTACATAATCATCACTAAATTCCTTTGTAGCATCAATAATATGACATTCTACTGCGCCCATTTTTAACGCTTTTTCATGTACAACATCTAAGTCTTTTCCTTCTCCAACATCTAAACAACATGCTACAACATCGTAACCCTTATCTATTAACCATTGTACTGCTACGCTTGTGTCTAATCCTCCAGAATATGCTAAAACAATTTTCTCTTTCATATTTACACCTCAAATTATTTTCAGAATTTTAATATAAATTCATCATAACAGACTGCTAATGAAAAATAAACCATAAAACTACATAAATATACATTTAATAGATGAGGTGTTTTCAATATTATCTTTAATATATGCTGATATAAAAGAATTATTAAAGTTATTAAATTTTTAGAAAAATGCATATTGTATTGATAAGAGATTACATTTGGAAACTGAAATGACACTGAAAGTTCATTTTTAATAGTAAAAAGGAGACTTGTGAATTGAATAGCAAATATAAACTTAGTAGAATTAAAGTAGTAAAAACATAGGAGGCTTTTTAGATGACTCATATTCAATTAGATTATGGTAAGACTTTAGAATTTTTTGGAGAACATGAATTAGAACAACAAAAAGATATCGTGAAAACATTACACAAAACGATACATGAAGGTACTGGCGCTGGAAAAGATTTCCTTGGTTGGGTTGATCTTCCTGTTGATTATGATAAAGAAGAGTTTTCAAGAATTGTAGAAGCTTCTAAACGTATTAAAGCCAATTCTGATGTATTAGTTGTTATTGGTATCGGTGGTTCTTATTTAGGTGCACGTGCCGCTATTGAAATGCTTACTTCTTCATTCAGAACAAATAATGACTATCCTGAAATTGTATTTGTAGGTAATCACTTATCTTCTAGTTATACAAAAGAATTAGTTGATTATTTAGCAGATAAAGATTTTTCTGTAAACGTCATTTCAAAATCAGGAACAACAACTGAACCAGCAGTTGCTTTCCGTTTATTTAAACAATTAGTAGAAAATAAATATGGTAAAGAAGAAGCTAAAAAACGTATTTTCGCTACTACTGATAAGAAAAAAGGCGCTTTAAAACAATTAGCTACAAATGAAGGTTATGAAACATTTGTAGTACCAGACGATGTTGGTGGACGTTATTCAGTATTAACAGCCGTTGGTTTATTACCAATTGCAGCTGCAGGTATTAATATTGAGGCAATGATGATTGGTGCAGCAAAAGCACGTGAAGAATTATCTTCAGATAAATTAGAAGAGAATATTGCTTATCAATATGCTACAATCCGTAACCTTTTATATAGCAAAGGCTACACTACTGAAATGTTAATTAACTATGAACCTTCTATGCAATATTTCAATGAATGGTGGAAACAATTATTCGGTGAATCTGAAGGTAAAGACTTTAAAGGCATTTATCCTTCAAGCGCGAACTATACTACAGATTTACATTCATTAGGACAATATGTTCAAGAAGGCCGTCGCTTCTTATTTGAAACAGTTGTTAAAGTTAATAATCCTAAACATGATCTTACAATTGAAGAAGATAGTGATGATTTAGATGGATTAAATTATCTTGCTGGTAAAACAATTGATGAGGTAAATACTAAAGCATTTGAAGGTACATTATTAGCACATACTGATGGTGGAGTTCCTAATATCGTTGTTAATATTCCTCGATTAGATGAAGAAACATTTGGATATGTTGTTTACTTCTTCGAATTAGCTTGTGCTATGAGTGGATATCAATTAGGCGTAAATCCATTTAATCAACCTGGTGTTGAAGCATATAAACAAAATATGTTTGCATTATTAGGTAAACCAGGATTTGAAGAAATGAAAAAAGATCTTGAAGCACGTCTATAATCTATAAAAAATATATTTTATAATAAATAAATGTTATAATTATAAGGCTAGGACTAACTTGTCCTAGCCTTTCATGTTGTAAAGTGGTTTTGTTTTCTCAAACTTCAGATGTATTTATTGCTTTAAAAGAAGATTGCTATTTCAAAATACTATAATTACAACTATAATAAATAAGGTAATGTTTACCAAGAAAGGATTTGATGTTTTGTCGTTTGAACAATTAGAAGAATGGTTTGATTTATTTCGGCAATTCGGATATATTCCTGGGTTTGTGCTAATATATTTTAGAGCAATCATTCCCATTTTACCCTTAACGCTTTATGTCATTTTAATTATGCATACATATGGTGCGGTCGTAGGCATTATAATTTGTTGGCTAGGCATTGTAGCAGGTACATTTACAATGTTTTTAATCTTTAAAAGGTTAGTCAATACTAAAAAAATGAAACAATTCAAAACTAAAAAGTCAGTACAAAGATTAATTAGTTTTATAGATAGACAAGGCTTAATACCACTATTTATTTTATTATGTTTTCCATTTACGCCAAATACATTGATTAATGTGGTAGCAAGTCTTTCACATATTAAAACAAAGTATTATTTTATCGTTTTAACATTATCTAAATTGATTTCCATAACTGTATTAGGGATAATGGGTCGAGAGGTAACGACGATTTTCACTAATCCGATAAGAGCTATTGTGACGTTATTATTATTTGTCTTACTTTGGTTTGTAAGTAAAAAGGTAGAAAAACATTTTATGGGCTCTACTAAGGAGTGAAAAGTTGAAAACTGTTATTAAATATTTGATTTCCTTAATATTTGCGATTATTATTGTAATGTTCATTCAAACATTTATCATCAGAGGTGCTGTTGTACAGGATCAAAGTATGGCACCTACATTAAATGAAGGTGACCGATTGATTGTTAATAAAATTAAAGTCACATTTAATTTATTAGATACTGGTGATATAGTGATGTATAAAGATAATGGACGAATCCATTTTAGTAGAATAATTGGGAAACCAGGACAATCTATTGAAATTAGAAATAACAAGCTTTATCGAGACGATAGAGTAGTTCAAGATAAGTACGCTAAAAATAGAGATTTGAATAATGTTTCGTTAAGAAATATGAAACATTCAGATGGAGATATCATTTCACCCAAACACTATTTTGTATTAAATGATAACGATAGTGTAAAATCAGACTCAAGACGTTATGGTCTAATTGATAAAAGTAATATTATTGGTGATGTAAGTGTAAAATATTATCCGTTTGATGCATTTACGAGAGACTTTAAATGAATATAAGAGGTGTGTAATTTGAAAAAGGAAATTATAGAATGGATTGTCGCCATCGCAATAGCAGTTTTGCTTGTATGGTTTATAAAGGATTTTGTTGGTCAACCTTATACAATTAAAGGTGACTCAATGGATCCAACATTAAAAGATGGGGAACGTGTTGGCGTAAACATTATGGGTTATAAAATTGGCGATGTGAAAAAAGGTAACGTCATTGTTTTCCATGCTAATAAAAAAGATGACTACGTTAAACGTGTTATTGGTACTCCAGGAGATAAGGTAGAATATAAAAAAGACCAATTATATATAAATGGTAAGAAACAGGATGAACCTTATTTAAATTATAATGAGAAACGAAAACAGATTGAATATATTACTGGTACTTTCCAAGTGAAAGATTTACCTAATGCTAACCCTAAATCAAATGTCATCCCTAAAGGTAAATACTTAGTATTAGGGGACAATCGTGAAGTAAGTAAAGATAGTCGTTCATTTGGTTTGATTAATAAAGATCAAATTGTTGGTAAAGTTTCATTCAGATTCTGGCCATTAAATGAATTTAAAGCTAACTTTAATCCAGATAATACTAAAAATTAATTTTGAAAGCGATAGACGCTAAGTCTATCGCTTTTTGTGTGTAAAATTGTGTAGATATATTAATGAATAAATATGTATAACGGAAAGTCATACTTTTTGTAAAACAAATTAGTATGACTTACCTAATAGTGATAGCTATTAGGTTCAATAATGTAATTCTGTGAAAATGAAGTGAACTTAAAAAATAGAAATAAGTTACAAATTGGCAGTAGTTGACTGATAAAGTAATTCTTTTTCTTTAGAAATTAGAATTACTTATGCATGAGTGTTAACTCATGTAATCCTTAGTTGAACACTTTAGCTAAAGCTAATGTGTAAGTATCACTAAACTATTATAAATAGTAGTGATACTTTACTAACTTAGTCAACCTTGCCGGGGCGAGACTACGAAATAAATTTTGTAAAAATGTTATTTCTGTCCCGCTCCCATGTTAAAATGTTGTCAAAGGAGTGAGGGTTGTTATGGAATTAAATGCATATATAGGGAGAGCTGGGACAGGGAAGTCTACAGCTATGGTTAATGAAATTAAAGATAAAATGAAAACTGACCCACTTGGTGATCCAATTATTTTAATCGCTCCAACTCAAAGTACTTTTCAATTTGAACAAGCATTTGTTAATGATTCAACATTAAATGGAAGTTTGAGAACAGAGGTACTTCACTTTGAAAGATTAAGCCATAGAGTGTTCCAAGAAGTTGGGGGATTTACGGAACAACGATTATCTAAAGCGGCAACTGAAATGATGATTTATCATTTAGTACAACAATATCAATCAGATATGAAATTATATAAATCACAAGCCAAATACTTTGGGTTTAGTGAGAAATTAGCCGAACAAATTCAAGATTTTAAAAAATATTCTGTCTTACCTGAACATATTGATGAATTTCTAAATACACACGATATTCAAACCAGAACTAAACATAAATTAGAAGATATTTCTTTAATATATAAACAATTTGAGTCTCGAACTCACGGCAATTTTATTACAGTTGAAGATTCGTTACGAAAATTTATCGAACAAATGGATAAATCTGAATGGCTAAAACGCTCAGAAATATACATAGACGGTTTCCATAACTTTTCAACTCTTGAATACGAAATGATTCAAGCATTAGTAAGAAATGCTAAAAAAGTAACGGTATTATTAACTACTGATGATAATCAAGATGCTTTCAGTTTATTTAGAAAGCCATCTGAAGTTTTAAATCATTTAGAAGAGATTACTCAAGATTTACATATCCAACTTCAAAAGCGTTTTTTCAATGAAGTCTATCGATTTAATCATAATGATCTAAAAGCTTTAGAATCCCAATTCGACGCATTACAACTAACGCCTCAACAAAATCAGGGGCATATCGATATTCTTGAATCTTCAAGTATGAGAGAAGAAATTAATGAAATTGCAAGACAAATTCTTAAAGATACACGTGATAACCAATTGAGATTTCAAGATATTGCAATCTTATATCGAGACGTATCATATGCCGATTTATTTGAATCTATTTTACCGCTATATCAAATTCCTTTTAACATAGATACAAAACGTTCAATGACACATCATCCTATTATGGAAATGATTCGTTCACTAATCGAAGTAATCCAAACTAATTGGCATATCAATGCAATGATGCGTTTATTGAAAACAGATGTGCTGACTAACCAATATAAAAATAGTACACACCTAATAGATTTATTAGAAAATTTTGCTATAGAACGTGGTATTTATGGAAAAAGATGGTTAGATGACGATTTATTTAATGTAGATAATTTTAGAAAAATGGGTCGTAAAGAACATCAACTTACACAAGAAGAAAGAGAGACATTCGAACAAGTTGTTAAATTAAAAAATGATGTGATTGATAAAATTCTTCATTTTGAACAAGCAATGAATGAAGGTAACACAGTTCGTGAGTTTGCTACTGCATTTTATGAAAGTATGGAATATTTTGAATTACCCAATCAGTTAATGACACAACGAGATATTTTAGATAATGATGGTTACCATGAAGAAGCTGAAGAAATTGATCAAATTTGGAATGGTTTAATTCAAATACTAGATGATTTGGTAACTGTGTTTGAACATGAAAGCATGACATTAACTCGCTTTTTAGAAGTATTTGATATTGGATTAGAACAATTAGAATTTGTGATGATTCCTCAAACACTTGATCAAATAAGCATTGGTACGATGGATTTAGCTAAAGTAGATAATAAAAAGCATATCTATCTTGTCGGTATGAATGATGGTTCTATGCCTCAACCTATTTCTTCTTCAAGCTTAATTAGTGATGATGAGAAAAAATTATTCGAACAAAATGCTCAAATAGAATTAAGCCCAACGTCAGATATCTTACAAATGGATGAAGCATTTGTATGCTATATTGCTATGACTCGTGCAACAAATAGAGTTACATTTTCATATAGCTTGATGGGATCATCAGGTGATGAAAAAGAAATGAGTCCATTTTTAGCACAAATAAAAGATATTTATGACAATTTAGATGTAATAAATATTCATCAAATGCATCAAGAACATCCTATTTCATTAATTGAGCATGTTCATCAAACAAAAATTAATTTGTTTGAGTCACTAAGAGCTTGGTTAGATGAAGAAATTGTAGCAGATACATGGCTTGATGCATATCAAGTAATGAGTGACGATGAGCGTCTTAATGAGGGATTGGATTATTTAATCACTTCGTTAACTTACGATAATGAGACGAAGCAGCTTAGTGAAACACTGGCACAGGATTTATACGGTAAAACGATTAATGCGAGTGTATCTAGATTCGAAGGGTATCAACAATGTCCATTTAAACATTTTGCTTCACATGGTTTAAGATTAAATGAGCGAACAAAATATGAACTACAAAACTTTGATTTAGGTGATATTTTCCATTCTGTATTGAAATATATATCTGATCGTATAGATGGAGACTTTAAACATCTTGATCAGAAAAAAATCAAAACATTAACATCAGAAGCGCTTGAACAAATTTTACCTAAAGTTCAATTTAATCTATTAAATTCATCAGCTTATTATCGTTATTTATCCAGAAGAATAGGCGCAATTGTTGAAACAACTTTAAGTGCTTTGAAATATCAAGGAGACTATACGAAATTCAAACCACAACAATTTGAAACGGGCTTCCGTAAATCACCTAAATCTGATGAAGAATTGATGGCTAAATCATTAACAACTACACAAGGTGTTCCTATTAATATACGTGGTCAAATTGACCGAATAGATACTTATACAAAAGAAAATCAAAGTTACGTTAATATCATTGACTATAAATCATCAAAAAATAGTGCAACACTTGATTTAACAAAAGTTTACTATGGTTTACAAATGCAAATGATGACTTATATGGACATCGTATTACAAAACCAAGAAAGATTAGGCTTAACAGATATCGTTAAACCAGGTGGCTTACTATACTTCCATGTTCATGAACCAAGACTCAAATTGAAAAATTGGTTAGAAATTGATCAAGAAAAATTAGAAAAAGAGCACATTAATAAATTTAAGATGAGTGGATTAGTTAATAGTGATGAAAATGTGTTAGATGCTTTAGATATTAGATTAGAACCTAAATTCAAATCTGATATTGTGCCAGTTGGTTTAACTGCTAAAGGAACAATAAATAAAGCTAGTAGTCAGGTTGCAGATGAAAACACTATTTACAAATTTATAGAACATAATAAAAAGAATTTTATTGAAACGGCAAGTCATATTATGGATGGACATACAGAAGTAGCACCACTCAAATATAAACAAACATTGCCATGCCAATATTGTAGTTACCAATCTGTTTGTCATGTAGATGGCATGATAGATAGTAAAAGATATCGCACTGTTGATGAGTCCATTAATCCAATAGAAGCGATTCAACAAATGGAAGAAAATGGAGGTGGAACTGAATGATACCTACGAAACCACAAGATGTTATTTGGACAGATGCACAATGGCGCAGTATTTATGCCAAAGGTCAAGATATTTTAGTAGCTGCAGCTGCTGGTTCTGGTAAAACAGCTGTACTGGTTGAAAGAATTATTCAACGTATTTTAAGAGATGAAATTGATGTAGACCGTTTACTAGTAGTGACATTTACTAATTTAAGTGCAAGAGAAATGAAACATCGAGTTGACCAACGTATTCAACAAGCTTCGATTGAAGATCCAAATAATGAACACTTGAAAAATCAGCGTATCAAAATACATCAAGCTCAGATTTCCACTTTACACAGTTTTTGTTTGAAATTAATTCAACAACATTATGACGTACTAGATATTGATCCTAATTTTAGAACGAGTAGTGAAGCAGAAAATATCTTACTTTTAGAACAAACGATTGATGAAGTGTTAGAGCGACATTATGATTATTTGAAACCAGAATTTATTGATTTAACTGAACAATTATCAAATGACCGTAGTGATACACAATTTAGAAGTGTAATTAAACAACTTTATTTCTTTAGTATTGCAAACCCGAATCCTCAAGAATGGTTAAATCAACTTTCAACGCCATATATGGATGAATCACAACAAGATGAGTTATTAAAATTATTAAATGATTTGGCAATGATTTTTATAAATGCTGCGCAAGAATCACTTGAAAAAAGCTATGAGTTATTTTCAATGATGGAAAGTGTAGATAAGCAGTTAGAAGTCATAGAATCAGAACGACGATTTATGAGTCAATTATTTGAAAATGATACATTACAAATTGAAACGCTTATAAATCATCAATTTGCAAGTAGATTTCCAGCTATAACAGCAAAAATCAAAGAAGAAAATGCCATGATGGTAGATGCATTAGAAGATGCGAAAGCTGCGTACACTAAATATAAAGATATGATTACTAAAGTTAAAAGTGATTATTTCTCAAGAACTGCAGAAGATTTGAAACATGATATGCAATTGTTAGCGCCAAGAGTTTCATATTTATCGGATATTGTGAAAGATGTTATCAATGAATTTGGGAAACACAAACGCCAAAGAAATGTATTAGACTTTGCGGATTATGAACATTTTGCCTTACAAATTTTAACTAATGAAGATGGTTCACCTTCACAAATTGCTGAAATGTATCGTCAACATTTTTCTGAAATATTGGTTGATGAATACCAAGATACCAACCGTGTTCAAGAGAAGATTTTATCTTGTATCAAAACAGGTGAAGAATCTAATGGGAATTTATTTATGGTTGGTGACGTTAAACAATCGATTTATAAATTCAGACAGGCCGATCCAAGTTTATTTATCGAAAAATATAACCGTTTTAATACCGAAGGACAAGGAGCAGGTATGCGTATAGATTTGTCTCAAAACTTCCGATCTCGAAAAGAAATATTATCAACGACAAACTATCTATTTAAACACATGATAGATGAAGAAGTAGGAGAAATTACTTATGATGAAGCGGCACAATTATATTATGGTGCGCCATTTGACGATGTTAATCATAATGTAGAATTACGTACAATGGTTGAAGCGAGTTCTGAAGATAGTGATTTAACTGGTACTGAACAAGAGGCTAATTATATAGTTGAGCAAGTTAAAGACATTTTAGACCATAAAAAAGTATATGATATGAAATCTAATTCATATCGACCTGCGACATATAAAGATATCGTTATATTAGAACGCAGTTATGGTCAAGCGCGTAATTTACAGCAAGCTTTTAAAGATAATGATATTCCATTTCACGTGAACAGTAGAGAAGGTTATTTCGAACAGACAGAAGTACGACTTATATTATCGTTTTTACGTACAGTTGATAATCCGTTACAAGATATCTATTTGGTTGGATTAATGCGCTCAGTTATTTATCAATTTACAGAAGATGAATTAGCAAATATTCGTGTATTTAGTCCTAATGATGATTATTTTTATCAATCAATTCACCAATATATTAATAATGATGTTGCTAATAAAAAGTTAGTTAAAAAGTTAAAACACTTTTTAGATGATATTCAACACTATCAAGAATATAGCCAACGTTATCCGGTTTATCAATTAATTGATAAATTTTATAACGATCATTTTGTTATTCAATATTTTAGTGGCTTAATAGGTGGTAGAGGACGTAGAGCAAATTTATATGGACTATTTAATAAGGCTATTGAATTTGAAAACTCCAGTTTCCGTGGATTGTATCAATTTATTAGATTTATAGATGAGCTAATTGATAGAGGTAAAGACTTTGGTGAAGAAAATATTGTAGGGCCAAACGATAACGTAGTACGTATGATGACAATTCATAGTAGTAAAGGTTTAGAGTTTCCATTTGTCATATATTCTGGTTTATCTAAGAAATTTAATAAAACAGATTTAAGAGGACAAGTTGTTTTGAATCAGAAATATGGATTAGGGATGGATTACTTTGATGTAGAAAAAGATATTGCTTATCCATCGTTGTCTTCAGTCGCTTATTCTGCAATTAATGAAAAAGAAATGATTTCTGAAGAAATGCGTTTAATCTATGTAGCATTAACAAGAGCCAAGGAACAATTGATATTAATAGGTAGAATTAAAGATGAAAAGGAATTAGATAAACTAGAAAGATTGCCTATTTCGGGAAATCATATCGCTGTTAATGAACGTTTAACTGCATCTAATCCATTTACAATGATTTATAGCATATTATCAAAATATCAATCGTCTAGTATTACAAATGATCAAAAATTTGAAAAAGATGTTGAACAATTGGATAGTAATGTAAAACCAAGAGTGACATTATTTATTGATCATTTCGAAGATATTTCTACAGAGATTGCAACTACTGATCAAGAACATAGAAGTATAGAAGATATTGAAATGTATCAAAGTGGAAACGAAGATGTTAAAGCTAAAATAAAAGACAAGTTAACTTTCGAATATCCTTATTTAGTCGACACTGAAAAACCGTCAAAACAATCTGTATCAGAATTAAAACGTCAACTTGAAACGGAAGAAAGTGGGACTAACTATGACAGAGTGCGACAGTATAGAATAGGTGTCTCAACATATGAACGTCCTAAATTTTTAAGTCAACAAGGAAAACGCAAAGCGAATGAAGTGGGTACATTGATGCATACAGTAATGCAACATTTACCATTTAACCAAGAAAGAATGACTGAAGATGATTTAGATCAATATATCAATCAGCTTATAGATAAAAATATCATTGAATCTGATGCAAAAGAAGATATTAGATATAAAGAAATTATGCGTTTTATAAATAGTAATTTGTATTTAGAAATAGCAAACGCTGATCAAGTTTATAGAGAATTACCTTTTGTTGTGAATCAATCTAAAGTTGACCAATTAGAACTGAAAGATGAAGACGTTTCAATTATTCAGGGGATGATTGATTTAATATATGTTAAAGATAAACAATATTATTTTGTAGATTATAAGACAGATGCTTTTAACCGTCGAAAAGGATTGACAGATGAAGAAATCGGTCAACAATTGAAAGATAAGTATCGCATACAGATGAAGTATTACCGCAATACATTAGAAACGATTCTTCAAACTAAGGTCAAAGGTTATTTATATTTCTTTAAATTTGGCATGTTAGAAATTGATGACAATTAAGATACTCTTACTTACGGATAATTTGAAAAAACGAATATGTAGAAACTTTCTTAATTTTCTTACTTATATATTTGTTATTTCATGGTCATAACAGTTATAATATGTATTAAGATATAGATGAGGAGTTGATTATGAATGAAATTTTTATCATTCAAGCATAATGACAGAACTTCATATGGTGTTAAAGTTAAACGTGAAGATGCTGTTTGGGATTTAACATTAGTATTTGCAGATTTTGCAGAAAGTGATTTTCATCCGAAAACATTATTAGCAGGATTACAACAAAACCAAACGTTAGATTTCCAAGAACAAGTACGTAAAGCAGTTGTAGCTGCTGAAGATAGCGGTAAAGCTGAAGATTATAAAATTTCATTTAATGATATTGAATTTTTACCACCGGTTACTCCACCAAATAACGTTATCGCATTTGGTCGTAACTATGAAGATCATGCAAGTGAATTAAACCATGAAGTACAACGATTATATGTTTTCACTAAAGCAGCATCATCATTAACAGGTGATTTAGCAACAATTCCAAATCACAAAGATATTACTGATCAATTAGATTATGAAGGCGAGTTAGGTATTGTAATTGGTAAATCAGGAGAGAAAATTCCTAAAGCATTAGCGTTAGACTATATTTATGGATATACAATTATCAATGATATTACTGACCGTAATGCCCAAAATAACCACGACCAAGCATTCTTATCTAAAAGTTTAACAGGTGGTTGCCCAATGGGACCATACATCGTAACTAAGGATGAACTACCTACACCTGAAAACGTTAATATTGTTACTAAAGTAAACAATGAAATTCGTCAAGATGGTAACTCAGGTGAAATGATTTTAAAAATTGACGAATTAATCGAAGAAATTTCTAAATACGTTGCTTTACATCCTGGAGATATTATTGCTACTGGTACGCCAGCTGGTGTTGGTGCTGGTATGCAACCTCCAAAATTCTTACAACCTGGTGATGAAGTTAAAGTAACTATCGATAATATTGGTACGTTAACTACTTACATTTCTGAATAAGATTAAACTAGTTATAATTAATTAGATAATATAGTTAAAGGCCTGGGACATAAGTAAATGTCTCAGGCTATAATTATGTTTGGGCTTAGGGTTAGAGTTTTATATTTTTGTTTATTACTATGACGAACAATCTCTTAAAAAGGGTAATAAATTATATACTTATATCATTTAAAATAAATTGTTCGTTTTGTGGTATCATTAGTTAAGTAAAATATTAAGTGGGGGGAACATTGATTTGTTACATGTTCATATTTTAAGTTGGGTATTAGCAATTATTCTTTTTATTGCTGCATACTTAAACATTTCTAAAGCACAAGGAGCTACACCATATTTTAAACCATTACAGATGGCATTAAGATTGTTTATGCTATTAACATTAATTTCTGGTTTTTGGGAATTAATTAAAGAATTTGCTGCAGCCAGTAATGGTGAAGGCGGCAATCATATGCTTTTAACATTGAAAATGTTGTGTGGTTTAGGTGTTATTGCATTAATGGAAATTTCTATTACTAAAAGAAAGAAACACGAAGATTCTACAAAATTATTTTGGAGTACAATTGTCTTAATTATTATAACAATGGCAATTGGTGTTATTCTTCCTTGGGGTCCTATCTCAAAAATGTTAGGTTTAGGATAGGTCATTAAATCATTTATAAACTTAAAAACATGCAAAACGATTTTAATTAACCGTTTTGCATGTTTTTTATTGTGCTTTATATCCAATCATATTAATAAGATCTTTAGGATGACTATAAGGTGGGGCATACGCAACTTCAAACTCTGTTAATTCATCAACAGTCATATTATTTTGCATTGCCATAGATAATACATCAATACGTTTATCAGCACCTTCTTGCCCAACTGCAGCTGCACGTATAATTTTTCTAGTATCTTGATCAAAGTATACTCTCAGATGTAATGGTGTATTTCCTGGGTAATAACCTGCATGTGCGCCTTGTTTAGTTTCTACCATTTTATAATTGAATTGAGATAATTCTTCTGGTTTAACACCAACGCTAGCAAACGTATAATTGAAAAATTTAACAATATTAGATCCTAGATATCCTTTAAATTTAATATTATCATTTCCTACTAATTGTTCAGCAATAATACTCGCAGCACGATGTGCGCCCCAGGCTAGAGGAACATTTGCTTTTAAATCAACATGTCTGTAATGTGATGTAATGACATCTCCAAGAGCATAAATGTTATTTATATTTGTTTGGAAAGCATCATTCACTGGAATAAATCCTTTTTCATCAAGTTGAACGTTAGAACTTTTTACAAACTCAGAGTTAGGTTTAGTACCTATACCTTCAATAATGATATCGTAGTCTTCTTTTATTCCTGATTTGAATGTAATTTCATTACCATTTATATCAGCAATTTCTTCATTTAAACGATATTGAATATGTTTATCTTTTAATTCATCAAAGATAGGTTGATTCATATCTTGATCCATTAATTTATTTACCTGTTCAGAACGATGAATAAGTGTGATATCTAATCCTCTATGATATAAATTTTCTAATACTTCTAATGAAATATACCCAGCACCTACAATTAATGCTTTTTGAGCATTATTTTTATCAATAAATGAATTGATAGCGTCTGTATCTTCTAGGTTTCTTAATGTAAAAGCTAAGTCTGTATCAAAATTAAGTCGGTTTGCACTACAACCAGGGCTTAAAATTAAGTAATCATATGATTCTTCAAACGATTCATTTGTATTTTTATTTTTAACGGTTACAGTTTGTTTGGTATCGTTAATTGCAATGACTTCATGATACGTTTTAACTGATATTTGTTTTTTATCGAAAAACTTATCCGGAGTATAAGCTAACACTTTTTCTCTTTCAGTAATTGTATCACTCAAATAGTAAGGCAATGCGCAGTTGGCAAAGCTCATATCTCTATCTTTTTCAAAAATTATAATCTCGCTTTCAGAGTCTAAACGTCTAATTTGACTTGCACAAGTTGCACCACCTGCAACTGCACCGACGACAACTATTTTACTCATGCGGTTATACCCCCTGATATAATAAAATTCTGAGACAGCATAGTATATCTATCTCAGATGTGTTGAAACGCTATTCTTATGAATAATAACGTATATTCAAATCAAAGAAATTATTTAAATATCTTCCAATTCCATCTTCATTATTACTAAATGTTGTTTCATCAGCAATATCCTTAAGTTCTTGAAGACCATTGTCCATAGCAATACCATAATGTGCGTATTTAATCATTTCGATGTCATTATCTTCATCACCAAAAGCAATAATATGTTCTGGTTCAATATTTAAAAATTGTCTAACTTGGTCAATACCACGAGCTTTGTTAATACCGCGTTTAACAATTTCAATGACAGGAAATGGTGCACCCCAACGACGGTGTTCAATATTTTCAGCATAAAACTGAGTTAATTTATCTTTGATTTCTGGAATTTTGCTTTCTTCTGCTTCAACTAATAGAGATGTTGGTGCTTCGTTAAGTTGTTCTAATAAATTACCAGTTTGTATTCTAGGATTTCCCATTGAGAAACCTTCAAATAAACGAGGATCATGGTTGTTAATAAACACATAATCTTTTACTTCAGCAATAATATTAGTTACATGAAATTGCTGTAATTTTTCGATAATATTTTTTGAAATATCTATATCTAAAACTTCATGTATTGTATCAAAATCGTTTGATTTAGGATGATGTACATACGCACCGTTAAAGTTTACGACAGGCGTATCCATATTTAATTCATGATAATACATTTGACTGGCACGATATGGACGGCCTGTAGCAATCATGATTGAATGACCACGTTGTTGTAATTCTGTTAAAACTTGTTTTGTATAATTAGAAATTTCTTTATTATCATTTAATAATGTTCCATCTAAGTCTAAGCAAATTAAATGAGGCTGCATAACGTTCTCCTTATGTTGTAATAATATATTGTAGTTGTATCATAGCATTTTATTGGCGTTTTGTCGGATATTTGATATATTAGTATAAAGAAAATATAGAGAGGTGATACTAATGGAAGAGGCATTAAAAGATAGTATCCTAGGAGCTCTAGAAATGGTAATCGACCCTGAATTAGGTATTGATATTGTTAATTTAGGATTAGTATATAAAGTTGATGTAGATGACGAAGGACTTTGTACTGTTGAGATGACATTAACTTCTATGGGTTGTCCTTTAGGACCGCAAATTATTGATCAAATTAAAACTGTATTAGCAGAGATTCCAGAAATTCAAGATACTGAAGTTAATATCGTATGGAATCCACCTTGGAATAAAGATATGATGTCTAGATACGCGAAAATTGCTCTAGGTGTTGGTTAATCTAATTCTGATAATAAGAATGGTTATGTAGTAATATACACATTGCGTGTATACATTACATACCATTCTTTTTTATGTGGTCTAAATTAGAGATGGCAAATTAAGATGAATTAAATTTAAAAATTTACGCTATCTAAACGATAAGAAACCAATATTCTGAAAATAAAAATGTATTTATTAATAAATTTTAAAAAAATCCAATCGTCATTAAATAAATAATATTCAATTGCTATTTAAATTGAATTTATACTACGGTTGTATTACAATAATTAAGACTAATTGTAACTTGAATGCAATAAATTTAAGTAATAAATAAGTTGTTGCAAGTTTATTTTAACCAAATCATTATTAGTCATAAGATTTATCAAGTTGTTTTAATTATTTCTCAATAAGTAATGAAACTTAGATTAAATACAAGATACATGACTATTTTAATATAAAACTTAAACTACTATGAATATTCGAAAATGATTTGATGGGGAAGAAAGTGAAATATGAATAAGGAATATAAAAGCACTAGAAATAGGGGAAAGAAATTAAGATATATGCCTGGTTTAGATGGTTTAAGAGCAATTGCTGTTATCGGCATTATTATTTACCATTTAAATAAACAATGGTTAACAGGCGGATTTTTAGGTGTAGATACATTTTTTGTTATTTCAGGTTATTTAATAACGAGCTTATTATTAAAAGAATACGAAGAAAATGGCATAATCAATTTAAAGAATTTTTGGTTACGTCGTTTGAAAAGGTTAGTTCCAGCTGTATTAGCGCTATTATTAGTAGTTGGTATAGCCACATTACTTTTTAAATCAGAAGAGATAGTTAGAGTAAAACATGATATTATTGCTGCAATATTTTATGTTTCAAATTGGTGGTATATCGCTAAGGATGTTAACTACTTTGAACAATTCTCTTTTATGCCACTTAAACACTTATGGTCATTAGCTATTGAAGAACAGTTTTATTTAGTTTTTCCAATAGTTTTAATTACTTTATTACTAACTTTAAAGAAATACCGTAATGTGACGCTCATTTTTTGGATCATTTCATTATTATCACTTATGTTAATGATTATCATTTCAGAGCCACATCTGAACCATTCAAGAGTATATTTTGGTACAGATACGCGTTTACAAACATTATTATTGGGTGTCATATTGGCATTTTTATGGCCACCATTCAAATTAAAAGCACAACCTCCTAAAGCGTTACAACGTGCAATAGATATTGTAGGCATATTAGGATTAGCATTTTTAATTCTATTATTTGTAACTGTTCAAGACGAAAGTGACTGGATTTATAATGGTGGATTTTATATTATTTCTGCTATGACTTTATTTATCATTGCTAGTGTGGTGCATCCAGCAACATTTGTGTCTAAACTATTAGGTAATACTTTGTTTGTATACATAGGTAAACGGTCTTATAGTTTATATTTATGGCACTTTCCGATTATTAGTTTTATTCATAGCTATTATATTGATGGACAAATTCCTTTATATGTCTACATTATAGATATTGTTTTAACATTTGTTTGCGCTGAGTTGTCATATCGTTATGTAGAAACACCTTTCAGAAAACAAGGATTAAAGGCATTTACTTTGAAACGTAAGTATAAACCTGCACTTATTAGAACGATTACGATTATTATTTTAATTATTCCATTTGCTTTTATTATGATTGGTTCATTTGATGGACTAGGTAAAGATAAAATTAATCATAAGTCCAATTCATTTAACACAGATTTAGAAGATAAGTATTTAATTAGAATGATTCCTATTGATAAAATTGGTCAAAATGGAAAAAATGATACAGATGTAAATACAGATATTAGTCCATTATTAATAGGTGACTCAGTAATGGTAGACATAGGGGAAACTTTTAAAGACAGTGTGCCAAAAGCTAAAATTGATGGTAAGGTTGGTAGAAATTTATATCAAGCAATTCCATTAGCAGAACAAAATTATTCTCATTATAATAAAAAATCTGATCAAGTTGTATTAGAATTAGGTACTAATGGCGATTTTAATAAAGAACAGCTTGATGATTTAATTAGTAAATTTGGTAAAGCTCAAATTTATTTAGTCAATACACGAGTACCAAGAGGTTATGAAAATCATGTTAATAAGCTAATGGCTGATGCAGCAAAAGATAAGAGTAATGTGACTTTAATTGATTGGTATAAAAGATCAGAGGGTCATACAGAATACTTTGCACCTGATGGCATTCATTTAGAAAATAGTGGCGTAAAAGCACTTACTGACGAAATTTTAAAACATATTAAAAAGAAATAATCTAATCAAATAATGGAGTAGTATTGAAAGATGTTTATTAAACTAAACGTACTCAATACTACTTCTTTGTTTATTATTTGAAAATATGTCAATTCAATACTTAAAGAGGTTTTAGTTTGAGTTTTTCGGTATTATCCATTCAAAATTTAATTGATTAAAATTAATAAAAATTTTAGGTTCAAGTTGTTGATTAATTTTAAAAAGAGGACTATAATATAGTTAAGGTCAAAGAAAGTCAAAGTCAAAAATAAACTTTGATAAATGAATGACTGACTCTAAATAAATAGAGGTGAAAACAATTGGATATAAATAAAATGACTTATGCTATTCAAGGCTCATTACAAAGAGCAATTGAATATAGTAAAGAATTTGAATTACAAAATATAGAAATAGAAGCAATACTAAAAGCAACATTAAACGAAAGTGAAAGTTTATTTAAAAGTGTGTTAGAACGTGCAAATATAGACGTAGACCAATTAGAAAAAGCTTATGATAAGAAGTTAAAATCTTATCCAACTGTTCAAGGTGATAATGTTCAATATGGACAATATATCAGTTCTAAAGCAAACGAATTAATGAACAAATCTGAAATTTACATGAATGATTATGATGATGAATTCATTTCTATGGAACATGTTTTAAGAGCAGCTATGGACATTGATCAAACAACTAAAGAATTCATAGGTAATAAATCTGAAGTTATCAAAGAAATTATAAATAAAATAAGAGGGGGAAATCATGTGACTAGCCAGAACCCAGAAGTAAATTATGAAGCATTAGAAAAATATGGCCGTGACTTAGTAGAAGAAGTGCGTCAAGGTAAAATGGATCCTGTCATTGGCCGTGACGAGGAAATACGTAATACGATTCGTATTTTAAGCCGTAAAACAAAAAATAATCCAGTACTTATAGGTGAACCAGGTGTAGGTAAAACAGCAATAGTTGAAGGTTTAGCTCAACGAATTGTTAAAAAAGACGTGCCTGAATCATTATTAGACAAAACTATTTTCGAGCTTGATTTAAGTGCCTTAGTTGCAGGTGCAAAATTCCGAGGAGAATTCGAAGAACGTTTGAAAGCAGTACTTAAAGAAGTTAAAGAATCTGATGGTAGAATAATCCTATTTATTGATGAAATTCATATGTTAGTAGGTGCAGGTAAAACAGACGGTGCTATGGATGCTGGCAACATGTTAAAACCTATGTTAGCACGTGGTGAATTACATTGTATTGGTGCTACAACATTAAATGAATATAGAGAGTATATTGAAAAAGATTCTGCCTTAGAACGTCGTTTCCAAAAAGTAGGCGTAAGCGAACCAGATGTTGAAGATACAATTTCAATCCTACGCGGTTTAAAAGAACGTTACGAAGTATATCATGGTGTACGTATTCAAGACCGTGCTTTAGTTGCAGCTGCAGAATTATCTGATAGATATATTACTGACAGATTTTTACCAGATAAAGCGATTGACTTAGTTGACCAAGCTTGTGCAACTATTCGTACAGAAATGGGCTCAAACCCTACTGAATTAGATCAAGTTAATAGACGTGTAATGCAATTAGAAATCGAAGAAAGTGCATTGAAAAATGAATCTGATAATGCTAGTAAACAACGTCTTGAAGAACTTCAAGAAGAATTATCTAACGAAAAAGAAAAACAAGCCTCATTACAATCTCGTGTTGAACAAGAAAAAGAAAAAATTGCTAAATTACAAGAAAAACGTGCTGAATTGGATGAAAGTAGAAAAGCTTTAGAAGATGCGCAAACTAATAACAATCTTGAAAAAGCAGCAGAATTACAATATGGCAAAATACCACAATTGGAAAAAGAATTAAAAGAATTAGAAGATGTCTTCCAAGATGAACAAGGTGAAGATAACGATAGAATGATTCGTGAAATCGTTTCTGACGAGGAAATTGGAGATATTGTAAGTCAATGGACTGGTATCCCAGTATCAAAACTAGTAGAAACTGAAAGAGATAAATTACTGCACTTAGGTGATATTTTGCATAAACGTGTAGTAGGTCAAGATAAAGCAGTAGATTTAGTTTCTGATGCTGTAGTACGTGCCAGAGCAGGTATCAAAGACCCTAATAGACCAATTGGTAGTTTCTTATTCTTAGGACCAACTGGTGTAGGTAAAACTGAATTAGCTAAATCATTAGCAGCGTCATTATTTGATTCTGAAAAACACATGATCAGAATCGACATGAGTGAGTATATGGAAAAACATGCTGTGTCTAGATTAATTGGTGCCCCTCCAGGCTATGTAGGTCATGATGAAGGTGGTCAATTAACTGAAGCGGTAAGACGTAATCCATACTCAGTTATCTTACTTGATGAAGTGGAAAAAGCCCACAGTGATGTATTTAACGTATTACTTCAAATTTTAGATGAAGGTCGATTAACTGATTCTAAAGGTAGAAGCGTTGACTTTAAAAATACAATTATTATTATGACAAGTAATATTGGCTCACAAGTATTGTTAGACCAAGTATCTGAAACAGGTGATATTAGTGAATCTACTGAAAAAGCTGTGATGGATAGCTTACATGCATACTTCAAACCAGAAATTTTAAATCGTATGGATGACATCGTATTATTCAGACCATTATCAATTGACGATATGAGTATGATTGTCGATAAAATTATTGGTAACTTGAATATGAGATTAGTAGATCAAAGAATAACTATTGAAGTAACTGAAAAAGCGAAAAAATGGTTAGGTGAAGAAGCTTATGAACCTCAATTTGGTGCAAGACCATTGAAACGATTTGTACAAAGACAAATTGAAACACCATTAGCACGTATGATGATTAAAGAAAACTTACCAGAAGGTACTAAAATAGATGTAGATTTAGATGAAAACAATGAACTAACATTTGATGTTAACAAACCTGAATAATAAATAACTAAAACCAAGAATTTGAACGTAAGTTCATCTTCTTGGTTTTTTGTTTGTGATGTAAAAGGTGGATTTTAGTATTTAAAAGTATGGATTGATTCACATATTGAACTAAACAAATGATGCATATACTTTAATTAGTTAATTTATAATATAATAAAAATAACAGTAATCATTCGAGGAGTGAACATCATGAAAATCAACACAGAATTTAAACATAATTATATCCCATATGCCTATGCAGCTGGCGCAAATGAAAGTGACATAATCAATGGCAATCCAATCAAATCATTTCCTTTTGAAGTGACTGAACTTCCTAAAGAT
This sequence comes from Staphylococcus pasteuri, assembly GCF_003970495.1. Lineage (GTDB taxonomy): Bacteria > Bacillota > Bacilli > Staphylococcales > Staphylococcaceae > Staphylococcus > Staphylococcus pasteuri. The sequence goes on from NZ_RXWW01000022.1 coordinate 46,613, forward strand.
ACTCAATATCTTGCTTGGTCATTAATAGACTATGATGCTATTCCAGTATGTGGATTTGCCTGGATTCATTGGAGTGTAGCAAATCTTAAAGTTTCAAATTCAAATATTTCTGTAAAAGAAGATTTCTCTAGAATTACGACTGACGGTATTCAAGGAAAGAATAGTTTTACAAGTGGCTTACTAGGAGAAGATTTCTCAGCAATTGATAAGTATTATGTAGGACCCACACCTCCCGACAAAGATCATCAATATGAATTAACAGTTTATGCATTAAAAGAAAAATTAGATTTAGATAATGGATTTTATTTGAATGACTTTTTAAAACAAGTAAACAAACATAAAATTGACGAAACAAGTGTACAATTGACGGGGAGAAAAATTTAAAAATAGTAAATTTATGATATAAATTATAAAAAAACTGGTAGCAACTGTATAAAAGTCTGCTACCAGTTTTTACTTATTCGTATTGTTCAGATTTATTTTTAGGACTAATTATTGCACCTAAAATAGCAGTTGTTATTGTAAATATAACTGCCATAATGATAGGTGAAACAACATTTAAGCTGTTACCTTCACCATTTAAACTGTTCAATACGAAATTGACCATTTGTAATAAAACGAATGCCCAAAAGAATGTCATGAGGTATTTCATTGCATGCAACCTCCAATATAGTATATATACATATATTTTAATGGAAAAAAGATTGTTTGTATAGAGTGAATCCAAATGAGTTTGAAACAGTGGTATCAAACTTATATATGATATGATTTAATTAAAGCATTTTTGTATTAGTTGAAATTCAAAAGCTATTTAAATGACGGTATTTGATGATTGTATAGCTAATCATATAAGTATGTGTAGAGATAGCAGCTATTCAATTAGATTTCTATATACTTGAGTTTAAAATGAAAAATATGTTAAATTAATACCTGGTATTAAAAATTTATTAAGAAGGTGTACAACCATGGATGTGGGTATTAAAGGTTTCGGGGCATACGCTCCAGAAAATATTGTAGACAATGCCTATTTTGAACAATTTTTAGAAACATCAGATGAATGGATTTCTAAAATGACTGGAATTAAAGAAAGACATTGGGCTAATGAAGATCAAGATACATCAGATTTAGCTTACGAAGCTAGTGTAAAAGCAATTAAAGATGCTGGTATTCAACCAGAAGATATAGATATGATTATAGTAGCGACTGCGACAGGTGACATGCCATTCCCAAGTGTTGCTAATATTTTACAAGAACGTTTAGGTACAGGAAAAGTACCTACAATGGATCAGTTAGCAGCTTGTTCTGGTTTTATGTATTCAATGATTACTGCTAAACAATATATTCAATCAGGTGATTATAAAAATATACTAGTAGTAGGCGCAGATAAATTATCTAAAATTACTGATTTAACTGACCGTTCTACAGCTGTCTTATTTGGCGATGGCGCTGGTGCAGTTGTTATTGGCGAAGTATCAGAAGGTCGTGGTATTATAAGTTACGAAATGGGATCTGATGGTAGTGGCGGAAAATACTTATATTTAGATAAAGAAACTAAGAAATTAAAAATGAATGGTCGTGAAGTATTTAAATTTGCTGTAAGAATAATGGGCGATGCGTCAACACGTGTTGTTGAAAAAGCAGGTTTAACTTCAGAAGATATCGATTTATTTGTTCCTCATCAAGCAAATATAAGAATTATGGAATCAGCTCGTTTAAGATTAGGTATTGAACCTGAAAAAATGAGTGTATCTGTTAATAAATACGGTAATACATCTGCTGCTTCAATACCGTTAAGTATTAATCAAGAGTTACAAAATGGTAAAATTAAAGATGACGATACGCTAGTTTTAGTAGGTTTCGGTGGCGGACTTACTTGGGGTGCAATGGTTATTAAATGGGGAAAATAGGAGGATAACTAATGAGTGAAAATAATAGAGTTGTTATTACTGGTATCGGAGCCTTATCTCCAATCGGTAACGATGCTGAAACAACATGGCAGAATGCACTAAAAGGAGTTAATGGTATCGATACTATTACAAGAATTGATACTGAAAATTATAATGTGCATCTAGCAGGCGAATTAAAAGATTTTAATGTAGAAGATTTTATTGATAAAAAAGAAGCACGTCGTATGGATAGATTTACGCAATATGCAGTTGTTGCTGCTAGAGAAGCAGTACAAGATTCCCAATTAGACGTTAAAGCGAATGCAAATCGTATTGGTGTGTGGATTGGTTCAGGTATCGGAGGAATGGAAACATTCGAAAAAGCCCATACTCAATTAGTTGAACGCGGACCAAGACGTGTAAGTCCATTCTTCGTGCCAATGTTAATTCCAGATATGGCGACAGGACAAGTATCTATTGATTTAGGTGCTAAAGGTCCAAGTGGCTCAACTGTAACTGCTTGTGCAACAGGAACTAACTCAATTGGTGAAGCATTTAAAATCATTCAACGTGGTGATGCGGACGCAATGATAACTGGTGGTACGGAAGCTCCTATTTCACATATGGCTATTGCTGGTTTCAGTGCGAGTCGTGCATTATCTACAAATGAAGATAAAGAAACGGCTTGCCGTCCATTCCAAGAAGGCAGAGATGGCTTTGTAATGGGTGAAGGTGCAGGGATTGTAGTTATAGAATCTCTTGAATCTGCAAAAGCACGTGGTGCTAAAATTTATGCAGAAATTGTGGGCTATGGTACAACAGGTGATGCTTACCATATTACTGCACCAGCGCCAGAAGGTGAAGGCGGTTCTAGAGCAATGCAAGCAGCACTTGATGATGCGGGCATTGAAGCAAAAGATATTCAATATTTAAATGCGCATGGTACAAGTACTCCAGTGGGTGACTTATACGAAGTACAAGCTATCAAGAATACTTTTGGTGATGCAGTTAATACATTAAAAGTTAGCTCAACAAAATCTATGACAGGTCATTTACTTGGCGCAACTGGTGGTATTGAAGCGATTTTCTCTGCTTTATCAATTAGAGATTCAAAAATTGCTCCAACGATTCATGCAGAAACACCTGATCCAGAATGTGATATAGATTATGTGCCTAATGAAGCTCAAGACTTAGAAATTACACATGCAATGAGTAATAGTTTAGGTTTTGGTGGACATAACGCAGTACTGATTTTCAAAAAATTCGAAGACTAAAATATACAAAACGCAAGTGTCGGCTTAATGTGACACTTGCGTTTTTAAATAGTGAAAGAAACAATAATAGTGATGATAACTAACAATATATTAATACAAAGACTAGGGAACACCCATGAGGAAATCGTGTAGTGTTCCTTTTTTGCGTTCTTAGGATTAAAAAACGCATCATCTTTCATACTTTTCTTTTTCGAATCAGATGAAAGATGATATGTTAAACGTCGAAAACCATAACTAGTGACATCGAATATGCCTTCTTGTACTAAAAGAATAATAAACAATAGTATGAAAGAAATTAAAGATACATAAAATAAGACGTTAATATAATCAGTCCATGTATGAGAAGTCCAAATCCAAAATAGAAAAGATATGATGACTGTTATAAATAATTTTTTAGGTTTTGAAATTTTTTTGATTCTGTAAATTAAATAATAAATCAAAATCAATATATTAGTAATTTAACAAAAACATTGAAAACTGAAAATTCTAAAAACAAACTTGTCTTATTTTCCATCAATAGTAAAATACATTAATAACAACTAGAATCTACGAAAGGAATTAAATTTATGAAAAAG
>NZ_RXWW01000023.1 GCF_003970495.1 Staphylococcus pasteuri
CCGGCCTAGCTCAACTGGTAGAGCAACTGACTTGTAATCAGTAGGTTGGGGGTTCAAGTCCTCTGGCCGGCACCATCTCTTGGAGGGGTAGCGAAGTGGCTAAACGCGGCGGACTGTAAATCCGCTCCTTCGGGTTCGGCAGTTCGAATCTGCCCCCCTCCACCATATTTAAATAGGGGCATAGTTCAACGGTAGAATAGAGGTCTCCAAAACCTTTGGTGTGGGTTCGATTCCTACTGCCCCTGCCATGGCGGTTGTGGCGAAGTGGTTAACGCATCGGATTGTGGTTCCGACATTCGAGGGTTCGATTCCCTTCAACCGCCCTTATTATTAATGGGCTATAGCCAAGCGGTAAGGCAACGGACTTTGACTCCGTCACGCGCTGGTTCGAATCCAGCTAGCCCAGTTATTGGCGGCATAGCCAAGTGGTAAGGCAGAGGTCTGCAAAACCTTTATCACCGGTTCAAATCCGGTTGCCGCCTCCAGGTTTATATTAAGCGGGAGTAGTTCAACTCTTAGAACACGTTCCTTCCCGGAACGAGGTATAGGTGCAAATCCTATCTTCCGCTCCAAATTTTATATTAAGCGGGAGTAGTTCAACTCTCAGAACACGTTCCTTCCCGGAACGAGGTATAGGTGTAAGTCCTATCTTCCGCTCCAAATTTTATATTAAGCGGGAGTAGTTCAACTCTCAGAACACATTCCTTCCCGGAATGAGGTATAGGTGCAAGTCCTATCTTCCGCTCCAATTACTTCCAAGTGGGAAGTTTTTTCTTTATATTGAGCCGGCGTGGCGGAATTGGCAGACGCGCGGGACTCAAAATCCCGTTCCTTTTTGGAGTGTCGGTTCGATCCCGACCGCCGGTATTATATAAATACCTTATGTATTGTGAGTGAAAATGTTGTTCAACCAATGTTTTCACTCTTTTTTTATACTTTTAGATATTTTAAAGAATAGAGGAATAAATACTAATGATTTGAAGAATTTAAAACGTTTAAAAATATTGTCTTATCTTTGTTAAAAAGTGTGATTGTAGTAGAAAGAGTTTTATAATATGATAATTCTAACATTATTAATTGGAGGTCTATAATGAGTAATACTAGCTCGAAAATGGGTAGTAAAAGTTTTTTTAGTAATATTTTAAATGCAGTAGGGGCAGGAGTAGTCATTGCATTATTGCCAAATGCTTTACTTGGTGAATTGTTGAAATTTTTTAAAGATGGTAACGAGCTGCTTGAAAGTATTTTTAGACTTGTTACTGTAGTACAATCATTCATGGCTTTTATTGTTGGTGTACTTGCTGCGCATCAATTTAAATTTAATGGATCAGGAGCAGCGATAATAGGAGCTTCTGCTATGTTAGGGTCAGGGGCAATTGTTTTTGATGGTCAGACTATCATGTTAAAAGGTATTGGAGATATTATTAATATTATTTTAGTCGTGATTATAGCATGTTTTTTATATTTAATTCTTCAAGGTAAATTGGGATCTTTCGAAATGATTATTTTACCTGTTTTAATTCCGGTAGTCAGTGGAACAATAGGACTCATTACATTACCTTATGTTCAAATTATCACTCATACTATTGGTAAAGTTATTAATTCATTTACTGATTTGAATCCTTTAACTATGTCAATTTTAATAAGCGTAACTTTCTCTTTATTGATGGTAACACCTATTTCATTAGTAGCAATTGCCACTGCTATTAGTTTAACTGGTTTGGGAAGTGGTGCTGCTAATATGGGAATTGTAGCTGCATGCGTAACATTTTTATTTGGTTCATTAAGAATAAATTCTATTGGGGTTAATTTAGTATTATTAATTGGAGCAGCAAAAATGATGATTCCTGTTTATTTAAAACACTTAATTATTGCAGTACCATTGATAATTAACGGAATAGTGACTAGTATAACTGCGTATTTGATTGGAATTAAAGGGACGCCACTTTCAGCTGGATTTGGATATACAGGCTTAGTTGGACCTATTAATGCATTAAATCGTATGTCTGGTGACCAAATGACTAATATTATATTATTATTTGTTGGATACTTTATAGTTCCTTTCATAAGTGGATTTGTAGTCCATGAATTATGCAAAAAATTTATATACTCTTATAATGATGAAATATATAAATTTGAAATTCCAAAAGAATAAATTTGCTTAAAGTGTAGCCTAATGGCTATGCTTTTTTTATGTATTTAAAAATTTATATTGCATATTAATGTATAAATTTGTATAATAATGAATATTAAAAAGGAGGGATGCTTTAATGAAATATATTATTAAAGTATTTTTGGTATTTATAATCCTTGTAGGTTCATTATTGACAAATACTCAAAACAATACTCATGCTGAAGAAAACGACGAACATTGGAAAAAAATCAAAGAAAGTGGCGTATTGCGTGTTGGTCTATCAGCAGATTACGCACCAATGGAATTTGAAAAGAATATAAACGGTAAAACTGAATATGCTGGTGTTGATATTGAACTAGCCAAAAAGATAGCTAAAGATAATCATTTGAAATTAAAGATTATTAATATGCAATTTGATAGTTTACTAGGTGCATTAAAAACAGGAAAAATTGATATTATCATTTCAGGAATGACAACAACCCCTGAACGTGAAAAAGAAGTAAATTTTACAAAGCCTTATATGATGACTAATAATATTATGTTGGTTAAGAAAAAAGAAAAGAGTCATTTAAAAGATATTAACGATTTTAAAAATAAAAGAATTGCTGTCCAAAAGGGTACAGATCAAGAAAAAATAGCAAAAACAGAGATAGAAAATGCTGACGTGACTTCTTTAAATAAATTGCCTGAAACAATATTATCTGTCAAAAGCAATAAAGCAGATGGAGCTATTTTAGAAAAGCCGGTAGCAGAAGCATACATAAAACAAAATCCAGAACTTGCTTTTTCAGATGTGACATTTAATGAAGAAAAGAAACCCACTTGTATTGCGCTTCCTAAAAATTCTCCCATTTTATTAAGAAAGCTTAATCAAACTATCGATGAAGTCAATGATAAACATTTAATAGATCAATATATGACTCAAGCATCAAAAGATATGCAAGATGATGGTAATTTTTATACAAAATATAAAAGCTTTTTCATTAAAGGTATAAAAAATACGATTTTAATCTCAATTATTGGGGTAGTGTTAGGAGCTATTTTAGGAGCTTTTATTGCGCTTATGAAATTAAGCAAAATTAAACCTTTATCTTGGTTGGCATCAATTTACATTGAATTTTTAAGAGGAACACCACTATTAGTACAAGTTTTTATAGTATTTTTTGGTACTACCGCAGCACTTGGACTAGATATTTCTGCGTTAATTTGTGGAATCATTGCGTTAGTCATTAACGCTTCAGCATATATAGCAGAGATATTTCGTGCAGGTATTAATTCAATCGACAAAGGACAAACTGAAGCAGCTCGTAGTTTAGGCTTAAGTTACAATCAAACAATGAAATCGGTCATTATGCCTCAAGCAATTAAAAATATTCTACCTGCTCTTGGTAATGAATTTGTCACATTAATAAAAGAATCATCAATTGTATCTACAATTGGTGTAGGTGAAATAATGTTTAATGCTCAAGTTGTTCAAGGTATTTCATTTGATCCTTTCACACCATTATTAATAGCAGCAGGTATGTACTTTATTCTTACATTTACTTTATCACGAATCATGAATTTTATAGAGGGGAGAATGATGGCCAGTGATTAAAATTAAAAACTTAAATAAGAAATTTGGTAATAATGAAGTTTTAAAAGACATTAATTTAGAAATACAGCAAGGAGAAGTTGTAGCAATTATTGGACCCTCTGGTAGTGGGAAAAGTACATTACTGAGATGTATGAATTTACTAGAAATACCAACTAAAGGACAAGTTATTTTTGAAGGTAATGATTTAACGCATAAAGGTATACAATTAGACCAGTTACGCCAGAAAATAGGTATGGTATTCCAAAATTTTAATTTATTTCCACATAAAAAGGTTAAAGATAATATCATATTAGCTCCAAAACTTTTAAAAAAGAGAGAGTTAAATAAGTTGAATAATCAAGCTTTGGAATTACTTGAAAAAGTGGGTTTAAAAGAAAAAGCCGAAGTATATCCAAGTCAGTTGTCAGGCGGACAAAAACAAAGAGTTGCTATTGCACGTGCATTAGCAATGCAACCGGATGTTATGCTATTTGATGAACCTACCTCAGCCCTAGATCCAGAAGTTGTTGGTGATGTATTAAAAGTAATGAAAGATCTAGCTAAAGAAGGTATGACTATGGTTGTGGTTACACATGAAATGGGATTCGCTAAAGAGGTAAGTGATAAAGTAATATTTATGGCTGACGGAGTGGTAGTAGAATCTGGTAAACCCAACGAACTATTTGAACACCCACAAAATGAAAGAACTCAAAATTTCTTAGCAAGAGTTTTATAACTATATGAAAAATAATATATAATTTGTCAATAAACAAGTGAACATTTTGTGTGTTTGCTTGTTTTTTAAATCTGATACATACATCATTAATTACTGATATGTTAGAATAACAAGAGTATATTTTTATTGTGGGGGCAAAATTTTGGATGTAAAGCAGTTAAAACAAGATATCATTGATTATGCGCATACTATTGGTATCGACAGTATAGGTTTTACTACTGCCGATCCTTTTGACGAATTAAAACAAAAACTAGAAGACTATCATGCTAAGGGATATGCATCTGGTTTTGAAGAGTCTGACATTGCACTAAGGACTGAACCCAAATTAAGTTTACCAACTGCAAGATCCATTATTGCAATTGCTGTAGGCTATCCAAATAAACTTAAAGGTGCACCTAAAAGTGTTCGTGGTGATAGACGTGGTATGTTTGCAAGAGCTTCTTGGGGACAAGACTACCATACAATTATGAGAAAGCGACTCGATCAACTAAGTGAGTATATAAGATCAGTTGTTCCAGATGTTGAGATTCAATCTATGGTAGATACTGGTGTATTATCTGATAGAGCGGTTGCAGAACGAGCTGGTTTAGGATTTGTAGGACGAAATGGATTTGTAATTAATCCAGATTTAGGTACGTGGACTTATTTAGGAGAAATGCTTGTTAGTATTCCATTTGAACCTGATGATCCATTAATTGATAGTTGTGGTGACTGTACTATTTGTGTTGATAGATGTCCCACTGGAGCATTAGTAGGTAATGGTCAATTAAATAGTCAAAAATGTATTAGCTTCTTAACGCAAACAAAAGGGTATTTAGATGATCAATATAGATATAAAATAGGTAATCGCTTATATGGTTGTGACACATGCCAACAAGTTTGTCCAAAAAATAAAGGAATCAATACGCAACATGATGATATAGTTTTAGAACCAGAAATATTGAAACCTCGATTAATACCATTATTACAAATGAGTAATAAAGAATTTAAAGCAACATATGGGCATTTAGCAGGGGCTTGGAGAGGAAAAAAACCAATTCAACGTAATGCTATTTTAGCTTTAGCACATTTTAATGAAGAAAGTGCTATACCTGAGTTAAAAGAAGTAGCATTAAATGATCCAAGACCTATGATAAGAGGAACAGCATTTTGGGCAATTGGACAAATTGATGGTGAAAATGCGCGTGAATTTATTCAAACACATTATCATGATGAATTAGAAGAAGTCCAAGTTGAAATGAAGAAAGGCTTGGAAATGAGGAGAGAAAAATAAATGACAAATCACATTGTTTTATTTCAACCTGAAATACCTGCCAATACTGGCAATATTGCTAGAACGTGTGCAGGTACCAATACACATTTACATTTAATTAAACCTTTAGGGTTTAGTACTGACGATAAAATGTTAAAAAGAGCAGGATTAGATTATTGGGAACATGTTAATATTACATACCATGAAAATATAGAATCATTTTTTGATGAAACTGAAGGAGATTATTATTTACTTACTAAATTTGGTAAACAAACATATAGTGATTTTGATTTTTCAGATACAAGTCACGATCATTACTTTATTTTCGGAAGAGAAACAACTGGGTTACCGGATTGGGTTAAAGAAAAATATCAAGAAACAGCATTACGTATACCTATGAGTGATAAAATTAGATCATTAAATCTTTCTAACACGGCAGCATTACTTATTTATGAAGCTTTAAGACAACAATCTTTCCCTGATTTATCTTAAAAAATGATAGATTAAGTTCAAAGTAGATGAAGGATATTATATCAACATGTTATATTTATTGATGAGAAAATAATATTCAATAAACATAGGTTAGTTTAACCTAAATATAATAAGGGTATAAATGAATTAATATTAACCATACTATTCTATGTATAGCAAACTAAGAGGAGTGTATTTTAAAATGGCAATGAACTTTAAAGTATTCGAAGATAAACAAAGAGTAGCTGAATATACAGCAGACATTTTGAGAAAACAGTTTAACAACAATCCTATGACTATCGCTGGTGTTCACTTAACTAAAGACCATGCACCTGTATTAGATGAACTTAAAAAGAACGTTGAGTTACATGCAGTTGATTTTAGTCAAATTAACATTTTAGATTATGATGAAAATAAATCATACTATGAAGCTTTAGGCGTACCTCAAAGCCAAATTTATTCATTATCTTATAATCAAGATGCTAATGAATTTATTTCTGATAAAATTAAAACAAAAGAAAATAAAGGTAAATTAGTGTTACAAGTAGTTTCTATTGATGAGAATGGCAACCTTGATGTAAGCGTAAGACAAGGATTATTAGAAGCGCGTGAAATTTTCTTAGTTGTTACTGGTAGCAATAAACGCGAAGTAGTTGAAAAATTATATAATGAAAATGGTAAGTCTAATTATGAACCAGCAGATTTAAAAGCTCATCGCATGGTTAACGTTATTTTAGATAAAGAAGCAGCGGCTGGATTACCTGAAGATGTTAAAGAATACTTCACTGCTCGCTTTGCTTAATTACTAAGTGAAAAAGAGGTTCTATGTATGATACAAAATAAAGATTCTAAAACTAATTATCATGAAGAAGAAAATGCTATGGTAACTGATTTAGATGATTTAAAAGATTTAGGTAAAGAAATGGAACAAATTTCTGAGGAAAATGATGAAGATAAATTAAACCAATCACATGATTCAGATGTTCGTTCTGATTTAGAAGAATAATCATTAATCAAGCGCTTGTATTAGCATAGTCTACTACAAGCGCTTTTATTAATTGTATGATATTTTTACAATTTGTATTTCAAAAATGCATAAAATATCTACTTATATTATGATATGATATTGAATAGTCATATATATAAGGAGAACGTGTATGTTAGGAAAGTATTGGAAACATTTAATGATAGCTACGGTCATTATAAGTTTAATATCAATTAAAGCATTTCCATTAGCACTTGGCGCATTATATTTACCATTATTATTCAAAATCGTGCAATTGCAATTGAATCTTTCAAATGGCTTAATTGATGATGTCAATGCGCAAACTTTTATTAAGAGTAATCAATCTGGAATCATTATAAGTGTAATTTGTTGTTTAGCTATAACTGGAATTTTATACTACACATTAAATGATTTTTATAATGGTTTAACAGGCTTCTTGAGAATTTTAATTCAAATAAGTCCAGTTACAGTTATTTTAAGTGCGATATTGTATATTTTAACTGCAATTGCTACTGTTCAAGCAACAAAACAAAAATTTCAATAAAGAATAATAAAGTCTAGTTTTATCAGTTAAATAAAATTGTTAAAGCTAGATTTTTTTGTAAAATTTTATTATGTAAACGGTTTAGTTCTAAATTGATAAGGTAATTTAAATAGTGATATACTGGTATCAAACAATATAAATAAGGGGAGAATAAAATGTCAGTACGTATTGAACATGATACATTTGGAGAAATTGAAGTACCTGCAGATAAATATTGGGGTGCGCAAACAGAAAGAAGTAAACGTAATTTCCCAGTAGGTAAAGAAAAAATGCCTATTGAAGTAGTATATGGTTTTGCACAATTAAAAAGAGGTGCTGCATTAGCTAATAATGAATTAGGTAAACTTAGTGATGCTAAAAAAGACGCTATCGTATATGCATGCGATAAAATTTTAAATGGTGAGTTGGACGAACACTTTCCATTAGTAGTATGGCAAACAGGAAGCGGTACTCAAAGTAATATGAACGTTAACGAAGTTGTAAGTTATGTAGCTAATGAATATTTAAAAGAACATAATAGCGATGAATCAATTCATCCTAATGACGATGTTAATAAATCACAAAGTTCTAATGATACATTTCCTACTGCAATGCATGTCGCTTTGTATCACGAAGTTGAAACTAAATTAGAACCTGCATTGAAAAATTTACGTCAAACATTCAAACAAAAAGAAGATGAATTTGAATCTATCATAAAAATCGGACGTACACATTTACAAGATGCTACACCAATTAAATTAGGCCAAGAAATTAGCGGTTGGAGATACATGTTAGATAAATGTGAAACATTACTAAGTGAATCTAAAAAACATATATTAAACTTAGCTATTGGTGGTACAGCAGTAGGTACAGGAATTAATGCACATCCAGAATTTGGAGATAAAGTTGCTAAATTTATTTCAAAAAATACTGGTTATGAATTCGTATCTTCTGAAAATAAATTCCATGCTTTAACAGCACACGATGAAGTTGTCCAATTACATGGAACACTTAAGGCATTAGCAGCAGATTTAATGAAAATAGCTAATGACGTTAGATGGTTAGCTTCAGGTCCAAGAGCTGGTTTAGCTGAAATTTCTATACCAGAAAACGAACCAGGTTCTTCAATTATGCCGGGTAAAGTTAATCCAACACAATGTGAAATGTTAACTATGGTAGCTGTTCAAGTCATGGGTAATGATACTGCAGTCGGAATTGCAAGTTCTCAAGGTAACTTTGAATTAAATGTATTTAAACCGGTTATTTTACACAATACTTTACAATCAATTTATTTACTTGCAGATGGTATGCAAACATTTAATGATAATTGTGCAGTTGGAATTGAACCTATAGAAGAAAACATCAATAATTATTTAAATCAATCATTAATGTTAGTTACTGCATTAAATCCTCATATTGGTTATGAAAAAGCAGCTCAAATTGCTAAAAAAGCACATAAAGAAGGATTAACGCTTAAAGAATCAGCAATACAGTCAGGCCATGTAACTGAAGAACAATTTGAAGAATGGATTAAACCAGAAGATATGGTAGATCCACATTAGAGGTATAAAAATTTCAAAAAGCTAGGTTGAATTATATTAATAATCAACCTAGCTTTTATTTATGAGATATCGTCATCTAAACTAACTGAAATGAATTCCTTAGTAAAAGGATGTTGCAGCTCAATTTTGTAGCTGTGTAATTCCAATTGTCTTAAAGTTGAATCACCATATAATGGATCACCAATAACAGGATGTCCAATTTCAGCCAAATGAACACGAATTTGATGAGTTCGACCAGTATCTAATTTGATTTCTAATTCACAAACATTTTCTTTAATCATATTTGATGAAAGTATATGAGTAATAGCACGTTGTCCAGTATTAGAAATACGTTTCTTATTTGGATGGAATTTGTCTTTACCGATTGGTTTATCGATAGTTTGTGGTTTAACTGGTAATAACGCTTTAACATGCGCTTTATAAATTCGTGTGATTTGATTTTCTTCAAGCATTCTATCTAGTATTTTCTTCATTATAGGATTTTTAGCTACAATTAATAAACCAACCGTTTCTTGGTCCAATCTATGAATAGGTTCAACATATTTGCTGTCAATCGTATATATAACATGATTCATTAATGTATTACTTTCTTTTAAGTCATTAGGATGCGTTTTGACACCTTTAGGTTTTAGGACGATTGCAAAATCATGATTTTCATAAAAAACTTGTGCATAACGATAACTAGGTAAATAATTACTTTTCTCATCAGGTGTAGGTATAAATATATGATCACCTGTATGTACTTTATTAGATAATTGGCTAGCTTCGTTATTAATAGTGATTTCTTTAGACATATTTAATAAATGTAAGTCCTTCTTAGGTAACTTCAAATCTTGGAAAATCTCTCTCAATGTATATTGATCATAATTTTCAGGTATTGTAAATTTCATAAAATCCTCCTATAGTTACTATTTATCATATCACAAAATATATGACAGCAATATAAAATTAATTGAAATCAGAGTCCTTTAACTAATTGATAATTTAAAGAATTTGGTGATATGTTTGTTTATATAAACTTAAACGCTATAATAGAATAGATATATAAATTAAAATCGGAGGTAACTATGGAAAAACCAACACGTTTAGCACTCCTTAAAGAAATTGCTGAATTTTTAAATGAAGAAACAGAAGTGTATAGTATGATGCAAGGAGCAATTCAATATTTAATTGAGGGCAGCGATTTTACAACGGGTTGGATTTTCTTTATTGATGAAGCGGGTAATCACGAATTAGTATCGAGCATAAATTTACCTGGAGCATTATCAAATAATCAATGTCATTATATGACAAATGGTTCATGTTGGTGTGTGAGATCATATCATAATGGAAAATTAACAAAAGCATCTAATATTATTAATTGTTCTAGAATTAATTTAGCGAATCGTGCACACCATGAAGAAACAGATGGTATCACACATCATGCGACTGTACCATTAAGATCTGGGGAAGAACAATTTGGTTTATTAAACGTTGCGACACCACATAAAGTTCGTTACAACGAAGAAGATTTAGCATTACTAGAATCTGTTGCTTTTCAAATAGGCTCAGCAATAAAACGGATTATGCTTACTGATAGAGAAAAAGAAAATGCTCGAATAAATGAAAGAAATAGATTGGCTCGAGATTTACATGATTCGGTAAATCAAATGTTATTTTCATTAAAGTTAACTGCCCATGCAGCTTATGAGATATCAAATGAAGAAATATCTAAAAAAGCGTTTAAAACGATTGAAGAAACGAGTCAAAATGCCGTAAATGAAATGCGTGCACTTATATGGCAATTAAAACCGGTCGGATTAGAACAAGGTATGTTACAAGCTTTGAATCAATATAGTAATGTACTACAACTTAATTTAACTGTACATGTGGACGGATTAGTAGATGTATCTAATCTAGTAGAGGAAAATGTTTATCGCATGGTACAGGAATGTTTAAATAATGTAAGAAAACATGCTAATACTAAAGATGTGGAATTAATATTAAAACAAACTAAAGAAACTCTTATTGTAATTGTTCAAGATGAAGGCAAAGGCTTTGATAATAATCATCAATCCAAAGACACTTCAAATGGTCTTAAGCATCTTCAACAACGAACTGATTTATTAAAAGGACAATTACAAATAGAATCAAAAATAAATAAAGGTACGCGTATTAAAATTGAAATACCTTTGAATTAAGTTTTTAAGGGAGTATAACTATGTATAAAATTATATTAGTTGATGATCATCATATTGTGAGACAAGGTTTAGAATTTTTATTATCTACTGTAAATGATATTGAAGTAATTCAAGGATTTGCTGAAGGAAAATCATTTATACATTATTTAGAAGAAAATGAATTACCAGATATCGTTTTGCTAGATTTAGTAATGCCAGATATGAATGGTATTGAAATTACAGAATATTTAAAGAAACATTATCCCAATATCAAAATTTTAGTGTTAACTAGCTATGTAGATGATGAACACGTGATATCAGCATTAGAAAAAGGTGCAGATGGATATGAAATGAAAGATGTAGAACCTCAGAAACTTATAGAAACAATTCATAAAGTGCTTGACGGAGAAAAAATCATTCATCCCAATGCTAAACGTGTAATTGATACTATGAGTACAAAACCACATTTTACTAATAAGTTATCTAAAAGAGAAACTGAAGTATTGAAAGAAATGGTCAAAGGAAAAACAAATAAAGAAATCGCGAATACATTATTTGTATCAGAAAAAACTATAAAAACTCATGTTAGTCATATATTTAGTAAATTACAAGTGAACGATCGTACACAAGCAGCAATATATGCTATGGAAAATAAATTGATTTAATAAATGTAATTTTAACCACTAAAAATCAAGCTCAATTTTTAATGTAAAAATAACTTTCTAACTATCAATATTGTTAAAAGTTTAATTATTTTGATAATTTTGCCTTTAATAAAAATACCGATAAAACTAAATTGACTCTTTTATTTTCTTTAAAAATATATTAAGATGTAATTTGTGTTTCAAGAAATGTGTATAATTGCAATTTCTTGTGTCCGGATATAAATTCTTTTCAAGAAAGGTAGATAATAGAATGGATAGACAGAGTTTTACAGATTTAATTCAAACAAAATTTAAAATGGTTCGTATAGAAGCAGGATATACACAAGATACAATGGCTCAAACAATTGGACTTTCAAAGAAAACACTAGTTCAAATAGAAAAAGAACGCGTATTACCTAATTGGACAACATGTGTTTCTATTTGTGCTTTGTTTAGAGATTCTGATGTATTGAATAGTACATTTGGTTGTGACCCTTTAGAAATCGTTCAAACTATTTCTAGAAACCACTGTGCTTACCCAAATCACTCAACTACTAGTGATATTTATTGGAATACAATCGAAACTAGAAGCGGTTATATTTTACAAAGTAATAAAGTAAGCAATATTTATCGTGTGTTAAATCCTGAAAAACAACCTATTTTTGGTACTTCAAAAATGAGAGAAGCAGAAACTTATTTCAATAGAAATGCTAAAGAAGAGTTAGTTCATATTTAATTTCTGTAAAAGTGACAGTAGAATCTTAAAATGATTTAATCACTTTGGAATAATTTAGAAGATGTTTTAGTTATTCGTTATACATATTAGCCTAGGTCATCGATTATGAAGACTTAGGCTTTTATTTATATAACCTGTAAGTTGTTAATAATTTTAATTAACTCTAATTAAATCAGTAACATGCTATAATGAATCATGATTTTCAAAAAGAAGGGAGTCTTTGTCATGCATGCTTTATTTATCATCTTATTTATGATGGTAGTCGGTGCTATTATTGGTGGTATAACTAATGTTATTGCGATAAAAATGTTGTTTCATCCATTTAATCCGTATTATATTTTTAAAATGCGTATTCCATTCACACCTGGTTTAATTCCAAAAAGAAGAGATGAAATTGCTAATAAAATTGGACAAGTCATAGAAGAACATTTACTCACTGAGGAGCTTATCAGACAAAAGTTGAATGATGGACAAGCTAAAGATGCGATAAATGAAATGATTATGAATCAATTAACTCAATTGAAGTCTGATGATATGACTATTTATAATATTGCTAATAAATTTGATTTTAATATAGATGATGTCATTGATCATCAAATGCCAGCCAAAGTAGAAAAGATACTGAATCAATATTATGAATCCAATCAGCAAAAAGCTATCAAAGATATCGTGCCCCAAGAATTAATTAATCTTGTTGATGAGAGGTTAGATGAAGTAGGGGATTTAATTTGTGACCGTGCACGTGTTTATTTATCATCACCTAAAGGAACTCGTGATATAAATGAAATGTTAGATACTTTCTTTAATGAAAAAGGTAAGATAATAGGCTTATTACAAATGTTCATGACACGAGAAAGCATTGCTGATCGTATTCAACAAGAATTAATTCGTTTGACAAGACATCCAAAAGCTAAAAGCATTATTGAGCAAGTTATAAAAAATGAAGTTGAAACATTCAAAAATAAACGATTAGGTGAGTTAGTAGCAAATCATCAATTTAAACAAATGGCAACAACAACCTCTACATTAATCATCACACATTTCAATTTGCATGATAAAGCAAGACAACCAATAAAAGACTTGGCACCTCAATTCATTAAATATTTAGAAAATGAATTGTCAGGTAAACTCACTATGATAATTATCGACCAGTTATCAAGTAACTTATCAACTATAATGCGTAAAATTAATTTAAGACAACTTATAGAAGATCAGATTAATACGTTTGATTTAGACTATATTGAAAAAATTATTATAGATATAGCTAATAAAGAGTTAAAATTAATTATGTCTTTAGGATTCATACTTGGAGGAATAATAGGTATTTTCCAAGGAATAGTCGCAATCTTTGTCTAACTAAATAATATGTGTTACATTATTGAAGAGTGTTAAAACACAAATTAACTCAAAGGAGTGCAATTAACAATGGCAGTAAATTTATATGATTATGCAAACCAATTAGAACAAGCATTAAGAGATAGTGATGAATACAAAGCTATCAAAGATGCTTACGCTAAAGTAAAAGATAATGAAGAATCAAAAAAATTATTTGATGAATTCCGTGAAACTCAAATGAGCTTCCAACAAAAACAAATGCAAGGTGAAGAAATTCCTGAGGAAGACTTACAAAAAGCTCAAGAACAAGCTCAAGCAATCGAAAAAGATGAAAACATTTCAGCTTTAATGCAAGCTGAGCAAAAAATGAGCCAAGTATTCCAAGAAATCAATCAAATCATCGTTAAACCATTAGATGAAATTTACGCTGACTAATTAATCGCGTAATGATTTATACTAGCTACAGTACTGAGATAAGGTACTGTAGCTTATTTTTATGTAATTTATTAATAACGTGGTTCTGCATCGACTGTAGCGTTTCACATATGGTAAAATGAGTAGATATAAAGGAAAATTATAAATAGTTATAACTTAATAATTAAAAAGATAATTCGTTTTTATAACTTTAACTACATTTTTTAATTAATGCAGTTATAAAGTGTCTTAAATAAGGAGAATAAAGCTTATGGTCAAATTTATACATTGTGCGGATTTACATTTAGACAGTCCTTTTAAATCTAAAAGCCATTTAAGTCCTAAAATTTTTGAGGATGTACAAAAAAGCGCGTATGAAAGTTTCCAACAAATTGTTGACTTAGCATTACAAGAAGAAGTGGACTTTATTATTATTGCTGGAGATTTATTTGATAAAGAAAATCGTACATTACGAGCAGAAGTATTTTTAAAAGAACAGTTTGAACGTTTACAAAAAGAACAAATTTTTGTCTATATTTGTCATGGTAATCATGATCCATTATCTACTAAAATTTCATCAAATTGGCCTAAAAATGTTTCGGTATTCTCAAATCAAGTAGAAACATATCAAGCAATTACTAAAGATGGAGAAACAATCTTTATCCATGGTTTTAGTTACCAAAATGAGGCAAGCTATGAAAATAAAATTGATAGTTTCCCATCAAGTCAAGGTCAGCAAGGAATACATATAGGTGTACTTCATGGAACTTATAGTAAATCATCAGTTAAAGATAGATATACTGAATTTAGATTAGAAGATTTAAATAATAAATTATATCACTATTGGGCATTAGGTCATATTCATGAACGCCAACAGTTAAGTGATATGCCTGTAATTAATTATCCTGGTAATATTCAAGGAAGACATTTTAATGAAAAAGGTGAAAAAGGTTGTCTACTTATACAAGGGGACAATTTAAAACTAAAAACTAAATTTTATCCGACACAATATATCAAATTTGAAGAAGCTACAATTGAAACGACACAAACTACAAAGCAAGGATTATATGAAGCAATACAATCTTTTAAAGATAAAGTACGCGATGAAGGTAAAGCATTCTATAGATTAAATGTCGTTATTAAGAGTGAAACGATGTTATCTCCTCAAGATGTATTACAAGTTGAAGAAATGATTTCAGACTATGAAGAACATGAAAAAGACTTTGTCTTTATTGAAGATTTGAACATCCAATATGCAACAAATGATGAACCTCCATTAGTCAAAGAGTTTTCAAAAGACCTATTAGATGACAGTTCTGTTTTTGATAAAGCTATGTCTGATTTATATTTAAATCCACGAGCATCTAAATATTTAGATGACTATACTTCATTTGATAAAACCGAATTAGTTAATCATGCTGAAGATTTATTAAAGGCAGACATGAGAGGTGAACATAATGATAATTAAATCACTTGAAATATATGGATATGGACAATTTGTTCAACGTACAATTGAGTTTAATCAGTCATTTACTGAGATTTTTGGTGATAATGAAACTGGGAAATCTACAATTCAAGCATTTATACATTCAATTTTATTCGGTTTTCCTACTAAAAAGTCTAAAGAACCTCGTTTAGAGCCTAGGTTAGGTAATCAATATGGCGGTAAACTGAAGCTTCAGTTAGATGATAATAGTATCGTTGAAGTTGAACGTATTAAAGGAAGCGCCCAAGGTGACGTTAAAGTTTATCTAGAAGATGGTACAGTTAGAGATGAAGAATGGCTTCAAAAGAAATTGAATTATATTTCTAAGAAAACGTATCAAGGTATCTTCTCTTTTGACGTTTTAGGCTTACAAGATATTCATCGCAATTTAGATGAAAAACAATTACAAGATTATTTGTTAGAAGCGGGTGCGTTAGGCTCAACTGAATTTACAAGTATGAGAGATACAATCAGCTTAAAAAAAGACGAATTGTATAAAAAATCTGGTAAAAATCCAATTATCAATCAACAAGTCGAACAATTGAAACAATTAGAAGCACAAATACGTGAAGAAGAAGCAAAGTTAGATACTTATCATAGATTAGTAGATGAAAAAGATAAGTCATCTCGAAGACTTGATAATCTAAAACAAAACTTAAATCAACTCTCTAAAATGCATGAAGCTAAGCAGAAAGAAGTAGCTTTACATGATCAAACTCAAGAATGGAAACAACTTGAACAAGCACTTAATATAGAACCATTACATTTTCCTGAAAAAGGTATCGATCGTTATGAAACTGCTAAAGCTCATAAACAATCCTTAGTAAGAGATATTGATTTAAGAGAACAACAATTATCACAAATTGAACAAGAAAATCAATCACTTCAACCGGTAAAACAATCTGATATTGATGCGTTTAATAGTTTATATCAACAAGAAAATGAGATTAAACAAAAAGAGTATGAATTAAGATCTATTGAAAAAGAAATTTCTGATAAACAACGTGATAAAGAAAGTATGCAGTCAAATATTGGGTGGAATGAAACGCATCACCAAGTAGATAGTTCCGAAGCTATGAAGAGTCACATTAGTGACCAAGTGAAGGATAAGCAAGAACAAGTTGCATATATTCAACAATTAGAAAGAAGTCTTGAAGATAATAAAATAGATCAGAGTGCGAATACTAATGAACTTGAACAATTAGAAAGTCAACTTGTTCCCGAAGAAACATTCGAGAAGAAAAAAGAACATAAACAACAAATCGTTGAATTAAACGAAAAAGAAAACTTATATGAAAAATTAAAAGAGACATTTGAACTCGAACAAGAAAGAAAAAATAAACGCCAGAATATATTACGATGGGCATTTATTTTATTAGCTATTGTAGGTGCAGCGTTAACTGTCTTTGCATTTATTTCTCAAAATATGTTGTTTGGTATTATTTTTGCAATCTTAACAGTAGTATTTATCGTAGGTATTTTCTTAGTGAAATCTAAAGAAGTTGATTATAGCGAAACAATTACTCAAGAAATTGATGATTTAGAAAATCAATTACAAGAATTGGAAAAAGATTATAATTTAGACTTCGATTTAGATGAACAATTTCGTATTCGTGACCATTGGCAACACGCTTTGAAAAATAAAGACGTTTTAGCTGAGAAGTCAAGCTATATAGAAAGTTCATTATCTAAAGCACAACAACGTTTAGAAGAAATCAATAATAGTATTGAAGTAGCTAAACAAGAGTTACATTTATCACCTAAAATATCAGATAATCTTATTGTTGAAAGTATTAGCACAATGAGTCAAATTAAGTCAAATGACCAATATTTAGATGATCTTAATAGCAAACGACATCAACTAGTAAATGATATAGAAGCTTTCTACAATCATGCTGAATCAGTAACTCAATCTCAATTTACTTATTTCAATAAGATGTCATTCTTCCATGATGTCAAACAATGGTTAAAAAATGCAGAAGAAAATAATGAGAAATGGTATAAAAATAGTGAACAGAGCAAATTACTTAAAAATGAATTAACTCAATTACGTTCACATTTAGATGAAAGTAATAATACGATTAAAGAATTATTTAATCATATAAATGTTTCAAATGAAGAAGCTTTTTATCAACATCATGAAAATTACCAAACTTATACAAATCAAATGACACGTTTTAACGATTTAACTAAATATCTAGAAAATCAAAATTATTCTTATGAATCTAGTTCACAACTAAGTGAAAAAACTAGCGCACAATTAAACGAAGAAAATCAACTTTTAGCGCAACAAGTAGATCAATATAATGAACAATATCTTGATATGCAAGCTGAAGTTAGTGATTTAAATGCGCAAATTAATAATATGGAAACAGATACGACACTAACTAATTTACGTCATGAATATCATAGCTTGAAAAATAGAATGAATGATATTGCTAAAGATTGGGCAAGTTTAAGCTACTTACAAAGTTTAGTAGATGAGCATATTAAACAAATTAAAGATAAACGTTTGCCACAAGTCATCAATGAAGCGATTATTATTTTCAAAAATCTTACTAATCATGCTTATACAAATATTTATTACTCAGAAGAGGCAATTCAAGTGAAACATGAAAATGGCCAAATTTTCCAACCAGTAGAACTAAGTCAATCTACAAAAGAATTATTATATGTTGCACTTAGAATAAGTTTAATCAAAGTTTTAAAACCATATTATCCATTCCCAATTATAGTGGACGATGCATTTGTACATTTTGATAAAGCACGTAAAGAAAGAATGTTGAACTATTTAAGAGAATTATCTCAAGATTATCAAGTCTTATACTTTACATGTACAAATGATAATATCATTCCAAATAAAGAAATGATTACTTTAAATAAATTTGAGAAAGGCGGGAAATAATGAGAAATGTAGAAAAATTAAATCCCGGTGATTCGGTTAATCACTTCTTTTTAATTCATAGAGCAACGCAAGGTGTAACAGCTCAAGGTAAAGATTATATGACACTGTTCTTGCAAGATAAGAGTGGGGACATTGAAGCTAAATTATGGACTGCGACTAAAGAAGACATGCAAACATTAAAACCTGAAGAAATAGTACATGTTAAAGGTGATGTTATTAATTATCGTGGTCGTAAACAAATGAAAGTAAATCAAATAAGACTAGCTACGCCTGAAGAAAATATGAATACTCAAGATTTTGTTGATGGCGCACCAATGACACCAGCAGAAATTCAAGAAGCTCTTTCTCATTATATGCTTGATATTGAGAATGCCAGTTTACAACGCATAACAAGACATTTAATTAAAAAATATCAAGAAAGCTTCTTTACGTATCCGGCAGCAAGTTCCCATCATCATAATTTTGCCAGTGGTTTAAGTTATCATGTCTTAACAATGTTACGTGTTGCTAAATCGATATGCGATATTTATCCATTATTAAATAGAAGTCTTTTATATAGTGCTATTATTTTACATGATTTAGGAAAAGTAAAAGAGCTTAGTGGACCAGTAGCAACTACTTATACTGTAGAAGGAAACTTATTAGGACATATTTCTATTGCAAGTGATGAAGTAGCTGAAGCAGCTAAAGAGCTTGGTATTGATGGAGAAGAGGTAATGTTGCTTAGACATATGATTCTTGCTCATCATGGTAAATTAGAATTTGGATCACCTAAAATGCCTCATTTGAAAGAGGCTGAGATTTTATTTTTCATAGATAATATTGATGCTAAAATGAATATGTTTGAAAAAGCATTTAAGAAAACTGAAAAAGGTCAATTTACAGAACGAATTTTTGGACTTGAAAATAGACAATTTTACAATCCAACACAATTAGATTAGAAGTTCAGAAAAGGTGATATAGCTCAATGAAGAGCTACATCACCTTTTTAAATTATAAATATTTGTT
>NZ_RXWW01000024.1:0-15781 GCF_003970495.1 Staphylococcus pasteuri
TATCGCTATGAGCAACAGTAATCAACTAAAAGAGTATGAAAGTTAAATATTTATTATAGTAAAATAAGATTGGAATTAAATGATTACATTATTAAAACGCCTTACTGTTAATTTTTTTGAAAATGTATTACAATGAACGGACTTTTAAAACATATCTTTCATGTATAATAAGAATTTATTTAAACGAATCATGTCATATTAAGTAAGTTATGCATTGTTAGAGAGGGGGACACCATTATGAGAAAACAATTATTTACACTCTACTTTAATATATTTCTAATATTCTTAGGAATTGGACTGGTTATTCCAGTACTACCTGTTTATCTTAAAGATTTAGGGTTAAAAGGTAGCGATTTAGGTATACTAGTTGCTGTGTTTGCATTAGCGCAAATGATTATTTCACCTTTTGGTGGTGGATTAGCAGACAAATTAGGAAAAAAATTAATTATATGTATAGGTCTAGTCTTATTTTCAATTTCTGAATTTATGTTTGCGATGGGTCATTCATTTTCAATCCTAATTATTTCACGTGTTTTAGGTGGACTAAGTGCAGGTATGGTTATGCCGGGTGTTACTGGTCTTATTGCCGATATTTCACCATCGCAAGATAAAGCAAAAAACTTTGGTTATATGTCTGCGATTATTAACTCCGGTTTTATCTTAGGACCTGGTTTTGGGGGCTTTTTAGCAGAGATTTCACATAGATTGCCTTTCTACTTTGCAGGTGGTCTAGGTATTATCGCATTTATTATGTCATTGATTGTTATTCACAATCCGAAAAAAGTCACAACTGCTGGTTTCCCACAATATGATCCAGAATTATTAACTAAAATTAATTGGAAAGTTTTCTTAACACCAGTAATTCTAACGTTAGTGCTTGCATTCGGATTATCAGCATTTGAAACACTATTTTCACTTTATACATCAGACAAAATAGGTTACACACCAAAAGATATTTCAATTGCAATCACAGGTGGCGGTATCTTTGGCGCACTATTCCAAGTTTTCTTCTTTGATAAATTCATGAAGTATACTAGTGAGTTAAACTTTATAGCTTGGTCATTATTATATTCAGCAATCGTTCTAGTGATGCTTATTGTTGCACAAGGTTATTGGACTATAATGCTAATTAGTTTCATTGTTTTTATAGGATTTGACATGATTAGACCGGCTATTACAAATTATTTTTCAAATATAGCAGGTAATCGTCAAGGATTTGCAGGCGGACTCAATTCAACATTTACAAGTATGGGGAATTTTATGGGACCATTAGTAGCTGGTGCCTTATTTGATGTGAACATAGAATTTCCTTTATATATGGCAATAGCTGTATCATTAAGTGGTATTGTCATTATATTTATTGAAAAAGTAGTTAGAAAAAATATCACTCAAAAGTAAATTTTAAAATGATAGCTGTTCATTGTACTTTTTAACGTACGTGAACAGCTTTTTTGATAAATTGATATTTATGAAAACATAGCACCTTTTTAAAACAGTAAAACTTTTTTAAATTTTTGATATAGTATTCGAACAATTAGAAACTAAAGAAATAAATTTTGATGTAAAAAATAGATTAAAATAAAGAATCAAATCAAGTTATTTCGTTTTTTAATGATTTTATGTAACAAAAATAACAACTTTAGTAATAATACTGTTACAAATATTACAATCTATTTAAATTGTGACCTACATAACTGAAATTGAATATGACTATGTTAAGATAGACAAAAATCAATTAAGAAATGTGGGTAAGGGGATGAATTTGAAAAACTTATTATTGAGTATATTTGCAGTTATTTTGACTATTTGTTTAATTGGTTTAATATTTTTAGCAACGAATCAAAACGCATTAGCTAAAGTACATCAAACCATTTGTACATTTTCAAAAGCAAATAAACTTTCTGTTATAGAGAAAACAACTCAAATAACTGACTTTAAAACAGCCAAAGCTTCTGAAAAAAATGACAATAATAATAACGATGTAAAACATCAAAAGACTACATATGTAAAAAAAGACAATCATAGATTATCAGAAACTGACTTTACGCCAAGAGAACGCAAAGTTATTGCAATTAATTATGCAAATAAACATTTAGATGAACAATACGATTTAAAACAAGTTAATCAACAACAACAAGATTCAAAGTATTTATATGTGAATCAACAGAAAAATCAACAAACAAATATCTCAGTGAATGGTAATGGTCAAGTAGGGGCAAATCATTCAGACATACAATAGCACGTACTTTTTTAAAAAGAGTATGTGTTATTTTTTGCGTTTACAATATATAACTTATTAGTGGTAAAATGAAATGCGATTAGTAAAGTAATATTAGAGGTGACATAATGAGTAAAACGAAAAAAACGAATGCAATGCGAATGTTAGATAGAGCGAAAGTTAACTATAAAACTAATATATTTGAAGTGACTGCAGAACACCAAACAGGTGAACAAATAGCCAAACTTGTTAATGCTAAAGTAGAAGAAGTATATAAAACACTTGTATTAGAAAATGCCAACCATAATCATTTTGTATTTGTCATACCAGTAAATGAAACGTTAGACATGAAACAGGCTGCCCACGTTGTAAACGAGAAAAAGTTAAATTTGATGCCTTTAGATCAATTGAAGCAAGTTACTGGATATATTCGAGGTGGTTGTTCACCTATAGGAATGAAACATTTATTTCCTACTGTTATAGATCAATCTATACGACAACTCGATAAAGTATACGTAAGTGGTGGACAAAGAGGTATGCAAATGATTATAGGGGTGGAAGACTTAATTTCTATGACAAATGCAAAAGTAGAGCCAATCATCCAAAATTAATAAAAACAAATATAAAATGATAATAATGACACAGAAATATGTTGTAATAAGTTGAATTTTGACGATTACATATATTTCTGTGTTATTTTTGTCACAATATGATTGTTTTTGATTGATTTTGACAATTTATGATTGAAATTTGTAAGCGTACTCATTATAATGATAAGTGAAATGGGGTGGTTACTTTGATATCTGAGAAACGACACAACTTAATTTTACAAGAATTAAAGAATAAAGATTTTCTTACACTCCAAGAATTAATGGATAGAACAGGTTGTAGTTCTTCTACTATTAGAAGAGATTTATCAAAGTTACAACAAGAAGGGAAATTACAACGTATCCACGGTGGTGCGACGATTGGTCATAATCGAATAGTAGAACCAAGATTAAAAGAAAAATTAACGCAAAACTCACAAGAGAAAAAAGAAATTGCTAGACAAGCTGCGCAACAAATTAGTGATAATGACTGTATATTTTTAGATGCAGGTTCAACAACGTTAGAAATGATACCTTACATAGATGCAAAAGAAATCATCGTTGTAACAAATGGTTTAACACACGTTGAACAGTTACTTAAAAAAGGCTTTAAAACGTTAATGTTGGGTGGTCAAGTTAAGGCGAATACTTTTGCTACTGTTGGATCTAGCGCTTTAGAAACTTTGAGACGTTATTGCTTTGATAAGTCTTTCATCGGAATGAATGGTATAGATGAGAAATATGGATTAACGACACCTGATGAACAAGAAGCATTAATAAAAGAAACTGCGATGCGACTTTCTAATGAAAGCTTTGTCGTTGTAGATGAAACTAAGTTCAATCAAGTTTATTTTGCTAGGGTTCCAGCACGTGACAATACTCAAATCATTACGTCTAAACGTGGCATTGAAAACCATGTCAATGATGATTTTAGAAAGCAATATCGATTTTTAGGAGGAATTTTATGATATATACAGTTACATTCAATCCATCGATAGACTATGTCATGTTTGTAGATGACTTCCAAATAGATGGATTAAATAGAGCTAAAGATACAAATAAATTTGCAGGTGGCAAAGGTATTAATGTATCTAGAGTATTAAAGACTTTAGATGTTGATTCTACTGCATTAGGTTTTGCAGGTGGATTTCCAGGTGACTTTATCGCTCAGACACTAAAAGATAGTGATATCCAAACTGATTTCGTTCAAGTAGATGAAGATACACGCATTAACGTTAAGTTAAAAACTGGCAAAGAAACAGAAATAAATGCACAAGGACCTAACGTAACAGATGCTCAATTTCAATCACTATTAGATCAAATTAAGAAAACAAACAAAGAAGATATTGTTATCGTAGCAGGAAGTGTACCGAAAAGTATTCCAAGTGACGCCTACGCACAAATTGCGAAAATCACTCAACAAACTGGTGCTCAATTAGTAGTAGATGCAGAAAAAGAATTAGTTGAAACGGTTTTAGAATATAATCCATTATTTATAAAACCGAATAAAGACGAACTTGAAGTTATGTTTAATACTTCAATTAAAAATGACGAGGACGTCATTAAATACGGTAAACAAATTTTAGATAAAGGTGCACAGTCAGTGATTGTTTCACTAGGCGGGGACGGTGCAATTTATGTAGATAGCGAACGTAGTATTAAAGCAGTTAACCCTCAAGGGAAAGTAGTTAATACTGTTGGTTCAGGTGATAGTACTGTTGCTGGGATGGTAGCAGGTTTGGCTACAGGATTATCAATAGAAGATGCATTTAAACAAGCCGTTGCTTCAGGAACAGCTACAGCATTTGACGCAGATTTAGCTACAAAAGATGCAATAGAAAATATAAAATCACAAGTTACGATTTCTGTACTTGATGGGGAGTGAATAATATGAGAATAACAGAATTATTGACAAAAGAAACGATAGCAATGGATTTATCTTCATCAGATAAAAATGGTGTTATTGATGAGTTAGTGAATCAACTAGATAAAGCTGGCAAATTAAGTGATGTACCATCATTTAAAGAAGCCATTCATAATCGTGAATCTCAAAGTACAACAGGAATTGGTGAAGGGATTGCCATTCCACATGCGAAAGTTGCAGCGGTTAAATCGCCAGCAATCGCATTTGGTAAATCTAAGGAAGGCGTGGATTATCAAAGTTTAGATATGCAACCTGCACACCTATTCTTTATGATTGCCGCTCCTGAAGGTGGGGCACAAACGCATTTAGATGCTTTGGCTAAATTGTCTGGTATTTTAATGGATGAAAACGTACGTGAAAAATTAATCAATGCCTCTTCACCAGAAGAAGTATTACAAATTATCGATAATGCTGATGATGAAGCTACAAAAGAAGAAGAAGCAGAAGCACAACAAAATGAAGCTGAAGCGGCTGCAGCAGCTGATGGTTCAACAGAAGATAATGAACCATATGTACTTGCAGTAACAGCTTGTCCAACAGGTATCGCTCATACTTATATGGCTCGTGACGCATTGAAAAAACAAGCTGAGAAAATGGGCATAAAAATTAAAGTTGAAACGAATGGTTCTAGTGGTATTAAAAACCATTTAACTGAAAAAGATATTGAAAAAGCTTCTGGTGTTATTGTAGCAGCAGACGTACATGTTGAAACTGACCGTTTCGATGGTAAAAATGTAGTAGAAGTACCAGTAGCAGATGGTATTAAACGTCCAGAAGAATTAATTAACACAGCATTAGATACTAGTCGTAAACCATTTGTTGCCCGCGGAGATAGATCATCAAGTAACAAAGATGATAATGAAGAAAAATTAAGTCCAGGAAAAGCGTTTTATAAACACTTAATGAATGGTGTTTCTAACATGCTACCATTAGTTATTGCTGGTGGTATCATCATGGCTATCGTGTTTATTATTGGACCTAACTCATTTGATCCAAAGAGCGCTGAACACAATGCTTTTGCAGAACAACTATGGAATATTGGTAAAAACAGTGCCTTTGCTTTAATTATTCCAGTATTAGCAGGTTTCATTGCTCGTAGTATTGCAGATAAGCCAGGATTTGCAGCTGGTTTAGTCGGTGGTATGTTAGCTATTTCAGGTGATTCAGGCTTTATTGGCGGTATTATTGCAGGTTTCTTAGCAGGTTACTTAACACAAGGTATTAAATATATTACACGTAATTTACCTCAAGCATTAGAAGGTTTAAAACCAACGTTAATTTATCCATTACTATCTGTACTTGTAACTGGATTGCTAATGATTTATGTATTTAATCCACCAGCTTCATGGTTGAACAATTTATTATTAAACGGATTAAATGGTCTTTCAGGTTCAAACATTATGTTACTTGGTTTAGTTATTGGTGCAATGATGGCCATCGATATGGGTGGACCTTTCAATAAAGCAGCATATGTATTCGCAACTGCTGCACTTACTGAAGGAAATGCAGCACCGATTACAGCAGCTATGATAGGTGGTATGATTCCACCATTAGCAATTGCAACTGCTATGCTATTATTTAGAAAGAAATTTACTAAAGAACAAAGAGGTTCAATTGTTCCTAACTATGTAATGGGCGCATCATTCATCACTGAAGGCGCTATACCATTTGCAGCAGCTGACCCAATTCGAGTTATTCCATCTATGATGATTGGTTCAGGCATAAGTGGTGCTATAGCATTAGCTTTAGGTTCAAGAATTAATGCCCCACATGGTGGTATCTTTGTTATTGCAACAACTGATTTCAGTCATATTTTACAAACATTATTAGCTATTGTGATTGGTACAATCATTTCTGCTCTAATCTACGGTTTCTTAAAACCAAAATTAACTGAAAATGAAATTGAAGCTTCAAAAGCTATGGATGAATAATAGATTCAAGCCCTTGTCGTTAATTCGACAAGGGTATTTTATTTTTAATAACTTTATTGAACTGTATGATATGAATAAATTTAAAGGTTATAGTAAAATAACAATCGTATTAAATGAATTAGAAAAGAAGGTATTAGTAGTGGAAGAATATATCATTGTGAATGGGCAAATATATACTGAAAGCCAAAAAATTGAACAAGGTTATATACATATTAAAGATGGAAAAATATTAGAAATTGGTTCGAATTATAATATAGAGAGATTAAATGAACTTAAAGGAATTTACCCTACAATAGACGCTAAAGGACATCATGTTATTCCAGGATTTATCGATATACACATTCATGGTGGATATGGTGAAGATGCTATGGATGCGTCACAAGAGGGCTTGAAACATCTAGCCGAACAGTTATTATCAGAAGGAACGACGTCATTTTTAGCGACAACGATGACACAATCAGATGAAAGTATTAAACAAGCACTACAAAATATATCTAATTATCATCAAATTCAAGACGTACAACAAGCCGCTGAAATCGTAGGCATACATCTTGAAGGACCATTTATATCTGAACATAAAGTTGGCGCTCAGCATCCCAAATATGTTCAAAGACCAACGGCTGATAAAATAAACCAGTTTCAACAAACTGCAAATCAATTAATTAAAATTATAACCTTTGCACCAGAAGTTGAAGGTGCAATAGACACTTTAAAATCGCTCAATAATGACATTATATTTTCAATGGGACATACTGTGGCGACTTTTGAAGAAGCAAACAATGCTGTTGATTATGGTGCTAAACACATTACACATTTATATAATGCTGCAACTGGTTTTGGTCATAGAGATCCAGGTGTTTTTGGTGCAGCTTGGTTAAATCAAAATTTAAATACTGAAATTATTGTAGATGGTATTCATTCCCATCCTGCTGCAGTAGCATTGGCATATAAAAATAAAGGTAATGAACATTTATATCTCATTACAGATGCTATGAGAGCAAAAGGTATGCCAGAAGGTGAATACGATTTAGGTGGTCAAAACGTCATTGTACGTAATAGTGAAGCACGACTAGATACAGGTGCACTTGCAGGTAGTATTTTAAAAATGAATGATGGTTTACGTAACATAATGTCATACACTGGCGCTTCAATCAAAGATTTATGGCGAGTAACAAGTTGGAACCAAGCAAAAGCATTAGGAATAGATCGAACAAAAGGTAGTATTAAAGAAGGAAAAGATGCAGATATAGTTATCGTTGACGATAATATCAATGTAAAGACAACAATTAAAAATGGACAGCCACATACATTTTAGTCATAATGAATAACTTGACTAAAAGGGGATATTAGTTTTAAATGTTATGTTGTAAATCTATAAACATAAATCAACAATATATATAAATTCTATGATAGAATTAAATCAATTACATTTTTTTAGGGGGTGTCGCAATGGGAAGGCCTTAGCATGTAAATATAATTCAAGTCAATTCGAAAATTTTAATTACGTGTTAACCATGTGTGACACATATAATACGGAGGTGAATCCCTAGAAATAGGGAAATAATTGGAAACTACGACCATAATTAGTTTAATAGTATTTTTTCTTTTAATTGCATTAACTACAGTATTTGTCGGATCTGAATTTGCATTAGTTAAAGTAAGATCGACGCGTATTGAACAATTGGCAGAGGAAGGTAATAGTGGTGCTAAAGTCGTTAAAAAGATGATTAGCAACTTAGATTATTATTTATCTGCTTGTCAATTAGGTATAACAGTAACTTCATTAGGATTAGGTTGGTTAGGTGAACCAACATTTGATAAATTATTACATCCATTATTTGAATTAATGCACTTACCTAGTGCTTTAACAACAACAGTTTCATTTGTTATTGCGTTTATAGTAGTAACATATTTACACGTTGTACTGGGTGAACTTGCGCCTAAGTCATTTGCCATTCAGCATACTGAGAAAATGGCTTTACTTTATGCTAGACCATTATATTATTTCGGTAATGTTATGAAACCATTAATTTGGTTAATGAATGGTTCAGCGAGAGTTATCATTAGAATGTTTGGCGTAGATCCTGATGCTCAAACTGATGCAATGTCAGAAGAAGAAATTAAGATTATAATTAATAACAGTTATAATGGTGGAGAAATCAACCAAACAGAGCTTGCATATATGCAAAATATCTTTTCTTTTGATGAAAGACAAGCTAAAGATATTATGGTACCCCGAACTCAAATGATTACATTGAATGAACCATTTAATGTAGACGAGCTTTTAGAAACGATTAAAGAATATCAATTTACACGTTACCCTATCACTGAAGATGGCGATAAAGACCATGTCAAAGGGTTTATAAACGTTAAAGAATTTTTAACTGAATATGCTTCAGGTAAAACGATTAAGATTGCTAACTATATCCATGAATTACCTATGATCTCAGAGACGACGCGCATCAGTGATGCACTAGTAAGAATGCAACGTGAACATGTTCATATTAGTTTAATTATTGATGAATATGGTGGTACGGCAGGTATTTTAACTATGGAAGATATTTTAGAAGAAATCGTCGGTGAAATCAGAGATGAATTTGACGATGATGAAGTAAATGATATCGTTAAATTAGAGGATAATAAATATCAAATTAATGGTCGTGTACTACTAGATGATCTAAATGAAAAATTTGGTATAGAATTCGAAGACTCTGAAGATATTGATACTATAGGCGGATGGTTACAATCTGAAAATACAAACTTACAAAAAGATGACTTTGTTGATACTGAGTATGATCGTTGGATTATTTCTGAAATAGAAAACCACCAAATTATTTGGGTAACTTTAAAGTATGAATATAACCAAGAACGTCCAACTTACGATATCAATTCAGAAGATGAACAATCTGAATAATAATATAAATAATCAAAAGACGCTTAAACTTCAATGTTTAAGCGTCTTTACTTACGTGTAATATATTATGGTATACAAATTCTTACTAACGTGAACAACTAGATTAAGAGAAAGAGTGGGATATTAATGACAATTAATGATACGCAATACTTAAATAATGGTTATCCTATGCCTTCAATTGGATTAGGTGTGTATAAAATAACTGATGACGAAATGAATGAAGTGGTCAATTCAGCAATTGAAGCAGGCTATCGTGCTTTTGATACGGCATATTTCTATGGTAACGAGCAAGCGCTCGGCCGTGCACTTAGTCAAACTGATGTTGACAGAGAAGATTTATTTATTACCTCTAAATTATGGAATGATTACCAAGGTTATGACAGTACGATTCGATATTTTAACAAATCGTTAGAAAATCTAGGATTAGATTATTTAGATTTGTTTTTAATTCATTGGCCTTGCGAAGACAATGACTTGTTCATTGAATCTTATAAAGCATTAGAAACGTTATACCATGAAGGAAAAGTCAAAGCAATTGGTGTTTGTAATTTTAAACAACATCATTTAGAAAAATTAATGCAGGAAACTGATATTACACCTCAAATTAATCAAATCGAATTACATCCGTATTTTAACCAACATGAATTACAACAATATTGTGATGATCACGATATTAAAGTCACTGCGTGGATGCCATTAATGAGAAATAGAGGTTTATTAGATGATCCAGTAATTTTAGATATGGCTAAAAGATATAAGAAAACACCTGCACAAATTGTGCTTCGTTGGCATTTAGCACATAATCGAATGATTATTCCTAAGTCTAAGACGCCAAGTCGTATTAAAGAAAACTATGATATCTTAGATTTTAATCTTGAACTTACAGATGTAGCTCAAATCGATAGCTTAAACCAAAATGCTAGACAAGGTAAAGATCCAGATGAAGTAGCTATAGGAGATTTAAAATAAATGTATTGAGTTTTAAGTAAAAATTTAATGATAGAAAGAGAGTATGAGTAACATTAAGGCGATATTAAGATTTTGTAAATACAAGGGCTTTAACTAGATTAACTTATTTACTACTTGATAAACTTATACTAAACCATTTTGTAGAAAAGGATGTCGTTGAATGAAGATAAGGGTCATCATTCCTTGTTTTAACGAAGGAGAAGTCGTATTAAAGACATATGAAAAATTGACTGAAATAATGAAACAAGACAGCGTGGATAAGCAATACGAATACGATTTGCTATTCATAGATGATGGCAGTAAAGATTCAACTATTGATCATCTACAAAGTCTGGCACTTGAAGATCATCAAGTAAAATATATTTCGTTTAGTAGAAATTTTGGTAAGGAAGCTGCTATGATTGCTGGTTATCAATACAGTCATAGTTGTGACGCAGTTATAATGATAGATGCAGACCTTCAACATCCACCTCAATTTATTCCACAAATGATTGAAGGATATAACGAAGGTTATGATCAAGTAATTGCTAAGCGTGATCGTAAAGGTGAAAATTTTGCGAGAAAATCAATGACTCGCATGTACTATAAGTTAATTAACGCCTTTGTAGAAGATATCCAATTTGAAGACGGTGTAGGAGACTTTAGGCTATTAAGTAAACGTGCAGTACAGTCACTTACATCTATGGATGAATATAATCGTTTTTCAAAAGGGTTATTTGAATGGATTGGTTATAATACGAAAGTGTTCACATATCAAAATGTAGAACGTGAAGCAGGTGAATCAAAATGGTCATTTGCTAAATTACTTAACTACGGAATTGATGGTTTAATTTCATTTAATAATAAACCATTGAGAATGATGATTTATCTTGGAATGTTCACATTTTCTTTAAGTGTTCTTTATATCGTATATTTACTAATCAATATAATAATTTCTGGTGTTAATATACCTGGTTACTTCACTACTATTGCAGCGATTTTACTATTAGGTGGTATTCAGTTGATGTCGATTGGTGTCATTGGTGAATATATAGGACGTATCTACTATGAAGTGAAACGCCGACCTAAATATATAGTTCAAGCTACGAATATAGAACCTGATCAAGAATCAGAAGCACATAACACAAATGATAATTTAAAAACTACTGAAGCTAAAAAAGAACAAACACATCACTATAATCAAATTAAAAGATTAGATTTAAATAGACAACAAACGTCATACCAATCTTCACAAAATAACGAAAAATATAAAGAGCATGTACATTAAATAAACTCACAAGTATAGGGATATCACTTATACTTGTGAGTTTTTAATATTGTGGCTGAGACTTTAATGATTTTATAATTGAATAAATAAAAAAAGTAACATTT
Source organism: Staphylococcus pasteuri (assembly GCF_003970495.1). Taxonomy (GTDB): domain Bacteria; phylum Bacillota; class Bacilli; order Staphylococcales; family Staphylococcaceae; genus Staphylococcus; species Staphylococcus pasteuri. The sequence goes on from NZ_RXWW01000024.1 coordinate 11,915, forward strand.
ATAAGTTGATAAATGTTACTTAAATATATGTTGCCAGATGATAAACAACATGAATAGTACATATATAATAGTAAATACATACCAAAATGGTGTAAGTATCATCATAGCAATAAACGCAATCATAATTATAATTGTACCAATTGTAAGTGGGTATTTAATAGATTTTAAAAATGGTAAATATTCAAGTTCTGATGATTCGAACGTACCTACAAATAATAAAATGGCACCAATAAGAAAAATTGCAGGTGCTAAATATGGTAATGACATGTAGAGTGACTGTTCACTTGATATATTTGTAATAAACTGAGATAAACTCACTACAATTGCAAATATCATTGCGATAAATTTTTGATCTTTTATGATAAAAGGATGAATTTTTTTGTTTAAATAGAGTTGTAATAATGCCCATGCAATTAACAAAATCATCGTATAGATTGATATGAAATTATATTTTGACACGATAAACAAATCAATAATGGCATTAAGAGAAATAGCTATTAATATGGAGCTAAATCTAAGTTGTTTAAATTGGTGAAAATATAAATCAAGTCCGACTATGAGCAATACTACGGCAATATTAATTAATAAATATAAAATCATGATGTGCTCCTATCCGCAATATTTCATTCAATTATTATATCAATTAATATAAAGTTAATCATTATATAACACTCGAAAATGTTAAAGTTATATTAACTAAATTTTAAACACCCTTCATATTACTCCATAATAAAGTATGCAATTGAGGTAATACGTAAACATTGTTCATATCACTACTTGTCATTACACGGTCTACTAAACTTTCATAGCGTTGTAGTAATTTGGCAGTATGGTTATCAACATTATCATCTAAATACGGGTTGCCTACTTGTAAATAGAAAGGAATAGTAGGGTAACGATGATGAATCATTTTAGCAAAATCAAAATCATCTTCCTCAAAGATGACCACTTTTAAATTTAATGATTCAGGCACGCATTGCTTAATAACGCTATCTAAAATATCTAAATTAGGTTTCATTTTTGAACTTGGTGGTTTAGGGCTGATAGTTAAATCATTGATTTGAGTCATCCAAGGTTGGAATTTACTACCTTGAGTTTCTAGAGCAGTTTGAATATGATGTGTTTCGAATAGATCAACCAATTCTTGAATTCCTTTTATAAGAGCGGGATTACCACCAGAAATCGTTACATGGTTAAAGTTATCTCCACCAACTTCACGTAATTTGGCATATGTTTCTTCAGCAGTCATTAATTGAATATCTTCTTTTGCGCTTCCATCCCAAGTAAAGGCTGAATCACACCAACTACAACGATAATCACAACCTGCAGTGCGTACAAACATTGTTTTTCTACCTATAACACGACCCTCTCCTTGAATGGTTGGACCAAAGACTTCTAATACAGGTATTTTAGCCATTATTGCTCATCCTTAGGACGAAATACGACATAACTTGTAGGCGTCTCGCGCAAGTATACTTGAACGCACTTAGGATTATTATCTTGTTCATTAAGGTATGATTGAACCATTTGATAAATTGTTTGAGCGACAATTTCAGTAGAAGGACTTTTGCCTTTGAACTCTACTAAATCATTAAGTAAATAATGGTCGAACTGTCCATGAATCAATTGTTTTAAATCGCTGAAATTCACTAAAAAGCCATTGTGATCTAATTCATCTCCAACGATAGTAATATTTACAAAATACGTATGACCATGGGTACGCATACATTTTCCAGCATCTTCGCTTGGAATATAATGAGCTGCTGAAAAGTTAAAATCTTTATTAAGTTCGAATTGATATGGGTGACTAACACTAGGATAAATTTGTTGTATCATACTTATTTTACTCCTTTTTGTTCAAGATATTGTTCAAGCCCTCGTGATCTAAGTTGACAGGCAGGACATTCGCCACAGCCATCTCCAATAATACCGTTATAACATGTTAATGTATTTTCACGAATGTAATCTAACACACCAAGGTTATCAGCAAGTTCCCATGTTTGTGCTTTATCTAACCACATTAAAGGCGTGTGAATAACGAAATCACGATCCATTGATAAACTTAAAGTCACATTCATTGATTTAATAAAACTATCACGACAATCAGGATAACCAGAGAAATCAGTTTCACAAACTCCGGTAATAATATGTTTAGCTTTAATTTGATAAGCTAATGCGCCAGCAAATGATAAGAATAATAAATTACGTGCTGGTACAAAGGTGTTTGGAATACCATCTTCTGTCTCTTCGATTTTTAAATCATGTTGTGTTAAGGCATTAGGTGTTAGCTGAGATAAAAGTGACATATCTAAAATGTGATGTTCTACATTTTGCTCTTGTGCAATTTTTTTAGCCACTTCAATTTCAGTATCATGTCTTTGACCATAATTGAATGTAACAAGTACAACTTCCTTAAAATGTTTTTTTGCATAGAATAAACACGTCGTACTGTCTTGACCACCACTGAAAACGACGATAGCTTTGTTATTATCTAATTTGTCTTGAACCATTCATATTTCCCCCCAGTTTATCTTTGGTTATTAGATCCGAAATTTTAAGCATAAAAAAAGCCTATCTCTATAAAAAAGATAGACGAAAGATTATGAATACACATATAATTTTAATATAAAAAGTTAAAAAGATATGTCTATTTATAATTTGAAATTAAATTCAGTGTCTAGTTTTTTATAGAGGGTTTCGGCTAGGAACCTCTGATAAATATATTTTGTACGCACCATAGAATAAACTAATTCATATGTAAAATCAAGAGAATTTTTGTGATAATAGTGTTAAAGATATATATAAGTCAGTTACAATAAGTAGTTTAATAGCAAGCATGACACGTTTTTACAATAAGTCATGCACCTAACTGTGATTTAATGAAATGATTGAATAATATTAATTAAATGGAGCGAAATTATGATAGTAGTGATAGATAATAAAGATTCATTTACATATAATTTAATAAACTATTTTAAAATAGCTACTAAGGAACCAATTAAAGTCATTGACATAGATGATTTAATATTAGAAGAGTTAGTTGCATTTAACCCCAATGCCATTGTTATTTCACCAGGGCCTGGAAGACCAAGTGATTACCCCAAATTGTATAAGGTGATTGAAACATTTTATCAACAAGTTCCTATATTAGGAGTGTGTCTAGGTTTTCAAGTTGTTTATGAATATTTTGGTGGTAAGATTGTACATCGCAATAATCCGATACATGGTCATACTACAAAACTCAGTCATCAACAATTAGGTATTTTCAAGGGTATACCTCATTCGTTCAATGTTATGCTGTACCATTCTCTTATGGCAGATAAAGAAACGTTACCAAATGAATTAAAAGTCACAGCAATAGGCGAAGATGGTGTTATTATGGGCTTGCAACATCAAAAGTATTCAATCTTTGCAGTACAGTATCATCCTGAATCAATTTTAAGTGAGCATGGTTATAATCAAATTCAAAATTTCCTTGAAATCGTAGGTGAGAACAGTGAATATAGAATTTAATTATCGCTATTATATAGATGAAGACAAATATGAAACCTATCACATTCAATTAAATGATTATCACAAGAAATGTATTGCTACTCAGTTAAGTGAAGTTGGCAAAGTTGTACAATTTGCTGAAACACAACAGCAACAAGGTTATTTTGTGGCTTTATATTTAACATATGAAGCGGCACGTTATTTTAATCCTCAAATGGCTGTATGTGAAATAGAAGATAAAGATATATTAGCGGTTGCCTATAGTTTCAATTCAGCAAAAGAATTACAATATAAATCACCCAATAGTACACCATACGATAATCAACATGATTTTCAATTTGTAGAATCTAAACATCAAATGAAAGAGAAAATTCG
>NZ_RXWW01000024.1:15800-80436 GCF_003970495.1 Staphylococcus pasteuri
TATTTATTATCCTATTGAAAAGTTATACGAACAATTAACAGCGACAGGAAATGGTAATTATACGGTGCTACTAGATACGGATGAAGTCAGTGTCGCATCCATTTCTCCGGAATTATTCTTTCAAAAAGGTCATTTTAAAATTGAAGATAATATCATTGTTAGTAAGCCCATGAAAGGGACTATACCAAGAGGAGATAATGATAAAGAGGATTATAATAACTATCTTCAATTACAACAATCAGATAAGGATAAAGCGGAAAATGTGATGATTGTCGATTTACTAAGGAATGATATATCTCGAATTGCAGAAACAGGTTCTATTATAGTTTATAAATTATTTTTTATAGAAACTTATCACACTGTATATCAAATGACGAGTATGGTAGCTGGAAAGTTATCTACTAATGTGAAGCTTGAATCAATATTAGGAGCTATTTTCCCTTGTGGCTCTATTACTGGTGCACCCAAAATTAATACAATGCGATTTATTAAAGAATTAGAACAAAGACCAAGGTATATATACTGTGGAACAATAGGATTGTTAATGCCAAATGATAAAATGATTTTTAATATACCAATTCGTACAATTGAATACCGACATCAACAAGCTATTTATGGTGTTGGTGCTGGAATTACAATTAACTCCAATCCTGATTCAGAAGTTCAAGAATTCCAAGATAAAACTAAAATATTGGAGAGATTATAATGTATTTGTTTGAAACGATGAAATTGGAAAAAGGCCAAATCTCACGTTTAATATATCATGAAGACAGAATACAACGATCTAGTAAAATGCTTAATATACCATTTGATCAATCTAAATGGGATGACTTGATTCAAACCATTCAACATCAATATAATCAAGGTATTTATCGCTTAAAAGTAATGTTAGAAGAAAATGGAGAATTAGAATATGTAGTAGCCCCTTTATCTTCTAAGTCTCAATTTACTGCAACAATAGTACCTGAACATAATGGTAGTTCTCATTTAACTAAAATCAATAAGACATCTAATCGTAATCATGTAACGTATCGTTTAGATACAGACTTAGCTCTTATATATGATAAAAATGGAAAGATTTTAGAATTTGATATCGGCAATATAATGATTAAGGAAAATGGTAACTATTATACACCGCAATATAATGAAGATTTTTTATTAGGATGTATGCGTCAGTATTTAATTGACCATGGTAAATTGAAAGAGAAAAATTATTATATTGATGATTTTATAAATAAAGTAAAAGGTAACGAAATAGAAGTATTTTTGTTGAATAGCCTTCGAGAGGTTGCCGATGTAACAATTTATCTTTAAAATTAATTTTAAGAATAGTAAATCATAATAAACGGAGAAAATAATGGCATTAGTATGGATAGTAATATTAGTAGTTGTAACGGTTGTTAATAAAGTGATTATTGATCGATTAATACACAAAAATTCATATGTATTAGCACGTATTGTTGCAACGATTACTACTATATGTGCCATTATATTAGTTTATTTTTTGATTAAATCACTTATGCCTATTGTTATTGAACGTATGAACGTATTTTATCATCAATAAAGACTTTTTGAGGTGAAGGTATGAAAATTTATAGTCAAGGCGATCAAGCCATCGTAGTATCTATAGAGAAAAAGGTGTCTAAGGATCTTACAGAAGATTTATTAGCCTTGAGAACATATTTAAATGAAAGAAACTATCCGTTCATCACAGAAATAGTTCCAACAGAATCGGATATGATGATTATATATGATGCACGAGATATGATTAAACATCACCATATACAATCACCTTTCTTATATATGAAAGCACTAATAGAATCGATTCAATTAGAAATATCACATAATGTTCAAAATAAAGAGCCTATTCAAATCCCTATAGTATACGGAGATGAGTACGGACCAGATTTAGACGCTTTGTTAAAACATTTTAAAATCGATAAATCTCAATTTATACAACTTCATTCAGGAAGCGAATATTTTGTATCAATGATGGGCTACTCACCAGGATTTCCATATTTAACAGGTATGAATAAAAAATTATATGTAAATCATACTAGTACTAAAAAGAAATTTATCCCAGCAGGTTCTGTTGTTATAGAAGGAAAGAAATGTGGCATCGTTACAACTGATACCTACAATGATTGGTTAGTTATAGGCTACACACTATTACAACTTTTCTTCCCTAATAAAACGAATTTTGCCCTTTTAAAATTAGGCGACAATGTTCAATTTATTGCAAAAGAGAAAAACGATTTGAATATAGGAGACTTGAAGACATGTCAATCATAATAGAAAATAGTGGTCTTTTTAGTAGTTTTCATGATTTTGGGAGACACGCCTATGAACATAATGGAGTAATTCCTGGTGGTGCGCTAGATAGTTTATCGCATGAAATCGCTAATCGCTTAGTTGCTAATGATAAAAATGAAGCAACATTAGAAATGACTCAAAAAATGCCGAAGATAAGATTTACTGAACCTACTTTAATTGCTTTGGCAGGTGGAAATTTTAAAGCTGAAACGAAAAATATGAAAATTTACCCATATAAGCTTTATTTAATGAAAAAAGATGATGTTTTGAGATTTGAAGAAACGAGTCGAACATCACGTGTATATTTAGCTGTTGGTGGAGGTTTTGATTTAGAAGAATGGTTAGGTTCAACTTCTACAGATTTTAATGTGAAAATGGGAGGATATGAAGGTAGACAATTAAAAGATGGTGATCAAATCGAAATGAAACGACAATATAGCGATCGTCATCAAAAACTATTTGAGAATCTCTCAGACAAACGACAAACAGATTGGGGCGTTGACGGTTACGCGCTATCTTTTAATTATATGTCAGATGTATTTCATGTTATTAGAAACAAAGGTTCAGAAGATTTTAAAGAGAATGTATTGCAACGCTTTACTTTGAATAATTACAAAGTATCAAGCAAAGCTAATAGAATGGGAATGATATTAGAAGGACAAAAAGTGAAAGCTTATTATGAAGATATGCCAGCGCATCAATCTGTTAAACGAGGAACAATCCAAGTTAAAAGGGATGGAACACCAATCATTTTATTAAATGATCACTATACATTAGGTAGCTATCCTCAAATTGGGACAATTGCGAGCTACCATTTAACAAAACTAGCACAGAAACCAACAGGTTCTAAACTGAAATTTCAATTTATTGATATTGAAACAGCAGAGAAAAATTTAATAAAATACAGTAATTGGTTAAATCAACTGTTCCATGGTATAGAATATCGAATGCAATTGGAAATGCTAAAATAAATTATATAGTAAAAAAGTTCATGCTTAAGACTGATGTCTATAAATATAATCAATAATTAAAATATATGAATAAACGAATTGATGAGTATGATAATGAGAGTAAACATTTCTAAAAGTGTGTTTTTACTTGATATTTGGGTTGACTTCCTTTATATTAATATATTGAGCTATGTATTTTGTTACAATATGATTACATTCGTCATATTAATCTTAATAAAAAATTAACATCAATTATATAGTAGCTAGTTAATAAATTAATCTACTAGCTATTTTTAACGTCAAAATAAAATGTTTAGTGAATTTTTAAAATTATAGATTGTTTTAAATCATTGAAGATAACTTGTAAATAAGTTGGAAATGGCATTGTTTAGAGTTTCTGATATTGATGATTTATTAACAATTAACGGAGGAAACAAACATGAGTTCTCACAAAAAGAAGATAAGTCTTTTTGCGTTTTTCCTGATGATGGTATTTACTATCACCTTGAAGACGTATTTTTCCTATTATGTTGATTTTTCTTTAGGTGTTAAAGGGTTAGTACAAAACTTAATATTACTGATGAATCCATACAGTTTAGTTGCACTCATACTAAGTGTGTTCCTATTCTTTAAAGGTAAAAAGGCTTTCTGGTTCATTTTTGTTGGAGGATTCTTATTAACGTTTTTACTATATGCTAACGTTGTATATTTCAGATTTTTCTCTGACTTTTTAACATTTAGTACATTGAATCAAGCAGGTAACGTTGAATCAATGGGCGGTGCATTAGGTGCTTCATTTAAATGGTATGACTTTGTATACTTCATTGATACAATTATTTACCTATTTATTCTGATTTTTAAACGTCAATGGTTAAGTACAAAAGCGTTTAGCAAAAAGTTTGTGCCAGTTGTTATGGCTGTATCAGTCGCACTATTCTTTTTAAACTTAGCTTTTGCGGAAACAGATCGTCCAGAACTATTAACTCGTACATTCGACCATAAATACTTAGTTAAGTATTTAGGACCATTTAACTTCACTGTATACGATGGTGTCAAAACGATTGAAAACAATCAGCAAAAGGCATTAGCATCAGAAGATGACTTAACTAAAGTGTTGAATTACACGAAACAAAAACGAACAGAGCCAAACCAAGAATATTATGGTGCAGCTAAAAAGAAAAATATCATCAAAATTCATTTGGAAAGTTTCCAAACTTTCTTAATTAATAAGAAAGTAAATGGTAAAGAAGTAACACCATTCTTGAATAAGTTATCAAGTGGTAAACAAGATTTCACATACTTCCCTAACTTCTTCCATCAAACTGGTCAAGGTAAAACATCTGACGCAGAGTTGACAATGGATAATAGTATATATGGGTTACCACAAGGTTCAGCATATTCATTAAAAGGTGACAATACTTATCAATCATTACCTGCTATTTTAGATCAAAAGCAAGGTTATACTTCAAATGTTATGCATGGTGACTACAAAACATTCTGGAACCGTGATCAAATTTATAAACATTTTGGTATAGATAAGTTCTATGATGCAACATATTATGATATGTCAGATGACAATGTTGTTAACTTAGGTTTAAAAGATAAAGTATTCTTCCATGATTCAGCGAATTATCAAGCTAAAATGAAAAAACCATTCTATTCACATCTAATTACATTGACTAACCATTATCCATTCACATTAGATGAGAAAGACGCTTCAATTGATAAACCTAATACAGGTGATTCAACTGTAGATGGTTATATTCAAACAGCACACTATTTAGACCAAGCATTAGAAGAATATGTAACTGATCTGAAGAAAAAAGGTCTATATGATGATTCAGTAATTATGATTTATGGTGACCACTATGGTATTTCTGAAAATCATAATAATGCTATGGAAAAATTATTAGGTGAGAAGATTACACCAGCTAAATTTACTGATTTAAACCGTACTGGTTTCTGGTTGAAAATTCCAGGTAAATCTGGCGGCATTAATAAAGAATATGCAGGTCAAACAGATGTAATGCCAACAATTTTACATCTTGCTGGTATCGATACTAAGAACTATATTATGTTTGGTACTGATTTATTCTCTAAACAACATAACGATGTAGTACCATTCAGAAATGGTGATTTCATTACTAAAGACTACAAATATGTAAATGGTAAGTTATATTCTAATAAGGATAATGAATTATTAACTAAAAAACCAAAAGACTTCGAGAAGAATAAAAAACAAGTTGAAAAAGACTTAGAAATGAATGATAGTTTACTTAATGGAGATTTATTCAGATTCTATAAAAATCCAGATTTCAAAAAAGTAAATCCATCGAAGTATGAATATAAAACAGGACCTAAAGGTAATGAGAAAAAGTAATTGATATAAATTAAAATCCGAATTGAGCGTATTTGCTCAATTCGGATTTTTTGTTCTATTTGCCTTCGTTTTAAAACTCTATTTATAGGAATTTTTATATGGAAATTGCATATTTAATGATTAGAAAAGAACCAATGATGATTAGCCTAATGCAACGTCTAATATCATCATAATGGCAAATCCAAGCATTAAACTTAATGTAGCTAAATCTGTGTTATTACCTGATTGAGAGTCAGGAATAAGCTCTTCAACGACAACAAATATCATTGCACCTGCAGCAAAAGCAAGCGCATAAGGAAGCATTGGTGTGATAATTAGTACCGCACCTGCACCAATCATAGCAAATATTGGTTCTACAATTGCTGAAGCTTGTCCGTAGTTGAACGCTCGCCAACTTGAAGAACCCGCTGCTTTAATTGGCATTGATAGCGCTGCACCTTCAGGAATGTTTTGGATACCAATTCCAATAGCTAAGCCAATTGCTCCTAAAAATGTAGCAGTACCATTACCTGATACGACACCACCAAATGCTACCCCGATTGATAAACCTTCAGGAATATTGTGTAATGTAATGGCTAAAACGAGAAGCGCATTTTTACTCAATGATGTTTGAATACCTTCTTGTTGTTGATTTTTATCTTTAGCATTTCTGTGAATATGTGGTATGACAAAATCTAAACCACGAATAAAGAAACCACCGAATAAGAAACCAATTGCGGCTGGTAGCCAAGGTACGGCTGAATCTTTACTAAATTCAATTGAGGGTTGTAGTAGAGACCAAAAACTCGCAGCAATCATAATACCTGCGGCGAACCCTTGCATAGAGTTCAACACTTTGTCATTTACAGATTTAAAAATAAAAACAGAAGCTGCACCAAGTGCTGTTAATAACCATGTAATGATTCCTGCAATTAAAGCTTGAAAATGAGGAGGCAAATTTTCGAAGAATTCTGCCATAACTAGGTCTCCTTATATCATTTAAGCTTAAAAAGGTGTATAATATATAGAACTGATTTAATCTTAACAAATTTATATTGAAAATTCGATAGTAAAAGGAAGATAAGCATGGAAGCATATAAAATTGAACATTTAAATAAATCCTATGCAGATAAAGTGATATTCGATGATTTAAATTTATCAATATCTGAGCATGAAAAGATTGGTCTCGTTGGGATTAATGGTACAGGTAAAAGTACTTTGCTAAAAGTTATAGGTAATCTAGACGAAGATTTTACAGCCGATATCACTCATCCTAATAATTATCGAATTCGCTATTCATCTCAAAAACAAGATTTAGATGGTGAAATGACTGTTTTTGAAGCAGTACTAAGTTCTGATACACCAACTTTAAAAATTATTAAAGAGTATGAACAAGCTGTAAATCAATATTCAAAAGATCAAACTGACAAACAATTTCAAGTCATGATGAATGCACAAGAAATGATGGATCGCAAAGATGCATGGGATTATAATGCAGAAATTAAAACCATCCTATCTAAACTAGGAATCAATGAGACGAATAAACTCGTTAAAGAATTATCAGGTGGTCAACAAAAACGTGTTGTATTAGCTAAGACTTTAATTGAACAACCTGATTTATTATTGTTAGATGAACCTACAAACCATTTGGACTTTGAATCCATTAATTGGCTTATCAATTATGTGAAACAATATCCTTATACAGTATTATTCGTAACTCATGATAGATACTTTTTAAATGAAGTATCATCTAGAATTATTGAATTAGACAGAGGTAAATTAAAAACTTATCCAGGTAATTATGAAGATTACATCGCAATGCGAGCTGAAAATGAAGAAATTGAACAAAAACAACAAGCAAAGCAAAAGGCACTATATAAACAAGAGTTAGCATGGATGAGAGCAGGGGCTAAAGCAAGAACAACGAAACAACAAGCTCGTATTAATCGATTTAACGATTTAGAATCTGAAGTAAAACAACAAACTAAACAAGATAAAGCACAGTTAAATTTGGCTTACTCTAGACTTGGTAAACAAGTTTATGAATTAGAGCATGTGTCTAAGTCTATTAATGGCAAGATGCTATTCAAAGATATTACTGAAATAATACAAAATGGGCAAAAAATTGGAATTGTAGGACCTAATGGTGCAGGTAAAACAACACTATTAAATATTCTAGCTTCTGAAGAACAATCGTTCGAAGGTACTTTAAAGGTAGGGCAAACAGTTAAAGTTGCCTATTTTAAACAAACTGAAGAAACTTTAGACAGAGATATTAGAATGATTGATTATCTTCGAGAAGAAAGTGAAGTTGCAATGGAAAAAGATGGCACTTCCGTTTCGGTAACACAATTACTCGAACGATTTCTTTTTCCTAGTTCAACACATGGTAAAAAAGTATATAAATTATCAGGTGGAGAACAAAAGCGTCTTTATCTATTACGATTACTAGTACATAAGCCTAATGTTTTATTATTAGATGAACCTACTAATGATTTAGATACTGAGACATTAACAATATTAGAAGATTATATATATGAATTTGGTGGATCAGTTATAACTGTTAGCCATGATAGATATTTCCTTAATAAAGTCGCGCAGGAATATTGGTATATCCATGATGGAATAATGGAAAAAATTATTGGCTCATTTGAAGATTACGAAGCCTATAAAAAATCTCAAGATAAACAAGTAGCAATCGAGAAACAAGCTACAAATCAATCAAAGACTAAGCCACAAACACGTAAAAAATCAGGTCTATCATATAAAGAACAACGTGAATATGAAGCAATGTTGAAACGAATTGATCAAACTGAAACTAGGTTAGTTGAAATTGATGAAGAAATGGTAGAAGCTAGTGCTGATTATGCAAAAATTAAAGAATTAAACGAAGAAAAAGAACAATTAGAAACAACGTATGATGCTGACATCAATAGATGGAGTGAACTCGAAGAATTAAAAGAACAATAAGGGGAATTTAATCATGCAAGAAACTTTATCGCATTATTTTGGCTACGATACATTTCGACCCGGACAAGAAGAAATTATATCGAAAATTATGGATCATAGAAATGTATTAGGTGTATTACCAACAGGTGGTGGTAAATCTATATGTTATCAAGTGCCTGGATTGATGTTAGGTGGGACTACAATTGTTATTAGTCCATTAATATCTTTAATGAAAGACCAAGTAGACCAATTAAAAGCAATGGGGATTAATGCAGCATTTATTAACAGTAGTTTGACTCAAAAGCAGCAAAAAGAAATTGAACAAAAGTTAATCAATGGGCAAATTCAATTTTTATATGTAGCACCAGAACGTTTTGAAAATCAATATTTCTTGAGTCAATTACGAAAAGTAAATATTCATTTAGTAGCTTTTGATGAAGCACACTGTATCTCTAAGTGGGGACATGATTTTAGACCTAGTTACCAAAGCGTTATTCAGAAAGTGTTCACTCTCCCTCAAGATTTTGCAATTGTTGCATTAACAGCTACAGCAACAGCAGAAGTACAGCAAGACATCATGGAAAAATTAAACATTAACAGTCAAGATGAAGTCAAAACAAGTACGAAACGTCGTAATTTAATTTTCAAAGTTAATCCAACTTATCAACGCCAAAAATTTGTCGTAGATTATGTAACAGATCACGATGAAGAAGCGGGTATTATTTATTGTTCAACACGAAAACAAGTAGAAGAATTACAAGAGGTGCTTGATAGTCATAAAGTAAAATGTACTATTTATCATGCTGGTTTAACGAATAAAGAGAGAGAAGCGGCACAAAATGACTTTCTATACGATCGTGTAAATGTTGTTATTGCTACAAATGCATTTGGTATGGGTATTGATAAATCTAACGTTAGGTTCGTCATTCACTATAATATGCCAGGAGATTTGGAATCATATTATCAAGAAGCAGGTCGTGCTGGACGTGATGGATTGAAAAGTGAATGTATTTTATTATTCAGTGAACGCGATAGAGGGCTACATGAATACTTTATAACAGTATCTCAAGCAGATGATGATTATAAAGAAAAAATGGGCGAAAAATTAACTAAAATGATCCAATATACCAAAACGAAAAAATGTTTAGAAGCAACAATTGTGCATTATTTTGAACCTAATGAAAAGTTAGAAGAATGCAAACAATGTAGTAATTGTATTCAAGAAAATAAAACATATGATATGACTAGAGAAGCAAAGATGATTATTAGTTGTGTGGCACGTATGCGACAACAAGAAAGTTATAGTGTTATTATCCAAGTCCTACGTGGGGAAATAACAGATTACATTAAATATAATGATTATAATCAATTAACAACTCACGGTATCATGAAATCGTACACAACATCTGAATTAAGTCATTTAATTGATGAATTAAGATTTAAAGGATTTTTAAATGAAAATGATGAAATACTTATTTGCGATAAATCAGTTAAAAAGTTATTAAATAATGATACAAAAGTCTTTACTACACCGTTTAAACAAAAATCTAAAGAAAAAGTTTATATCAATACAGTAGAGGGTGTAGATAGAGCATTATTTAGTGAATTAGTTAAAGTTAGAAAGCAATTAAGTGATAAACTAGGTATAGCTCCGGTAAGTATTTTCTCAGACTATACATTAGAAGAATTTGCTAAACGAAAGCCAGAATCAAAACAAGATATGATTAATATTGATGGAGTAGGAAGTTATAAACTAAAACATTATTGTCCTCAATTTTTGGAAAGAATACAGTCTTATAAAACAAGTATTTAACAGAATCTATACTGAATAAAATTGAATATAATCAATCCACTCGATAAATTTTAAGGAATATACATAAAATTTATCGAGTTTTTATATTTATTTAAAAAACTAACGAAATAAGAATTTATGTTATAGATTTATTTGATTTACAAAATACAAAAAAGTTAATTATTTTTAATTGTGTTTAAGTATAGAAAAAGGGTATAGTAAACGAAAATGTCTATTTAGTTAGATTAAAGAAGGTGAAGTTGTGATTGAATTTAAGAACGTAACGAAACGATACGGCAATCATGTAGCTGTAGATGATGTGAGTTTTAATATAAAAGAAGGAGAATTTTTCATATTAATTGGACCTTCAGGATGTGGGAAAACGACGACTTTAAAAATGATTAACCGATTAATACCGTTAAGTGAAGGATATATTTATTTTAATAATAAACCCATTAGTGATTATCCTGTATATGAAATGAGATGGGATATTGGGTATGTGTTACAACAGATTGCATTATTTCCACATATGACTATTAAAGAGAATATAGCTCAAGTACCTCAAATGAAGAAATGGAAAGATAAAGATATCGATGCAAGAGTTGATGAATTATTAAAAATGGTTGGATTAGAACCGGAAACTTATAAAAATAGAATGCCAGATGAACTGTCAGGTGGACAACGACAACGTGTTGGTGTAGTACGTGCATTAGCAGCAGATCCACCGGTTATTATTATGGATGAACCATTTAGTGCGTTAGATCCAATTAGTAGAGAAAAGCTCCAAGATGACTTAATTGAGCTACAAACAAAAATCAAAAAGACGATTGTATTTGTAACACATGACATTCAAGAAGCAATGAAATTGGGAGATCGTATTTGCTTACTAAATGATGGTCATGTTGAACAAATTGATACACCTTTAGGTTTTCAGCAACAACCACAAAGTGAATTTGTAAAACAATTTATGGGTAACCATTTAAATAGACATAAATCCAAAGTGCAATTAAAAGAATTGATTATTGATCGTCCACTAGATGAAGTTTCAGTAATGAATAATTATCCTGAAATAAGTAATCAACAATATTTAGAGGATATTTATCAAACATTGATAGCTAATGAAGCTGTTATAGTTGTTGATGAACATTCACAACAAAAAAACTTGTTAAAGAGAGAAGACGTGTTTGAGTATTTGTCTGTAACAAAGGAGGGTAACGATAATGCATGAATTTTGGCAAACTTTAGGTGAACGTAAAGGACAGTTACTCTCAACGATTATTGAACATATTCAAATTTCGTTTATTGCATTATTAATTGCTACTATTATAGCAGTACCATTAGGTATTTTATTAACTAAAACTAAAAAGACATCAGAGATAGTAATGAATATTGCTGCTGTATTGCAAACTATTCCTTCACTCGCATTATTAGGTTTAATGATTCCATTATTCGGAATAGGAAGAGTACCAGCTATTATCGCACTTGTTGTATATGCGCTTCTACCAATTTTACGTAATACATATACTGGTATAAATGAAGTAGACCCATCATTAGTTGAAGCGGCTAAAGGTATTGGTATGAAACCTATAAGACGCTTAACGAAGGTGGAACTTCCCATTGCAATGCCAGTGATTATGGCAGGGATTAGAACAGCTATGGTATTAATTATCGGTACAGCAACGTTAGCAGCATTAATAGGTGCTGGTGGCCTAGGTGACTTAATTTTACTAGGGATAGACCGTAATGATGCGTCATTAATTTTAATAGGTGCGATTCCGGCAGCATTATTAGCCATTTTATTTGATGTTGTATTAAGATTTATGGAAAAGTTATCGTACAAAAAGCTAATGATTGTTTTAGGTACAATGGTTGTTATTATTATGATTGCAATTATAGTACCGCTATTTGCTCAAAAAGGCGATAAAATTACCCTTGCAGGAAAATTAGGTTCAGAACCTTCTGTTATTACAAACATGTATAAAATTTTAATTGAACAAGATACGGATGATACAGTTGAAGTAAAAGACGGCATGGGCAAGACAGCCTTCTTATTTAATGCTTTGAAATCAGATGATATCGATGGTTATTTAGAATTTACAGGTACTGTTTTAGGTGAATTGACGAAAGAGGATTTAAAATCTAAAAAAGAACCACAAGTATATCAACAAGCTAAACAAAGTCTTGAGAAAAAATTTGATATGACTATGCTGAAACCAATGAAATATAATAATACTTATGCCTTAGCAGTCAAACGTGATTTTGCTAAGAAACATAACATTAAAACAATTGGTGACTTATCTAAAGTAGAAGATCAATTGAAGCCAGGATTTACTTTAGAATTTAATGATAGACCAGATGGTTTTAAAGCTGTTAAAAAATCTTATGGACTAAACATATCTAATGTGAAAACAATGGAACCTAAACTACGTTATACAGCAGTGAATAAAGGAGACATCAATTTAATTGATGCATATTCTACAGATGCCGAATTAAAACAATATGATATGGTCGTGTTAAAAGATGATAAACATGTATTCCCACCATACCAAGGTGCACCAATGTTTAAAGAAAAATTCTTAAAAGATCATCCAGAAGTGAAAAAACCACTTAACAAACTAGCTGGAAAAATTTCTGATGAAGATATGCAAGAAATGAACTATAAAGTAACAGTGAAGAAAAAAGATCCTTATCAAGTAGCTAAAGATTATTTAGAAAAAGAAGGGCTTTTGAAAAAATAAGCATAACTTAAGTAAAACCTTAACGCTAACATGTAATACATGTTGACGTTAAGGTTTTTTAATTAATGATCAAGATACGTTTTTTGAATTGAAAAGGGCAAACAATCGTACATAGTTTGATTTATGACATTCGATTTGTATATAATTAACATTAAGATTTTGAAATTTCAGTCAATTCAAGGAGGCAACGAGATTATGAAAAAACAACTTGATCAACTATCTGCATACCAACCAGGTTTATCTCCTAGGGCACTTAAAGAAACCTATGGAATTAAAGGAGATCTATTTAAATTAGCCTCAAATGAAAGTTTATATGGTCCTTCTCCGAGTGTTAAAGATGCTATAACCAAACATTTAGATGAATTGCATTATTATCCTGAAACTTGTTCACCAATACTTAGAGAAGCAATTAGTAAGCATCTTGGTGTAGATGAATCACGAGTATTATTTGGTGCTGGTTTAGACGAAGTGATATTAATGATTTCAAGAGCAATCCTAACACCAGGAGATAAAATTGTTACTAGTGAAGCAACATTTGGTCAATACTATCATAATGCAATTGTAGAAGCTGCATCAGTAGTACAAGTACCTTTAAAAAATGGCTCCTTTGATTTAGAAGGGATTTTAGATGAAGTAGACGATGATACATCACTTGTATGGCTATGTAATCCTAATAACCCCACAGGTACATATTTCACTCACGATGAACTTTATAACTTTTTAGCAAGAGTACCTAGCCATGTACCAGTACTTATTGATGAAGCTTATTTTGAATTTGTCACTGCGGATGATTTTCCTGATACGCTAAAATTACAGGAAACGTTTGATAATGCATTTTTATTAAGAACATTTTCAAAAGCATATGGTTTAGCAGGATTACGCGTAGGTTACGTAGTAGCCACTAATGAAGCTATTGAAAAATGGAATATAATTAGACCACCATTTAATGTGACACGTTTATCTGAATATGCAGCTGTAGCGGCTTTAAATGATGAAGCTTATTTAAAAGATATAACTCAAAAAAATGCCTTTGAACGTCAAAAGTTCTATCAAATACCTCAAAGTGAACATTTTTTACCGAGTCAAACTAACTTTGTGTTTGTTAAAACATCTAAAAGTAAAGAACTATATGAAGCTTTATTAAATGTTGGTTGTATTACCAGACTGTTTCCTAACGGTGTTAGAATTACGATAGGATTCCCAGAACAAAATGATAAAATGATTGAAGTTTTACAGCAATTTGATTACTAAAAAGATGAAATGTCAGAACAGTAAAACCTTTTGTCTGGAACATGCATTTGCTATACTTTAGAAATACATTACATTTGAGGAGTAGATTTAATGTCTCGTAAGAAAATTGCAATAGATATGGATGAAGTGTTGGCTGATACGTTAGGTGCGATTATTGATGCAGTTAATGAAAGAGCTAATCTAGGTATTACTGTAGAATCTTTAAATGGTCAAAAATTAAAACATGTTATTCCAGAGCATGATGGTTTAGTGACTGAAATACTTAGAGAACCAGGATTCTTCCGACATTTAAAAGTGATGCCAAATGCACAAGAAGTAGTTGAAAAATTAAACCAACAATATGATGTTTATATAGCAACTGCAGCTATGGATGTACCGACATCATTTCATGATAAATATGAATGGTTATTAGAACATTTTCCATTCTTAGACCCTCAACATTTTGTATTTTGTGGACGTAAAAATATTATAAATGCAGATTATTTAATCGATGACAATCCTAGACAACTTGCTATATTTGAGGGTGAATCAATTATGTATACTGCAGTTCACAATGTTAATAATGATGATTACCGTCGTGTAAATGGTTGGAAAGAAGTAGAAGATTTATTCTTAAATGAAAAATAAAAAACACGAAGTGGCATATATTCATTTTTTTATGAATGGGAGCCATTTCCTGTTTTATTTTATATTAGAAAGCATATTATTGATTATTATTTTGGTTAGGGAATGTGAGTAATTTGATTGCATCAGGTAATACTTCAAGTTCAATAGGTGTTTCTAAGGCAATTTCACCATCGATATCAATTTTCATAGTAGGTTCAGTTGATAGTTTGATTTTCTGACCTGAAATATGATCGATCCCTTGTGTAATTTCATTCCAGTTCATACTGTCACGTTTTTTGAAAATATCATTAAGTATGCTAAAACTTTGATCATCAAAGATAAATGTATTGAGTTTGCCATCTTGAGGAGATAGGTCAGTTAAAGGAATTCTACTACCACCAATATTTGGACCATTTGCTACTAAAATCATTGATGTATTTCCAGTTTTTTCTTTGCCATCTATATTTAAATTAAAATCAAATTTGCTAGGATCCATTAAAGTTTTTACTGTTGAACCAATATAACTTAGTTTTCCGAAGATATCTTTAGAACCATCTTGAACATTTTCAGCATTTTGAACAATTAAGCCTAAACCAACAAAATTTAGAGCATACATATCATTTACTTTAATAACATCGTAAGTTTGAATATGTGAAGATAACAACTGTTGACTAGCTAGCGTATGATTTGGGTTAAGATTTAGTGTTTTAGTGAAATCATTGAATGTTCCTCCAGGGATGATACCAATAGGTAAATCTAAATCATTTTCCATAACACCATTGATTAATTCATTTACAGTACCATCGCCACCTAAAATAAACAGTAGATCTATTTGGTTTCCATAATGACCATCTTTAATTGATTGGCAGTAACGTTTAATGTCACCTTCATTTTCGCTTAATTGAATTGAAAAATGTTTACACATAGAACTTAAAGACTTTGTTACTTCACCTAAACCTTGGTAGATATCTTTTAAGCCGCTATGTTCATGATAAAATAACACACCATGATTATATTTATTTGTCATTATACATACCTACTTTCCTTAAGTTCTTATTAATATATTTCAATACCCTAAATTGATGGGCAATAATGGTAAATTTATAGCATTTTTCATTATAAACTAAAAAAGCTATAAGCCGAATTATTTCGACTTATAGCAAATATTGTTTAAATTATCTAATACCTCTCATTGCTTTAACAATTTTTGGTGAGAAGGCTAAAATAATTAAAGTAATGACTATAGCTGAAGTACCTAGGAAAATGAAGTAGTTCGTTTGACCTAATGGATCAATGAGTTTTACCAAAGTACCATTAAATGCTTGAGCAGAAGCATTAGTTAATAACCATAAACTCATCATTTGAGCATTGAATGCTTTTGGTGCTAACTTAACTGCCGCACTGTTACCAGTTGGTGATAAACATAATTCACCGATTACACAAATGATGTAAGACAGAATAACCCAGTTTACTGAGAAATGCGCACTTCCATATAAGTTACCGATTAATCCCATTAAGATATATGAAAAACCAGCTAATCCAGCACCAATGACAAATTTAATAGGTAGACTTGGTTGACGTTTACCTAATTTTTGCCAAATCATTGAAATGACTGGTGCAAATAATAAGATGAATAATGGATTAATAGATTGGAAAATAGTTTCTCCGAAGTTTGTTTTCCATCCTAAAAGATTCAATTTCATATCTGAATGTTCAATACCATAAATGTTTAATACGTTTGATCCTTGCTCTTGGATAGCCCAGAATACCATACCTAAAATAAATAATGGTATAAATGCTTTAGTTCTTGAACGTTCGACCTCAGTGACATCTTTACTACGAATCATAACTGTGAAATAAGAAATTGGTAATACAATACCTAATACTAAAACAGTATTACTTACTAAATCGAATGATAATGTATTAGTCATATATGTAACGATTAATACAATGATGATAATTGCTACGATAGCACCTACAATAGCAGAATATTTTTTCTTTTCTGAAGGTGAAAGTGGGTTTGTTGGAGACATACCAACACGACCTAAATTTTTACGATTAAATAATATATACCATACTAACCCAAGTGCCATACCGATAGCTGCAATTAAGAAACCACCGTGGAAGTTTTTAACATCTAAAAATTGTTGCAAGATAATTGGTGAAATTAAAGCACCGAAGTTAACTGACATATAGAAAATTACAAATCCAGCATCCATACGAGTGTCATCTTTAGTATATAATCTACCAACTATATTAGAGATATTTGGTTTCATCATACCTGAACCTATAATGATGAAAAACATTGATGCGAATAAACCAACCATTGAGAATGGTAAGCTTAAGCAAATATGTCCGATAATAATGAGCACAGCACCAATTAGTGTCGCACCTCTAGTACCTGTAATTCTGTCAGCAATCCAACCACCTGGAATACAAGACATGTAAATTAAAGCACCGTAAACAGACATAATAGACATCGCAGTCGTTCTATCAATTCCTAATCCATGATTAGCAACTGAGTAGTACATATAGAATAAGAGCATTGCACGCATGCCGTAATAACTAAATCTCTCCCAAAATTCTACGAAAAATAATACACCCAATCCTCTTGGATGCCCGAAGAATCCTGTTTGTGGTATTTCTTGTATTGCTTGTTCATGGGAATTATTGGCTTTCATATATTTATCCCATCCTTTCTTTTCCCGTAACGCTAACGTTAAGTCGTTTTTAAAAATTGTACTATTGAAATTAAGAAGTTGCGATAATATTCAAAAAATTATAAAAAAGAAAATTCAGTCAATTTACTTGTGATTATTTTATGTATAATTCATACAAAGTAATTAATCATTAACTTCTTAAGATTTAGTACTAGTACTATATAAAATACGCTTTAACTCAATAAAGTGCAAGAGTTTTTTGAAAATTAAATAAAAAACTTTAGCACTAAATGAAACATCTTGCGAGGACATTTCAAAGTACTAAAGTTTTAACAATAAAATAATTAAGGTATTAACGATTGTCTACATTTTCTGGATACATATCATGGTTCATCATTCTATGTTCAGCCATTTGTTCATATTTTGAATTTGGACGACCATAATTTGTATATGGATCAATTGAAATACCGCCACGAGGTGTGAATTTACCCCATACTTCAATGTAATGGGGATCCATCAAATCAATTAAATCATTCATAATAATATTCATACAATCCTCATGAAAGTCTCCGTGGTTTCTAAAACTAAATAAATATAATTTTAATGATTTAGATTCTACCATTTTGATGTTAGGAATATATGAAATATAAATTGTAGCAAAGTCAGGTTGACCAGTAATAGGGCAAAGAGATGTGAATTCTGGACAATTAAATTTAACAAAGTAATCTCTGCCTTGGTGTTTATTCTCAAAAGTTTCTAAAACATCAGGTCTATAATCAAAATCGTAAGTATTATTTTGATTGCCTAGTAATGTAATATCTTGTAATTCATCTTTTTGACGTCCTTGTGCCAAAAGAATCACTCCTTTAATTAAGATTTAGATTGTTGTTGAGTTGCGTTTGATTCTCGTCTAGCTTTTTCAAACATATAATAACTTGCGCCAATAATTACGACATATCCAAGTGTAGCTAATACATCAGGTGATTCTCCGAATAAAATGAATCCGAACAATGCCGTAAATATAATAGAAGCATAAGTAAATATAGAAATATCTTTAGCTGCTGCGAAACTATAAGCTAATGTGATACCAATTTGACCTACTGCAGCTGATAATCCAGCTCCAAATAAATATAGTAACTGTAAATTACTCATTGGCTCATAAGTAAATATTGTAAATGGTATAAGTACTACTACAGAAAATAAAGAGAAATAAAAAACAATAGTATAAGGTGCTTCTCTAGTACTTAAAGCACGTACACAAGTGTAGGCTGAAGCGGCAAAGATACCTGAGAATAGTCCAATAAGTGATGGTATGATTGAAGAAGAAAATTCAGGTTTTACTATTAATAGCATCCCTAATATTGCTACAACCATCGCTGTAATTTGATATTTACGAATTTTTTCATTTAAGAAAATCAAACTGAATAAGATTGTCCAAAAAGGATTGAGCTTCATTAAAGTATCAGCATCACTGAGCACCATATGGTCAATTGCGTATATATTGAACAATACGCCAATCAATCCAAGTGCGGATCTTGAAATAAGTAATGGTTGACTACTTAACTTTCCGAACATAGGCTGCTTATATTTATATATGAAGAATAATGGTATAAACATAGCAACTAAATTTCTGGCTAAAGACTTTTGAAAAACAGGTAAATCACCTGCTAATCTGAAAAATACAGACATAAAGCTAAAGCCTACTGCAGAAATTAGGATTGCAATAATACCTTTAATTTTAGGATTCAATACTATCGCCTCATTTATAAAAATTTAACGTTACTATAGTAGCATAAATGATAGGGTTATGCATAAAAGACTTGATATTTTGGAACAAAGATTATACAATATCAATACGAACATACGTTCTGTAAAGTTTGCTTTGATTGATGGCATTAAACATTTTTAATATCCCTAAAAAATTGTATATAACTGAAAACGATTGCAATTCAATTCTATTGCTTTATAGGTTGTATACGTTGTAATGATAGGATTTTCGTTAATGTATTGGAATGATGGTTATGTATATTTTCTTTAAAAAAGCAAGTGATTTTAACTGAAAAATTTTTTTATTTTTATTGAGGTAAGACTAATGGTGTAGTGGTGCATGTTCAAAAGAAAAGACGAACATTAGACATAAAACTTTAACTTTAAATAAGTATAGCTATTATGTATAATGAAACACAGAATATAGTACCGATATTAATAAACAGACACAATATATTGTGTTTTGAAACGGTACTAATAAAATGAATAATCTTATTATAAATGCAAAATGACACTGATAATTTAAGAAAAAACTCTTATTAACAGTGTTTAGGCACAAAATGTTTAATTATACTATATAGATCTAAATTCGAAACTAACCACTATATCTTGTGGTTTGAAAAATAAAATCACATATTAATATAAGGTCATATAGTTTTTATAAACGTTTCGTTTAGTGACTCATTTCATTCTACAACACAATGTTTTGTAGGAAGCTTTCCTTAACAATAAAGGAGAACTTCTTTTTTAATTTTTTTAAATTGGTGAAAGAAGGCGATCCAATGAAAGTAGTATATTTTTCATTTTCAGGCAATGTACGTCGATTCATTAAACGTGCTGAAATCGAAAATGCGATGGAAATTACATCTGACAACTGTACAGAAACTATTAATGAACCCTACATTTTAGTTACAGGAACCATAGGGTTTGGTGAGGTTCCTCAACAGGTTCAGGCTTTTTTAGATGTTAATCATTCAAATATTAAGGCCGTGGCTGCAAGTGGAAATAGAAACTGGGGTCAGAACTTTGCTAAAGCAGGGCGTACTATATCTGAAAAATATGATATTCCGTTGTTAATGAAGTTTGAAGTGCAGGGAACAAACAAAGACGTTATCGAATTTAAAAACAAGGTGGGTAATTTTAATGAAAACTATGGACGAGAAGAAGTACAATCATATTGAATTAAATAACGAAGTTACAAAAAGAAAAGATAATGGTTTTTTTAATTTAGAAAAAGACCAAGAGGCACTTAAAGTATACTTGGAAGAAATCCACGATAAAACAATTTATTTCGATAGCGAAATCGAAAGATTACATTATCTTGTAGACAATAACTTTTATTTCAATGTCTTTGAAAAATATAGTGAAGCAGATTTAATTGAAATTACAGAATATGCGAAATCAATTAATTTCCAATTCGCAAGTTATATGTCAGCAAGCAAATTTTATAAAGACTATGCACTTAAAACCAATGATAAACAACAATTTTTAGAAGATTATAATCAACACGTCGCTATCGTATCAATGTACTTAGCTAATGGTGATAAAAACCAAGCGAAACAATTTATTTCATCCATGGTTGAACAACGTTACCAACCAGCAACACCAACGTTTTTAAATGCTGGTAGAGCACGACGTGGAGAATTAGTGTCATGTTTCTTATTAGAAGTAGATGATAGTTTAAATTCTATTAACTTTATTGATTCAACTGCGAAACAACTAAGTAAAATTGGTGGCGGCGTTGCTATCAATTTATCAAAATTACGTGCACGTGGTGAAGCAATCAAAGGTATTAAAGGTGTAGCTAAAGGTGTATTACCTGTTGCTAAATCTTTAGAAGGTGGATTTAGTTATGCTGACCAATTAGGACAAAGACCTGGTGCAGGCGCAGTTTATTTAAACATCTTCCATTATGATGTTGAAGAATTTTTAGATACTAAAAAGGTAAATGCTGATGAAGATTTACGCTTATCTACTATTTCAACTGGTTTAATTGTCCCTTCTAAATTCTTTGATTTAGCTAAAGAAGGTAAAGACTTCTATATGTTTGCGCCACATACTGTAAAACAGGAATATGGTGTGACTTTAGATGACATCGATTTAGATAAATATTATGACGACATGGTTGCAAATCCAAACGTTGAGAAAAAGAAAAAAGATGCTCGTGAAATGTTAAATACGATTGCACAAACACAATTACAATCAGGTTATCCTTACTTAATGTTTAAAGATAATGCGAATAAAGTACATGCTAATTCTAATATTGGTCAAATTAAAATGAGTAACTTATGTACTGAAATTTTCCAATTACAAGAAACATCTGTAATAAATGATTACGGCACTGAAGATGACATTAAAAGAGATATTTCATGTAACCTAGGATCATTAAATATTGTTAATGTAATGGAATCTGGAAAATTCAGAGACTCAGTTCATACTGGTATGGATGCATTGACTGTGGTTAGTGATGAAGCTAATATTCAAAACGCACCTGGTGTTAAAAAAGCAAACAGTGAGTTACATTCTGTTGGTCTAGGAGTTATGAATTTACACGGTTACTTAGCTAAAAATAAAATAGGTTATGAATCAGAAGAAGCTAAAGATTTTGCTAATATCTTCTTTATGATGATGAATTATTATTCTATTGAACGTTCTATGCAAATTGCTAAAGAACGTGGAGAAAAATATCTTGATTTTGAGAAATCTGACTATGCAAATGGAAAATATTTCGAATTCTACACATCTCAAGAATTTGAACCACAATTTGAAAAGGTACGTGAATTATTCGAAGGATTAGATATCCCAACTGCTGAAGATTGGAAAGCACTACAAAAAGACGTTGAACAATATGGTTTATATCACGCATATCGATTAGCTATTGCACCAACTCAAAGTATTTCATATGTGCAAAATGCTACAAGTTCAGTGATGCCTATTGTTGACCAAATTGAAAGACGTACTTATGGTAATGCAGAAACGTTTTATCCAATGCCATTTTTATCACCAGAAACAATGTGGTATTACAAATCAGCATTTAACACTGATCAAATGAAATTAATTGATTTGGTATCAACTATTCAAACTCATGTTGACCAAGGTATTTCAACAATACTATATGTTAATTCAGAAATTTCTACTCGAGAACTTTCTAGATTATATGTATATGCGCATCATAAAGGTTTGAAATCTCTATACTATACTCGTAATAAATTATTAAGTGTAGAAGAATGTACAAGTTGTGCTATCTAAAATCATAAACAAATATAATAGAACATTTAGTTTAATCTAATTGAATTTATGATTTAGAGTATCTAAAAGAATAAAGAAAAGTGGTTGAGACATAAAGTCTTTGTGCTCTGGGAAACTGATTAACGGCGTCCCAAAAGCAGGATTTTCGGCAGAAGGGACCCAACACAGAGAATTTCACAAAGAAATTCTACAAGTAATGCAAGTTGGGCAAACTCACACGATTCGACAAAATTTGAGAAACAATTTTGCTCATCGTCCGGTTCTGCTCAAATCCTAAGCGCTTTTGTCCCGACCTCTGTTAATACATAACCTTAATAAGGGATTAGGTAGTTTAATTGAAAGTTAGTGGTTATCTGTCACCTTAATTAAAGGATAGGAGGATTATTATTCATGAAGGCCGTCAATTGGAATACCCAAGAAGATATGACTAATATGTTTTGGCGTCAAAATATATCTCAAATGTGGGTAGAAACAGAATTTAAAGTATCAAAGGATATCGCAAGTTGGAAAACGTTATCTGAAGCTGAAAAGAATACATTTAAAAAAGCGTTAGCAGGTTTAACAGGTTTAGACACACACCAAGCAGATGATGGTATGCCATTAATAATGCTTCATACTACTGATTTAAGAAAAAAAGCAGTATATTCATTTATGGCAATGATGGAACAAATTCATGCTAAAAGTTATTCTCATATTTTCACTACATTATTACCTTCTAGTGAAACAAACTATTTATTAGATACGTGGGTTATTGAAGAACCTCATTTAAAATATAAATCAGATAAAATCATCGAAAACTATCATAAATTATGGGGTAAAGAAGCTTCCATTTTCGACCAGTACATTGCTAGAGTATCAAGTGTTTTCTTAGAAACATTTTTATTCTATTCAGGTTTTTACTATCCACTATATCTAGCTGGTCAAGGAAAGATGACAACATCTGGAGAAATTATTCGTAAAATATTATTGGATGAATCTATTCATGGTGTCTTTACTGGATTAGATGCACAAAGCTTAAGAAATGAACTATCTGAAAGTGAAAAGCAACGAGCTGATCAAGAAATGTATAAATTATTAAAAGAGTTATATGATAATGAAGTATCATATACACATCTGTTATATGATGACATTGGATTAGCAGAAGATGTACTGAATTACGTTAAATATAATGGTAATAAAGCATTATCAAATCTTGGTTTTGAACCTTATTTTGAAGAACGTGAATTCAACCCTATTATTGAAAATGCCTTAGACACTACAACTAAAAATCATGATTTCTTCTCTGTAAAAGGTGACGGTTATACACTGGCTCTAAATGTTGAAGCTTTAAGAGATGAAGATTTTATATTCGATGACGAGAAATAAATAATAAACAGTCTTAATTTTAATCGCTATGAGATTAAAATTAAGACTTTTTTTATGTTTTTAACTTAAATATTAAAATTAATCAAATTTACAGCAATATTTTTCGAAAACCTATTGAATATTACCAATAAATTCTGTAACATTTTAAATGATAACGATTATCATTATCGTCAGAAATAATAAGAATTACTATTCAAGGAGAAAGTGTTATGAAGTTTTTACTTAAGGGATATGTTTTACTCATCTTTCTCGTTGCGTTTACGGTTCTTTCTTTATTTGTTGGTGTTAGCCAAATATCGATTACTGATATTTTCCATCTTAACAGCGACCAATTAAATATTATTTTATCGAGTCGTATTCCTCGAACAGTTAGTATTCTCATATCAGGTAGTACATTGGGTATCGCTGGTTTAATTATGCAACAAATGATGCAAAATAAATTTGTAAGTCCAACGACAGCAGGTACGATGGAATGGGCAAAATTAGGTATTTTATTATCTTTAATTTTCTTTCCTAAAGGACATATACTTATCAAATTAATTTTTGCTGTTATATGCAGTGTAGTTGGAACTTATTTCTTTGTTAAATTAGTTCAACTTATTAAGGTAAAAGATGTCATCTTTATTCCGTTGTTAGGTATTATGCTTGGTGGCATAGTTTCTAGTTTTACGACATTTATTGCGTTACGTACAAATGCAGTTCAAAGCATAGGTAATTGGTTGAATGGTAATTTTGCCATTATTACTAGTGGTCGTTACGAAGTATTATATTTAAGTATTCCGTTTTTAATAATTACATATATATTTGCGAACCATTTTACGATTGCGGGTATGGGCAAAGACTTCAGCCATAACTTAGGAGTTAACTATGAAAAAATAATTAACATCGCTTTATTTATAACTGCAACAATTACTGCGCTTGTTGTTGTCACTGTTGGTACATTACCATTTCTAGGGTTAATTGTTCCTAATATCATTTCAATTTATAGAGGAGACCATTTAAAACATGCTTTACCTCATACAATGATGTTAGGTGTGGTCTTTGTGCTGTTTTCAGACATTATAGGTCGACTAATCGTGTACCCATACGAAATTAACATCGGTTTAACTATAGGTGTGTTTGGAACTATTATATTCCTTATCTTATTGATGAAAGGTAGGGGTAATTATGCTAACTAAACACAATAAGAAAGTATTGTTACTAACCTTAATCACACTAATTATAGGTGTTTTATATTTATTGTTAGGTATTGATTTTGAAATATTTGATTATCAAATCCAAAGTCGTTTAAGAAAATTCATATTAATTATTTTAGTTGGCGGTGCTATAGGTACTTCCGTTGTTATTTTCCAAGCTATTACGACAAATCGGTTACTGACACCATCAATCATTGGTCTTGATTCCGTATACTTATTTGTGAAAATTTTACCTGTTTTTATATTAGGAACTCAATCCACATTAGTTACTAATGTTTATATTAATTTTGTCATTACATTATTAGCAATGGTATTATTTGCGCTTTTCTTATTCCAAGTTTTATTTAAAATAGGCCATTTTTCTGTTTATTTCATACTTTTAGTTGGTGTCGTACTTGGAACATTTTTTAGAAGTATTACAGGTTTTATCCAATTAGTTATGGATCCAGAATCATTTTTAGCTGTTCAAAGTACAATGTTTGCTAACTTTGACGCTTCTAATTCAAAACTTGTTGGATTTTCAGCTATCGTATTAGCCGTGTTAATCGTCATTACTATTATCTCACTTCCATATTTAGATGTCTTATTGCTCGGTAGAGAACAAGCAATTAATTTAGGCGTCAATTATGAAAAAGTAACAAGATTATTTCTCATTGTTGTTGCTGTTTTAGTATCTGTTTCAACAGCTTTAGTAGGTCCAATTACATTTTTAGGACTATTAACTGTCAATTTAGCACATGAATTTATCAAGACTTATGAGCATAAATATATACTACCTGCTACATTATGTTTTAGTTGGATAAGTTTATTTATAGCGCAATGGGTTGTTGAACATCTTTTTGAAGCGACTACTGAAGTAAGTATAATTATTGACCTTATAGGTGGAAGTTACTTTATATACTTATTAGTTAGAGGGAGAAATGCCAATTGATCCAAATTCAAAGTTTAAATAAATCCATTCAGAAGAAGAAAATTTTAAAAGATATTAATGTTGATATTGAAAAAGGAAAAATCACATCACTTATTGGTCCAAACGGTGCAGGAAAAAGTACTTTATTATCAACAATCACAAAGTTGATTCAGATTGAT
Organism: Staphylococcus pasteuri; assembly: GCF_003970495.1. Classification (GTDB taxonomy): domain Bacteria; phylum Bacillota; class Bacilli; order Staphylococcales; family Staphylococcaceae; genus Staphylococcus; species Staphylococcus pasteuri. The sequence continues at coordinate 42,085 of NZ_RXWW01000024.1, forward strand.
AGTGGCACTGTCAAAATTGAAGATAAGTATATGGATGATTACAAAACAGATGAATTAGCTAAAAAAATTTCAATATTAAAACAAACTAATCATACTGAAATGAATATTACTGTTGAACAATTAGTTAATTTTGGAAGATTTCCTTATTGCAAAGGACACTTAAAACAAGAAGATAAAGAACAAGTACAATATGCCTTAGATTTATTACAGTTAAATGAAATAAAGGATAGAAATATCAAAACATTGTCAGGAGGACAACGTCAACGCGCTTATATAGCGATGACGATCGCACAAAATACTGAATACATTTTATTAGATGAACCACTAAATAATCTAGATATGAAACATTCAGTACAAATTATGCAAACTTTGCGTACATTAGCAAAAACATTAAATAAAACAATCGTTATTGTATTACATGATATTAATTTTGCATCCTGTTATTCAGATAATATTATTGCTTTAAAAAATGGTGAACTTGTTCGTTCTGGTAGTAATCAAACTGTTATTCAAAGCAATGTATTAAGAGAATTATATGAAATGGATGTCAAAGTTGAAAATGTAAATGGTCAACGTATTTGTCTATATTATGATGAATTGATATTGAATTAACACTAGTTTTATTAGACCTTTAAAGGAGTGATGCTTATAGTATATGGATAAATCAATCTATTCAAACACGTTCCTCTCAGCCAATCGATAAAATTAAAAAGGAGTTATTACATAATGAAAAAATCTATTTTAGTCTTATTATTATCTTTAGTATTAGTTTTAGCAGCGTGTGGTAACAACTCTAACAACGATGATTCTGATTCTAAATCTGAAAAAAGTGGTTCAAAAGACACTGTTAAAATCGAAAATAATTATGAAGCACAAGGAAAAGAAAAAGACGGTAGCGATGCTAAAAAGGTAAAAGAAACAGTGGAAGTACCTAAAAATCCTAAAAATGCTGTCGTATTAGATTACGGTGCTTTAAACGATTTAAAAGAAATGGGTCTTTCTAGTAAAGTAAAAGCTTTACCTAAAGGTGAAGGCGGTAAATCATTACCAGATTTCTTAGATGATTTTAAATCTGATAAATATTTAAATACTGGTAACCTAAAACAAGTTAATTTCGATAAAGTTGCTGAAGCAAAACCAGAAGTGATTTTTATTTCAGGTAGAACAGCTAATCAGAAAAATTTAGATGAATTTAAAAAAGCAGCACCTAAAGCTAAAATTGTTTACATGGGTACAGATGATAAACATTATCTAAAATCTATGAAAGAAAATACAGAAAAATTAGGTAAAATTTACGATAAAGAAGATAAAGCGAAATCATTAACTAAGAAACTAGATAAAAAAGTTGATGCAATGAAAGATAAAACATCTAAATTTGATAAAAAAGTAATGTATTTATTAGTCAATGAAGGTGAATTATCTACATTTGGTCCAGGATCTCGTTTTGGTGGTTTAGTATTTGATACACTTGGATTTAAACCAGTCGATAAACATGTAACTAAAGGACCACATGGTCAAAATGTTAATAACGAATATATTAATAAAGAAAATCCAGATGTGATTTTAGCAATGGATAGAGGACAAGTTGTTTCTAATAATGCGACTGCTAAGAAAACATTAAATAATGATGTATTGAAAAACGTAAAAGCCGTTAAAGATCATAAAATTTATGAACTTGATCCTAAATTATGGTATTTTGCTTCTGGTTCAACAACTACTACTATGAAACAAATTGATGAATTAGAAGAAGTTGTAAAATAATAAATAATAAGCGCTAATAGCCTCATTGTGAGAGCCATTAGCGCTTTTATCATTTTAAATTATTAAACTTCGAAATAAAGATGGTAATGGAATTTACATCTATGATTAAAGTGAGATTGACATTTCGGACAAGATTCAACCATCATGTATTCGTTGATTGTCATTTCATTTTTACAGACACCACACATAATGGCATACTCGTTAAATTCATCTTCACTCCAGCGTTTGATAGGATGTGTCTCATGGTCGTTGTGACATTGATAACAAGGATAATATTTATTACAGCATTTGAATTTAATTGCTATAATATCCAAAAATGACTGATAATGTATGCATCTTGTTTCATTATCAACAATTGAACCGTAAACTTTCGGCAAAGAAACAAACCTCCTATAACCAATTAATCTGCGTCCGGATGTTCTCCTATAATACGTACCTCTGTATTTAATTCAACATCAAATTTATCTTTAACTGTTTTTTGAACATGATGGATTAAATCTTCATAATCTGTCGCTGTACCTTTATCTACATTAACCATAAATCCAGCATGTTTAGTTGAAACTTCAACGCCACCAATACGATGACCTTGTAGATTAGAATCTTGAATTAATTTACCAGCAAAATGGCCTGGTGGTCTTTGGAAGACACTTCCACATGATGGATATTCAAGTGGTTGTTTAGTTTCACGGCGTTCAGTTAAATCGTCCATTTTAGCTTGAATTTCTTTTAAGTTACCAGGTTCTAATGTAAATGCAGCTTCTAAAACTACGAGATGTTTTTTCTGTACGATACTATTTCTGTAATCTAGTTCTAATTCTTGAGTTGTTAATTTAAGTAAATCACCATTTTCATTAACACATAGTGCATAGTCAATACAATCTTTCACTTCGCCACCATAAGCGCCAGCATTCATAAATACTGCACCGCCAATTGATCCTGGTATGCCGCATGCAAATTCTAAACCAGTTAGTGCGTAGTCTCTTGCTACACGTGAAACATCAATAATGGCTGCACCGCTACCCGCGATAATTGCATCATCTGACACATCAATATGCTTTAATGATAATAGGCTCAATACAATACCTCTAATGCCGCCTTCTCGGATAATAATATTCGAACCATTTCCTAAATAAGTGACTGGAATATTATTTTGGTTTGCATATTTAACAATCGCTTGTACTTCCTCATTTTTAGTAGGTGAAAGATAAAAATCAGCTTTACCGCCAGTTTCAGTGTAAGTGTATTTTTTTAAAGGTTCATCTACTTCAATAATGTCGTTTGGAATAATTTCTTGCAAACCTTTTAATATATCGTTTTTATTCACTATCCGTACGTCCTTTCTTTATTCAATACTAATATTATTATTATATCAATTTTATTTGCTATTTGCGAAATAAGAAGATATTATACGCAAAGTAAACCGACTAAGATGTGTATAATACATTATTATTTTATTTTGATTTATATGCTATATAATTATGATATGTTGAACATTTATAATGAGATTTTTAATATCGTAAATATAAATTTATATAATGATTGGTAGATTATATGTTTCTCTTTATTTTAAGTGACCATATTGTTTGTATATATTTTCAAATATAGATTGCTTTTGGCTTTCATACGTTCTTATTGATTCAACATTGTTTAATAATTGTTTCTTTTTTTGAGCGAATTCATTTGCGATATCTATATTATTATTTAATATGTGATCGACAGTTTGATATTGTTCAAATAATTGAGTGTTTAATTGAACGATGTGTAAACGAACTTCTTGCTTTAATTCTCTAAGATTATTAAACTTTGCCATCATTACTTTCTTTTTATAAGCGTGATGTAATCGATAAAATCCAGCATAATTGAGACGCTTTTCATCTAATGATGTAATATCATGTAAATTATCTACACCGATAAGCAAATCAAGTATGGGTTCAGTCTCATAATTAAAATGCTTCGTTCCACCAATATGCTGTGTATATTTAATTGGTGAATCTAGTAAATTATACAATAGAGCGCTTGTTTCTTGATATAAATGGTTGTAATGGTCATCTGCTTGATATTTAATGAGAGGTTGAACATGCCCGTACATGGTTTTACTCCTTTGTTATAAATTGGTAAGCTATAAAGTCTGAGATACTATAACATAATTTATTTTCTTAATAAATACGTTTCTGTATAATGTTCTATGGTAAGGGGTGCAAATATGAAAAAAATAATACTTATCCCAGTGATTTTCCTCATTATTATCTCGTTAACAGCATGTAGTAATAAAACTAATTCAGATTTAAATCATTTTGAAAGCAAATTAGATGAAGTGAATCATAAACAAGATAAATTAAAAAAAGTTATGAAAAAAATAAATCTTAAAGAATTAGATCATTTAAGTAAAACAGACACTACTGATAAAAACAGAAAAGAGTTTATTAAACTTCAAGATGATATTGATCAACAATTAATACCTGCATTTAAAGAATACGAAAAATCTGCAAAACAATTGCCTGCTGAAACAAAAGAGGTTAAAGAGTTAAAATCTGAGTATCTTAAAACTGTTAAAGATAAAAAAAGTTCAATATATGATTTGAAAGATTTTGTAGACTTGTGTAACGATTCAATCAAAGATAATGAAGATATTTTAGATTATACTAAATTATTTGAGAAGAACCGCTCTCAAGTTGAAAAGAAAATAAATAATGCTTCTAATAAAGAAGATGCAAATCAATTAACATCAAAATTAGAAAGTAATAATAAAGATTTAAAACAAACTGCCAAAAAATATTTAGATACGTCTACAAGTGATGCAAAAACAGCCAAAAAAGCAATTGAAAATCATATTTCTCCTTTAATTGAGAAACAAATTAAAGATATAAATCAAACTAATATTTCTGATACAAATGTCGATAATGCCCGTAAGAACGCGATTGAAATGTACTATAGTTTAGAGAATTATTATGATACTCGTATTGATACTATAGAAGTTGGTGAAAAAATATCTAAAATAGATGTCGATAAGTTGCCAAAAGAGGGTAAAGATATAGATAAGAAAGATAAGGAATTTAATTCGAAATTAAAAAAGGTAAAACAAAAAAACAATTAATTTTGATTAGAATTAAATAAATTAAATAACCATGGTTAACATTGCTAAGTAAAATGTGTATAATTGTACCCACTGATATTATTTTCGGGATATGAATATCACGCATATGCTCAGAAAATGTGATAAATACTTTTAGAGGTGAATAGAATGGCTATAAAGCTGAGTTCAATTGACCAGTTTGAACAAGTGCTAAATGAAAATAAATATTTATTTGTTTTAAAACATAGCGAAACTTGTCCAATTTCTGCAAATGCGTATGATCAGTTTAATAAATTTTTATATGAACGCGATATGGATGGTTACTATTTAATAGTACAGCAGGAGCGTAAGTTATCGGACTATATTGCTGAAAAAACAAATGTAAAACATGAATCACCACAAGCATTTTACTTCGTCAATGGTGAAATGAAATGGAATGCTTCACATAGTGATATCAATGTTTCATCATTAGCTCAAGCAGAAGAATAATTTTTTCAGATAAGTGAACAAATAATTGAGTGATGAACGTAAATTTTAACTAATTTTGTGTTCATTTAAAAGATAAAAGTCATTTTATTACTATGATGTAGTAGTGAAATGACTTTTTTAGTTATTAAAACGAAATATGGTTTATCATTTATGGTTTGCTAGTGAATAGGATATAATAAATCAATATTCAAAATGTAATTGTTTTAATATAATTTGTAATAGCTTTTATTGTGAAATACGCAGCATTCATATGTATAATATGTTAGTGTAAAATATTAATTATACGATGAATCTATAAATTATATTTAAAACATCATATAAATGATTTTAATAAGTAACACTATATATAAAACAAGGTGGTTAAGGCGATGAAAGTTTTAGTAGCCATGGATGAATTTAATGGTATTATTTCTAGTTATCAAGCAAATAGATATGTAGAAGAAGCGGTTGCTAGTCAAATTGAAAAGGCAGATATAGTGCAAGTGCCATTATTTAATGGCCGCCATGAATTAATGGATTCTGTATTTTTATGGCAGTCTGGTAGTAAATATCGAGTTGCCGCTCACGATGCAGATATGAATGAAGTAGAGGCAATATATGGTCAAACTGATAGTGGAATGACAATTATAGAAGGTAATTTATTTTTAAAAGGTCAAAAACCAATTCAACAAAGAACTAGTTATGGTTTAGGAGAAATATTAAACGCAGCACTAGACAACGATGCTAAACATATTATTATTTCATTAGGTGGAATTGGCAGTTTCGATGGTGGAGCAGGGATGTTACAAGCCTTAGGTGCTAAATTCTATGATGATGAAGCAAATATTGTTGATGTGACAAAAGGTGCCCATGTCATTAAATATATTAGACGCTTAGATTTTTCAGAAATTCATCCGAAATTAGCTGAAGCTAATATTCAAGTGATGTCAGATTTTTCTAGTAGATTATATGGTAAGCAAAGTGAAATTATGCAAATGTATTCTACGCTAGGGATGACTCAAAATGAAGCAGCAGAAATAGATAATTTAGTATGGTATTTTAGTGAATTATTTAAAAGTGAGTTAAAAGTGACGATTGGACCTATCGAGCGTGGTGGTGCTGGTGGCGGTATTGCTGCAGTATTAAAAGGATTATATCAAGCAGAAATTTTAACTAGTCATGAGCTTGTAGATCAAATTACACATTTAGAAGATTTGGTACAACAAGCAGATTTAATTATTTTCGGTGAAGGGTTAAATGAACGAGACCAATTGTTGGAAACTACGACATTACGTATTGCAGATTTAACCGAAAAGCATAATAAAACATCAATTGCTATTTGTGCTACTGACGATAAATTTGATTTATTCGAAGGTAAAGGTGTGACGGCAATGTTTAATACATTTATCGACATGCCTGAAACTTACACTGATTTTAAAATGGGTATTCAAATTAGACATTATACTGTTCAAGCATTAAAACTATTAAAAACACAATTTGATGTTAATCAATAAAATAAACTAAATAACACGCCTTGGTTGTCATTTTGTATAAGACAATCAAGGCGTGTTTATTATTGTATTTATTTATTTGAATTGGCTACTTCTTCAGCTATACCTACCATAACGTGGATAGCTTTTTCCATTACATTAATAGAAGCATATTCATAAGGACCATGGAAATTGCCACAACCTGTAAAAATATTTGGTGTTGGTAAGCCCATAAATGAAAGTTGTGAACCATCTGTACCACCGCGAATTGGATCGGTATTTGGTTTAATATCTAATTGATTGAATACTTTAGTTGGAATATCAATAATATGTTGATGTGGTTTTATTTTTTCAGCCATATTATAGTATTGATCTTCAACATCGACTTTAACAGGATAATTTTCGAAATGTGAGTTAATATCATCACGAATTTCCATAAGTCGTTTTTTACGTAAATCGAATTTCTTTTTATCATGATCTCGAATAATATATTGTAATGTTGCTTTTTCAACGTTACCTTCAAAGTTCATTAAATGATAGAAACCTTGATAACCTTCAGTACGTTCAGGAACTTCATTTGGAGGTAACAAACTATTAAATTGTTGTCCAAGTGAAATGGCATTAATCATAGCATTTTTGGCAGAACCAGGATGTACGTTCACACCATGACAAGTAATAGTAGCTGCTGCAGCATTAAAGCTCTCGTATTGTAGCTCACCAAGTTGACTACCATCCATTGTATATGCGAAATCAGCATTAAAACGTTCAACATCAAATTGATGAGGACCGCGACCAATTTCTTCATCTGGAGTAAAGCCAACACGTATTTTACCATGTTTAATTTCGGGATGTTCAATAAGGTATATTAGACCTTCCATAATTTCAACTACACCGGCTTTATCGTCAGCACCTAATAATGATGTACCATCAGTAATCATTAGCGTATCACCGATGACATGTTTAAGTTCAGGGAAGACTTTAGTATCTAAAATTCGGTTTGTTTGTCCTAGTTGAATTGATTTTCCATCATATTTTTCAATGATTTGCGGATTAACACCAGTCGCATTAAAGTCAGGTGATGTATCAACATGTGCTAAAAATCCAACAGTTGGTACGTCCGCATCTATGTTGCTTTCTAATGTAGCAAACAGATAACCATGATCATCCATATCTGTTTCAAGGCCCAAATCTTTTAATTCTTTCTCCAATAGATTTAGTAAATCCCATTGTTTAGTTGTAGAAGGCGTAACATTAGAATTTGGATCTGATTGTGTATCAATTTTTACATATCTTGTTAATCTATCAATTATTTGTTCTTTCATGTTAGACATCCCCTTAAACTCTGTTATTCATATTATAAGATTTCTTATAAGATTTACCTTTAATCTTACCATAATACTGTTTGATACGTGTGTAGATATAATAGATAATTTCTGCAACAAGAATACCAAATGAAATCGCACCAGATATTAGTGTAACTTCTAAAAAAGTATTTACTGCATTTGTATAATTATTTGAAACTAAATAACGTGTAGCTTCATAAGCTGCGCCACCAGGTACAAGTGGGATAATTCCAGGAACAATGAAAATGATAACAGGTCTTTTGTAACGTCTACTCATCGTATGGCTTAATAATCCTAATATTAAGCTACCTAAAAAGGAAGCACCTACTTTACCAAATTGCATGTCTACAGTGAATTGATAAATAGTCCACGCTACCGCACCGACAAACCCACAAGCTAACAATAGTCGACGAGGCGCATTAAAAATGATGGAGAATAGGACTGTGGAAATGAAACTGATTGTAAAGTGAAATAAATAAAATAACAATATGAACAGCCTCTCTTAAAAAATTAGTAATACAATTGCAACACCGGCACCAATAGCAAATGCAGTTAATGCTGCTTCAACACCTCTAGACATACCTGCTAATAGTTCTCCTGCAAGCAAATCTCGAATTGCGTTGGTAATTAGAATACCAGGCACAAGAGGCATTACACTAGCAATAGTAATAATATTTTGATTGGTCGCTAAGCCAATTTTAGAACTTGCAACTGCTATTGATATAACGACTGAAGCAGCAACAAATTCTGAGAAAAATTTAATTTGGATATAACGTTGAACTAGACTAAAGGTTAAAAATGCAGCGCCTCCAGCTATCGCAGCTATCCAACAATCTGATGCGACACCACCAAACATAAATAAGAAAAATCCGCATGCAATGGCTGCTGCAAATAAATTAATTAAAAAAGAATATTGCAACGAAGCACTTCTAAGGTGGATTAATTCAGACTTAGCTTCATCTATTGTAAGTTGATTGTTAGAAATTTTACGAGATAAGCTATTTGTTAAAGCTATTTTTTCCAAATCTGTCGTTCTCTCTCTGATTCGTATCAGTCTTGTACTTGTTCGATCATTTAATGAAAAAATGATAGCGGTAGAAGTTACAAAACTATATGTATCATATAAGCCATAGCTATGTGCAATTCTATTCATTGTATCTTCAACTCGGTATGTTTCAGCACCCGCTTCAAGTAATATTCTTCCAGCAATCAATACAACATCAATCACTTTATTTTCATCAATGATAGTGATTGAGTCAGACATGAACAACCACCTCCTAGTTAATTTATTGATATGAATAATTGAAGTGTACAACTTGCGCTAACAACTTTCAATAGAGGAAGGCAGATTGAAAAGATTATGTAATGAAGAAAGTAGAAGGGGAGAATAAAAATAAAAGCAAAAAGAAGACTTAATTTAGTTGTCTTCTTTTTGCTTCTAATGTTGGAATTTATTTCCTAGGTTATGACTACCGTTTAAAAATAGGTCATTATAATTTGATAATTGGATTAAACATTACCTTATTTCTACCTTCGCTTTTCGCGACATGGACCATGTCATCTGCATCTTTAAATACGCGTCTTTGAGATTTACGATCATCTCTCGTTAAATATCCTACACCGATAGAGACTGAAAGTTTGATGACTTCCTTATTAGGTAAATGGAATGACGATTTTTCTACACCTTGTCTAATGTTTTCAGCGAGTTTTACACTTTGATCTAATGTGTAATCATTAATGACAACTGAAAATTCTTCTCCACCATTTCTAAAAATTGAAAATTGTTTGGGAACATAATTTTTTAGTAATTGAGACATTTGTTTTAATACAGCGTCACCTGCTTGGTGAGTATATGTATCATTAACATCTTTAAAACCATCAATATCAATAAGTAATAAACCTAAACTTTCTTTATGTTCTTCAGTATATTTTGATAATTGATTTAAATGTCTATCAAATTCTTTAACATTTCCAAGTCCAGTTAAATAATCATATTTATCTTCGTTTTCATAACGATTAACTAATGAGAAGAAATGCCATATGTCTACGAAAGTAATTGCAGAGGCAATTGTAATGATAAATGAAATAGGAATTAAGATAGCAATCTCAATCAAATCATATATCGGACTAAATAAAGCTAAAATAAATAAGATGATAATACTAATCGTATTTAAAATAAGTAAAGATACGATGTCGTTTTGTTTCAAAAATGGACCTACAGCACTAACGACACCAGCAATAACAATTAGAGTAATACCATAGATAATTGAATTATCGAAAATAAGCACATCTACTAGTGCTACAATAATAGCAGAAGTAAGTGTATAAATCATATTGGTATAACGCCCTAAAAATAATAAAGGAACAAATGTTAAATGTACTAAGTATTCTAAACGGAATGGTATAGGATAAGCAGCTAATAATAGTGCTACAAGCGTCATTAAAACAGTGACATATTCTTTTGAAAAGACCATTCTTTTATTTTCAGAGTATTGCAGTCTATGAAATAAATAAATACCTGCAACCATGACTGAAATATTATATATAATTGCTTCAAACATAGTTTTACCGACTCCTTTATTGACCAATAGTTATTGTAAGTGAAAACTTACAATTTGTCATTAGTCAGACTAAAATTTTCCTATACATAATAGAGATTAATGTTAAAATATAAATTTAAGTGATATGATGAAAAAAATGAGTTTCGTCGTAAGAGATTTTTTGTTTCATTGTAGATAATACATAGTATTAATATTGTTATTATATGGGATGTTTTGTAAGTCTAATAACTATTTTTACAAGGGAATTGTTTATATGGAATACTGATTCCAACAATACGTGTATAATATATAATTAGAAATAAGCGCTTTTAAGTATAAAAGGTAACGTTTAATGAAAATGTAGAAATACGAAGGATATTTTAATTTATAATAAATAAAGGAAGTAAAATGGTTGGATTTCTTAATATTTTTCTTTAATGATAGAAACTAACTTAAATTTGATGAAGGTGAACTGATGTATACATTATTACTTATTGCATTTACTATGATAGTCAGTTTAATAATAACCCCCATTATTATTGCGATATCTAAGAAATTAAATTTAGTAGATAAACCCAACTTTCGTAAAGTACATACAAAGCCAATTTCAGTAATGGGTGGTACGGTTATTTTATTTTCATTTTTAGTTGGAATGTGGCTCGGACATCCAATTGAAAGAGAAGTAAAACCATTAGTCATTGGCGCTATTTTAATGTACGTTGTTGGATTAATTGATGATATTTATGATTTAAAACCATACTTAAAATTAGCTGGCCAAATCATAGCAGCTTTAGTTGTTGCGTTTTATGGAGTCACAGTCGATTTTATTTCACTACCAATGGGACCAACGATTCATTTCGGTATTTTAAGTATTCCTATAACAGTGATTTGGATTGTAGCTATAACTAATGCGATTAATTTAATCGATGGTTTAGACGGATTAGCATCTGGCGTGTCAGCGATTGCTTTGATGACAATAGCATTTATTGCAATTTTACAGGCGAATGTTTTTATTATAATGATTTGTTGTGTATTAATCGGATCATTATTAGGTTTCTTATTCTATAATTCTCACCCAGCTAAAATATTTTTAGGTGACAGTGGGGCACTGATGATAGGATTTATAATTGGATTTGTATCATTGTTAGGTTTTAAAAATATTACATTTATAGCTTTATTTTTCCCAATCGTTATTTTAGCGGTACCGTTTATAGACACAATTTTTGCTATGATACGCCGAATGAAAAAAGGTCAACATATTATGCAAGCAGATAAATCCCATTTGCATCATAAATTATTAGAACTTGGTTATACTCATCGCCAAACTGTACTATTAATTTATTCAATTGCGATATTATTTAGTTTATCAAGTATTATACTTTATCTATCACAACCACTCGGTGCTTTAATGATGTTTATTTTAATTCTATTAACTATTGAACTTATTGTTGAATTTACTGGTTTAATTGATGATAATTATAAACCAATATTAAAACTCATTACTAAAAGAGATAATCGTCCGCAACATCAATACGAAGAAAAACATGATCACTAAACGAGATAAAGCTATCAAAAAATGACATATGAGCATTTACTATTAATAAATGCATGTCGTTTTTTTGATAGCTTTTTTTAGTCTGTAGAGATATCGAAAGGTAGCATTTTGCTATCTTCAGTTTGGATTTCATAATTCCCAGCGGTTGTTTTATTTAAGAACTCGATAAACTTATCGTACTCTGTTTGAACTACATCTATTTCATAACTTACTTTGTCAGTATAGCTTTGATTTCTAAGCATAAAAGTAGTTGATTCTAATTCGTATTCAAATTTGCCAGTTTGATCGTAACTTAAAGTGACTGTCACTGGTATAGCTGATCTCAATTCTACACGGCCAATGTCGTAAATCACATCTCGGACAGCACCACTATATGCTCTAATAAGTCCGCCACCACCGAGTTTAATTCCACCAAAGTAACGAGTGACAACAACACAAGCATCATGAATATCTAGTTTTTTTAATATTTCTAACATCGGTACACCTGCTGTGCCACTTGGTTCACCGTCGTCGTTTGCTTTTTGAATATTCATTTCAGGACCTACTGTATAGGCTGAACAATTATGCGTTGCATCTTTATGTTGAGTTTTAACTTCATTGATAAATGATTTAGCTTCTTCTTCAGAAGTCACCGGTTTAATATGAGCAATAAAACGTGATTTATTAATAACATTTTCAAATGTATGTTCTTTTTTTACAGTGATGATTGGTTTTGACATCGTTTCACTTCCAAATCTATAATTTTCATATTAGTATTATACACTCTGTAAATACTTAAAATAAAATGTTTAAATGGCAATTTCTTTTTTTGATAAAATATTGTATTATTACTATGAGTATAATTGAGGAGGACTACTATGAAGATTGCTGTAATGACTGATTCTACTAGCTATCTATCTCAAAATTTAATCGATAAATATGATATTCCAGTTGCACCATTAAGTGTGACGTTTGATGATGGTGTAAGCTATACAGAAAGTACAGATGTAGATATTGATCGTTTTTATGAAAAAATGGCAACGTCTGCGACAATACCTACTACAAGTCAACCTGCTGTAGGTGAATGGATTCAACGATATGAAAACTTAAGAGATAAAGGCTATACAGATGTAATAGTTGTATTCTTATCTAGTGGAATTAGTGGGAGCTATCAATCTGGTAAGCAAGCTGGTGAAATAGTAGAAGGCATTAATGTATATGCATTTGATAGTAAGCTTGCGGCTATGATGGAAGGTTGTTACGTATTACGTGCAATTGAAATGGTGGAACAAGGTTATAAGCCAAATGATATCATAGCAGAATTAACAGATATGAGAGAACATACAGGCGCTTATTTAATAGTAGATGATTTAAAAAATCTACAAAAAAGCGGACGAATCACAGGTGCACAAGCTTGGGTAGGTACATTGTTAAAAATGAAACCAGTACTTAAATTTGATGACGGTAAGATAGTCCCTGAAGAGAAGGTACGTACGAAAAAAAGAGCACTTAAAGCATTAGAAGAAAAAGTGTTAAACCAAGTTAAGGACTTTGATGAAGTAACGATATTTGTGATTAATGGTGATAAGACTGAAGATGGTAAAGCATTACTAGACTCTGTTAAAGAAAATGCACCATCACATAGTCAAGTTGCTTATTCAGAATTCGGACCGGTAATCGCTGCCCATTTAGGTTCAGGTGGATTAGGTTTAGGTTACACTGCCCGTAAAGTAAGACTTGATTAATATTTATAGAGGACATATTGGATTGTACATCAACAATCTAGTATGTCTTTTTATTTTGGAGGAAAATAAAATATTACAATATGGAAAAATCATTCAACCAGATGTGACATTAACTAATGAACAGATCGCAAATATAAGTAAAGGCGTCATATTGAAAAATAATCGATGGCATTGTGTTCAATGTGAAACGAATAAACAAATATATTTTCATAGTTACTATTCTGATTATAATGAGAAGGAAATTGTTTATTGTAGAAAATGTATTCAATTAGGTCGTATGGATAGTCAGACTGATTATAGAATATTGCAGAGTAAACAAAAAGTTTCAGAATGTAATTATCAATTAGACTTCAATCTTTCTGAACAACAAAACTATGCTTCAAAACAAATTGTAGATGCTATAAAAGAGAAAAGAAAGATACTGCTTTATGCAGTAACCGGAGCAGGAAAGACAGAAATGATTTTCGAAGGTATAAAAGTAGCTAGAAATAAAGGTGATAACATAGCCATTATATCACCACGAGTTGATGTAGTTGTAGAAATAAGTCAACGTATTAAAGATGCTTTTTCTCAAGAAAACATAGATGTGTTACACCAAAATTCACCACAACAATTTGATGGACATTTTATCATTTCAACCGTGCATCAATTATATAGATTTAAAAATCATTTTGACATCATTATTATTGATGAAGTAGATGCTTTTCCGCTTTCTATGGACGATGATCTAATTAGTGTGATTCATTCAGCCTCTAAACATTCAGCATGTCAAATTTTCATGACAGCAACACCACCGAGAAAACTATTATCTTCCATAGAAAAAGACAATGTAATTAAACTGCCTGCAAGATTTCATAGACAACCTTTACCAGTTCCAATTTTCCAATATTTAAAATTCAACTCTCGAAAAATTCAATTTAAGTTATTAAATATTCTGATAGAACAAATACAATGCCAACGTTATACATTAGTATTTTTCAATCATATTAATAGCATGATTGAAGCCTATGAGCACTATCAATCACATATTCCAAATTTAATCTATATTCATAGCGAAGATGATGAGCGGTTTGAAAAGGTTAATTCCCTAAGAGAAGGTAAGCATCCAATAGTTTTCACAACAACCATTCTCGAAAGAGGGTTCACCATGGAAAAATTAGATGTAGTCGTTACAGAAGCGGATCAATTTTCAAAGGAGGCATTGATTCAGATAGCAGGTCGTGTAGGAAGAAAGAAACAAGCGCCAACAGGAAAAGTAATTTATTTGCATAATGGTGTATCAATGGCAATGATTTTAGCAAAGAAGGATATTAAAGACATGAATAAATTAGCTATTAGGAAAGGCTGGCTAGATATATAAATGCAACGATGTTTACAATGTTTAAATCCAATCAACGAAGCTATAACGATTATTAATTTTTATAAACCTCCAAGTGTTATATGTGAAAAGTGTTCTGAATTGTGGCAGAGAATAAGTTTAAAAGACGAATTTAAAAGGTGTACCCGCTGTTTAAAAGCTTTAGATAAAGATGAACAAAATTGTGAGGATTGCTTATTTTTAAAACAACATTTTAATATTGATTACCAATTAATATGTGATTATAAATACGAAGGAATTATGAAAGATATGATACATCAATATAAATTCTTGAAAGATCAATATTTAAGTAAGGTCATTGCTGAAATGATTAACGTACCAAAAGTGGATTATGATTATATCATTCCTATACCATCTCCCCATGAACGTAATATAATGAGAACTTTTAATCCAGTTGTAGAAGTATTAAAAGCTAAAAATGTGACTTACGATAATATATTGTCAATGAAATTAAGACCTAAACAAGCAAACTTAAATAAAAGATTACGCATAAAGGAAAGTAATCCATTTTATATTAATGAAGAAGTTGATTTAACTAATAAAGCAATATTACTCATAGATGATATTTATACAACAGGATTAACTATTAACCATAGAATGTGTAAATTATCTGAATTAAATGTCAGAAAATTCAATGTGTTTGCGTTTGCAAGATAAGTGCGACGTGGTAAAATATAATTAAGCATTACCAATATAAGAGGTTAAAGGAGAGATTGACTATGATTAGATTTGAAATTCATGGAGATAACCTCACTATCACAGATGCAATTCGCAACTATATTGAGGAAAAAATTGGTAAGTTAGAGCGTTACTTTAATAATGTGCCAAATGCAGTTGCACACGTTAAAGTTAAAACTTATTCAAATTCAACTACTAAAGTTGAAGTAACAATCCCTCTTAAAGATGTTACTTTAAGAGCTGAAGAAAGACACGATGATTTATATGCAGGTGTTGATTTAATTACGAATAAACTTGAACGTCAAGTTAGAAAATATAAAACTCGTGTAAATCGTAAGCACCGTGATCGTGGTGATCAAGAAGTATTTGTTGCTGAAGTTCAAGAAGCACCACCTGAAGAAATTAGTGGCGCAGAAGAAAGTACAGACAATGATATTGAAATCATCCGTTCTAAACAATTTAGTTTAAAACCAATGGATTCTGAAGAAGCAGTTTTACAAATGAACTTACTAGGTCATGATTTCTATATCTTTACTGATCGTGAAACAGATGGCACTAGTATTGTATATCGTAGAAAAGATGGAAAATACGGTTTAATCGAAACATCTGAACAATAAAACTTAGATAAAGCTTATCTTAATTGAAATAAGCAAATTTGTTTTTATAATTAAATGGACAGATAGATATGGGGGAGTGAGATTAGGGATTCATATAGGAATTCCTTCTCACTTCCTTTTTATATTTAAAGCTACTTGATAGATTAATGAATGAAAATTTATGGTTTAATAGAGGGTAAATAAAGCTTATTTATATATAGTCTCACATATCATACAACGTTAACCATTATTGAAAATAACGAATTTCATATACCGTATAATAAATTTCGTAATTTATGCGAAGTTTATTTATTTGAGACGAGAAATAATACATAGTAACATGTTAGAATTAACTTGTTGACAATTCATTAGATTCAACATAAACATAGCATCATGCTAACTAAAATTTAGATGTTTGAATTTATGAAGAAAATAGCGTAAAGTATGTAAGCCTTAAAGACAAAAAATATTTACGTCATTGATAAAGGATAATTAGATATCCGAATGAGTATTTAAGTATAATTCTAAATGTATAAATGGTAAGATAAATTGTTGAAAGCCAAACAGTTTTTTAGCTAAAGGAGCGAACAGAATGGGATTTTTATCAAAAATTGTTGACGGCAATAAAAAAGAAACGAAAAAACTAGGTAAATTAGCTGACAAAGTACTCGCATTAGAAGAAGATACAGCTATTTTAACTGATGAAGAGATACGTAATAAAACGAAAGAATTTCAAGAAGAACTTTCTAAAATTGAAGATGTAAAAAAACAAAATGATTATTTAGATAAAATATTACCTGAAGCATATGCGCTTGTAAGAGAAGGTTCAAAACGTGTATTTAATATGATTCCTTACAAAGTTCAGGTAATGGGTGGTATTGCGATTCATAATGGTGATATTGCCGAAATGAGAACTGGGGAAGGTAAAACATTAACTGCAACAATGCCTACATATTTAAATGCATTAGCAGGTCGTGGTGTGCATGTTATCACTGTCAATGAATACTTATCTAGTTTCCAAAGTCAAGAAATGGCTGAATTGTATGAGTTCCTAGGTTTAACAGTTGGTTTAAACTTAAACAGTAAAACAACGACAGAAAAACGTGAAGCATACGCTCAAGACATCACATATAGTACTAATAATGAATTAGGCTTTGATTATTTAAGAGATAACATGGTAAATTATGCTGAAGAACGTGTAATGCGACCACTTCATTTTGCTATCATCGATGAGGTCGATTCTATTTTAATTGATGAAGCAAGAACACCATTAATTATTTCTGGGGAAGCTGAAAAATCAACATCTTTATATACTCAAGCAAATGTATTCGCCAAAATGCTTAAAGCGGATGAAGATTATAAATATGATGAAAAAACTAAATCTGTAAACTTAACAGAACAGGGTGCCGACAAAGCTGAACGTATGTTCAAAATTGATAATCTATATGATGTACAAAACGTAGATATTATTAGTCACATTACAACAGCATTAAGAGCTCATGTTACGTTACAACGTGACGTTGACTATATGGTTGTTGATGGAGAAGTACTTATCGTAGACCAATTCACAGGTCGTACAATGCCTGGTAGACGTTTCTCTGAAGGTTTACACCAAGCGATAGAAGCTAAAGAAGGCGTTCAAATTCAAAATGAATCTAAGACAATGGCATCTATCACATTCCAAAACTATTTCAGAATGTACAATAAATTAGCTGGTATGACTGGTACAGCTAAAACAGAAGAAGAAGAGTTCAGAAATATATATAATATGACAGTAACTCAAATTCCTACTAATAAACCAGTTCAACGTGTTGATAAATCAGACTTAATTTATATTAGTCAAAAAGGTAAATTTGATGCAGTTGTAGAAGATGTAGTTGAAAAACACAAAAAAGGTCAACCAGTTCTATTAGGTACTGTAGCTGTTGAAACGTCAGAATATATTTCAAACTTATTGAAAAAACGAGGCGTTCGACACGACGTTTTAAACGCTAAAAACCATGAACGTGAAGCAGAAATCGTAGCAGGAGCAGGTCAAAAAGGCGCTGTAACGATTGCCACAAACATGGCAGGTCGTGGTACAGATATTAAACTAGGTGACGGCGTTGAAGAAATCGGTGGTTTAGCGGTTATAGGTACAGAACGTCATGAATCACGACGTATTGATGACCAATTACGTGGTCGTTCTGGTCGTCAAGGTGATAATGGTGATAGCCGATTCTATCTTTCACTACAAGATGAACTAATGGTACGTTTTGGTTCAGAACGTTTACAAAAAATGATGAACCGACTAGGTATGGATGATTCTACACCTATTGAATCTAAAATGGTTTCAAGAGCTGTAGAATCCGCACAAAAACGTGTTGAAGGTAATAACTTTGATGCACGTAAACGTATCCTAGAATATGATGAAGTGTTACGTAAACAACGTGAGATTATTTATAAAGAAAGAAACGATATCATTGATAACGAAGATAGCTCACAAGTTGTAGATGCAATGTTACGTTCAACATTACAACGAGGCATTAACTATCATATTAACGAAGAAGAAGAAAACTTAGATTATCAACCATTTATTAACTATATAAATGATGTTTTCTTACAAGAAGGCGAATTAAAAGAATCAGAAATTAAAGGTAAAGATTCTGAAGATATTTTCGAAGTGGTATGGGCTAAAATTGAAAAAGCTTATGCTGAACAAAAAGAAACACTTGGCGATCAAATGAACGAATTCGAACGAATGATTTTATTACGTTCAATTGACAGTCATTGGACAGATCACATTGATACAATGGATCAATTACGTCAAGGTATTCATTTACGTTCATATGCACAACAAAATCCATTACGTGATTATCAAAATGAAGGACATGAATTATTTGATATAATGATGCAAAATATCGAAGAAGATACATGTAAATTTATTTTGAAATCAGTAGTACAAGTTGAAGATGACATTGAACGTGATAAAACAACTGATTTTGGTGAAGCAAAACATGCATCAGCTGAAGATGGTAAAGAAAAAGTTAAACAAAAACCTATAGTTAAAGGTGAAGAAATAGGTCGTAATGACCCTTGTCCTTGTGGAAGTGGCAAGAAATATAAAAATTGCCATGGTCAAGCATAATTTTGTGTAAAACAATGACAATAATATTTGATAGCCTGGGGCATAATTGTCTCAGGCTTTCACTTTTTGTAGAATTTAAAAAAACGGAGTTTAAAGAAGAGTTAAATGCTGTTAGCAAGCATTCATCTCTTTGATGACACGTTTATTTATCATACACTGCACTTAATCTTGAATATGATAGAATATAAATGTATAAAAATGATGGATCTGTTTATTTAAGATTAATTAAAAATAATATTTATGTTAAAACAATAAATCAAACTACAAGTGAAATAGGAGAGACATTATGGAATTATCAGAAATCAAACGAAATATAGATTCGTATCAAGACAATTTAAGTCAAATTAGGGGGTCTCTTTGACTTAGAAAATAAAGAGACTAATATACAGGAATATGAAGAAATGATGACTGAACCTAATTTTTGGGACAATCAAAATAAAGCACAAGATATTATAGATAAAAATAACGCTTTGAAATCTATCGTTAATAGTTATTATAAATTAGACGAAGCTGTTGAAGATATGTCAGCAACTGTTGAACTTTTACAAGAAGATTATGACGAAGACTTGAAACAAGAATTAGAAAATGACGTCGTTGCATTTAAAGAAGATATTGATCGTTTCGAATTACAATTACTGTTAGACGGTCCATATGATGCGAATAATGCTATTTTAGAGCTACATCCTGGCGCAGGTGGCACTGAATCACAAGATTGGGTGAGTATGTTATTAAGAATGTACCAACGCTATTGTGAACAGAGTGGTTTCAAAGTAGAAACAGTTGACTATTTACCTGGTGATGAAGCAGGAGTGAAAAGTGTGACATTATTAATTAAAGGTCATAACGCTTATGGTTATTTAAAAGCTGAAAAAGGTGTGCATAGGTTAGTTAGAATTTCACCTTTTGATTCGTCAGGTCGACGTCATACATCATTCGCATCTTGTGACGTTATTCCAGACTTTGATAACGATGAAATTGAAATCGAAATTAATTCTGATGACATTACAGTTGATACATTTAGAGCATCTGGTGCAGGTGGACAACATATTAATAAAACAGAATCAGCAATTAGAATTACCCACCATCCTACTGGTATTGTTGTTAATAACCAAAATGAACGTTCACAAATTAAAAACCGTGAAGCAGCTATGAAAATGTTGAAATCAAAATTATATCAACTTAAATTAGAGGAACAAGCACAAGAAATGGCAGAAATTCGTGGAGAACAAAAAGAAATAGGATGGGGAAGTCAAATTCGTTCATATGTATTCCATCCTTATTCAATGGTAAAAGATCATCGTACCAATGAAGAAACTGGTAAAGTAGATGCTGTAATGGATGGAGATATTGGTCCATTTATTGAATCGTATTTAAGATGGCAAATGGATAAATAAGTTATAAGTTAAATAGGCAACAATTGGAATAATATTTTGAAAGGTGCTTACGTGATAAGCGCCTTTTTAATTTATAATTTTTTAAGTATGTAGTAGTTAAATGTTTTGAAATCCATTTTAATAACGCAAATACGTATATTTGAAAAAGACTATAACTAAATAACTCTATGCAATTAGTAGTTTGTAATATTACTCAGTAATATTTTGACTAGGTGTAAAAATAGCCTAAAAAATTAATGGGATGACTGATACTAATGAATTTGTAATGAAATATATATGGCAAGTTTATATTATTGTGTATAAATATTATATTACATCAATTTAACATTACTCATTTTAAAATAATATTGTGGTATATTAAATTCATCAAATTAGAATTTACAACAAAGGAATGACATATTAATGAAGAAGACGTTTTTAGTATCATTATCATCAGCAGCTGCATTTATTGCATTAAGTAATGTTGCAGACGCTCAAGAACAAACATCTATATCTAATGTTAATGCATCTCAGAATGTAGCAGCAGTTGAAGCTGACAGCACGAGCCAATATATCGTCAAATCAGGTGATACGTTGTATCAAATCGCTTTAGATCATGATATTACTTTAGACGAATTGTATAAACTTAATCCTGGAGTAACACCATTAATTTTCCCTGGAGATATTATTGTAGTATCGCCAACAGGATTAGCAAACCAAGTTCAAAATACATCATATAGCTCTAATCAATTCGAAGCTGAAGAACCAATTCCATCAGCAAGTACACAATATAATAATGTGCCACAAGTATCAGCACCTCAAGTACAATATACAGCAGAACCATCGTATGAAGGTTCAAATGGTTTACATTCAATAAGTAATTCTGGGAACTTATATGCATTTGGTAATTGTACTTATTATGCATTTAATAGACGTGCTGAATTAGGCAAACCAATTGGTAGCCTTTGGGGTAATGCTGCTGACTGGGCTACCAGCGCTAGAAATGCAGGTTTCACAGTAAACAATACTCCAGTTGCAGGAGCAGTATTCCAATCTAATCCAGGTACTAATGGTGCTGGAGGATATGGGCATGTAGGTGTTGTTGAAAAGGTAAATAGTAATGGTACACTTACAGTTTCTGAAATGAACTGGAACGGTGGATTTAATGTTAAATCATATAGAACAATCACAAATCCAGGAAGTTATAATTATATACACTAATCTTTAACATTTAATAGGATTAAAATAGCAGTAATACAATGACTTAAAATTATTGTATTGCTGCTCATTTTTTATCGATATTTTGTGTACTAAGTGAAGGTTTTGAAAACGATATTAGGATATTGCTTTTAATCATAACGATGATTGGTATAATAAAAAATAAGTCTTCATCTATGATTAAATATAAAGGAGGCATCACACAATGGGCATTCATCAATATTATAAAAGATTATCTGATTTGGAAAAGCTTATTAGGTTGCCTGGCAAATTTAAATATTTTGAACATAACGTAGCTGCGCATTCATTTAAAGTAACTAAAATAGCACAATATTTAGGTACTGTAGAAGAATATAATGGTAATGTCATTGACTGGAAAAGTTTGTATGAAAAAGCTTTGAACCATGATTTTGCAGAAGTGTTTACTGGAGATATCAAGACCCCTGTAAAATATGCTAGTAGAGAGTTGAAAATGCTTTTTTCTCAAGTTGAAGAAGAAATGGTAGAGAATTTTATCGAAGAGGAAATTCCTTCTCAATATCGTGATATTTATAGATTGAGACTACAAGAAGGTAAAGATGACTCTATAGAAGGTCAAATACTAGCTGTAGCAGATAAAATTGATTTACTTTATGAAACGTTTGGAGAAATACAAAAACGTAATCCCGAACCATTATTTTTCGAAATATATGAAATGAGTTTAGAAACGATTATGCAATTCGATCATTTAGCTTCTGTTCAAGATTTTATTGATAATGTAATTCCTGAAATGTTAACTGAAAACTTTATCCCAAGAACAGAATTACGTGAAACGACAATGACAATACTTAATAAAAGAAACAGGTGAAATAAATGATTTGGTATGCATGTGCTGCATTTTTTCCTTGTATATTAATCGTTCTCTTTAGTGTAGTTACTAAAAATAAATGGATTGGTACTTCCGTAACTTTAATATTAATAGCTACGTCAATTTATAAAGGCTTTTTCCACAATGAATGGATTATCTTTATAGATGTTGTATCATTGCTAGCCGGATATTTAATCATAGATCAATTAGAATTTCACAAAAGAGAAGAATAACAGAAACAATACACTGAATTAACCATCATGATAAATAAATATTAGTTTAGAAAGCAAGCATAGTTCGTTAACTATGTTTGTTTTTTGTTTATCATATAATATAAAAAAATTAGCGAACAAATGTTTGTATTTCGTGGTAAAAATTTGTTAAAATAGATAATAAATTATGAATAAATAATCCCATGTATACTTATAAGAACAGACTGATGCATGACTAATAAATAATAAGGGAAATAGATTAATAAATTCGTATAGTAGGAGTAACACTCTTTCAAAGATACTCAATTAACAATAAGTAATAGATTTTAGATGTAAACAACATAGGAGGCGTATGTCGTAATGGTCGAACATTATCCATTCAAATTAAATTCAGAGTTTGATCCACAAGGTGACCAACCTGAAGCTATAAAGAAAATTGTAAAGGGTGTTGAAGAAGGTAAAAGACATCAAACATTACTTGGTGCAACTGGTACGGGTAAAACATTTACAATGAGTAATGTGATTCAACAAGTGGGTAAACCTACATTGATAATCGCACATAACAAAACATTAGCTGGCCAATTATATAGTGAATTCAAAGAATTTTTCCCTGAAAATAGAGTGGAATATTTCGTTAGTTATTATGATTACTATCAACCTGAAGCATATGTACCATCTACGGATACCTTTATAGAAAAAGATGCTTCTATTAATGATGAAATTGATCAATTAAGACACTCTGCGACAAGTGCATTGTTTGAGAGAGACGATGTTATCATCATTGCTAGTGTAAGTTGTATTTATGGTTTAGGTAACCCAGAAGAATATAAAGATTTAGTTGTTAGCGTCCGCGTTGGTATGGAAATGGAACGCAGCGAATTACTAAGAAAATTAGTAGATGTACAATATACTAGAAATGATATAGATTTCCAAAGGGGTACATTTAGAGTCCGCGGTGATGTGGTAGAAATTTTCCCAGCATCTAGAGAAGAAATGTGTATTCGAGTGGAATTTTTCGGAGATGAAGTAGATCGAATTAGAGAGGTTAACTATTTAACTGGCGAAGTTATTAGAGAACGTGAGCATTTTGCTATATTCCCAGCATCTCACTTCGTTACTCGTGAAGAAAAAATGAAAGTAGCAATCGAACGTATTGAAAAAGAATTGGAAGAACGATTAAAAGAATTAAGAGATGAAAATAAATTACTTGAAGCCCAAAGATTAGAACAACGTACAAATTATGATTTAGAAATGATGCGAGAAATGGGCTTCTGTTCAGGTATTGAAAACTATTCAGTTCATTTAACATTACGACCACTAGGTTCTACACCTTATACATTATTAGATTACTTTGGTGATGATTGGTTAATTATGATTGATGAATCTCACGTAACATTGCCTCAGGTTAGAGGGATGTATAATGGTGACAGAGCGCGTAAACAAGTTTTAGTTGATCATGGTTTCAGATTGCCAAGTGCTTTAGATAACAGACCACTAAAATTTGAAGAATTTGAGGAAAAAACAAATCAATTAGTATATGTATCAGCAACGCCAGGACCATACGAACTAGAACATACTGATGAAATGGTCGAACAAATTATTAGACCTACAGGATTACTAGATCCGAAAATTGATGTACGTCCAACAGAAAACCAAATTGATGATTTGTTAAGTGAAATTCAAGATAGAATTGATAAGAATGAAAGAGTACTTGTTACAACGTTGACGAAAAAAATGAGTGAGGACTTAACTACCTATATGAAAGAAGCGGGTATTAAAGTAAATTATCTTCATTCAGAAATTAAAACGCTTGAAAGAATAGAAATTATTCGAGATTTAAGAATGGGTACATATGATGCCATCGTTGGTATTAATTTACTAAGAGAGGGTATAGATATTCCTGAAGTTTCTTTAGTAGTCATTTTAGATGCGGATAAAGAAGGATTTTTACGTTCTAATCGCTCATTAATTCAAACAATTGGACGAGCAGCACGTAATGATCGAGGCGAAGTAATCATGTATGCTGATAAAATTACAGATTCTATGAGATACGCCATTGATGAAACACAAAGACGTCGTGAAATACAAACAGCGCATAACGAAAAATATGGTATTACGCCTAAAACAATTAATAAGAAAATTCATGATGTTATTAGTGCCACTGTTGAAAATGACGAAACAAATGAAAATAAACAAACTGAACTACCTAAGAAAATGACTAAAAAAGAACGACAAAAAACGATAGAAAATATAGAAAAAGAAATGAAAAAAGCAGCTAAAGATTTAGACTTTGAAAAAGCAACAGAACTAAGAGATATGTTATTTGAATTAAAATCAGAAGGGTGACAATTAAATGAGAGAACCATCCATAGTAGTGAAAGGTGCAAGAGCGCATAATTTAAAAGGTGTCGATATTGAATTACCTAAAGACAAATTAATTGTAATGACAGGTATTTCAGGTTCAGGTAAGTCTTCATTAGCCTTTGACACTATTTATGCAGAAGGTCAAAGAAGATATGTAGAATCATTAAGTGCATACGCACGACAATTTTTAGGTCAAATGGATAAACCAGATGTAGATACTATTGAAGGATTATCACCGGCTATTTCTATTGATCAAAAGACAACAAGTAAGAACCCACGATCTACAGTTGCAACCGTAACTGAAATTTACGATTATATCAGATTATTATATGCTCGAGTGGGTAAACCTTATTGTCCAAACCATAATATTGAAATAGAGTCACAGACTGTTCAACAAATGGTAGATAGAATATTAGAATTAGAAACGCGAACAAAAATTCAATTGTTAGCTCCTGTGGTTTCACATCGTAAAGGAAGTCATGAAAAGCTAATCGAAGATATTGGTAAAAAAGGTTATGTACGTTTACGAGTAGACGGAGAAATTGTTGATGTTAATGAAGTGCCAGATTTAGATAAAAACAAAAACCATACTATAGAAGTTGTTGTTGATAGACTAGTAATTAAAGAAGGAATTGAAACAAGACTAGCAGATTCTATAGAAACAGCACTTGAATTATCTGAAGGAAGTTTAACAGTTGATGTGATTGATGGAGAAGACCTAAAGTTCTCTGAAAATCATGCATGTCCTATTTGTGGATTCTCAATTGGCGAATTAGAACCCCGAATGTTTAGTTTTAACAGCCCATTTGGTGCTTGTCCTACTTGTGATGGGTTAGGTCAAAGATTAACAGTCGATATGGATTTAGTTATACCTGACCCAAACAAAACACTAAACGAAGGTGCCATTGAGCCATGGGAGCCAACAAGTTCAGATTTTTATCCAACTTTACTAAAACGTGTCTGTGAAGTTTATAAAATTAATATGGATAAACCTTATAAAAAACTTACCGATAGACAGAAAAATATATTAATGCATGGCTCAGGCGATAAAGAAATTGAATTTACATTTAACCAACGATTTGGTGGCGGCAAACGTAAAAGAAAAATGGTCTTTGAAGGTGTTCTTAATAATATTGATCGTCGATATCATGAATCACCATCAGAATATACTCGTGAAATGATGAGTAGATACATGACCGAGTTACCTTGTGAGACTTGTCATGGCAAGCGTTTAAGTAAAGAGGCATTGTCTGTTTATGTTGGTGGATATAATATAGGCGAAGTTGTTCAAGATTCGATTAAAGAAGCATTGAAATATTATCAAAACATTGAACTATCAGAACAAGACCAAGCAATAGCAAATCAAATTCTTAAGGAAATTATTTCACGTCTAGCTTTCTTAAATAATGTTGGGCTTGAATACCTTACATTAAACCGTGCTTCTGGAACATTATCTGGTGGTGAAGCACAACGAATTCGATTAGCAACACAAATTGGGTCTCGTTTAACAGGTGTACTTTATGTTTTAGACGAACCTTCAATAGGTTTACATCAGCGTGATAATGATCGTCTAATTAACACACTTAAAGAGATGCGGGATTTAGGAAATACATTGATTGTTGTAGAACATGATGATGATACGATGCGTTCTGCAGATTATTTAGTGGATGTAGGTCCAGGTGCTGGTAGTCACGGTGGTGAAATTGTTGCACAAGGTACACCAAAACAAGTGATGAAAGATAAAAACTCATTAACTGGACAATATTTAAGTGGTAAGAAGAAAATTGATGTACCTGAATATCGTCGGGAAGTTACGAAAAAGAAAATTAGTATTAAAGGTGCTAAAAGCAATAACTTAAAAAATGTAGATGTTGATTTCCCTCTATCAGTAATGACTGTAGTGACAGGTGTATCAGGCTCAGGTAAAAGTTCATTAGTTAATGAAGTGTTATATAAATCTCTAGCACAAAAAATTAATAAATCTAAAGTGAAACCTGGAGAATATGATTCTATTAAAGGCATAGATCAATTAGATAAAATTATCGATATTGATCAATCACCGATTGGTAGAACACCACGTTCAAATCCAGCAACTTATACAGGCGTGTTTGATGATATAAGAGATGTTTTTGCTCAAACCAATGAAGCTAAAATACGTGGCTATCAAAAAGGTCGTTTTAGTTTTAACGTTAAAGGCGGACGTTGTGAAGCTTGTAAAGGTGACGGTATTATTAAAATAGAAATGCATTTCTTACCAGATGTTTATGTTCCTTGTGAGGTATGTGACGGTAAACGATATAATAGAGAAACACTTGAAGTCACATATAAAGGTAAAAATATTGCTGATGTTTTAGAAATGACTGCTGAAGATGCAACTCATTTCTTTGAAAATATCCCTAAGATTAAACGTAAACTACAAACATTAGTAGATGTTGGTTTAGGATATGTCACATTAGGACAGCAAGCAACAACTTTATCTGGTGGTGAAGCACAACGTGTTAAACTCGCATCAGAATTGCATAAACGCTCTACTGGACGTTCCATTTACATTTTAGACGAACCAACAACTGGTTTACATGTTGATGATATTAGCAGATTATTAAAGGTATTAAATCGTCTTGTTGAAAATGGTGATACTGTTGTGATTATTGAACATAACTTAGATGTCATTAAAACTGCAGATCATATTATTGATTTAGGACCAGAAGGTGGCGATGGTGGCGGAACGATCGTTGCTACTGGTACGCCTGAAGACATTGCGAATGTAGAAAACTCTTATACAGGACAATATTTAAAAACTGTATTAGAAAGAGATAGAAATAAAGATTAATCATAAAAGAATGATGTTATAATTTATATTAAGGTGATTTCAGAGTATACTGGAATCATCTTTTTTAAATGTAGATATTTATCATCCAAATTAAAAAGAATACACATTTTTCAAAAACAATATACATAATAAAGTATTCAATAAGGCATAATTTATAGAGCGTATTTTCTAAATATTAAATAAGCGTAACTTTTTGATATAGAAAGTAGTTTGATTTTTGATATGATTAAAGAAAGCGAAATTGTAGTAACATTTCAAATAGAGGTGAACACATGTTAACAACTGAAAGATTAGTTGAATTATTAAAATTAGAATTAATAGCTGGGGAAGAAGGATTAAATAAACCTATTAAAAACACAGATATCTCTAGACCTGGTTTAGAAATGGCTGGTTACTTCTCACATTACGCTTCAGACAGAATACAATTATTAGGTACGACTGAGTTATCATTTTATAATTTACTTCCAGATGATGAACGTCAAGGAAGAATGAGAAAATTATGTAGACCAGATACGCCTGCAATTATAGTAACAAGAGGATTAGAGCCTCCTGAAGAATTAGTTGAAGCAGCAAAAGAATTAAATACACCACTTATTGTTGCTAAAGATGCAACGACAAGTTTAATGAGTAGATTAACTACATTTTTAGAACATGAACTAGCAAAAACAACATCATTACATGGCGTACTAGTTGATGTTTATGGTGTAGGTGTTCTCATAACTGGTGACTCTGGTATCGGTAAAAGTGAAACAGCATTAGAATTAGTTAAAAGAGGACATAGATTAGTTGCTGATGACAATGTTGAGATAAGAGAAATTACTAAAGATGAATTAATAGGTAAACCACCAAAATTAATAGAACATTTATTAGAAATACGTGGTTTAGGAATCATTAATGTGATGACATTATTTGGGGCGGGCTCAATTTTAACTGAAAAACAAATCCGTTTAAATATTAATTTAGAAAACTGGGATAAAGAAAAGTTATACGATAGAGTCGGCTTAAACGAAGAGACTTTACGTATTTTAGATACTGAAATCACGAAAAAAACAATTCCTGTAAGACCTGGACGAAACGTTGCAGTTATTATTGAAGTTGCTGCTATGAACTATCGTTTAAATATTATGGGAATAAATACAGCAGAAGAATTTAGCGAACGACTTAATGATGAAATTGTTCGTAACAGTCATAAAAGTGAGGAGTAATTAGTTTATGGATTTAACTTTGAGTTATATTGATCCTGTCGCATTTCACCTAGGTCCATTACAAATACGATGGTATGGAATTATAATTGCTTGTGGTATCTTAATAGGGTATTTTGTAGCACAAGAAGCTTTGAAGAGAGTTGGTCTACATAAAGACACATTAGTAGATGTTATCTTTTATTGTGCCATATTTGGTTTTATTGTAGCTCGTATATATTTTGTAATATTCCAATGGCCATATTACATGCAAAATCCAGGAGAAATACCTAAAATATGGCATGGCGGTATAGCTATCCATGGAGGATTAATAGGTGGCTTTATTACAGGAGTTATCGTATGTAAATTAAAAAATTTAAACCCATTCCAAATTGGAGACATTGTCGCACCGAGTATTATTTTAGCTCAAGGTATCGGACGATGGGGCAATTTCATGAACCATGAAGCACACGGCGGTATAGTATCTAAAACATTCTTGGAACAACTTCATATACCTCGATTTATTATTAATAATATGTATATTGATGGTCATTATTATCATCCAACATTTTTATACGAATCAGTATGGGATGTGTTAGGATTTATCTTATTAATTTCGATTAGAAAGCATTTGAAACTAGGAGAAACATTCTTCTTATATCTAATTTGGTATTCAATAGGTCGTTTCTTTGTTGAAGGACTTAGAACAGACAGCTTGATGTTGACAAGTCATATAAGAGTGGCACAATTAGTATCGGTTATACTTATCATTATTAGTATTATTTTAATTATTTATAGACGATATAAATTTCAACCACCTGTTTATAAAAATGCTGGTCCATTAAGTTGGCCAAAGCAAAAGGTGTAGATTTTCAATGAGAAAACTCCAAACACATGATAGATATCAAAAATCATCGATTAATCCATTATGGCAAATATATCGACTAATACGTTTTCCAAAAGTGTTTAAACAAACATTAATAATTGAAATTTGTCGAGTAATGCCAAATTTAAAATTAAAAAATGTTATCTATCGTAAGTATTTAAAAATGAATATTGGCAAACAAACTGTATTCGCATATAAAGTAGTACCAGATTTGTTTTATCCCGAATTAATAACTGTTGGCAACAATAGTGTGATTGGTTATAATACTACAATATTAACGCACGAAATTTTAGTGGATGAATTTAAATATGGTAAAGTTCAAATAGGTCATAATACATTAATAGGTGCTAATGTGACAATACTTCCTGGAGTAACTATTGGAAGTCATGTCACCATTGGTGCAGGAACAGTTGTCTCAAAAGATGTGCCAGATTGCGCATATGCGATTGGTAATCCTATAAAAATAAATTAAAGATGGAGGTGACAATCTTTGGCAGATAAAAACAATAAAATTATTTCAATGGCTTTTGATGAACCGTTTTATCGTAAAATGGCTAATCAGAAGTGGAAGCAACAAGATTATAAAAAAGCAGTCGATTATTACGGTAAAGTGCTAGAATTGTCACCTGAGGATTTTGATATTCAATTAAACTATGCTCAATGTTTAGTAAAACTAGGTTTTGGAAGCCAAGCTGAAAAGGTATTTTATGAAAATATTATAAATGATAGACGTAAGGCAGATAGTTTTTATGAGTTGAGTCAGTTAAACATTGAATTAAATGAACCAAACAAGGCATTCTTGTTTGGTATTAATTATGTATTAATTACAGATGATCAAGATTTCCGAGATGAGCTTGAACAAACATTCGATGTGTCGTATTCAAACGAACATCAAATAGAAATCGAAGCACAACTATTTGCAGTACAACTATTATTTCAATTTTTATTTTCACAGGGACGTTTAGAAGAAGCGAGAACTTATATTTTAAATCAAGATGAAGATATTCAAAATCATCGAGTGATAAAAAATTTATTAGCGATGTGTTATTTATATTTAGGCGAATATGATATAGCAAAGGACATGTTTGAAGAGTTACTAAATGAAGATAATTCAGATGTTCATGCACTGTGTCATTATACGTTACTACTTTACAATACAAATGATATGGATAAATATAAGCGTTACTTAAATATTTTAAACAAAGTCATGCCAATGAATGACGATGAAAGTTTTAAATTAGGTATTGTCTTAAGTTATTTGAAACAATATCATGCTTCTCAAAAATTATTGCTTCCTTTATATAAAAAAGGGAAATTTGCTTCTATTCAAATGTTTAATGCCTTAAGCTACAATTATTATTACCTAGGAAATAAAGATGAAAGTATTCAATTTTGGAACAAGTTATTACAAATTTCTAAAGTTGATGTAGGTTTTCCACCATGGGTAATTGAAGAAAGTAAACATGTATTTGATCAACGTATTTTACCTTTATTAATGGACGACGATAGTCATTATAGATTATATGGTATATTCTTGTTGAATCAATTGAATGGTAAAGAAATATTGATTACAGAAGAAATTTGGGCCGTATTAGAAACGATGAATGATTATGAGAAACTATATTTAACATACTTAGTTCAAGGTTTGACACTAAATAAATTAGATTTCATACATCGTGGCATGGTCAAATTATATCAATTTGATGAATTTAGAAATGATACATCTTTATTTGTTCAATGGATAGATCAAGCTGAATCAATTATTGCAGATCAAGCTTATTTAACAGAATTAGATAGATATTTAGGTGCGTTCTTATATTTGTATTATCAACATACCAACCAAAAATTGACTAAAAAGCAAATAAAAGAATGGTTTGATATTAGTAATTATAAACTTGATAAAACGATAACTTATATTCTGAGCATATAAATTTATGAAATACTTATTTTGATATATAATGCGTTTAATGATTATTAAGTAGGAGGGCAAGTAAATGACTGAAGTAGATTTTGATGTAGCAATTATAGGTGCAGGCCCTGCTGGTATGACGGCTGCAGTTTATGCATCACGTGCAAATTTAAACACTGTTATGATTGAACGTGGTATGCCAGGTGGCCAAATGGCAAATACAGAAGAGGTAGAAAACTTTCCAGGATTTGAAATGATTACTGGACCAGATTTATCTACAAAAATGTTTGAACATGCGAAAAAATTTGGCGCTACTTATCAATATGGTGATATTAAATCAATAGAAGATAAAGGCGACTATAAAGTAGTTAATTTAGGAAACAAAGAAATTACTGCACATGCAGTTATTATTTCAACTGGTGCTGAATATAAAAAAATAGGCGTACCAGGTGAACAAGAATTAGGCGGACGTGGCGTAAGTTATTGTGCAGTATGTGATGGTGCATTCTTCAAAAATAAACGTTTATTTGTTATCGGCGGTGGTGACTCAGCAGTTGAAGAAGGTACATTCTTAACAAAATTTGCTGATAAAGTGACGATTGTCCACAGAAGAGACGAATTACGCGCACAAAGTATTTTACAAGATCGTGCATTTAAAAATGATAAAGTTGATTTTATTTGGAGCCATACATTAAAAACAATAAATGACAAAGATGGCAAAGTAGGATCAGTAACTTTAGAGTCAACTAAAGATGGTTCAGAAGTAACATACGATGCAGATGGCGTATTTATTTATATTGGTATGAAACCATTAACTGCACCATTCACTGATTTAGGTATTACAAATGAAAATGGTTATATTGTAACTCAAGCTGATATGAGTACAGATGTACCTGGTATCTATGCTGCAGGCGACGTAAGAGATAAAGGTTTACGTCAAATTGTAACAGCAACAGGTGATGGTAGTATTGCGGCACAAAGTGCGGCTGATTATATTGAAAGTATTAAAGATAAATTAGAAGCTTAAATATCGTTTATAACAAGAAATAAAGCTAGAGCAATAGGAGGATTATAACAATGATAATCCATTTGTTGTTCTAGCTTTTTTATAAGTATTGATTACATTCCTTTGTGAAAATGAGTGTGGTATGATGAACCTATTAATATATGAATATCAACTGAACTGGCGGTGAACCGATAAAATGGTAAATTCTGAAAAAGAAATTGGGAAAAGTGAATTACTTGTTGTCACTGGATTATCTGGTGCAGGAAAATCTTTAGTGATTCAAAGTCTAGAAGATATAGGTTATTTTTGTGTAGATAACTTACCACCCGTACTATTACCTAAATTTGTTGAATTGATGGAACAAGGTAATCCATCATTACAAAAAGTGGCTATTGCAATAGACTTAAGAGGTAAAGAACTGTTTAAATCATTGGTTAAGGAAATTGATTTAATTAAAAGTAGAAATGACGTTATTGTAGACGTCATGTTTTTAGAAGCAACAACTGAAAAATTAATTTCAAGATATAAAGAATCTAGAAGAGCACATCCTTTAAATGAAAAGGGACAACGTTCACTTATTGATGCTATTAATGAAGAACGTCAACATCTTTCACGAATTAGAAGTATTGCAAATTATGTCATAGACACAAGTCAACTTAAACCTAAAGAATTAAAAGCTAGAGTAGTTAATTACTATGAAGATGAAAACTTTGAAACATTTACAATAAACGTCACTAGCTTTGGTTTTAAACACGGTATACAAATGGATGCAGATTTAGTATTTGATGTTCGATTTTTACCAAACCCATACTATGTTGAAGAACTACGTCCATTAACAGGCATGGATGAAGAAGTTTATACGTACGTTATGAAATGGAAAGAAACCGAAATCTTCTTTGATAAATTAACTGACTTATTGAAATTTATGATTCCTGGTTATAAAAAAGAAGGCAAGTCACAGTTAGTCATAGCAATTGGCTGTACTGGAGGTCAACATCGCTCAGTAGCATTAACTAAACGTTTAGGAGAATATCTTAACGACGTTTTCGATTATAAAGTATATGTTCATCATAGAGATGCACATATTGAAAGTGGAGAACAACAATGAGAAGAATGAAAGTAGTTTTAATTGGCGGAGGGACTGGTTTATCTGTATTGGCAAGGGGTCTAAGAGAGTTTCCTATAGATATTACTGCCATAGTTACTGTTGCTGATGATGGTGGAAGTACGGGTAAAATTCGTAATGAAATGGATATTCCAGCACCTGGGGATATAAGAAATGTGATTGCTGCACTGAGCGACTCGGAGTCTGTACTAACTCAATTATTCCAATATAGATTTGAAGAAAATCAAATTAGTGGTCATTCTTTAGGAAATTTATTAATTGCGGGGATGACAAATATTACTAATGACTTTGGACATGCTATTAGAGAACTAAGTAAAGTTTTAAATATTAAAGGTAAAGTAATTCCATCTACCAATACAAGCGTTCAGTTAAATGCTATTATGGAAAATGGTGAAATCGTATATGGCGAATCAAAAATTCCGAAGAAACAAGAAAAAATAGAAAAAGTCTTTTTAGAGCCAGATGATGTAGAACCTATGGAAGAAGCGGTTGAAGCGTTAGAAGAAGCTGACTTGATTGTATTAGGTCCTGGATCACTATACACGAGTGTTATTTCTAATCTTTGTGTCAAAGGGATTTCTAAAGCCTTAATTAATTCATCTGCACCTAAATTATATGTAGCTAATGTTATGACTCAACCTGGTGAAACAGACGGCTATACAGTGAAAGAACATATTAATGCATTGCATCGCCAAACAGGTCAATCATTTGTAGATTATGTTATTTGCTGTACCGATCAATTCAATGAGAATGTTTTAAGAAAATATAAAGAGAAAAATTCTGATCCTGTTGATGTAAATGTTGAAGAATTAAAGCAAGATGGAATAGAAGTCATTACGGCTTCAAATCTAGTCGAAATATCTGATGAACATTTTGTAAGACATAATACAAAAGTGTTATCAACATTAATTTATGAAAAAGCATTAGATCTTATTAGTACAATTCAATTTGATCCAAATGATAATCGTAAATAATATTTTAGTTATTGGATACAGATGAAACTTGATTTTTTATTGAAAGATAAAAAATTGAGATGAGACATTTAATCCATTTTGAAATAAAATTAAAAAATGTAGTTATTATCACATAAATCAAAAGGGCAATGTTAGAAAGGAATGAATGTTCTATGAGCTTTGCATCAGATATGAAAAATGAATTAACTCGTATAGATGTAGATGAAGCTAATGCAAAAGCAGAGCTCAGTGCATTAATTCGTATGAATGGGGCATTAAGTCTATCCAATCAACAGTTTGTGATTAATGTTCAAACTGAGAATGCAACTACCGCAAGAAGGATATATTCCCTAATCAAACGTATTTTTAATGTAGAAGTAGAAATATTAGTACGTAAAAAAATGAAATTAAAGAAAAATAATATTTATATTTGTCGTACAAAAATGCGAGCAAGAGAAATTCTTGATGAGCTAGGTATATTAAAAAACGGTGTATTTACACATGAAATAGATCCAGATATGATTCAAGACGATGAAATGAGACGTAGTTATTTACGTGGCGCATTTTTAGCGGGTGGATCAGTCAATAACCCAGAAACGTCATCATACCATTTAGAAATATTTTCTCAATTTGAAAATCATTCTGAAGGTTTAACGAAGTTGATGAATAGTTACGAATTAAATGCGAAACATCTTGAGCGTAAAAAAGGTAGCATTGTTTATTTAAAAGAAGCAGAAAAAATTTCCGACTTCCTTAGTTTAATTGGTGGCTACCAAGCACTGTTGAAATTTGAAGATGTAAGAATCGTCCGTGATATGAGAAATTCAGTAAACCGATTAGTGAATTGTGAAACAGCAAATTTAAATAAAACAGTAAGCGCTGCAATGAAACAGGTTGAAAGCATTCAATTAATAGATCAAGAAATAGGTTTAGATAATTTACCAGATCGATTAAGAGAGGTTGCCAAGTTAAGAGTTGAGCACCAAGAAATTTCCTTAAAGGAATTAGGGGAAATGATATCAACTGGCCCCATATCAAAATCAGGTATGAACCATCGTTTAAGAAAATTAAATGAATTAGCTGACAAAATTCGAAATGGTGAGAAAATAGAATTGTAAAAAAGAACCCCATTAACGTGGGATTCTTTTTTGTAAATATATAATAGTTGCTTATTTTAGCCCCCTCGAAGGAGATTTATAAATACTACAACAATGGTTATTAAAGCATTTGAAGTCCCTACAGAGTCCCTAAACTACATCTTTTCTAAAATATTAGTCGTTTTTGTTTCTTCTTCACTGTATTTTTCTTCTAATAAATGTGAGTAAACAGATGTAGTAATTGCTATATTTTTATGACCTAACCGTTTTGAAATATAGTAAATAGAAATACCTTTGGCTAATAAATATGAACAATGTGTATGTCTAATAGCATGTGATGTAATGATAGGTATTTCATTTACTTCACATGCTTTTTTTAATGTTTTATTTATTGCATTCACAGTAATAATACTACCAGTATCTTTAAAAATGTAACCATCATAACTGATGATTAAATTATTTATCATATCTGATTTGGCTACACTTACATATCTAGGAGAAGTATCTGTTTTATGTTCGTTAATGTATATTTGATTTTTCAACTGGTTTATATATTCTAACTTCATATATCTAACACCGCTGATTCGACAACCAGTACAAATCATGATAAATAAAGCTAATGCTGATCTACTATTTATAGTTTTTAAATATGCTTTTAACTTTTCATAATCGTTTAAAGATATATATTTTTCTTTTTCTGGCTTAGTAGGATTGCCAGCTTTATAATTCACTTTGTAGGTTGGATTTTTGTGTATTAACCCATCATAAACTGCGTCTTCTAAAGCAGAACGAATAGCACCGTTTGTTTTTCTTATCGTTTCTTTAGCGTGTTCTTTAGAAAAGTCATTTATAAACTTTTGATAGACTTGTTTGTTAATTTTTGATAATTCCGTGTTACCAATTTTATGATCCTGAATATGCTTTAAAGTAAAACGATAATGACGATAAGTGTTTTCATTAACAACTGGTTGTTTATATGTTTTAATCCAGTTCTCAAAGTATGCTTTTAATGTAATATTGTGATCTGTATTAAAACCATTTTGCAACTCATTAAGTTTATCCATTCCTGCAGAATTTGCCTCTCGTTTTGTCCTAAAACCTTTTTTGCGATATCGTTTACCTTCATATTTAAACTCATATTGCCACTTTTCACCATCATAACGTCGTGTTTGCATACTATCTCTCCTCAAAAAGGTAAAAATAATAAGGGTAAGTATATTACCCCTTTAAAATATTCTCAAATTAAACCTTTAAAAATAAGCAATAATATTATTAGAATTACAAAATAAATTAATATGTATACTAAATACCCTTTTATTGTCATTTTCTTTTCTTGAATACGCAGAACTAGATAAAAAGAATGTAAAAACAACATAACGATTATGATGATAGTACTAAATAGGAAATAAAACATAATAAGAAATAGTCCTTTCTCATATAAGAAATATTATATGTTATCGATTTTGTCATTGTTGTGATTTACATCTTTTTAATGTATCAATTATTTGAGTTATGATCTAATTTACTTTCGACATTTTTAAGCACTTTTCGTACTTTATAATTAGAAATATTTTTAGGTAAAGCGTATTTAAAATATTTATTTTTATTTGTTTGTAC
>NZ_RXWW01000025.1 GCF_003970495.1 Staphylococcus pasteuri
ATATCACAACAATAAAATAAGTAAATAATATTTAATTTTTATATAATTAATAACCAATTTCTATAAAATTAATATACAAAAAACTGCCGATACAATTTTTAATTTGTATCGACAGTTTAATAAAGCCTCTTAAAATATAAGGATAATACTGCAACTTACTTATTTATTCAAAATTTAATCTAGCTTTAACTTCACTTATAAAATATAAACTACCAGTAATGACGAGACCATGTCCATTATAATTTTCAATAAACTTCGTATAATCATCAACTAATTCAACATTTTCAATGTTTTTATTCTCGATGATTTCTTCTTTTGCTAAAGCTTTAGGAAAATTAAAATCAGTCACGTAAAATTTAGAAGCAATTTCTTCCAATTTATCTAACATGTCACTAATAGGTTTACCTTTAATTGCTGAAAATAATATATCAATTTGATCTCTGCCATAATAATATTTAATAGTATCAATTAATGCTTCTACACTTTCATTATTATGGGCACCATCAATAATCATTAAAGGTTGATCTTTAACTTGTTCAATTCTGCCTACCCAGTTTACATTTTCGATGCCATCTATCATTTTGTTAAAGTCTAATTCAATAATGCCTGCTTCATTTAATTCAATTAGTGCAGTTATTGCTAATGCAGCATTTTCTTTCTGATGATCACCTAGCATATTTAAAATGATAGTTTCTAATTCATAATCTTTATATCTATAAGTAAATTCATCGTCTTGAGAAACTACAACAATTTCTCTATCCAGTTCAATAGGTGTTGCATTTTGTTCAACTGCATAGTCACGAATATATTTCAAAGCATCTTCGTTTTTCACAGAATATATTATCGGTGTATTAGGTTTAATGATATCACCTTTATCTTTAGCTATATCTAAATAACTATTTCCTAAAATATCAGTATGATCTAAACCTATACTCGTTAAAATAGAAATAATTGGATTAAATACATTCGTTGAATCATTTTTTATACCTAAGCCCGCTTCGATAATAACAAAATCAACAGGGTGTATTTCTCCAAAATATAAAAACATCATCGTTGTAATAATTTCAAATTCTGTTGCATTACCAAGCTCAGTTTCTAGTTCTAAAGTTTCACTTACAGGTTTTACACGAGAGACAAGTTCAACAATCTCGTCATTTGTAATTGGTTGGCCATTTAAACTTATACGCTCATTAAATGTTTCGATATAAGGAGAAGTAAAAGTCCCTACTTCATAATTATTCTCAACCAATGCTGATCTTAAATAAGCCACAGTTGAACCTTTGCCATTCGTACCACCAACATGTATTCCTTTTATATTATCTTGAGGATTATTTAGTTTTTCTAACATCCATTCCATACGTTTCACGCCTGGTTTGATGCCAAACTTCGTTCTTTCATGTATCCAATAAAGGCTTTCAAGGTAATTCATGACACATACTCCTATGATTTTAATTGTTCAATTCTTGCTTTAACACCATCATATTTTTCTTTATAATGCTTTTGCTTTTCTTTTTCTTCATTAATAATTTTTTCGGGTGCTTTATTTACAAAGTTTTCGTTGGCTAATTTCTTATCTACTCGGTCAAGTTCACTTTGCAATTTATCTAATTCTTTTTCTAAACGAGCAATTTCTTTATCCATATCAATTAATCCTTCTAAAGGTAAAATGACTTTGCCTGCTAATACTACAGAAGTCATAGCTTTTTCAGGAATTTCGATATTCACATCTATATTTAATTCACTAGGATGACAGAATCGTTCAATGTAATCAGCATTTTCAGTAAGTGTTGATTTAATATTTTCATCTTTAGCTTGAATCATAATTGGTATCGCTTTAGATAAAGGTGTATTAACTTCAACTCGTGATTGTCTTACTGATTTAATAATCTCAACTAGTTGTTGCATCGTTTGTTTACTATCATCAAACATTAATTCTTGGTTTACTGTAGGCCATGCTGCATTAACAATTGTTTCTCCTTCATGAGGCAAGCTTTGCCAAATTTTTTCAGTAACAAATGGCATAAATGGATGCAACATTCTCATAATACGATCTAATACATAACTTAGTACAGAACGTGTTGTTTGTTTTTGTTCTTCATCTTCACCATTCATTGGTATTTTACTCATTTCAATATACCAATCACAGAACTCATCCCAAATGAAGTTATATAACGCACGACCTACTTCACCGAATTCATATTTATCACTTAAATCAGTCACTGTCGCAATCGTTTCATTTAATCTAGTTAAAATCCATTTATCTGCTAAAGATAAGTTACCAGATAAATCGATATCTTCAACATTAAATTCTTCCCCAATATTCATTAAACTAAATCGTGCTGCATTCCAAATTTTATTAATAAAATTCCACACAGATTCAACTTTTTCTGTTGAATAACGCAAATCTTGACCTGGTGCTGAACCAGTAGCTAGGAAGTATCTTAAACTGTCTGCCCCATATTCATCGATAACATCCATTGGGTCTACACCATTACCAAGAGACTTACTCATTTTGCGTCCATCTTCTGCTCTAACTAAACCATGTAATAGAACATCATTAAAAGGTCTACGATCTGTGAATTCAAGACCTTGGAAAATCATACGAGCTACCCAGAAGAAAATAATATCATAACCAGTTACAAGCGCATTGGTAGGGAAATAACGTTTAAAATCATCAGCATCAGTATCTGGCCAACCTAAAGTTGAAAACGGCCATAGCGCACTTGAGAACCATGTATCTAAAACATCTTCATCTTGAGTCCAGTTCTCAATATCTTCTGGCGCACTTTCACCTACAAAAATTTCACCTGTTTCTTTATGATACCAAGCAGGAATTTGGTGGCCCCACCATAATTGTCTTGAAATAGTCCAATCACGAATTTCTTCCATCCAACGATTAAAAGTATTTTCAAATCTAGGAGGATAAAAATCGATACGATCATCAGTTTTTTGATTATCTAACGCACGTTGTGCTAATGGCTTCATTTTTACAAACCATTGTGTTGATAAATATGGTTCGACTACAGCACCAGATCTTTCAGAATGTCCTACTGAATGTTCGTGCTCTTCAATTTTAATAACTAAATCTTGCTCTTTTAAATCTTCAACTAGTTGTTTACGACATTCGAATCTTTCAAGTCCTTCATATTTTCCAGCTTTATCATTCATATGACCTTTTTCATCCATAACGATGATGTTTTCTAAATCATGACGTTGACCAATTTCGAAGTCATTAGGATCATGTGCAGGTGTTACTTTCATTGCACCAGAACCAAATTCAATATCGACATATTCATCTGCTAAAATAGGTAGTTCTCTTCCCACAATTGGTAATATAACTTTTTTCCCTATAACATCTTTATATCTTTCATCATTAGGGTTAACAACAATCGCTGTATCACCTAACATTGTTTCTGGTCGAGTCGTTGCAATTTCAATATATCCATCGCCGTCTGCATATGGATATTTAAAATGATAAAACGCACCTTGAACATCTTCATGGATAACTTCAATATCAGATAATGCAGTACGCGCTTGAGGATCCCAGTTAATAATACGTTCTCCTCTATAGATAATACCTTTATTATAAAGATCTACGAATACTTTTTTAACAGCTTTACTTAAGCCATCATCTAAAGTAAAACGTTCTCTACTATAATCAAGTCCAAGTCCTAATTTAGACCATTGTTGGCGAATAAATGAAGCATATTCTTCTTTCCAATCCCAAGCTTGTTCTAAAAATTTCTCACGACCGATATCATGACGAGAAATACCTTGTTCATTAAGTTTAGCTTCAACTTTAGCTTG
The DNA here is from genome assembly GCF_003970495.1 of Staphylococcus pasteuri. Lineage (GTDB taxonomy): Bacteria > Bacillota > Bacilli > Staphylococcales > Staphylococcaceae > Staphylococcus > Staphylococcus pasteuri. The sequence goes on from NZ_RXWW01000025.1 coordinate 3,808, forward strand.
AGTAGCAATTCCGGCATGGTCCATACCTGGTAAATATAACGTGTCATATCCTTGCATACGTTTCATACGTGTAATAATATCTTGTAATGTAGTATCCCAAGCATGACCTAAATGTAATTTACCGGTCACATTAGGTGGTGGAATTACTATTGTGTAAGTTTCTTTATTTGTATCTTCTGATGGTTTAAAGTAACCATTTTTCACCCATTCATCATATCTTCCCGCTTCTACTTCGCGTGGATTATATTTTGGTTTCATTTCCATATTGTTGTTTCCTCCTCAAAAAATAAAAAAGAACACCCTTCCTATTATCATAGGACGGATGTTCCGTGGTACCACCTATATTCAAGAAAGTATTTTAGATTAAGATTTTATCTTATCCTATACTTTCGAGCACTCTATAATTGATTAACGCTCAAACACGCTTTTGCCTACTATCGATACAATTATTCAGCAAAAGAACTTAGTGGGCTACCTTCAGTAACAATTATCTATGTATTTTCACCAACCATACACTCTCTAATAAATAATTAAAACCTACTCTTCCCAAACATTATATTCATTTACTTAATTATAGTATAATGGAAATTCACATAAGTCAATCTATTAGGAGGAATTTTATGAACCCTTGTGCCTTTGGTACTAAAGATCCTATTTATATTGAATATCATGATCAAGTATGGGGACAACCCATGTATGATAGCAAAGATTTATTTAAATTATTAGCCTTAGAATCTCAACATGCTGGACTGTCCTGGCTTACTATATTAAAAAAGAAAGCATCGTATGAGGAAGCTTTTTATCAATTTGAACCTGAAAAAGTTGCATCAATGACTGAAGATGATGTCGATAGATTAATGGATTTTCCTAATATTATTCATAACCGTAAAAAAATAGAAGCTATTATTGGCCAAGCTAAAGGTTATTTAAAAATTGAACAAGATTATGGTAGCTTTAGTGACTATTTATGGTCATATGTTGATGGTAAACCTATAGATTTGGGATATGAAGTACCTGAAGATCGAATTACCGTTGATGAACGTGCAACTCAACTTTCTAAAGATTTAAAGAAATACGGATTCAAATTTCTAGGTCCAGTCACAGTATTTTCATTTTTAGAAGCTGCAGGTCTATATGATGCACATTTAAAAGACTGTCCTCAAAAACCTAAGCATTAATTAGATATAATATATAAGCGCATATAATTGGTATACAATCACACCATTTATATGCGCTTATTATAATTTATTGCTGTCTAGCTCTATATTTTAGGAAATAATTGATTAAAGGCGCTATTAAAAATAATATAAAAAAGATTCTAAATATATGATAACTTGAAATCATAGCTACATCTGCACCAGTTTCGATAGCAACCAATACTATCTGACTCATACCTCCTGGAGCAGCCCCTAGGAATAATTCATTAATAGAATCATGCGTGAATAGATGTAATACACATACCATTATAAATGCAGCTATAATGAGCATTATATTTTGAAATGCAATAGCAACCGCAATTCTTCCTTTTAAATCTGAAAGTAGTCTTGCAATTTGTAATCCTATTCTAATCATATAGATTACTTGTGCAGAAGCGAGTAACCAGTTGTCTAATGCAAAAGTAATATCAGTAGATATATTCCATATAATTAATACAACAATTGGTGCTAATAACTGTTTTGTAGGAAAATTAATTTTTGTCATTAGCCAATATACTAAAATAATGGAGACAATTAATATACAAACTTGCCAAAAATTTAGTACATGAGTTAGCGGTTGTGCTTTAACTATATGTCCTTCACTACTTTGATCGTTTTTAAAGAAATATGAAATTAATGGGACTAAGATGACTACAAATATAATACGTGATGTTTGTGTTAAACTCACTACCAGTATGTTCGCTTTTTTATCTTCTTCAGCCATGACTAACATTTGGCTCAATGCTCCTGGAATCACACTCAATATAGCCGTTTCAGTATTAACTTTAGCTATTTTTTTAAAGAAATAAGCAATTAATAATGCTAAAACTAATAATAATACTGACACTAATACAATTGAAAACCAGCTTGCTTGAATATCTTTTATTACAGTTCTAGTAAAAGTAGAACCAATTTGTACACCTAAACAAATCAATCCGATTTGGCTTAACCAAAATGGCCATTTTATATCTAATTTAAATACTTTAATACATAAAATGGCGGCTATGATAGGACCGAACATAAATGGCAATAAGATATGTGATACTTTTAGAAGCAAACTTATCAACACAGATAATACCAATATTATCAGGTTATTTATATATATTGTTTTCATTCACACACTACCTTTATTAAAGTATCAGGATTTATTATAATTACGCTATTTTATTATACCAATACTAGCTATATATTAAACGAGCCATACTCATTTGCTTAGCAAAAAGTATGGCTCTTTTAATATAATTCAAAACATCAATTTCTATTTTAAATAATTAGTTATTTTACAATTCGACTTAATGAATTATCAAAGGCTTGAATTGTTTTTTCAATATCTTCTTTAGTGTGTGCAGTTGATAAAAATGTACCTTCAAATTGAGATGGTGGTAAGAATACGCCTTCTTTTGCCATTTCTCTATACATCTCACTAAATAATTTTAAATCACTTTTATTTGCTTGTTCAAAGTTTGTAACTGGACCTTCATTTAGGAAGTATCCAATCATTGAACCAGCACGGTTAACAGTAATTGGAACATTATGTTTTGCAAACACTTCTTTTAATCCTTTTTCAAGCAAGTCACCTAATTCATTGAAATAATCATATGATTCTGGTGTTAATTGACTTAAAGTTTCGTAGCCACTTGTCATTGCTAAAGGATTACCTGATAAAGTACCCGCTTGATAAATATTTCCTACAGGAGCTATTTGGTCCATAATTTCTTTTTTACCACCAAATGCGCCTACTGGAAGTCCACCACCAATAACTTTACCTAAACATGTTAAATCAGGTGTTACATCAAAGTAACCTTGAGCACAATTATAGCCAACTCTAAAACCAGTCATAACTTCATCAAATATCAACAGAGAGCCATATTCATTTGTTATGTCTCTTAGACCTTGTAAAAATCCTTCAACTGGAGGAACAACACCCATATTACCTGCTACTGGTTCAACGATGATACCCGCAATGTCATCACCATATTTTTCAAAAGCAAGACGTAAAGATTCAAGATCATTATAAGGAACTGTGATAGTATTTTTAGCGATACCTTCTGGAACACCAGGTGAATCTGGTAAACCTAATGTAGCAACGCCTGACCCTGCTTTAATTAATAATGAATCACTATGACCATGATAGCACCCTTCAAATTTAACTATTTTATTACGTCCTGTATAACCACGTGCTAATCTTAACGTATCTAATGTCGCTTCAGTTCCTGATGATACCATTCTAACTTTTTCAATTGATGGAACTCGATCAATTACTAATTGCGCTAATTTATTTTCTTGTAATGTTGAAGCACCGAAGCTTGTACCATTATCTACAGCTTTGTGAAGATTTTCAATAACTTGTTTATTTTTATGACCTAAAATAAGTGGTCCCCAACTAAGTACATAGTCAATATATTCATTACCATCTATATCGTATATTTTTGAACCTTCTGCATGATCCATAAAAATAGCTGGTGTATCTACTGATTTAAAAGCACGAACCGGGCTATTAACACCACCTGGCATTAAGTCTTCAGCAACTTCCATTGCTTTAATTGATTTTTCATATCCCATTGTATTTGCCTCCTCTTTATTAATCATTTGGTTATTTATCTAAATACTGGCAAATATCTTTAGCAAAGTAAGTAATAATCATATCTGCACCAGCACGTTTCATTGAAACCATTTGTTCCATAACTACTTTTTCTTCATCAATCCAACCATTTAAAGCAGCTGCTTTAGTCATACTATATTCCCCACTTACATTATATGCAACAACAGGAATATTAGTATTATTTCTAACATCGCGAACAATATCTAAGTAACTTAAAGCTGGTTTAACAATCATCATGTCACAACCTTCTTTTAAATCACTTTCTAATTCTCTAAGCGCTTCTAAACGATTGGCAGGATCCATTTGATATGTCTTACGATCTCCAAATGAAGGAGCAGAATCAGCTGCATCTCTAAACGGTCCGAAGAAACTTGATGCATATTTAATACCATAACTCATAATTGGTACATTTTGATATCCTGCATCATCTAATCCTTGTCTAATTTCTGTTACAAAGCCGTCCATCATATTACTTGGAGCTATGATGTCTGCACCTGCTTCTACTTGAGAAATAGCTGTTTTAACTAATAAAGGTAATGATTTATCATTATCAACATCATGAGTATGATCATCAATGACACCACAATGACCATGGTCTGTATATTCACATAAACATGTGTCTGCAACGATTAATAAATCACTGTACATTTTTTTAGCTATTCTAGTTGCTTCTTGAATGACACCATTATGATCATATGCGCCTGAACCAACATCATCTTTTTCATTAGGTACACCAAAGAACATGATTGCTCTAATACCTAAATCATAAGCTTCTTTTATTTCTTCATGTAATAAATTCAAGCTAATTTGATATATACCAGGTAGTGATTTAATTTCACTTTTCACATCATCTTTTTCAACTACAAATATAGGATAAATTAAATCTTCTTTTCTAACATGTGTTTCTCGCACCATATCTCTCATTGTTCGAGAAGAACGTAATCTTCTATGTCTATCAAATTTCATTTTTGTCCCTACTTTCTAATATTTTATCTATTATCGACGCTAATGTTTGTTTATTTGCAACTTTTACTGCCTGATTATATGAATGAAGTGTTTCAGCGGTTTGCTTACCAATTGCAAAGTAATGATCAAACTTAGGTATCGGGTCTTCATTAAAATAATAACGCACTGAAGACGAACTTGAAAATGTTAAAGCATCAATTTTTTGATTATTGATTAGTGTTTTCACTTCATTTATATGTTGATAATTAGCTATAGGTTCATACAAGTCAATTTTAACTACATCATTTGTTTTTGATAACTCATCATATAAATACGGTCTAGCTTGTTTACTAGAAGGTAAAAGTATCTTTTGATTATATTCTGAAAATTGATTTATAAATCCTTCTTGTGAATAATCTTTGGGAATAAAATCTACTGATATATCTAATGATTGACAATATTCAGCAGTTTTTTTACCTATTGCAGCTACCTTTTGATAATTTACCAAATTCATATATTTTAAAAAATATTTGACTGCATTTTTAGACGAAAAAATAAGCCAGTCATAGTTATTTTTTAACAAGTTTTCATCAAAATAAAGTGATTGTATGTCTATAAATGGTTTATGAATAATCTCAACCAAATCACTTTGAAATTTACTTGTTTGTGTCATAACTACAACTGGTCTCATTTTTAAGTGTCACCTCGAAGATTATTGTTCTTCATTTAATTTTCTAATAATTTCATAAGCACCTTGTTCTTTTAAAACACGGCTAACTTCTTTACCAAGTTCTATTGGAGAAGTACCTATAGCAGTATGTTCATATCGTTCAGTACCATCAGGTGTCATGATTAATCCTGTAAATTCTATTTCTTTACTGCCATTAACCGTAGCATAACCACCGATAGGAACTTGACAACTACCATCCATCTCAGCTAAAAATGTTCTTTCAGCAGTCACGCATTTTTCTACATCTTCGTTATGAACTTCTTTTAAAAGTTCTAACAATTCAGCATCATCGCTTCTACATTCAATACCTAATGCACCTTGACCAATGGCTGGAAGTAAAATATCTTTATCTAAATAAGTTGTCACTATATCATCTGACCAACCCATACGCTTTAGCCCAGCAGCAGCAAGTATAATTGCATCATAATCTTCAGTTTCTAATTTTTTTAGACGTGTATCAATATTACCTCTAATCCATTTAATTTCTAAATGTGGATATTTAGCTAAAATTTGAGCGCCTCTTCTTAACGAACTTGTTCCAACAATGCTTCCTTCTTGCAACTCTCTTAGAGGAGTATGATTTTTAGAAATATATGCATCAAATGGAATTTCTCTATCAGGAATACATCCTAATGTCAGTCCTTCTGGAATAATACTTGGGACGTCTTTTAAAGAATGTATAGCCATATCTATTTCTTTATTGAATAATTCGTTTTGGATTTCTTTAACAAATAAACCTTTGCCACCAACTTTAGATAACTGTTTATCAACAATACGGTCACCTTTAGTTACTATTTCTTTAATTTCTATATCTAAGTCAGGTCGTACTTGTTTCAATTTATCTATAAATTGTTGACTTTGTGTTAAGGCTAGTTTACTTCTTCGAGATCCAACCACTAACTTACGCATTTTGCTGCCTCCTAAACAATCACTCAATCTTATTATATATTTCAATGCTATTAATTTTAACTACTATTAATTATGAGAAATGAGTAGTAAAAAACAAATTAATCATGCATAAACAGAATAAAATAATATTAAAGTATATAAGATATCTTTGAATGAAAACTTTTCTCACTCTAAATATTAAATAAATACCATACAATATTGTAATGATAGTTGAAAAGATAACTTTAGGATCAATAAAGATTCGTTCTCCTACAGAGAAAACACCCCATTGAGCGCCTAAAATAATACTAATTATGAGTATAATCCAACCTGCTAAAGTTGTAAAAAATACAATAGATTCAAGTGTGGCTACACTTCCGATTCTAAAGTATTTTTGATCAAAATTCTTTTCTTTTAAATTACGATATTGAATGATATAAAGTAAACAATTTACAAATGCTAGTGCAAAAAAGGCATAACTCAATATAGCTAAACCTATATGAACAAGTAATAATTCATTGATTACTGCAATTTGCTGAACTTGGCTATGATATCTGTTAGGTTCAAACGTAATCATTGCCATAAGGATAAAACCAATTAAATTTAAAAAGAAAACAGAAAAATTTAATGTTTTTATTAAATTCAAAATCAGTGATATTGAAATAATAATCCACGTCAACGAGAAAAATACGTCGAATAAAGAACCTAATGGCACATGTTTTGTTTGTATAATAAAAACAGATAAAGAGATTGTTTGTAAAACCCAAACAATCCCTAATGTATACATGCCAAATACTCTAATCTTATGACTTTTACGTACAAAATCTAGAAAATAGCAAACAATGCTTATCAAATATATAATTAATATTATTTCATGAAATCTAATAAACAGGTTTTCTTGCATATCATCACCATATTAATATGCTTATTCAAAACTAAAAATTCGACGAGCCGAAATTTCTTTAGCCTTACTTTCTTTGTGCTGTCTTGCTTGTTCATAAGGATTTTCAGCTTCTATGTCAAAAATGCTTTGAAAGAGCTCTAATTTTTCGTTACTTTTCTTATCACTACTTAATTCTTTAGCCTGCTTAATAGGATCTTTTAACATTTGGTTAATAATACTTTTCGTATGTTTAGAAATGATTTTTCTTTCTCTTTCTGATAAATCAGGTAACTTTCTATCAATACTTTCCATAGTCTCAGATTGAATATTCATTGCTTTTTCACGTAATGCTCTAATAACTGGTACCACACCTAACATATTTACCCAGTCATTATGAGTTTCAATTTCACTAGGTATTTGCTCAACAATAGTTTGTGCAGCTAACTGACGTTCTCTTAAGTTCGCATCTACGAGTCCTTTTAAATCATCTACGTCGTAGTTGAAAATATTGTTAATGGCATCAATACCTGGTTCTATGTCTCGTGGAACTGCAATATCAACGAGTAATAAAGAATCTAATTTACGATGATTAGCAATAGATTCAATCATATCGTTGGTAATGATATATGATTCTGAGCTTGTAGAACTGATGACAATATCAGCATGTTGTAATAAAGTTGGTAATTCATCTAAAGATTGATAGTTGACTTGATGTTTTTCAGCTAAAATTTTAGCTTTACTCAAAGTTCTATTAACAATAGTTATATCTGTAATTCCTGATCCTAAAAGATTTAAGAGTGATAATTCACTCATTTCCCCTGCACCAATAATGACAGCTTGTTTGTGTTTTAGTTTTCCGAATACCTTTTTAGCTAATTCAACAGCTGCATATGAAACACTAACAGCATTATCTGCAATATCAGTTTCACTATGCGCTTTTTTAGCAAAAGTAATAGCCTGTTTAAATAAATGATTAAAAATTGTTCCTGTTGTACCTGTTTCTTGAGCTAAGAAAAATGCATCTCGCATTTGACCAAGAATTTGTGTTTCACCAAGTACAATAGAATCTAATCCAGAAGTAACTCGCAATAGATGTTCTACTGCTTCGTCCCCCACTTTAACTTCTGACATATCTTTAATATCATCTACTTCAAATCCAAATTTACGTGCTAAAAATCTTTGGACGTAATAACGACCTGTATGGATTTGATCAACAACGGCGTATACTTCAGTACGATTACATGTAGATAAAATAACATCTTCTAAGATGGACTTAGTTTCATATAAATCTTCATGGGCTAATCGTAAGGCATCATCTCTAAAAGCAACCTGCTCTCTTAGTGCTACATCAGCAGTTCGATGATTAATGCTTATTGCTATAAAATGCATTTATAACGCCCTCCATATACTTACAATAACACAAGTATAACACATTTGAATCTTTTATTAAGTCGATTGCTCAAATAAATTAGAAAGATTCTAATCTACATTCAATTTTTTGTCAAAATTGTTACTAATTTCTTTATACCTCATAAAAATATTGTATATATTGAAATGTTTCTGTGAATATTTAAAGTAATTATAAATAAGACTCGATAAGATCCCAAATTTGTTGTTGTTTATTATTTTTGACAGAAGAATAACTTACAATCGTATCGCCATCTTCTAAATCTAATTTATGTTTAATATTAGTTAAATGTTTTTGTACTTTCCCTTTAGGAATTTTATCTTCTTTAGTACATATAATTAGCGTCGGTATATCAAAGTGTTTTAAATAATTATACATGAGCACGTCATCTTCAGTTGGATTATGTCTCAAATCAACAAGTTGGATAACGAGTTGTAATTTTTGACGTGTTGTTAAATATTCTTCAATCATTTTACCGAATTTTTCACGTTGTACTTTACTTACTTTCGCATATCCGTATCCGGGCACATCTACAAACACAAGCTGGTCATCGATATTAAAGAAATTTAATGTTTGAGTTTTACCAGGTTGTTGTGAAGTTCTTGCCATGTTTTTACGACCTATCATACTATTAATAAATGATGATTTCCCCACATTTGAACGTCCGCTTAATGCGACTTCTGGTACTTCTGTTTCTGGATACTGTTCTTCTTTGACAGCACTTATAATTAAATCTATATTATTAGGATTGAGTTTCATTGGTGATCCTCTCTTTACTTATTTCTCACATTAACACTTTACCATTACTCCTATATTAATGTCATCCTACATTTTCAAATAGAAGTAAATCACTCATTTTCTAAACAAAAAAATAGAGCCACAAACATGTGACTCTATTTAAACGTTATTTATGCTGATGTTTTACTATCATTAATTAGATTACCTTCTGAATCATATAATTCAGGTTCAACTTCATCATTGATTGTTTTTTCGGTAATGACGACTTTAGTAACATCTTCTGATGATGGTACATCGTACATAATATCAATTAGTGCTTCTTCAATTATTGAACGAAGACCACGTGCACCTGTTTTACGTGCAATAGCTTTTTCACTAATAGCAGATAAAGATTCATCGCTAAATACTAATTCAACGTTATCTAATTCAAGCATTTTAGTATATTGTTTTACTAATGCATTTTTAGGTTGAGTTAATATATTTTTAAGTGCATCTACATCTAGTGTTTCTAAGTTAGCTACAATTGGAACACGACCGATAAATTCTGGAATTAAACCATAAGACTGTAAATCTTCTGGTCTAATTTGTTCTAATAATGCTTCTTCATCATATTTGTCTGCTTCATTACTAGCAAATCCAATTACTTTTTCACCTAAACGACGTTTAATTACTTCATCGATACCATCAAAAGCACCACCAAGGATGAATAAGATATTTGTAGTATCGATTTGAATCAATTCTTGGTTCGGATGCTTACGTCCACCTTGAGGAGGTACACTAGCAGTCGTACCTTCTAAGATTTTTAATAGTGCTTGTTGAACACCTTCACCGGAAACATCTCGAGTAATTGATGTGTTTTCAGATTTTCTTGCAATTTTGTCAATTTCATCAACGTATATAATACCTTTTTCAGCTTTGTCTATATCAAAGTCTGCTGCTTGAATTAAGCGTAATAAGATATTTTCAACGTCGTCACCAACATAGCCAGCTTCAGTTAAACTAGTAGCATCTGCAATTGCAAATGGAACATTTAATGTTTTAGCTAATGTTTGTGCTAATAATGTTTTACCACTACCTGTTGGTCCGATTAATGCGATATTACTTTTTTGTAATTCAACATCATCTTCATTAGGGCCTAGTTGTTGAATACGTTTATAGTGATTATATACAGCTACAGATAAAGCTTTTTTAGCCTTTTCTTGACCGATTACATATTCATTTAAATGGTCCATAATCTCTTTAGGAGTTGGTAATTCTGTTAATTCTTCTGAAGAATTTTGTGCTAATTCTTCTTCAACGATTTCTGAGCATAGTTCAATACACTCATTACAAATATACACGCCACTTCCTGCAACTAATTTCTTAACTTGATCTTGATCTTTACCGCAGAAAGAGCATTTTAAATTTTCTTCATCTTCATTGAATTTGAACATTCTTTTCTACACCCCTATTCCATAAAGACTATACTAGATAGCATTCTATAATGCAACATAATAACATTCAATTTATTTGCTTAAAAAATAGGAAAGAGTGGGACTGAATTCAAACTGTTATAGATTGAACTCATGGCCCCACCCCACAAGATAGATTATCTTATTAAACCTTCCAATTATTAATATAAGAATAATAATATTAAATGTTTGTTGCTGTAGAGGATATCTATAAATTAGTCTTCTTTACTACCTTCAACTAATTTTGCATTATCTTTTAATAAGTCAATTACTTTTTGGATACGAACATCGTTTTTCACGATATCAGTATTACCTAATGTGTTTTTAATATCTTCTACAGAGATATTAAATTGTTCGCTCATTTTTTCTAATTCTTTATCGATATCTTCGTCAGTAACTTCGATATTTTCAGCATCAGCAATTGCAGTTAATGTTAAGTTTGTTTTAACACGTTGTTCTGCATCGTCTTTCATTTGTTCTCTTAATTGAGATTCATCTTGACCTGAAATTTGGAAGTAAGTTTGTAAGTCTAGACCTTGTTGTTGAATTCTTTGGCCAAATTCTTGAACCATACGATCTAATTCTGTATCGATCATTGCTTGAGGAATGTCGATAGTAGCATTTTCAGTTGCTTTGTTAATAGCTTCTTCTTTTTCAGTGTTTTCAGCTTCTGTTGCTTTTTGTTCAGCTAAACGTTTACGTAAATTTTCTTTGTATTCATCAACTGAATTTGCTTCAGAATCTAATTCATTAGCTACTTCATCGTCTAATTCAGGTACTTCTTTATATTTAATTTCATTTACTTTTGTTTTGAACGTAGCTTCTTTGCCAGCTAATTCTTCAGCATGGTATTCTTCTGGGAAAGTGACTACTACATCTTTTTCTTCTCCAGTTTTCATACCTTCTAATTGCTCTTCGAAACCTGGGATAAATGAACCTGAACCAACTTCTAGGTCGTAACCTTCAGCTTGTCCACCTTCAAATTCTTCACCATCAACTGATCCGCTGAAATCAATATTAACAGTGTCGCCATTTTCAACAGCGCCATCTTCTTTAACAACCATTTCAGCCATATGACTTAAACTATGGTTAATTGATTCTTCTAATTCTTCATCAGTTAATTCAGTTTCTTGTTTTTCAATTTCTAAACCTTTGTAGTCACCTAATTTAACTTCTGGTTCAACAGTTACAGTAGCTTCAAAAATGAAATCTTTACCTTTTTCAATTTGAGTTACATTAACTTCAGGTTGAGCAACAGGTTTAATATCTGTTTCATCAATTGCTTCACCATAAGCTTCAGGTAATAAGATGTCTACTGCGTCTTGATATAACGCTTCAACGCCAAAACGTTGTTCGAAAATTGGACGAGGCACTTTACCTTTACGGAATCCAGGTACATTAATTTGTTTAACTACTTTTTTAAATGCTTGATCTAATGCTTTATCTACTTTTTCTGCTGGAACAGTAACTGTTAATAATCCTTCGTTACCTTCCTTTTTTTCCCAAGTTGCTGTCATGTATAAATACCTCCATGAATAACTATTTTATTTTTTCAACTTCCCTATTATAGCATAGGTCAATTACGTACACAAACATTGAAATTGCAACGTTTGTGAAATTATTTACTACTTATTTCAATTAAATTTCACGTTAAATGATTTATTTCTCTTTTGCAAGAAATTAAATTCGAATTCAACTTTCTAATTGTTTTATAAAAGTTAATGCCTCTTCTTTCACCACATTCTTTTCTATACCAATCATTCCTTTAAAATAAACATCATATGCGTTTGTCCATTCATCAATGGTAAATATTTCTTCTATATTAAGAGGATATAATAATATAGAATGATTGTTCATAATGTGGTTCGCCTCGTCTACAATATGTAAAGCACCGTCTTCTAATTGATTAATCACTTCAGGTATAATTCGAGTTTTCATAGTTGTATGTTCAAGACCTTTTAAATCTTTTGGTTTAATTTCTGATGTATAACCGTATTTATCAATTCTTATAGGCTCCTCTGATTGAGCGAATCTTAAATACTCTATCATTAAACTTATAATATTATTTTCAAAGGAATAATTGTTTAATAAATAATTTATCGATTCTTTAAAGTCAAAATGTCCATTATCTATTAATTGAAGTAAGATATGAGTTTGTTCTCTGGTACTTAAGTGATTAAATTCAGTTAAAGATTGTGAAAGTTGTTGTTTATTAGATTGTAACTGAGCTTGTGCATATTCTTTTAAAGGAAATAACTCCATTCTTGTCTTATGATCACGCACTTCATCTATAATTTGATTTATGACTTCAACAGCTTCATAGTATTGTTCTAATCCATTTAAACTTTTAACGTAATAAATCATTAAATCATCATATCTGTTTAAACCTTTTTTTAATAAGATGATTGCTTCTTCTCTCAATTCTAAAAATGCATTCATTTGATATAACATGTTGCATTTTGTCATAGCCAAATTTTCATCTAAATCGAATTGACTTTCATATTGTTCAAATAGATTATACATTTCATCAAAATTTTGCGTTAACTCAGCTTGTTTGATTTCTTTTTTTAATTTTCCCTCTGATAATGGAAACGGAATGATATCTGACATTCATTTTGCACCTCAATTATTATAAATCTTGAAGAATTAATGCACTCCATGTCTCAAAGTCATCATAAGATTCAATTTTTCCTTTTTCAATCCATTTAATTCTTAAAGTGTCTGTTTCTTTAGCTTCTACATCGTTAGAATTCACAGTGATTTTAAAAACAACACCCATGTGAACTTTACCAACGTCGTTATTATCGTCATTTATGAATCCAATATATTCCATATTTTGAGAATCTTCTGTAGATAGACCTACTTCTTCTTCTAATTCTCTTTGAGCGTTGACTCGTAATACTTCATTGATTGAATCTGCTCCGACAACATCATTCATGTGTCCACCTACACCTATAGATGATTGTCCATGTAAACGTTCTTCTCCTCCACCAGATAGGCGTTCATAAACGAGAATTTCGCCATTTTGGTTTTCTAAGAGACAATATGAGATAAGTTGTTTATAGTCTGGGTTCTCTTCCATATCTCCTCTACGTTTAACTTCATAATGACTTAATGAATTAAAAATATTATCGCCTTTTACATCACTTTTCGATAGAAAGCCATTAAACGCATTTGTTTCATTATCAAAAAGAGTTGTTCTTGGTACTACAATAATTTGCTCATCAAATTTAGACATACTTTTCTCCTTTATACTTACTTTTATGAATTCATTCTATCAAACTTATTTTCAAATCGCGATTTATAACTTTTCATTGTTTTATAAAATTATAGTTAAATATAATATTGGTCGAAGAAATATAAATAAAAGCTGGGACATCATAAAATGTCTCAGCTTTTATAATTTGATAAAGATTAGAAAGGTTTTCCTATCTTATCAAAGATTAATTTATTTTAAAGCGTCTTTAGCTTTTGATACTAATTCACCGAAAGCTTTGTCGTCTGAAATAGCAATTTCAGATAACATTTTACGGTTAATATCGATGTCAGCTTTTTTCAAGCCGTTCATTAATTTTGAATAGCTCATGTCATGTTTACGAGCTGCTGCATTGATACGTGTAATCCATAATTTACGGAAATCACGTTTACGTTGACGACGGTCACGGAATGCATATTGACCTGATTTCATGACTTGTTGTTTAGCTACTTTATATAATGTATGTTTTGAACCGAAGTAACCTTTAGCTAATTTAATCGTTTTTTTACGACGTGCTCTTGTTACTGTTCCACCTTTTACTCGTGGCATATTAAATTCCTCCTTAGATTCTATCTACGTTATTAATCGATAATCGTTAATTTCATTATTTTTTATAAGATAATAATTGTTTTACGCGTTTCATATCACTTTTAGAAACTAATCTACTTTTACGTAATTGACGTTTCTGTTTAGTGTTTTTGTTTGCGAATAAGTGAGATGTGAAAGCTCTTGAACGTTTTAATTGACCTGAACCAGTTCTTTTAACACGTTTTGCTGCTCCACGGTGAGTTTTCATTTTAGGCATGATTCATTTCCTCCTAGAAATTAATTTAATTATTTTTCATTAATTGGTGCTAACATAAGGAACATTTGACGGCCTTCCATTTTAGGCTTCTGTTCTACAGTAGCAAGGTCTTTACATTCTTCAGCAAATTTTTCTAATTGGCGTTGACCAATTTCTTTATGCGTAATTGCACGACCTCTGAAACGAATTGAAACTTTACATTTATCGCCTTTAGAAAGGAATTTACGTCCATTTTTCAATTTTGTTTGGAAATCGTGTTCCTCAATTGTTGGACTTAAACGAATTTCTTTAACGTTAATTGTTTTTTGTTTCTTCTTCATTTCTTTTTCTTTTTTCTGTTGTTCGAATTTGAATTTACCGTAATCCATAATTCTAGCAACAGGTGGTTTAGCATTTGGTGCTACGATTACTAAATCTAAATCAACACGTTCAGCCATTTCTAAACCTTCTTGTTTTGATTTGACACCAATTTGTTCACCATCTTGACCTACTAAACGAAGTTCTTTCGCGCGAATTTTCTCATTAATTTGAGTTTGATCTTTTGCTATGGTTGACACCTCCCAGTATTTTACGAAATTGTCCCAAGCAAAAAGAAGAGCGAGTATCACTACCCGCTCTTCTTCACACATTAATTGTGTAACATGATTAACCTGCCAACTGCTTACAGCGTCGCTACAGGTGAGAAGCGGGAGCTTCTACTTGGTTCGTTTCGTATTCAACGTTACTAATCATACCAACTATTAATGTATTCGTCAACTATTTTTTTATTTAATCATGATGTCTTACTTCTTCCATAGACACATCTTGACGTAAATCCACTTTTTCTAATGGAATTTTTTTAGTTTTATATCTTACTTTATGATAAATAAAGAATGCTAAAAATACTGGGATACCCATATAAGTAATGATAAATCTATTGATATCAAAATCACCAGTCTTAATGAAATCAACATCTTGACCTAAAATAACAATAACACATAAGAATCCAGCAAATATTGGACCAAATGGGAATAATTTAGCTTTATATTTCAATTTAGACTTATCATAATTTTGTTTATCAAATGCGCGTCTAAATCTATAATGACTGACTGCAATACCTACCCACGCGATAAAGCCAGTCATACCACTAGCAGCTACAATATAGTCATAAGCATCACCACTTAAATGTTGTAATAAAAAGATAATAATTACAATTATTCCAGTGATTGCTAGAGAAATATAAGGTACACCATTTCTATTAGTTTTTGAGAATGATGCATATGCTAATTTATCTTTACTCATAGAATATAACATTCTTGTAGAAGCGTACATACCTGAGTTACCTGCGGATAATACGGAAGTTAATATAACAGCATTCATAAATGATGCTGCAAATGCTAAGCCTGCATTTTGGAATACTAATGTAAATGGAGACGTTGATACGCTGCTATCTCCTCCCATTAATGCATTGCTATCATAAGGAATTAACATACCTATAATAAATATCGCTAGAATGTAAAATAGTAATATTCTCCAAAACACTTGTTTAATTGCTTTAGGTACAGCTCTTTCTGGATTTTCAGATTCTCCTGCTGTGATTCCTATTAACTCAGTACCTTGGAAAGAGAACCCTGCAACTAAGAATACACCTAAAATTGATAATAAACTACCGCCTAAATTACCACCTAATATTGGGCCTTCGCCTTTTGTAAATGTTTCAAAGCCTACAAATTTACCGCCCATGATTCCGACAATAGTTAATAAACCTATAATGATAAATATGATAACAGTTACAACTTTAATTAATGCAAACCAGTATTCGCTTTCTCCGTATACTCTAACCGATAGTGAATTCAATGCAAAGATAATAACAAGGAATATACAACTCCAAATCCATGCTGGTACACCTTGCATTGGTGACCAATATTGAATCACTTGTGCTGCAATTGTAACGTCTGCAGCTACTGTAATAACCCAGTTAAACCAGTAATTCCAACCTAATGCGAATCCTAATGATGGATCAACAAAACGTGTTGCATATGTACTAAATGAACCAGAAACTGGTAAATATGTTGCCATTTCTCCTAATGATGTCATTAAGAAAAAGACCATGGCACCAATAATGGCGTATGCTAATAGTGCACCTAACGCACCAGCACTATGAATAACACCACCAGAAGTCATAAATAGTCCAGTACCGATACACCCTCCTATTGCTATCATGGAAAGATGTCGATCTTTTAAACCTCGTTGAACGCCTTCATTCTGATTTTGATTTTTACTCATAGAAGAATCCTTTCCTTGTATTTAGAGGCTTCAATGTTACTTTTTCAAAGCAAAACTAAATGCATGACTTTCGTTAAAATTGTTAGTTTCATTCAATAATTAACTTTATCATTGCAAATAAAAAAGTGGCTACATACCTTTAAGATATGCAACCACTTTGCTTTTATCTATATTAGGTAGCACATCACATTAAGTGACAGTACAGTTTCTTTCGACAACTGTCCCAACAAACGTCTATTATGGTTAACGTTTGTTTCGGCAATATTACCTTTGACTTGTTCAACATTCGTTCCATACAACTTCTGACAAGCTACTATTTAATATTGCAACCTCTAACTCAACTTTTATTTTAACTACCTTGTAATATACATGAACTGACTGTTAATTTCAAGTTTATCTATGTTTTTTCAAACGAATTTCATCAACTAAATTCCAAATGAATTCATCTTTTTCTAAAGTTTCTTGATCTTGTGAACCATATTGACGCACATTTACTTCTTTATTTTCTACTTCTTTATCTCCCACTACTATTTGGTAAGGGATTTTTTGCATTTGTGCTTCACGAATTTTATATCCCATTTTTTCATTACGGTCATCGATTTCTACACGTACACCTTGAGATTTTAATTCGTCTTGAATTAATCTAGCATAGTCATAATGTAAATCAACATTTACTGGAATGATTTCTACTTGTTTAGGTGCTAACCATGTTGGGAACGCCCCTTTTGTTTCTTCTGTTAAGAATGCTACAAATCTTTCCATTGTAGATACAACACCACGGTGAATAACCACTGGTCTATGTTGTTCTCCATCTTGGCCAATATAAGTTAATTCAAAGCGTTCTGGCAATAAGAAGTCTAATTGTGCAGTTGATAAAGTTTCTTCTTTACCCATAGCTGTTTTAACTTGAACGTCTAATTTAGGACCATAGAATGCCGCTTCGCCAATTGCTTCTTCATAAGTAAGTCCTAACTCATCAGAAGCTTCTTTAATCATTTTTTCAGCTTTTACCCACATTTCGTCATCATCGAAATATTTTTCTTTATCTTCTGGATCACGATAACTTAATCTGAAAGTATAATCTTCAAATCCAAAATCTTTGTATACATCTTGAATTAAATTAACAACACGTTTAAATTCTTCTTTAATTTGGTCAGGTCTTACGAAAATATGAGCGTCATTTAATGTCATACCTCTTACACGTTGTAATCCAGATACTGCACCACTAGCTTCATATCTATGCATAGTACCTAATTCAGCAATACGAATTGGTAATTCACGATAAGAATGTGGTTTGTTATTATAAACCATCATATGGTGTGGGCAGTTCATAGGACGTAGTACCATTTCTTCTGTCTCATCTAATTTCATTGTTGGGAACATATCCTCTTGATAATGATCCCAGTGACCTGATGTTTTATATAAATCTACGTTAGCGATAACTGGTGTATAAACATGGTCATAGCCCATACTTACTTCTTTATCAACGATATATCTCTCGATTTCACGGCGAATTGTAGCACCATTTGGTAACCATAATGGTAACCCCGCACCTACAAGTTGATTATTTGCGAATAAGTCTAATTCTTTACCAATTTTACGGTGATCACGTTCGCGACGTTCTTCTAACATTTGAAGATGTGCTTTTAGATCTTTTTTATCGAAAAATGCTGTACCGTAGATACGTTGTAACATTTTATTGTTACTATCGCCACGCCAATATGCACCAGCTGTAGAAAGTAATTTGAATTCTTTAATTTTTGAAGTAGAAGGTACATGTACACCTCTACATAAATCAGTAAACTCGCCTTGAGAATATAATGTTACATTTTCATCCTCTGGAATCGCATCAATTAATTCTAACTTGTATGGATCGTCTTTGAAGAAATCTTTAGCTTCATCTCTTGATACAACTTTACGTTCTATTTTATGATTTTCATCCACTATTTGTTTCATTGTTTTTTCAATTTTTTCAAAATCGTCAGATGAGATTTTTTCTTCAGTATCAAAATCATAGTAGAATCCACCTTCAATAACTGGACCTACGCCAAATTTAACGTCACCATATAATCTTTTTAAAGCTTGTGCCATTAAATGAGCAGTTGAATGACGTAAAACTTCTAAAGCTTCTTCGCTACCTGGTGTTACAATTTCAATCTCACCATCTGTTTCTAATGGACGTGTTAAATCTACCATTTGCCCATTAAATTTTCCTGCTACTGCTTTTTTACGTAATCCAGGACTTATTGATTGCGCTATATCTTCTGTAGTAGTGCCTTTATCAAATGCTTTTGTATTGCCATCTGGGAATTGAATATTAATTTGATCCATACTATAACCTCCTAAAATATGAAAATCATATCGTTGACTTATTGAATAAATATCAAGTTGTAACGAATGTGAGAAAATAAAAAAATCCCGCCCCTAATACAGGGACGAGATCGTCGTGGTACCACCCTAGTTGAACGTCAAAATATAACCAAAAGATTACATTCAACGTCTTCTCTACATAAGATAACGGTCTTGAGCCGAGCATTCATTACAAATGCCATACATTAAAGTAGTAATAATTTAATATATTAACCATATTCTCATCAAGTAATGGCTTTCTGTGTAATAGTGATTAAATTATCTTATCTTCAACAGTTTCAACGATTTAGATTTAAGTCCATTATACAATATTATTTAAAAATATCAATTGTTTCTAAAGTTTTCTCCCTTTAAGAAATATGGTGTTGATAATGTTTTAATTCTTTCAATAATTCTAGCAGCCTTAGTTTTTTCAGCGCCTTCACGTGTCATTGATAAATGATGCTCTAATTCTTCATAACTTAAGTTTGAAGTGAAAAATGTAGGTAATTCATGAACCATTCTATAATGTAACAATGGTCCTATCACTTCATCTCTAACCCATGGCGTAACTTCTTCTGCTCCGATATCGTCTAACATTAAAATATTAGCTTCACGTATTCTTTGTAATTTTCTTTCATAACTACCATCTTTGAAACCACCTTTTAATGTTCTAATATATTCTGGCAGATAGACAATAGTAGATGGTACTTTTTTAGCCTTAAGTTGGTTAGCTATAGCACCTAGAATAAATGATTTTCCAGTACCAAAAGGACCATATAAATATAAACCTTTAACATCTTCGTTATTAATCAATTTTTTACAAATATCATTAACTTGCATTGCTAAGTCTAATCGATTACGTCCAGTCGTATAAATGTCTTTTATTTTAGCGTTTAATGTATCACGTTGCATATGATGTGATGTAATTAATTGAGAATTAAGACGTTCTTCATCATATTTAATTTTACAAGGACAAGGTAAATAACGAATTTTTATACGTTCATTTTCTACATATAATTCTGGTACATGACCTTTAACAAAATTTGGGCATTCGTTATAACTATGACCGTCATAATGTTTTTGTTGATCTTTATATTCTTGTAAAACATTTAAATCCTCATCAATAATAGCATTTGTTATCTCTGATTGATGTTCATTTAAAAATGTCTTAACGTCAGGATCATTAACTACTTGTTGACGTATTTTTGCAATTCTTTTTCCGAAATCTTTATTTGACCCAACAATTTGCTTAAAACTTTCCATCTAATCCTCCTCCCAATCTTTATTTAATTGTTCTAGAAATGCTTGTCGATCTTTTTCAAATTGATCATCAGTTTCATCTTTTGAATGTTCTGCAGCATTTGGATTGTCTCTTTCTTCTAACCATTTAGGTGTTTTTTCTCTAGAGACTAATTTACTTTTTCTATTATATCCTTGATAGGAATTAGATTTTGATTCATATGTTGGTTTAGGTTGGTTTACCTTCAAGGCATATTCATAAGCCTGTTTGGCTGTAGTAATCCCTTTTTTCTTCCAATTAGAAGCAATCTCAAAAATATACGATTTAGGTAATTTCATATCTTCTTTAAGCATTACGAATTGTAGCAAGATATTAATCACACCAAAATTCATTTTCTCTCTATGAATTAATTCTTCAATCATATTTTTTTGTGACAAAGTTGGTTCAGATTCTGACCAAGAAGCTAACATATCAATAGGACTTGTTTGTTCTAATAAATCTAACCAAGCATCTGTATCATTTTCAGGATCTTTATCTTCTTTATTTTGTGTTGCCGTATTGTTTTGTTTAATATTCTGATTTAGTTCTAATTTAGGTAATTGATTATCATGTTCTATTAAATAATATGAACGAGCTTGTTTACGCATTTCTTCAAATGATAATTGTTGTGCACTAGTAATCGAATTTAAAATAATATGTTTCATTGCATCTACTGTTAATCCATAAAGTGTTGCAAGTTGCATGATTAAAGCTTTAGCATCTTTAGTCACTATTTCACTTGAAATAAAATGATTATGCAACATGGATTTTAACATTTCAAAATCAAATGATTCATTCGATAAATCGATACCAGCATATTCTCCTGATTGAGGTATATTTTGAGTATCGACATCTATTATTTTATTAGGAACATGAAATACATCTGTAAATTTTCTTGTCGTTTGTTGATAATTCGATAAATCTTTATTTTCTTGTTCAAAATGCTTTTTTAAAATTTGATATCTTTTTTTATCAACCTCACTGTAAAGAAATACTGATAACATAGGATCATTAAAAAATTGATATGCAGAAGGAGGTTGGACAAGTTGATAAACAAAATGAGTTTGTTGTTCTTCATGCTTAACAAATGATTTCATTAATCCGATCGCTTCTAGTAAATCCATTTGATTTCTAAATTCTAATAAATTTTCTTTTAATTCGTTCATAATTACATAGTGAGTTAAAGCTTGTTCATTATCATTGGAAAATTGGTGCATAAAATGATATAAACCAATGGCTTGTTGTCCAATTAACGGTGTAAAAAGACGATTAAGTATCTCTAGATGTTGTGAATTTAAATGGAAATTTTGTATAACTTCAAAACTGTCTTGTGGTCTTAATCCAAATTCAAAGGATTGTAATCCCATTTATAAATCACTCCGTTTATTATCATTCAAAATCCCTTGCATTGAAGCTAATAATTGATCTATATCTTTAAATTCTTTATATACTGAAGCAAATCGAACATATGATACTTGATCAACATGCATAAGTAAATTCATAACATGTTCCCCTATTTCTCTTGATGATATTTCTGTGTGACCTTCATCTCTAAGTTGCCATTCAACTTTATTAGTTATATCTTCAAGTTGTTGATATCTTACAGGGCGTTTTTCACATGATCTAACCAAACCGTTTAATATTTTTTCCCTTAAAAATTGTTCTCTTGTTCCGTCTTTTTTTACTACAATTAAAGGACTTACCTCTATATGTTCAAATGTTGTGAATCTTGTACCACAATTTTCGCATTCTCTTCTTCGACGAATTGCATTTGCGTCGTCTGCGTGACGAGAATCGACTACTCTAGAATGCGTTGAATTACATTTTGGGCATTTCATAATTGTCACCCTTTTCTATTTTAATTATTCTCAATTATACTATAAAATCATACGTTAAAAAAGAAAGCGCATTTGAGATAAATGGTTCAAAATGTGTAACCTATTTTTAAAAAGTGGCTATATTAACTTAAAAATGAAAACAAATATACTTAAATTTCTCTTCATTTAACAATTTGTCTAATGAAAATAGAAACATCTAAATTATTATTCTAAAGCTTTCTATAAAAAATTAAAACTGCCAACCTAATCCTTATGTTTGGATTTGATTGACAGCTTCAATATATTTATTTTTACCAATTTTAAACTGCTTCTACTACACTTTGTGAATCAATTAATTTACCAATTTGTTCAGCTACTTCAACAACTCTATTTGAGTAACCCCATTCATTATCATACCAAGCAATTACTTTAACTTTATTATCTCCCATAACCATTGTTGATTGTGCATCAATAACAGCAGAGTTTGGATTAGTATTGAAATCTACTGAAACAAGTGGTTCAGTTTCTACATCTAACACACCATCTAGATTAGCATTTTTGAAAGCTTGATTTACTTCATCAACAGTAACATTTTTTTCTAAATCTACAACTAAATCCACAAGTGATACGTTTTTAGTTGGTACTCTTAAAGCCATACCATGTAATTTACCTTCAACTTCAGGTAGCACTTCTTTTAATGCTTTTGCTGCACCAGTTGAAGTCGGAATGATACTTTCATTACATGAACGCGCTCTGCGTAAATCTTTATGTGGGTTATCAATATTTTTTTGATCATTCGTAATAGCGTGAACTGTAGTCATTAGACCATTTACTATACCAAATTCATCATTTAAAACTTTGGCAACTGGTCCGATACAATTTGTTGTACAAGATGCATTACTAAAGATGTCAAATTCATTTACGTCTAATTTATCGTCGTTGACACCTTTAACTATCATTTGTACATGTCCACCTTTAGAAGGTCCAGTTAATAATACTTTTTTAGCACCTGCATTAATGTGTGCGATTGCTTTATCACCATGATTAAATTTACCAGTCGCTTCGATGACAACATCTATATCTAAGTCTTTCCATGGTAAATTTTCAGGATTTCTATCTGAAACTAATTTAATGTCTTGGTCCTTATATCTAATACCATCCTCAATAGCTTCTACTTTTTCATTATATTTACCATGTGTTGTATCATAATTGATAAGATGTGCAATTGTTTCAGGTGGGTAACTAGCATTAATTGCCTTTACATTTAAGTTATCATTTTGTAAAGCAATTCTTAACACCATTCTACCAATTCTACCCATTCCATTAATTGCAATATTTGTCGCCATTTAAAGCACCCCTTGATCATTTATTTATATGTTATACTTTATGGCATTAGTATAACATAATAACATCATTTTGAAAGCGTTTACTTAAACTTTACAAAATATTTTTATAATCATATGTAATAAGCAAACATTATCAAAATAAAAACTCAATGCCCTTAAAAGACATTGAGTTTAAAATGATAATTTACTTTTCTATGAAACCTTGTTCGCTAAGTAATTTCTCTAGATTTTGCTTTAATTCTAATTTATCTCCTAAATTATCAATGACATGGTCAGCCATTCTACTTTTTTTATCTATAGAAATTTGACTATAAACACGTGCTTTTGCTTCTTCTTGGGTTAAGTCATTTCGCTCCATTAAACGATCAATTTGAATACTTTCAGAAGTATAAACAAGCCATACTTCGTCTACAGTATCTTGTAATTCATTTTCAAATAGAAGCGGGATATCCATTATGACATTATGGCCTTCTTCAATATATTGTTGTTTCTTTTCATCCATAATTTCTCTAACAATCGGATGTACAATTTCATTTAGCACTAATCGTTGATCAGGATTATTAAAGACTAAGTCTCCCATATACTTCCGATCCATTTCACCATTTTCATCGATAGCTTCTTCTCCGAATGTTTCTCTTACCTTTTCTAAACCTGTTGTACCTTTAGCAACTGCTTCTCTTGCAGCTGTATCTGCATCAATCACTTTAAATCCAAATGCAGTTAATAATTCAGATACAGTAGATTTGCCTGATGCAATACCACCAGTAAGTCCTATTACTTTTGACATATTTTCACGCTTCCTTTATTTCTGACAAGTCGGGCAATAGTGACTATTTCTTGATGCAATGACTTCAGTTTCGATTGGATGCCCACATACCTTGCAATATTTTTGTTTGTATACATTAAGATGTAGCTGCATTTCACCTGTTTTTCCATCAGCATGTCGATAATCCGAAATGCTGGTACCACCGTATTTTATACCCTCATTTAGTACTGAACGAACATGATAAAATACCATTTCTTTTTCTTGGTCAGTTAAACTTTGAGTTAGTCGATGTGGTTTTATACCTGCTCTAAATAAAGCCTCACAAGCATAAATATTTCCACAACCAGAAATGACTTTATGATCTAGAATAACCTGTTTAATCGGTTTTTTAATATAACTTTTTTTATTTGTACAATCTAAAAAATGTTGTAATGCATCATCATCAAATGGTTCTGGAGCTATTTTTAAAAATGATGGATAGGACTCAAAACTGCTAACATTTCTTATCTCTCCAAAACGTCTTATATCTGAATAAACTAATTTTTTGCCATTGTTTAGTTCAAATATCACTTGCCAATGTTTTCGATAATTAGGTGCAGTAATTTGTTCTAAATCATCTACAATGAAGAATCCACCAGCCATACCTAAATGACTAATTAAAATACGATTCTCATCATTTTGTTGAATATAAAAGACGATGTATTTACTTCTTCTGTCGATTTTTATAATTTTATATCCTTCAGTTAAACGTTTAAAACTATCAAGTTCGATTCCCTTGATTATGGTTTCTCTACCATTCTTTTTTCCATTAATAACACTTTCTGAGAATTTTACTTTATCAATAATTGTATTAATGGCGTATGGTTCAATACCTCGTTTAACATGTTCTACCTCAGGTAATTCTGGCATATTAATACCTTCCTTTATTTTGCGTCATACCAAGTTTCACCATAACTAGAATCTACCTTTAAAGGCACATCTAAATCAAGTGCTGATTCCATAATATCTTCAACAAATTGACTAAATGAATCTACTTCTTCTTTTGGTACTTCAAATATCAATTCATCGTGTACTTGCAATAATAATTTTGCGTGATAATTGGTTGACTGTACTTCTTCATCAAATTTAACCATTGCAAGTTTAATAATATCAGCAGCACTACCTTGGATTGGCGTATTCATAGCAGTTCTTTCCGCAAAACTTCTTAAATTGAAGTTACGGCTTGTAATATCTGGAATATATCTACGGCGATGTAATAGTGTTTCTACATAGCCTTGTGCTTTAGCATCTTTAACAATATCTGACATATATTGTTTCACACCAGGAAAACTATCTAAATAATCATCGATAAAGATTTTTGCTTTTTTACGAGTTATACCTAAACTTTGACTCAATCCGTAATCACTAATACCATAAACGATTCCGAAATTAACAGCTTTTGCTTGTCTTCTCATCAGACTGTCTACTTCGTCCGCTTCTACATCAAACACTTTCATAGCAGTCGCTGTATGAATATCATGTCCATTTATAAATGCTTCTTTCATACTTTCATCTTGAGTAATATGAGCTAGTACTCTTAATTCAATTTGTGAATAGTCGGCAGATAAAATAACACTATCAGATGACGTAGGTTTGAATGCTTTTCTAATTTTTCTACCTTCTTCTAGACGGACTGGTATATTTTGTAAATTAGGATCAATACTAGATAATCTTCCAGTTTGAGCTAATGTTTGATTAAAACGTGTATGAATACGTTTGTCATCACTGATTACTTTTTGTAACCCTTCAACATAAGTCGATTGTAACTTAGATAACTGGCGATAATCTAAAATATAATCGATTATTGGATGTTGCCCTTGTAATTGTTCTAAAACATCAACTGCAGTTGAATAGCCTGTTTTAGTTTTTTTAATTACTGGTAATTGAAGTGTCTCGAATAATACTACACCTAACTGTTTTGGTGAATTGATATTAAACTCTTCTCCAGCAGCTTCATGTATGTTTTTAATTAGTATATCTAATTTTTCTTGAATTTCTTTTTCCATTTGTTGTAAATCTTTTGCATCAGTATAAATACCTATTTCTTCCATTTGGCTTAAAATACGGGCTAAAGGTAATTCTATATCTGCTAAAAGAGATACTTGGTTGTATTCTTTTAACTGACTTTCCATTTCAGTTTTAGAGGCAAAAATAGCTTCTGTAATCGATGCCACATGCTTATTAAGAATAGCATTGTCAGGAACATGATGCTTTTTACCTTTACCATAAATCGTTATATTATCTTGAACATAATGTTGACCGTAATGTGTAACTACTGAGTTCACATCGTCAATTGTTCTAGATGGATCTATAATATAACTCGCTAGCATTACGTCAAATTCAATATTTTGTATGTCAATGTTTAATCTATGAGCAACAACATAAGTTTTCTTAGCATCGTATACTATTTTCTTTGTATTAGGATTTTCCAACCATTGTACTAAATTTTTATATTGTGAAATTTCATTTGCATCAATAACAACATGTAAATCTCCAGTATGGAAACCAAACTTAAGGATATTATCTCTTAAGTAGTTACTATTTTCTAATTCAAAATGAATGGTTGCTTCTTCTAAATTTGAAAAATCAACATGTTCAAAATTTGGTTCAATATCAAATTCCTTATCTTTCTGTTCCTCAGTAGCCTCTACATCTCTAATATCTGCAAGTAGTTGCTTAAATTCTAGCTTTTTAAAGAGCTCAATTTTATCTGATTCATCTACTTCAGAATCCATTTTAGTATCTGCTAATTTAACTTCAATTGGACTTTCAATATTAATTGTAGCTAAATCTTTACTCATTAAAGCGTCTTTTTTACTATTTTCGAGCTTTTCTTTTAATTTTTTACCTGATACATCATCTAAATGATCGTATACACCTTCTACAGTATTAAATTGATTAAGTAGCTTAATCGCTGTCTTTTCACCAACACCTGCCACGCCTGGTATATTATCAGATGTATCACCCATTAAACCTTTCATATCAATAATTTGGTTAGGTGTTAAACCATTATATTTTTCTGCAATAAACTCTGGAGTATAATGATCAACATCTGTAACACCTTTTTTTGTATAGTAAATAGTTACATGATCAGTAGCAAGTTGAGTTAAATCTCGATCGCCGGTAATAATTATCGTTTCAAAGCCAGCTTCATCAGCTTCGCGGCTCAATGTTCCTATAATATCATCGGCTTCATAATTTTCTAACTCATATCTTTT
Organism: Staphylococcus pasteuri; assembly: GCF_003970495.1. Lineage (GTDB taxonomy): Bacteria > Bacillota > Bacilli > Staphylococcales > Staphylococcaceae > Staphylococcus > Staphylococcus pasteuri. The sequence continues at coordinate 31,792 of NZ_RXWW01000025.1, forward strand.
AATATGGTAAGCGTCCAATAATTGACGGATGTATGGGAATTGCTCACTTAGTTCTGGTGGCGTTTTTTGTCTTCCACCTTTATATTCACTATATTTAGAATGTCTGAAAGTTGTCTTTCCTGCGTCAAACGCCACTAAAAAGTGATTGGGTTGTTCTTCTTTTAGAATTTTCTCTAGTAACATTGCAAAGCCATATACTGCATTTGTATGTATGCCTGCCTTATTTGAAAGTAATGGCAAAGCATAGAATGCTCTAAAACTTAAACTATTACCATCAATTAATACTAATTTATTCACTATCTATACCTCCAGCACATATTTAAATATATTTTATCATAAACAAGGTACTGTCAATAAATATTAAGTACCGTTATTCAGTTTCTGCTATTTCTACTTATTAAAAAACATCCTAATATGAGCGTTAACCCACATTAGGATGTTTCATTATAATTGATTTAATCTTCATCAATAAAAGATACTTTAAATGTAGACCCTTTATTTAATTGACTATCAACACTAATTCTACCATTATGTGCCTCGACAATGTGTTTAGTTATAGATAAACCTAAACCAGTGCCTCCAGAATCTCTACTTCGAGCTTTATCTACTCTATAAAATCTTTCGAAAATATGTTTTTGTTCTTCCTGAGTAATTCCTATACCAAAATCTTGAATTTGTAAATTTACTTTCTTGCCTTGACGATATACCTTTACAATTACTTCACTATCATTTGTTGAATAGTTAATTGCATTAGATAATAAATTAGTTATAACTTGAGCTATTTTATCTTCATTCGCTTTAAAAATAACATCATTTTCTATTTCTGGTATGATGTCTATATTTTTACTTTGTGCTTGATTTTGTAAATGTTCAATTGTTGTATAAGCAAGTTCAGAAAGATTTAAATAACTGGTTGCGATATCTGTTTGTTGCTCAATATGTGATAAGTCTAGTAAATCCATCACAAGTGACTCAATTCTATTTGATTCTTTTAAAATGATATTTAGGAACATATTTAATGATTCTTCATCATTTTTAGCGCCTTCTATTAGCGTTTCTGCAAACCCTTTAATTGAAGTGATAGGCGTTTTAAGTTCATGTGACACATTAGCAACAAATTCACGACGCAAATTCTCCAATTTTTGGATATTAGTAATATCATGTAATACAACTACCATACCTTGAAGTTTCTTTTTAGATTTTGAGAGTATCGGTACACAAGAAACATCAAAATACTTTGTATGTACGTTATTGATATCTACTTCAATTTGTTCATAAATAACTTTCTCTGTTCTAAAACTTTCTAGTATTAATTTCTCAATTGGATCGTTAATAAAACCAATATAACTTTTATTTTCAACACTTTGTTCAGGAGTAAACACTTCATAATAAGCTGAATTAGCTACAACTATATCTCCATGTTTATCTATCATAAGTACAGAACTAGGAATGTTTTCTAAAGTTGTTTTCAGTCTATTAGATTGTATTTTTTGTCTGTTATTCAATTTTTGTAAACGTCTTGCGAGTTCATTTGTTGTAACAAATAATGCTTTTGTTTCTTTAACGTTACTTTCTGGTACACGTACATGATAATGACCATCAGCTAAAAGAGAAGTTGCATAGGTTACTTCATTAATAGGTCTTATATATGTACGATGAATACTTCTACTTGCTAGATATTCAGTGATTAATACTATAATCCCTACAATTGATAGATACTTCCACATTTCTTTTTGTAAATCTAGTATTTCATCATTAATACCACTTATGTATACTGTTTTATCTCCAATTTGACTTTTAAATGTATACTTTAACCCTAATTTAGTATTTTTATGAATCAAATTGGAAGGATTTGCTTCGTTATCTATCCGTCCATCTAATGAACTATTTTTATCAGTTGTAAAAATAGTTTTGTCATTTTTCTTAATGACTATTAAATTTTCTTGATTGTTTGCAATATTTTTAATTTCATTCTGTTTACCATTATTATACATACTAATATAATTGCGTGATTCTTTTTTAAGTTCTTTAGTCTGACTTTGTGTTAATGTTTGATAAATCATGTTGTGGACAATAGCACCCAAACCTATAAAGCTAATGATTGTGATAGTACTAATCAAAAGTAATATGCGATGATAAAACTTTAACATTATCTTTTAGGACGCTCCAATTTATATCCTAATCCACGTACAGTTTTAATTAATTTGGGTTGTTTAGGGTTTTCTTCTAATTTGTCTCTTAAATGACTAATGTGAACATCAACGATACGTGAATCGCCAGCAAACTCATAATTCCACACAGAATTTAACATATGCTCTCTAGTGATCACTCGTCCTTGTCGTTCAATCAGATAAAGTAATAACTCAAATTCTTTAGGCGTTAATTCTAATAATTCATCATCTTTATAAACTTCAAAAAATTCTGGTCTAATTCGAATAGAGTCGATAATGATATCTTCCTCATCGCCTTCACTCTGTTCTATTTCATTTACAAATTGAGAGCGTCTTAAAATAGCCTTCACTCTTGCCACTACCTCTCTTGGTGAGAAAGGTTTAGTCATATAATCATCAGCACCAAGTTCTAAACCTAACACTCTATCAAATTCATCATCTTTAGCTGTTAGCATAAGAATAGGTACTAAATTTTTATCAGATCTAATCGTTTTACAAACCTCAATACCATCTTTTTTAGGTAACATAACATCTAATACAATTAAATCCGGTTGAGATGATTCAACTTTTTGTAATGCTTCTTCACCGTCATAGGCTACTTCTACTATGTATCCGGCTGTTTCTAAATTATATTTGAGTAAAGTAACGATTGATTGTTCATCGTCAACGACTAATACTTTTTGTGACATGGTGTGCCTCCCCGTTTAAATTACATGTTTATTATAACTGATGTTTAAATAGAAATAATATACCTATACATCAAATTTACATAAACTTAACAATTAAATTAATACAAAGCTTTTATTAAGCTAATATATGAAAAATATTGTCTTTTCATTAATTAAGCTATCAT
>NZ_RXWW01000026.1 GCF_003970495.1 Staphylococcus pasteuri
TATGTGAAATAAGTTGTATTACAATAGAAAATCTAAAATTTATAGTAATTGATTAATTAATAATAATAAATATGTAAAATGTAACAATAATAGCAATAATATAAATTGCTAATTACTGCATAAAATAAAACAACGACTTTTCGAATCATAAAAATGTTGCTTTAAAGAATAATTCACTAAATATCTATATCTTTTCTTATATAAATGTGATATTTTTTATTGTAACAAAGAAATCATTTTATCCGATTACATCTAGCTCTCATGTAGAGTTAGATGTTTTTTAATGACACAATCAATAGGAACGAATGAGATGGACATATTATATCTAATAAGGTGTAAACTGTTTGAACCGTTCATTTCCGTATTATTGTAATGCAAACTAAAAGAGGCGAGACCTAATGTCTCGCCTCTTTTATATATTTATTGTCTTTATTTGAAGAAGCCAATGATAGTTTTGATGATTGAAATGATGCTTGTAACGATTTCCATTGATAGTCCTCCTTTTCAATCAGAATGAGTTATTTATTGGGTTAGTGCAATTTTTGAATAATATTAGATTATTTATTGCCTTTTACAAGATCGATGATTGTTTTCACTAAAGAAACGATACCTGAAATAATACTCATGTATAGCCCTCCCTTTTAAATGGATTAGTGTTATTTAAATACATATAATCGTCATTAAAGACGAATTATTTATTACCTTTTACAAGGTCGATGATTGTTTTTACTAAAGAAACAATGCCTGAGATGATTTCCATTATAATTACCTCCCTTGTTTGACTTGTTAAATACATTGTAACGAGATAAAGGATGGTTTATGACGAAATTTCCTAACTTGTATTTTGAAGGTCATAACTGGGCGTTTTCATTGAATAACTCACAGAATTTCATGCCTAAGTGTATTAACTATTAAATGCCTTTACAAAAGCTTTACATGGCTGTTTTGAAGTTGTAAAGATATTGAATTTTCATATAAAATTAGCGTCCTTATTGGTATGAGATTTGACATAGTTAATATCATCGACTATATTAATGTTAATATGCTCAAAAGTAGAATTAAGCTTTAGCTAGCGATGATTGCTATAAAATCATAGTGCTTATCGAGAGTGAAAGAATAGTTGGCTTTTGACCGGACACAGAAAATTAAAAAGGTAGCTTTTTAAAAGGAAATAACATCATTCTAAGATTAAAATACATACGTAGATTTAAAATGCGAGGAAAATGAGAAGTTAAGTCGACTTTTTCACAAGGAGTAAAGACCGCTAACTTATTTAAAATTCAAGTCGTAATGTTGATGATATTTCAAGTTGAAATGAAGCCTATAGTAGCATGTTTCTCATAATTCAGAGTGTGGGATATTGTCTATTGTAGGCTTTTTATAGTACGTAAATTTAAACAGAGGAGGTATCGATGTTAAGTATGAATGCACTCTTAATTGTGTTCCTTATCACTCTACTCATTGCTATGCTGAGTGGTTTAGTATTTTTATCTGCTAAAGTTCCCACTCAATATATTAAGATACATATGTATATGCTTGTCTTACCTATCATTGTAGGACTGATTGGATTATTTTCAACGACAAATCAACTTATCATTGGCCCTTTTAAATTAGATAAATTGGCTTGGTTAATGGGAAGTTTCATTTTAATATTAGGTTTTATTATCCAAAAGTTTTGTGTTCGTTATTTGCTTGGAGATAAAAATTATCGTCAATATTTCCCATTATTCACTTTGATTACCGTTTTTGCATCTGTTGCATGGTTAAGTGGTGATTTAAGATTTATGGTTGTAAGTTGGGGCGCAACATTATTATGCCTTACGTTATTAATTAGAGTTAATCGTTTCTGGAAAGTACCACATGAGGCTGCTAAAATTTCAGCTAAATTATTTTTAATTGGATGGCTAGCATTAGTTGTAGCTGTTAGTTTGCTATATATTGTTACAGGTCATTGGTATATTGATGAAGTAGCAGTTGATTATAGTCATTTATCTTTTGGCATGAAATTAATTATAGATTTATGTATTGTACTGGCTGTGATTATTCCCGCAGCACAGTTTCCTTTCCAAAGTTGGTTAATTGAATCTGTTGCAGCACCGACACCTGTATCAGCTATTATGCATGCCGGAATAGTCAATGCTGGTGGGATTATATTAACAAGATTCGCACCTGTATTTGATAATGCAGTAGCGATTACAGTTTTATTGTTGATTGCGAGTGTCTCAGTGTTACTTGGTTCAGGAATCAGTTTGGTTCATGTCGACTATAAAAGACAACTTGTAGGATCTACAATGAGTCAAATGGGCTTTATGCTTGTTCAATGTGCGTTAGGTGCATATTCGGCAGCTATTATTCATCTTGTATTACACGGCGTATTTAAAGCGACGTTGTTTTTACAATCTGGATCTGTAGTTGGCAGATTTAATATACCAACGCCACCTAGTGCTAAAAGATCATATGGATGGATCTTGTTAGGTCGACTATTGGCGTTAGTGATTGCAGTGCTATTTTGGATGAATAGTGATCATAGCGCTTATGAGCTAATTAGCTCGCTTATACTAGCATGGTCGTTAATGGTATCATGGAATCAACTAGTTGCCTTTAGTAAGACGATTATGGGTAAAGTGGTTGGTGTTTGTATGATTATTATTATTGCTTTAGTTTACATTGTGACGCATCATTTCTTTAAATATTTATTAAGCACAGTGGATATTAGTGTAACCCATCCACCGATTATAAGTAGCATTATAAGTATTGCTATTTTAGTGTTTGGAAGTGTATTTAGTATTTGGGTATCACGACATCGTAACTCGCATGCATTTGCTGTATTGTATTTATGGTTAGTTAAATTGGGTGAGGCGAAATCAGCTTCAGTTGAAAGCCATCCAACATATTTGAAAAAGTATTTATAAAAGGGTGAAAAACTATGGTTAATTCACAACAAAATAACAATATCGAAATGATTGTCTCTGAGGCTAAGCGTGTCATTACACCGTTATCACCAATTTCTATTTTTGCTGCGAGAAATCCTTGGGAAGGTTTGGAAGGACAAACATTTAACGAAATAGCTACATGGCTAAAAGATATAAGAGATGTCGATATTTATCCTAATTATAGAGCGATTGAAAATGCTGTACAACATGGTGAGATAGATGAAGAAATCTTTGAAACATTATTAAATGAAGCGATTCAATCGTCTAATATCAAAGTAGAAACCGAATTTGAAAAAAGTTATATAGATAATATTAAACATATTGAACCAATTTCAGATGATCTTTTAAATACTACTATGCGTCATCGTATCTTTGACACCTTGCCTAAGGTTTCAAACAAAGATGAAAATCAAGATTTATACCGACCTAAGAGTGCGGATAGTGTTAATGCTAAAGGTGAACGATTAATTGATGAGGTAGATATGCATATGATTAAGTGGTCTAAACTGTATTTAGACCAGTTTCAATCTAGTTGGACTATGCCTAAGAGAGAGCAAGGCTTTTATACTGCATGGTTACATTTAGCACAACATGATCCTAATCTGTCTAAACAAGCAAGACAACTTGTTCGTCAGTGTGCATCTACTTCACACGAAATGATTAGCCAAGTATTAACAGATTTGAATATTCAAAGTGCAGACTGGCAAGCTTATATAGAAGGACAGTTGTTAGCTTTACCAGGTTGGGCTGGGATGATGTATTATAGAGCAGAAGAAAATGAATCAGAGCGTCAACTCTTAACAGATTACATAGCAATAAGATTAGCCACTGAATATATTTTATTATCAACAACTAAAGAACAATACAACGTGTCTAATATTTATCACTATAAAGACGTAGATTTAGTTATAGCTTTAATGTTTTATGGTCATTTATCACTTGAAGAGTGGGATCAATTATCTAAAGAAGATAAAATAAGATACTTAGATTTTGCGAGAACATATCATAGACAGTATTTCCAAAAATTATGGCTTGATGCATGGGAAGAAACACATGAACGTGATTTAGTAGATACAATTTATGAGTCGTCAAATTCAGATAGTGAACCACAAAAGACACAAGCCCAGTTAGCGTTTTGTATCGATGTCCGTTCTGAACCGTTTCGTCGTCATCTCGAAGGAGAAGGCCCATTTGAAACGATAGGTATTGCCGGTTTCTTTGGTTTACCTATTAAAAAAGAAGTTATTGACGCACAATTCGATCATGAATCTTTACCTGTCATGGTACCACCAGCATACAAAATTCAAGAATACGCAGATCGCCATAAATTAGAACATTATCAGCAACAACAACATACAATTACATCAATGCTTTATACATTTAAATTAATGAAACATAATGTTCTACCTAGTCTATTATTACCAGAATTAAGTGGGCCATTTTTAAGTCTAAATACCATTGCCAATACGTTAATACCAACAAATGCAAGACAATTTGCGCATCGGTTCACTAAAAAATGGCTTAACAAACCTGAAACAAAGTTAACCATTGATAGAGAGCATCATGTATATTCAGAACTTCCTATTGGTTTAACGGAAGAAGAGCAAGTTCAATTTAGTAAACAAGCACTACAATTAATGGATTTAACGAAAGATTTTGCTCCACTTGTCGTATTAGGTGGACACGGTAGTGAATCTCATAATAATCCTTATCATTCTTCACTAGAGTGTGGTGCTTGTGGAGGGGCTTCAAGTGGATTTAATGCTAAATTGTTAGCGATGTTATGCAATATGTCTTCTGTAAGAGAAGCACTGAAACAAGATAACATTAATATTCCTGATGAAACTGTCTTTGTTGCGGCAGAACATAAGACCTCAGTAGATAAGTTGGAATGGATATATGTCCCAGAATTAACAGAAAGTGCACAACAAGCGTTTGATTTAATAGAATCTGTTATGCCACAAGTAAGTTATAAAGCTAATTTAGAACGTTTGGCAAACTTGCCTAACTTAAATAAAGAGCATAAAGATCCAGTAGCAGCAGCATATCAATATGCGAGTGATTGGAGCGAGATAAGACCCGAATGGGGGTTAGCTAAAAATGCTGAGTTTGTTATTGGTAAACGTTCAATTACTGAAAATAGTAATTTAGAAGCGCGAGCATTCTTGCATAATTACGATTGGACAGAAGATCAAGATGGTCATTTACTCAATACAATTATTTCTGGACCAGCACTAGTTGCACAATGGATTAACCTACAATATTATGCTTCAACTGTAGCACCACATTACTATGGTAGTGGTAATAAGAGAACACAATCAGTCACATCTGGACTTGGTGTCATGCAAGGTAACTCTAGTGACTTAATGTACGGTTTGCCTTGGCAATCAGTAATGGCTCAAGATAACGAAATTTACCATTCGCCAATACGTTTATTAGTCGTTATTCAAGCACCTGATACGCATATTCAACGCTTATTAGCAGATAATCAAAAATTCGCTCAAAAAGTCGACAATGGATGGGTACGTTTAGCAAGTATTGATGAAAATCATAGTTGGAAAGATTGGTAAATGTATATATAGATAGCTTACTTAAGAGATTTCAATTGGTTATGGCGTTTTTGATGTTATTTTCGAATAATATGGAAAATGTTAAACTATATGTAATCAATATTTAGGAGTCGTCTATATGAAAAAGTCTAAAGGTGTATATGAAGCTGAAATTAGTAAAGCGATCACTCAATGGGAAAAGGATTATTTAGGAAGAGGTTCTTTATCTGTTAAAACTGACATACTAAGAGATATGGTGATTATCAATTTGCAAGGAATATTAACACCTGCAGAATATCGCGTTTGTGAGACGAATGAAGGTTTATTGAATATTAAACGCACAAGATCTGAATTAGTTGAATCGGGTCAAAATGATCTTAATAACATTATTCATCAAATTACAGGAATTGAAGTAGTCAGTTTCCATAGCGATTTAAGTACCGTTACAGGTGAACGTGTGATTGTCTTTAAATTAAAAGACAACTTTGAAAAATTAATCAACCAAGCTTGATTTATATAGGAACAGTATGATTTTACGTTAATAGACAAAGGTCATACTGTTTTTTATTTTAAATATAATAAGTACATCACGTAAACATAAAGTCTATAAATGATACCTAATAAATTCGGAAAAATAATCATAGAGGCTAGTAATTTATCACCTTTGAAACCGACAATACATAAAATAATAGGTATCATATAGAGAATGAATAACCAATATAATAGTGTGTCAAATGAGGGATGAATAGGTAAGAAAAAGCGAAATAATGTAATTAACAAGGCACAATAGATTAATATTATTTTGCTCATAAAGGATACCTTTCTAACTATCAAACATAAATGGGTACAGTTGAATGATTACAGTACTTATATTTGAATACGTTTTTAACGTGTGATAGCTATATTTTTTAGATTTTTATTATTATTATAAATTCAATTATACAATAATTTATATGCAAAAGGTATGAGAATTCCAAAGCACTATAGTCATTTAATATCAATTATAAATGGTATCTCAACCTCACTTTAAGCGATTGAATCGTATATAATACATGTAATGGTTGAAAGCACAAAGGATATCATTAACGAAATATAATGAATATAGGTCAAAATAATCGACGTTTAAATAATGGTACAAACGATGGCTTAGTCCAAGAGATTTTGATGGACACAGTTATCAAATAGCAAATATAACATAATTAAAATCCGACATAAGGCCGAGCCCAACATATGGTCATTTTGTATATGATATAAGAGTTAAGTAACTAAAGTTTGTAAGAGATAGAGGAGATTATATGATAAACAACAAAATAACGACAGGAAAACTTACCATTCCTTTATTTTTGATCAGTGTGTGCTTGTTTATATTTGTTGCATTGCGTATTACTCATGAAGGCGCATTTTTAAAAACACTTGATTTAAAGTCATTACATTGGCTTACTCAGGAATTTGGTACACCACATCGAAATTTTGAAGGTAATTGGTTCAATCATTATATGACATTTTCTGCCACTATAGGCGACGTCAGTGGTGTAATTATTATGTCACTTATTATTACAGTAGTTTTAATGTTTAGATATAAACATATTGCTTTATGGTTTATTTTAACGATTTTAAGTGGCACATTAATGAATATATTAATCAAAATGACAATAGAGCGTACAAGACCGTTTAATCATTTAGTCGTTGACAAAGGGTATTCTTTCCCTAGTGGTCATTCTAATGCCAGTACGCTATTATTTGTAACAATGATTTTTGTGATTATACCAGTAGTTCGCCATGCTATATTGAGGTACGCAATGCTCGTTCTTGCGATCATATTGTGGTTAAGTATATTATTTTGTAGATTATACTTTCATGCGCACTACCTTACAGACGTCATTGGTGGTGTCACATTAGCATTGGCCTGGATAGCACTATGGCTTGCTGTATATCCATTGTTTAAAAAATTAAAGTTAAAAGACAAATAGTTAATGTCTTTTTAAAAGTGATATTATATACGTATTAAATTTTAAAAGTTAGGAGAGTACGACATGATGAATATTAAATCACCAAGTCCACTTTATTTAAAAGGTACAAACAATCAAGCGATATTATTATTACATTCATTTACAGGTACCGTTAAAGACGTGAAACATCTTGCAACAACATTGAATGAACAAGGATTTACTTGTTATGTACCTAATTATCCTGGTCACGGACTACCAGTGACACAGTTTGTAGCGTACAATGTTGAAGATTGGTGGCATTGCGTGCAAGAAGCGTATCAATTTTTAAAAAGTGAAGGATTTGAGAAAATTAATGTTGCTGGCGTCTCATTAGGTGGTTTATTCACATTACGTTTAGCTGAAAACGTTGAGTTAAATCGTATTGTCGTCATGTCTGCACCAAGTGAAAAGACGAAAGCAGGTATCTCTTGGCGTTTGGAAAAATATGGGAAACGTATGAATAACATAATGAGGTTATCAGAAAGTGAAAGTACTCATGAATTAGCGCAAATAGAGGATTATCAAAATGATATAAAAACATTCCAAGAGGTTATTAATGATATTATGTCACATTTGAATGAAATTACTGCAACTGCAAGAATAGTATATGGTGGCCAGGATGAAGCAGCTTATGAAGACAGTGCCCACTATATTTTCAACCAAATCAGTAGTGAACATAAAACGATACAAGAATTCCCACGCAATCAACACTTGATGACGCATGGTGAGGGTAGAGACGAATTGGAACAAGATATTGTTAAGTTCTTCACTGAGCAATAATATCTTTATAAAAGGACGTGTTCATAGATGAAAAGGACTTTTTTATTAACATATATAACGACTTCGGGTAAAACATATACAGAATTTAAGACATTTGAAAATGGCATAGATAAAGATAAATGTGTGAGACGAATTTTAGATGAATTTGATGAGTTGCCATATTTATATTTAGAAAAGGGAAATAGCATCCATTATATCAATGTTGATCACATTGAAAGTTTAGAGATTGAAGAAGTACATGATGGACAGTCAATCACTTATAGCAGTTAAAATATGAAAAGCTAAAAATTTAAAATAATGTTACAAGGAAAATAGTCATAACTCATTCATTTTCAGTTTATATTTAAATACAAATTGAAAAAGGTGAGCAAAGCTATTTTTTTATTATTCTGACAATTTAGATGGATATTGCACATATATGCTATAAATGGTAAAGTGTTACTTAAATACATAAACGCTTTAACGTGCTAAAGGAAGTGATCGGATATGAGCAAACAATCAGAATGGAAGACATCAACTGGTTTTATATTAGCAAGTGCTGGTTCTGCAATAGGTCTAGGAGCAATGTGGAAATTCCCTTATATGGCAGGCATTTATGGTGGCGGCGCATTTTTATTAATGTTTTTAATCTTCACCATATTTGTAGGACTACCATTATTAGTAATGGAATTTACTGTTGGGAAAATGGGAAGAACCTATACCACACAAATATATAGTAAACTTACAGGCAAAAAATGGTTAAATATTATAGGGTGGAATGGTAACTTAGCAGTATTTATCTTATTCGGTTTCTATAGTGTTATTGGCGGATGGATTATAATCTATATGGCTAATGTCATTTGGCAAATAGTTACGTCGAACACATCTGATCTTGGCCAAATTCAATTTGAATTGATTATTAGTAATCCATGGTTAACAGTATCAGGACAGGGTATTTTTATTTTCTTAACAATGATTATAGTCATGCTCGGTGTCGAAAAAGGCTTAGAAAAAGCTTCCAAAATCATGATGCCGTTACTATTTATCTTTCTAATAATTGTTGTTGGAAAATCGTTAACTTTAGACGGTTCTATGGAAGGTGTACGTTATTTATTGCAACCCCGAATTAAAGATATATCAATGGAAGGCATCTTATTTGCTCTTGGACAATCCTTCTTTACATTATCATTGGGAACGACTGGGATGATTACTTACGCAAGCTATGCTCCGAAAGCTATGACAATTAAATCATCTGCTATTTCAATTGTATTGATGAATATTTTAGTTTCAGTTTTAGCGGGATTAGCAATCTTTCCAGCGTTAAAAACATTCGGATACCAGCCGCAAGAAGGGCCCGGTTTATTATTTAAAGTGCTACCTTTAGTATTCGATAAAATGCATTTCGGTATCGTTTTTTATCTTATCTTTTTAATTTTATTTTTATTTGCAGCATTAACATCATCTATTTCATTATTAGAGCTAAACGTTTCTAATTTTACAAAAAATGATAATACTAAACGTCGACCTGTTGCACTTATCGCAAGTATACTCGTATTTATCATTAGTATTCCAGCCACTTTATCGTTCAGTAGTTTAAGTGGAATTAAATTTGGCGCTGGCACTATATTCGATAACATGGATTTTATTGTATCTAATATTCTAATGCCATTAGGAGCGCTAGGTACTACGCTTGTTGTAGGCCAATTATTAGATAAAAATTTATTAAGAGAAAACTTTGGTAGAGACAAATTCAAACTATTTTTACCTTGGTATTATTTAATTAAATTTGTTATGCCAATCGTAATTATTTTAGTATTTATAGTTCAGTTATTTTAAAAAAAGATTTTAGATAAAAATATAGCAATAAAGGCTTATCGAAACTACGAATTTCGATAAGCCTTTTTATATTATCCAACCAAAATATGCCAAATATTTTTGATGATAAGTAAACTGACAATTAGAACGATAATACTCGAGATTTTATTTAAAATAATGATGTATTTACCAGTTTTATCAACAGACCCTAACATTTTTCCAAGGACTGCTAACAAAATAAACCAAATCCAAGAAACTGAAATAGTAGCTATTGCGAATAATACCTTTTCGTTACCTTGATACATAGAAGCGCTAGTACCAATGACGCCGATTGTATCCATAATCGCATGGGGATTAAGTAGTGAAACAGAGAGTGCAAATCCGATTTGTTTCTTAGCGCTCATAGGTTCCATATGTTCTAAATTATTTGGCTTTTCATTCCACAATGACCAAGCCATATATAATAAGAAGGCTAGGCCAATAATATAAATTACTAATTGTAAAATAGGTAGTGACATTAAAACGAGTGAAACACCTAATATAGCTAATACTATTAAAGTCGTATCACATAAACCTGCTGTAATAATGACAGGTAATGCTTTGGTTAATTTCTTTTGTTTAGCTCCCTGGTTAAATACAAATACGTTTTGAGCACCTAATGGCAAGATAAGACCTAAAGCAAGTAAGAATCCGTGAATCATAGGTTGCATAATAGTACCCCTTTTTTATGAGCTAGAATATTTATCTTAAAAAGTTTAAATATCTGAATATTTAAAAAATATTATACGGAAGACATATATACTTTTCAATATTAAATATTTTATTAGGGATTGTTCTCATAAAAAAGCCCAAAGCAGTTGTGTTTTAAATGCTTTGGGCTATGAAATATATATTTTGAAATTGAGATTAACAAATTAGATTATGACTCTTTTGTGGCCTCTACTAATGTATCTGCTGCAAGTAAACCAAGATTATTTGAAGCTAATGGACTATCGCCAGTTAATAACTTACGGTCTTGGTGTGTCTGGCCACTCATTTCTTTATTTACAATATTAAGTCCTTGTTTGCTTAATAAGTCTGCAACTAACCATTTAAGTTTACCTGGCAAGTAACCAATGTCGATATTAGCGCCGTCATCAAGCGCATCAGGGAATACACAAACTGAATAGCCTTCAAATGGTGATGATTCTCTATTTAAACCAGCAGATAATAATGCAGCAGGACCATGACATAATGTGATAATAAACTTATCATAATCTAATGCCCAATCTAATGTTTGTTGTACATCTTCACTTTCGGAAATACCAACTACAGCCGCATGTCCTCCAGGTATAAATAGGGAAATATAATCTGAATCAGGACCGAGTTCATTTTTAACTACTTCTGATAACACTTTTGGTTGTTTTAGTTTTTCCTTTAATTTATTGTAAGTCGATTGAACAGCCTCATCTTCTCCAGGCATAGCCCAATGTTCCAATTTTACAGGATAACCCGTTAATGTAGCTACATCGACATCGAAACCTGCTTCCATTAAATGATGCAATGGTAATAACATTTCTACTGGGTGATTACCTGTGGAGAACATTTTGCCGTTTTCTAACAATACATATCGTTCTTCTGCGGCAATCATTAATACTTTCCATTTACCTCCAGTATAAGCATTTTTATGTTTGACACCATCAAAGTCTGTTTTAGGTGCTGTATATTGACTTAATGAATAAGGAGAAGGGAAAAATGCATTATCCTCCGCTTTATCAGGCGTTGGCACTTTACTTAATTCACTTGTGTCTTGAGTCATATTCAATTCCTTCTTTCGTAGGTTTGTAATGTTTATTACCTTGTAAGATACCTCATAAACATATACTAATAGCTACATGTCTCTCTTTTAATATAAAAAATGTACACTAAGACAGCATTATAAGGTCTAAGTGTACACGTTGAATTAGATGTATTGTACATTTTCGAAAATGACATTTTGTTTTTGAAGTTCTTCTGCAATGTTTTGAGGTAATTTAGTATTTTTAAATGTCACATGATCAAAGAAGCAGTGTTTTAATTTTATATTTTCAAATACAGATTGGTTAATTTCTGTTTTTTTAAAAGTAACATTTTTAAATGTAGTATCAGTGATTTTAACCTCACTAAACGTGTTGCCATCAAATACAACATCTTGAAAGACTGTATTATTAATCGTTGTTTCATCAAACGTCGTATTTTCTGCGTTAATGTTTTTAAATTGGTTTTTGTAAAAATTAACTTGTTCGAATATGCAGTCATTCAAACTACTATTTACAAATTTACTATTTGAGACAGCGTTAATGTTTTTAAATATACCTTCATTAAAATTACAATTTTTAAAACGACTTTTATTAACTTCTAATTCATCGTACATAGAATTTCTAAAATTAGTTGAATTATGATTTACATTTTTATAGTTTTCTTGAGTGAATACAGATAGCGATAAGTCTTTATTTGCCATATAATTACAAACTCCTTTACTAGCGTTAAATGATATTTCTTTTCTTATACAGGAAAAATAAATATAAAATTATAGAATTAATATACGTTATTCATCATAACATGAGATGGCTTCTGGCACATTTGATTGAGTTTGAAAATAGAAATATAAAAATATGATTTATTATAAACAGTGAAATTGCAAAATATTCTAAAATCATTTATAATTCATACCTGTTAAATAAGAATTATTGGAATATGGGAAAAGGCATTGTATAGTTTTCCTTAAAATACATAGGAGATGTATATATATAACATGATTGCATACGATTTGATTGGACAAACACCACTTGTTTTATTAGAAAGTTATAGTGATGAAAACGTTAAAATTTATGCTAAACTTGAGCAATTTAATCCTGGAGGCAGTGTCAAAGATAGGCTAGGAAAGTATCTTGTTGAACAAGCAATAGAAGAAGGACGTCTTCAACGCGGTGATACTATAGTGGAAGCTACGGCTGGAAATACTGGCATAGGATTAGCTATAGCAGCTAATCGCTACGATCTAAAATGTGTCATATTTGCACCTGAAGGCTTTTCTGAAGAGAAAATTTCAATTATGCGTGCGTTAGGTGCTGATGTAAAAAGAACAGCTAAAGATGAAGGTATGATTGGAGCACAACAAGTTGCCAAACAATACGCTACTGACACACAATCCATTTATATGAATCAGTTTGAAACTAAACATAACCCTGATGCCTATACACACACCTTGGGGAAAGAACTTACAGATGAACTGAATCATATTGACTATTTCGTAGCTGGTGCTGGATCTGGTGGTACATTTACAGGTGTAGCAAGACATTTACAACCTTTAGGTGTTAAAAGCTATATTGTTGAACCAGAAGGCTCGATATTAAATGGTGGGCCAAGTCATGCTCATGACACAGAGGGCATTGGTTCAGAGAAGTGGCCTGGATTTTTAGAGAAAACTTTAGTCGACGGTATTTTTACAATTAGTGATAAACATGCTTTTGAAAACGTAAAAAATATTGCTAAAAATGAAGGATTACTTGTAGGTAGTTCATCTGGTGCAGCATTACAAGGTGCACTTGAATTAAAACAACAATTAGACAAAGGGGTAATCGTAACCATATTCCCTGATGGTAGTGATCGATATATGTCAAAACAAATATTTAATTATAAGGAGATGGATGATAATGAATAAAAAAACACAAATGATTCATGGCGGACATACTACAGACGAATATACAGGTGCTGTAACAACACCTATATATCAAACAAGTACTTACTTACAAGATGATATTGGAGATTTACGTCAAGGTTATGAATATTCTCGTACAGCCAATCCAACGCGTGCATCATTAGAAAGTGTCATTGCAGATTTAGAACATGGTAAACATGGTTTCGCATTTGGGTCAGGTATGGCTGCAATTAGTGCAGTTATTATGTTATTAGATAAAGGCGATCACCTTATATTAAATTCTGATGTATACGGTGGCACATATCGTGCATTAACTAAAGTATTTACAAGATTCGGATTAGATGTTGATTTTGTTGATACTACAAATATTGATGAAGTTGAAAAATATATTAAACCTGAAACTAAAATGTTATATATTGAAACACCTTCTAATCCGTTATTACGTGTAACAGATATTAAAGGTACAGTAGATATTGCTAAAAAACACAATTTGATTTCTGTTGTAGATAATACATTTATGACACCTTATTATCAAAATCCATTAGACTTTGGCATTGATATTGTTTTACATTCTGCTACTAAATACATTGGCGGACACAGTGATGTAGTAGCTGGATTAGTAGTAACTGCTGACGATGAATTAGGAGAACGTATTGGTTTTATTTCTAATTCAACAGGTGGCGTTCTTGGACCACAAGATAGTTATTTATTAGTAAGAGGAATCAAAACACTTGGCTTACGTATGGAACAAATTAATCGTAATGTTGAAGCGGTTATTGATATGCTTCAATCTCATGACAGTGTACAAAAAGTATTCCATCCAAGTGTGAAAAGTCACCTAAATTATGATATACATGCAGCGCAAGCAGACGGTCATACAGGTGTAATCGCTTTTGAAGTGAAAGATACTGAAGCAGCTAAAAAAGTGATTCACGCAACACAATATTTCACTTTAGCTGAAAGTTTAGGTGCAGTTGAAAGCTTAATCTCAGTACCTGCTTTAATGACACATGCGTCTATCCCATCAGATGTGCGAGCTAAAGAAGGTATTACTGACGGCTTAATTCGTTTATCAATAGGTATTGAAGATACAGATGATTTAGTCAATGACTTAAAACAAGCACTTAACACATTAAATTAAATCTAATTAGTCATATATAAGCGTATCTTTCTTTCATTTAATAATTCACAACATTAATAGATCGAGATTAGTATAAACTGACGACAAAGAATCAAATTTTGTCGTCAGTTTTTTATTTTTAATAGAAAAGTAAGGATAAATAAATTTTCATATAATTCTCAATTTGGCTAATATTGTGCGTGTTTTAAATTAAGATTATTCCTATTTTGTCAGGGTATGCGAATAATGTACATTGAATTATAGAGAGGGGTATTTTTAATGATTTTCGAAACTATGGAACAAGAAGACTATGAACAAATGGTTTTTTGCCAAGATAAAGCAACAGGCTTAAAGGCAATTATTTGTATTCATGATACGACACTTGGACCAGCATTAGGCGGTTGCCGCGTTAGAAATGATTATAATTCTGAAGAAGAAGCAATAGAAGATGCTATGAATTTAGCACGTGGTATGACATATAAAAATGCAGCTGCTGGCTTAGACCTTGGTGGAGGTAAGACAGTAGTGATGGGTTCACCTAATAAAGAAGATGAAGAAGCATTTTATAGAGCATTAGGTCGCTATGTTAATACATTAAATGGTCGTTACTATACAGCAGAAGATGTTGGTACATCTGAACATGAAATGAATTTAATTTATAAAGAAACACCTTATGTTTGTGGTACTAGTCAATCATTTGGATCAGCAGGTAATCCTAGTCCAATGACTGCTTATGGTATTTATATAGCAATGAAACGTACGGCTATGGAACAATTTAATGGTGAATCACTCGAAGGTAAAACAGTAGCCGTCCAAGGTGTAGGTCACGTATCATATGAACTTTGTCGCTTATTACATGAAGACGGAGTTAAGTTAATTGTGACTGATATCAATAAAAATAACGCACAACGAGCAGTTGATGAATTTAATGCACAATTTGTCGAACCAGATGACATCTTTTCAGTAGAAGCGGATATTTTCGCACCATGTGCACTTGGTGGTATTTTAAATGATGATACTATTCCTCAATTAAAAGTTAAAGCCGTATGTGGTTCAGCGAATAACCAATTAAAAGATGAAAATAAACATAGTAAAATGTTAGAAGAAAAAGGTATATTATATGCACCAGACTATATTGTTAATAGTGGTGGTGTAATCAATACAGCTGACGAATTAAATGGTTACAATGAAGCGCGTGCGACAGAAAGTATTGAAGGTATCGATAAGATTGTTAAACATATATTCGATATAGCTAAATCTCAAAATAAGACACCATTAGAAGCTTCACAACATTTTGCTGAAACACGTATGAATCAAATGTCACGTATTCATGATATTAGAAAATAAAAATGATGAAATAAAATATAGAATTGTTGTAGCCTGGGATAAATAACTGTCTCAGGCTACAATTTTATATTGGCAGTAGTTGACTGATAAAGTAATTCTTTTTCTTTAGAAATTAGAATTACTTATGCATGAGTGCTAACTCATGTAATCCTTAGTGGAACACCTTAGCTAAAGCTAATGTGTAAGTATCACTAAACTATTTAAAAATAGTAGTGATACTTTATTTTAAATTCTAGTCAACCTTGCCGGGGTTAGACTACGAAATAAATTTTAGGAAAATATTATTTCTGTCTAACTCCCTTTTTAATTGTGTAATGAAATTGATGAGATATGATACTCAACTTGAAGTAATAACTGCTATTTTGAAAAATTACTTTAACAAATTTGAATAATCGAAAATGATTTTGGTTATTCGGGTTTATAAATCATATATCCGGATAAAGGAAAGTTATCAAAGTACAATTTTATTATTGAATAGAGAAAGCATATAAAAAATAAAACATAAAATGTATATCTGTATTAATTGAAATTTTGACAAACTTAATTGCGTACAAAATAGTTTTGTCAAATCCATTTTATATATTTATTCATATTATTACTAAAAAATGATAAATATAAATTTGGATAAAAATTGTACAGATATATAGTTTTGTAACATTTGTAAAAAGTAAATCAATTAAGTATTATATGTATATACAATATTAAAATTGTGCAAAATATATGAGGTGATTCATAAATGAAGAACAAACAAGGCTTTTTACCACACAAACTAAATAAATATGCAATTAGAAAATTCACAGCAGGAACAGCATCACTATTAATAGGTGCAACATTAGTATTTGGAGCAGGAAATGTAGCTAGAGCAGATGAATTAGATAATGCATCTGCTCAAAATAGCGATGGCAACAAAGATAAAAGTGAACCTGTTGATATAACAGAACTCACTAATAGTAATGAAACAAATAGTACAGAAACGAGTGCCACAGACAAAACAGCTACTCAAACAGACAATGCTAATAGTGACCAACAAACTACTACAACTAATAAAGATGTAGAGGAGAAAACAACAAATAATACTGGCGATAAGCAAAGTACCGAACAAGCGAATTCAGACAACGTTTCTTCAGATAAAACATCAGCACAAGAATCCTCAAGTATTGAACAAAACACAATTGATAACTCAAACAAAAAAGCATCGACAACAAAAGATGAATCTACAACAGAGTCAGCAACTTCTGAGAACAAAACAACATCTACAGATGACAAACAAGTAGAGTCAAATAAAGACGATGAATCTATAAATAAATAAGATAGTGAAACTAATTCTACTTCTAAAGAAAATCAAACTTCAGATAAAACGACTTCAGATAAAACCTCTTCAGAAAAGAATAATACTGCAGATAAAACATCAACTAAAAATGTAGACAAAACAACTTCCAATAAAACAACATCTAAAACAGAAGGAAAAACAACTAAAGCAACAACTAAAAATTCGACATCTAAACAAGATACTAAAAAAGTAACAACTAAAAAGGCTACTGATAAAACATCAACTAAAAAAACTGAATCAAGCAAAAAAGAAACAACATCTAAAAATTCTAGTAAGTCTACTAAAACAAATAAAACAACAGCAAAAGAAACTACTGAATTAACAAAACAATTAGCGAAATCTAAAAATAAAGAAAAAGCAGTGCAATCATTTTTAAATGATCAAGTTTCAACAACTGAAGCAAAAGAAATATTGAAAAATACAGATGTAGACTTTAACAAAGCAACTGATGAAGAAATCAATCAAGCTGTATTACAAGCTGCTTTAAAAGAAATGGTAGACAAACAAAAGAGCACAGAAACATTAGCTACTCAGCCTAGAACTAGAACATTTATGCGCGCAATGGCTACACCTAGAATGCTTGCTGCCGCTGTTAGTGGTGACGAAAAAGCACAAAAATCATTAAATTATTCTGATAACTATACATTTGCGTCACTAGTATTTGATCCTGAAGCTTTAGATTCTGACGCAGTTAAAAATAGTACATCAATTCCATTTAATATTCATGCATATATGTCAGGTTCTAACTCAGGTTCTAGATATAAAATTGATTTAAATCTAGACTCTAAAATTGCAGATCATGTTACTAAAATATCTGTAAATCAAGCTGGTGGTAGCAATCCGGTCACATTTACGAGATTGAAAAATGATGATGGCACACCGTCTAATATTTGGGAGATTAACTATATTCGTGCGAACGGTGGTTTATTTGGTGGCGCTGAAATTTTAGCTAATAAAACAGCAGCTGGTGGTCAAATTGAATTAGATGATACTGTTGAAAATATTCTTAATGAAGCAGGAGATTTAAGTAATAATAAACTTAATTATCAAATCTATGTTAGAGACTCTTCTGCCAATACGATTGTACGTTCATCAGAAAGTAGTGGTTATTTCCTTACATCGACTGATGATGATTTAGTTAAGTTAAATAATAATACATCTACAGCTAATTCAAAAGATTTTAAAGCAAGTAGTGGTACAGCTATTTTAGATACTAAAGTTGGTGATAACGGAGCGATTATTGTTGACCAACAAATCGTTAAAAATGGCACATTTGGTTATGGTGGTGCTTCAAACAAACAATGGAGTTATAACTATCAAATCGATAAAGACTTAATTCCATTTATTCAAAGTGTTGAATTAGATAGATATGATTACAATGGTTTAAATGGATTTAATAAAACTTATAATGCATCTAATAAGGTAGCAGATCTATCTATAGATGCGAACGGTAATGGTACAATTACTGCTAGTGATTTAAACAGTTTAATTGAATTTAATAATGGATTACCAGAGCCAATTGGTATGAGAATTGTTATTAAATTAAATCAAAGTGCTAATAACATTCTGACTAAAGATGCACAATATGACGCAAATGGAAATTTAATTACTTCTACAGCTGACCAAGTTGAAGACTTTACATTTGCAGGTTATCTTACTGATAATGCTGGTCAACTTATTAATAACTCTTTAGGAACATCTTATTTAGAATTACAAGACTATGATCAAGATGGTCTTTTAGATAGATATGAAAGAGAAGTA
Organism: Staphylococcus pasteuri; assembly: GCF_003970495.1. Taxonomy (GTDB): domain Bacteria; phylum Bacillota; class Bacilli; order Staphylococcales; family Staphylococcaceae; genus Staphylococcus; species Staphylococcus pasteuri. Next base: position 19,282 of record NZ_RXWW01000026.1, read on the forward strand.
TCATTAACAGATCCAAATGATGCAGATACAGATGATGACTCTAAAAATGATGGAGATGAGGTTAAGACATATAAAACTTCACCATTAGTAGGTAAACCAACTGCAGCCGATATTACAATTAATGATACAAAAGTAAGTGGATCAGTCACTTTAAAAGCAAATGCAGGTACTCAAACTGCTAAAGTAATTAATTCAGCAGGACAAGTTATTGGTACATCTACTGTGAATAGCGATGGAACTTTCTCAGTTACTATCCCTAAATCAGCAGCAGGTCAGTACACAATAGCTATTGATGCATCTAACTATGATAATGATGAAACAAATACATTTAATATTATAGATAATACAATTGTTCCTGCGCCTTTAGTGGATCCAGTTGACGATAATGATACGACTATTGGTGTTCATGGTACGGCTGGTTCAACAATTACGGTTAAAGATAACAATAATAATGTGATAGGCACAGTTACATTAGGAGCGAATAGCACGTCAGGTACCTTAACATTATCTAAACCATTAACAGCAGGAACTCAGTTAACATCTACTGCTAGTAAAAATGGAAAAACAAGTGAAGTTTCACCAACAGTAACAGTAACAGATGCAACAGCACCGGACGCACCTGTGATTAATCCTGTAACAAGTGAAGATACTACAGTGACAGGAACAGCAGAACCAAACTCAACAGTAACAGTGACATTCCCAGACGGAACAACACAAGTTACGACTGCTGATGCGTCAGGTAATTATACTGTTAATATTCCAGCAAATGAAGATTTCACTGGTGGAGAAACAATTACTGCTTCTGCTAAAGATGCAGCAGGTAATAAATCTGTGGATTCAAATATTACAGTCACAGATGCGACAGCACCAAATCAACCTACTGTTAATAGAGTAACAAGTGAAGATAAAACAATTACAGGAACAGCAGAACCAAACTCAACAGTAACAATCACGTTCCCAAATGGAACAAAAGTGGAAGCAATTGCGACATCAAATGGTAGTTATAGAGTTGCAATTCCAACTAATATAGATTTAAAAGGTGGAGAAACATTAAACGTTACTTCAACAGATAAAGCAGGTAATAAATCTACTAACGCTAATACAACAGTTGTTGATGTAACGGCACCGGATGAACCTACAATCAATACTGTAACAAGTGAAGATACACAAATTACAGGAACAGCAGAACCAGGTTCAACAGTAACAGTGACGTTCCCAGATGGCACAACAGCAACTGGAACTGCCGATGCCGACGGTAATTATGTCATCGACATTCCATCTAATGAAGACCTAAAAGGTGGGGAAACATTACCAGTTACTGCGACAGACAAAGATGGCAACACTTCTGAAAAAGCAT
>NZ_RXWW01000003.1 GCF_003970495.1 Staphylococcus pasteuri
ACAAAATTTAATATATTTGTTAGGTGCTCTTTTATATTTAAAAATTAATAGTGACTATAGTAAAATATAAAAGTTAAATTTATGTAAAAATTATAAAAATAAATGATTTAAAATTAAAAAATTGTTATGATGAGTATGTAGTTAATTATTCACTTTGGAAGGAGATTTTAACAATGAAAAAGATGACAATGTTAGCAGGATCTGTATTGGCTGGAACAATTGCTATGGCAGGAGTATCTAGTGTGGCGTATGCAAGCTCAGTTCAAAAGCAAGATACTAACAAAGTAGAACATACACAACAAACAAAACAAGGTGAACGCCCATATGGTGGTATTGCTCCTAAAGGTATGACTGAAAAACAATATCAAGAATTAGAAAGTAGATTACCTAAAGCGAGTGAAGTTTCAGTAAAAGAATATAATCAATTAATTAATAAAGAAACACAAAGAATTGCAGATAAGTATGGTGTTACAATTTATACACCACAAAAAACATTCCATCCTCATAAATAAATTTAAATATACCAAATAAGGAGTATCGATTTATTCGATACTCCTCGTTAATTAATTAGGTAATAAAAAAAGCAAGTTCTTCAATGAAGAACTTGCTTTAATATAAGTAGCGGAGGGAGAAGGATTTGAACCAACGCGAGCTAAAAGCTCCTACCAATCATAAATGATTGGCCTCTTAAGCCAGACTTGAGTATCCCTCCAAATCAATAACAGAAACTAGTATATAATAATTTAAACGATTTGTAAAGACAAATGGTGAAAAAATTAAGTTTTTGTAAAAAATAAGTAAATTTCAAGGTATCAACTTCAATTTTTTTAAAATAAAGAACGAATAACACGGGCAATACCACTCATTATTTCGGGGATAAAGCTCAATACATCTGCCCAAAACGATTGCTTATACTTCTTATCTTCTTGATCAATTACTTTTTCATCTTGATCTTTACGTTGGTTTCCCAATGTTATACCTCCTATACAATAATTCCTAATATATTTTCTTATATTATAACGTTTATACATATTACTGTATATTAAATGAATAATCCTGCTTATTTAGTATGTAGTAAAAATTACTTAGTGTCACATAATCGTCAATTTTAAAAAAATATACATTATAATGTAAAGTAATTCAGAGAGAAGAATTATGATTTTTTAAAGATGATGCTTTAGAATGCTTAATTAAAAATTGTCTTAATTTTAATATAATGAAAATAGAATGAAAGCTTATGAGAACTCGCTTGGAGTATTTAAAAAAATATCAATTTCCCTCTTCACGTACCTCCAATTTTTTTGTAATATATCACGCATGTTGATTTTTTAACGAAACGATTAAAGGGGGAAGCAGTGATGAGAGAAAATAAAATGATGTTTTTCATATTTATGTTAGGTACATTTACTGTAGGAATGGCTGAGTATGTCGTAACAGGATTATTAACTCAAATATCCAATGATATGCGTGTATCTATTTCAAGTGCAGGCTTATTAGTAAGTGTTTATGCCATTAGTGTTGCAGTAATAGGTCCTTTCATGCGAATTTCTACTATGAAAGTACATGCACATCGACTATTACCTCTTCTCGTAGCGATATTTGTTATTAGTAATGTAATAGGAATGTTAGCACCTAATTTTTATGTATTATTATTATCTAGAGTATTGTCTGCGGCAATGCATGCACCTTTCTTTGGTGTTTGTATGAGTGTAGCAGCAGCAGTTGCACCACCTGCTAAAAAACCACAAGCCATTGCCTTAGTGCAAGCTGGATTGACTATAGCAGTAATGATAGGCGTACCATTTGGATCATTTTTAGGTGGATTAGCAAATTGGAGAGTTGTTTTTGGCATTATGATTATGTTAGCTGTCATAACAATGCTAGGCATGATGAAATTCACGCCACATGTATCATTAAGTTCAGAAGTAAATATTTCTAAAGAATTAACAGTATTCAAAAACCCTCACATCTTAATCATTATAGCAATCATTGTCTTTGGTTACTCAGGTGTATTTACAACATATACATTTATGGAACCAATGATACATGAGTTTGCACCATTCAAAATCGTCGGCTTAACAATATGTTTATTTTTATTTGGTCTCGGTGGGGTAATAGGCAATTTAGTCACAGGAAGTGTACCAGAACATGCATTAACTAAATATTTATTCTATACTTTCTTATTGCTATTTATCACAATCATTTTATTTGTAACATTCGTGCATTATGCGATATTAGCATTTTTAATCTGCTTTTTATTTGTTTTTGGTACATTTGGAACAACACCATTGCTTAATAGTAAAATTATTTTAAGTGCTCAAGAAGCACCATTACTTGCAAGTACATTAGCTGCATCTATATTTAACGTTGCTAATTTTATTGGAGCTATATTAGGATCAATTTTACTATCTATAGGTTTACCTTATTTGACGATTACGTTTATTTCAGGAAGCATCATTATTTTAGGTATTTTACTCAATACAGTGAACCATTTTTATGAGAAAAAACATATACAATTTCATAATTAAGTGAGATCACCTACTCGAAGTTGTATCGAGTAGGTGTTTTATTTATATAAGATAGAACTGAGTATAAATTGATTCACATATTTTATGGCTTAGAGAAAATGATACGAATTATTCGAAAAAAAGAGACCTAATAATACATTTTTTGAATATATATCGCTCAAAAAACATGATATAATGAAATTCGATATATTTATTATAAAATTCATTTTATAATAGTGAGCGTTGGCACAATTTTATAAATAGAACAAATAGTCGAAATAGCGCTTCAACACAGCAATGATAGTACGTCTAATTGAGGAGGCCTATGATGGAAGGAAAGGTAGACTTAAGTCGCATTTTCAAAGTATTACGTAAAAATATTAAAAAACTTATCACCATCCCTGTTATCTTTATGATTTTAAGTGCAATTTTTACATCATTATTCGTAACCCCGAAATACGCGGCTTCGACACAGATCTTAGTTAATCAGAAACAAATTGAGAACAATGTCGTAAACCCAAATAATGTGCAAAATAGTTTGCAGTCAGTTAATACATATGCAGAAATAATTAAAAGTCCAAGGATACTTGAGAGAGTTTCAAAAGAACTAGACTATAAATACGATGTTAAGGAATTAAGTTCATTTGTAAAAGTGACGAATCAATCGAATTCTCAAATTATTAATGTTTCTATAGTGACAGAAAATGCCAAGGTATCGGCGAAGATAGCAAATAAAGTTGCAAAAGTTTTTGCTAAAGAAGTGCCCGATATTATGGATGTAGATAATGTATCTGTATTATCTAAAGCGAGCGATACTGAGAATAAAGTAGCACCGAATATAACTAATAATATGCTTCTTACTGGTCTTGCGGCTTTAGGTTTAACATTGCTTATCATTTATTTAAAACATATTTTAGATAGACGCATTAAAACTGAACAAGATGTTTTAGATGAATTGCAGTTACCAGTTTTAGGTGTCATACAAAAATTTAAAGTATAAGAGGAAGTACAATGTCAAATGTAAGAAGAAAATATCCCAAATTAATTGTTAATGAACAACCGAAATCTCCTATTAGTGAAAAATTTAGAGGTATTCGCTCAAATATTTTATTTGCAAGTGCAGATTATCCTATTAAGAGTGTTGTCGTTACGTCAGATGGACCAGGGTCTGGTAAATCAACCACATCTGCTAATCTTGCAATTTCATTTGCCCAAGCTGGTTATAAAACGATACTTATTGACGGTGATATGCGTAAACCGACACAGCACTATCTTTTTAAGTTGCCTAATAATGAAGGATTGTCTAGTTTATTACTTAAATGGTCAGATTATGAAAGTGCGATTCAATCTACTCACATTGAAGGATTGGATGTACTTACGTCAGGACCTATTCCGCCAAATCCTTCAGAACTCATTACCTCAAGATCGTTTAAAAATATGTTTGATCATATTTCGGAAAAATATAATTTTGTCATTATTGATACGCCACCCGTAAATGTAGTCACAGATGCACAATTATTTTCTAACTATACGCAACATGCAGTATATGTCGTTAACGTTGAATCAAATAATAAAGAAGAAGTTAAGAAAGGTAAACAATTACTTGAAAAAAGTGGTTCAAAAATTATTGGTATCGTATTAAATAAAGCACCTCAAGAGAAGAACTCTAAATATTATGCTTACTACGGAGATGACAAATCATGATTGATATTCATAACCATATATTGGTTAATATGGATGATGGCCCACAATCAAAAGAAGCAATGATCCAATTGCTTAAACAAGCAAAACAAGAAGGAATTACTTGCATCATCGCTACGCCACATCATTTACATCCTAAATATCAAAATAGCTTTCAACAAACGTCACTTAAATTAGCGGAATTAAAACAATTACCTGAAATTAAATCATTAGGGATTGAGTTTTATCCAGGTCAGGAAATAAGAATAACTGATGAAATTATACAGGGTATTGAAGAGGGTAGTATTCAAGGATTAAATAGATCTCGATATTTATTAATTGAATTTCCTTTTGGAGAAGTTCCTCATTTTACCAAACGTTTATTTTTTGAATTACAAACCAGAGGTTACATACCTATCATAGCTCATCCTGAAAGGAATAAAATGATTGCTAAAAATCCATGTATCTTATACGAGTTAATTTGCAATGGTGCGTTAAGTCAATTGACAGCAGATTCGTTATTAGGTCAATTTGGTAAAAATATTCAAAGGTTATCTATACGTTTAATTGACTGTCATCTAGCTCACTTTATTGCTTCGGATGCACATTCTATAGAGCAACGTCCCTTCGCATTAAATGGATTGTTTAATGAGCGAAAGCTATCATCATATCGTAATGAAATAGAAGAAATGATTCAAAATGCTAAAGCAATTGTAAATAATGAAGTGATATATTCAGATAGACCATGTAAACCTGAAACAATAAAACGATTTTTAAAATGGTTTTAATAAAAGAAATGGTTGTGTATCACTTCTGAATAATAACATTCAAAATACTAAATGTTATTTTTTCGTAGTTAAATGAATCTATGAATCTGTGAATGGATAATGGTGGAAGTCATTTTATAATTATTAGTCAGAATATTCTTATAAATAGGAGATTTTTTATTATGTTTAAAGATAAAGTGATACTAATCACGGGTGGTACTGGATCTTTTGGAAACGCTGTTCTTCAAAGGTTGCTTAACACCGGTATTAAAGAAATTAGAATATTTTCAAGAGATGAAAAGAAACAAGATGATTTAAGAAAACAATACAAAAGTGAAAAATTAAAATTCTATATTGGAGATGTACGTGATTTATCCAGTATTGATTTAGCTATGAGCGGCGTTGATTTTGTCTTTCATGCAGCAGCATTAAAGCAAGTTCCTTCATGTGAATTCTTTCCATTAGAAGCGGTGAAGACAAACATTTTAGGTACTGCTAATATGTTACAAAGTGCTATCAATCACAAAATAAAAAAGGTTATTTGTTTATCTACAGATAAGGCAGCGTATCCGATTAATGCTATGGGCATGTCTAAAGCATTAATGGAGAAAACATTTGTCGCTCAATCGAGAAAGGTCGACTCGTTAGCAACTGTTATATGTGGAACAAGATATGGTAACGTCATGGCTTCACGTGGCTCAGTTATTCCTTTATTCATTGAAAAAATTAAAGCAGGAGAGCCGTTACCAATTACAAATCCCTTAATGACTCGATTTTTAATGAGCTTGGACGAAGCTGTTGAACTTGTTATTTATGCTTTTAAACATGCTGAAAATGGGGATATTATGGTTCAAAAATCACCTAGTTGTACAATTCAAGACTTAGCACAAGCTTTATTAGAATTGTTTGAGGCAAATAATGATATCCAAATTATAGGTACAAGGCATGGAGAAAAAGAAGCAGAAACTTTGTTAACTAAAGAAGAATATGCACGCTGCGAGGATTTAGGAGAATATTTCAGAATACCTGTAGACGCACGTAACCTAAATTATGATAAGTACTTTGATGAAGGACAACATCATGACAAAACGATTTATGAATATAATTCTAATAATACACAAAGACTGAATGTAGCAGAAATTAAAGAAAAATTATTAACTTTAGAGTATGTAAGAAATGAATTAAAAGTATATCAGACTCAATAACAACTGCAGGGAAGGAACATCAAGAATGAATATTGTAGTAACTGGTGCGAAAGGATTTATAGGACGGAACCTTTGTATTGAATTGAGAAATTATAAGCAATATCAAGTCTATGAAATATCTCGTGAAACTAACTCCAAATTAGTAGAACAATATCTATTAAATGCTGATATTATCGTTCATTTAGCTGCTTTGAATCGCTTTAATTCCACAAAAGATATAAGTGATACACAGAGACAAGATATATTTAATAAATGTAATGTGAATCAACTTTCAGACTGGTTACAAATCATTAGTAGAAATAAAAAGAGACCATCGATTATATTTACATCGTCAATACAAGCAGAATTAGATAATCATTATGGAAGAAGTAAATTACAAGCAGAATTGTTACTACAACAATTTAAACAAGACCATGGAAATGAAGTTATTATATACAGGTTGCCAAATTTATTTGGTAAGTGGTGTAAGCCTAATTATAACTCAGTGATTGCGACATTTTGTTATAACATTGCTCGAAATAAACCTATCAACATTACGGATAGAACAAAGGAACTTAAATTGAATTATATTGATGATGTTATCCATGAATTAATAAGAGCGATTAATGGCCAACCAACGAAGCAAGCAGAATTTACAATTGTACCCAATGTACATCGTAAAACGTTAGGTCAAATTGAACAGTTATTACGACGTTTCAAAAAAATGAGAGAAACATTGTCGCTTCCTTATTTAGAAGATCCTTTTGAAAAGGCGTTATACAGCACATATTTAAGTTATTTACCTGATAATGCATTCGGCTATCCATTGCATATGCATAAAGATGACAGAGGTTCATTTACAGAAATATTTAAAACGTCAGATCGAGGACAAATTTCTGTTAATGTTTCTAAGCCAGGTATAGTTAAAGGAAATCATTGGCATCATACTAAAAATGAAAAATTTTTAGTCGTAGCTGGGAAAGGTATCATTCGCTTTCGATTACCTGATAGCAAACAAATTATTGAATATGTAGTGTCTTCGGATAAATTGGAAATCATAGATATACCTGTAGGTTATACACACAATATTGAAAATTTAGGTGAAGAAGATATGGTCACTTTGATGTGGGCTAACGAGATCTTCGATGCTGAACATCCAGATACATATTTCTTGGAGGTATAAATATGGAAAAGTTGAAATTAATGACGATTATAGGTACGAGACCTGAAATTATAAGATTATCAGCAACAATTAAAGCATGTGATACTTACTTTAATCACATATTAGTGCATACAGGACAAAACTACGACTATACCTTAAACCAAGTGTTTTTCGAAGATTTATCGTTAAGAGAACCAGATTATTATTTAGATTCAGTTGGTGATAATTTGGGTCAAACTATGGGAAATATTATAGAAAAGGCCTATGACGTATTAAAGAAAGAGAAACCAGATGCATTGCTAATACTTGGTGACACAAATAGTTGTTTATCAGCTATTGCTGCCAAACGATTGAAAATTCCTATTTTTCATATGGAAGCGGGCAATCGTTGTTTTGATCAAAATGTTCCAGAAGAAATTAACCGTAAAATAGTAGATCATATTAGTGATATTAATTTACCTTATACAGAACATAGTCGTCGTTATTTATTAGATGAAGGGATTAAACGAGAACATATTTTTGTTACAGGTTCACCAATGAAAGAAGTGTTACATGAGCAGTTGTCTAAAATAGAAGCGAGTGATGTGTTAGAACGACTCAATTTAAAAACACAACAATATATCGTTGTTTCTGCACATAGAGAAGAAAATATTAACCACAAAGACCACTTTCAATCATTAATGGATGCGATTAATCAAATCGCTGAACACTATCAATTGCCTATTATATATTCTACACATCCTAGAACTTGGAAAATGATTGATGAACAACAAGTGAACTTCCATCCTTTAGTACGGCGTTTACGACCATTTGGTTTTATAGACTATAATGCCTTACAGAAAAATGCATATGTTGTGTTATCAGATAGTGGTACCTTATCTGAAGAATCTGCAATACTTAAATTTCCAGCAGTATTACTAAGAAATTCTACAGAGCGACCGGAAGTAGTAGATAAAGGAACGATTGTATTAGGCGGCATCCATTTTGACAATATCATACAGTCGGTTGCGCTGGTTAAAAAGATGCAAGATAATGCATCTCCAATCATTGAGGCAAATGACTATAAAGATATACATGTTTCTCAAAAGGTAGTGAAAATTATACAAAGTTATAAAGATATCATTAATGATACGGTGTGGAGAAAGTAAATGCAGAAAAGTATTAAAATCAATATTTCGTTTTGGATTGAGTGTTTATTAACGATTATTTTATTTATCTTAAGCATACAGAATCAAACTTTATTATTGATTACAATGTGTTGTTCTTTGCTGCTCATTAAACAAGGTGAGATAGGTGTCGTTAAACTTATATTTCTTTATATGATGCGTTATTTTATTTCGCCTGGTATTGATTTTGAAGGTAGTCAATTATTCATTAATATAATGAAATATGTCTTGATTTTCATTTGTGGTAGCTATTTCTTATATCAATCTTCAAGACAATGGGCGACAAGTAAAGTAATGTCATTATTTGTGTTTGGTTCGTGCTTATTAATGACAATATATGCGATTACGAGTTTGTTGACATCAGCCTTTCCATTGGTTGCAATTCTTAAATTAATCAATTATTTTTTACCGTTAATGATCATTGTATTATTAATTTCACAAATCAAAGACTTTAAAAAATTGATATTTTGGTTAGCCGTATATATCGAGTTGTTGATTATAAGTTCGTCATTTTATATTAATCAACCAATAGGGAAATTGCTTAATGGTTATTCGTTTCAAGGTGTACTGAATCATCCAAATTTATTTGCAATCATTATGGTAATGGGTTTGACACTTATACTTGTATCAATCAATTATCAAAGACAATTTATTATATGCCAACTTATTATAGTAGCAATTGGCACTTATGAACTAGTGAAAACTAATTCACGTACAGGTGTATTATCATTTGTTGTTTGTGTCTGCTTGTATTTCTTATTGATGAATATGCATAAACGTTATAAATGGTTGATTTTCGGTAGTGTAGTTATGACTGTAGTAATCATTTTTATGAATCCTTTTATTCAAGAACGCATTAAAGCCTTTTTAGTTAAAGGACAGCGAAGTGACCAAGCATTATATTCTCGATATATACAAATTGAATATTTAATGGATGCACTAGATAAATACCCCTTATTTGGTGGAGGATTTGGTATACCAGTGAATAATACAAGTTTGGATTTACTTAACTTTACCTTTGAAGCGGGGAATATTTTCTTTGCATTAATTATATTTACAGGTATTTTCGGATTAATTTGTTATTTGATTTATCTCGTGTTTATGTTGTTCATTGTACAGCATCCATTTCGTTTAACTATCGTACTATTTATATCGACGTTACTCGTTAATATGGGAGAAATGATTATGTTTAGTTCAACGAATGCTGGCATTTTTTGTTATATATTATGGGGCATTTATTTAAAAGAAGGAATGGAATTACAACATGAATCAAAGCTATAAAAATAATGTTCTTTTAATTGGATTATTTACAGGATTATCACTATGTGCAAATTTCTTGTTCTATCGAGTGACAAATCAATACTTAAACAATGATGAATTGTATGGCATTTGGTTAATTATATTATCTACAATGACATGGTTTTATATTATGGATTTTGGTATTTCTAATTCTTTAAGGAATCTATTAACAATTGCTATTCAAAAGAAAGATCGACATGGTATAAACGAAGTCATTAACACGACTTATGTAGCGATGATTGTTCCCTTAATTATATTACTTTATGCAGGGTTAATCGTTAATCAATGGGTGGATTGGACAACATTATTTCATATAAAAAATTCAAAATCAGACGTAAATCAAATGTTTTTAATCACATTCTTTATGTTTCCATTTGTATTTTATTTAAATACCATAACTTATATTTATCATGCTCATTTTCAATCTTATATTGTTAATTTGATGCAATTTTTAAATTTATTCATTAGTACTTTATTAATATTAGCGATGAACATGATTGGTTTGCACAGCATTGTATCGTTATGCGTGATTTATTTTTCAATAAATGTAAGTGTATCTTTGATTTTTACAGTATTTTATTTTAGGAAATGTAGAAAGATAGTCAAATTAGACATGAGTGGATTTCGGAAGGATTTAATTAAACCGTTATTGTCACTTGGTGGAGGTTTCTTTTTATTAGATGTAGCTTCATTAACTTTATTAAATTCAGGACCACTACTTATTGGCTACTTTTTCAATCCTTTTTATTCCGTGGAATTCCAATTAACGTATAAACTATTTTCGATATTTTTAACTATGGCAACGGTTATTTTATCCCCGCTATGGACTTTAATGATAGCTAAACTAACAGCGCAACAGTTTCAAGATATTAAACGTATACATAAAAAATTAATGATCATTATATGCATGATATTGATAAGTATGTTTTTCATGACATGGATGGTGAATTTAGTCATAAATCTTTGGATAGGTAAATCATATCAAATCGAATGGATATTTATTTTTTTAACCGCAACTATAGTGATGTTATCTATTATTGCCTTTACTTATCAAACATTATTAAATGCAATGAACATTGTTTATTCACAAGCAATCATTTATTTATGCGGTGTAGTTGTTAGTTTGGGATTAATGTTTATTTTACTCAAAGTGTTTAATTTAGGTCCTTATTATTTCTTATTAGCGATTAATAGCGGTATATGTATACCAGCTATAGTATTGCCTTTGATTTTTAGAAAAAATTTACATAAATTATCAATTCAATATACTCAATCGAAACTATAGTGTTATAGCCTTTCGATGATAAATTTATAAAAACAACTTGGTGATGACATGAAAGCAATATTTTTAACGGTAGTCAATATTTCAACGATTAAAGACATTGGGTTATATCCTGATTTAATTAATGAATTAAAACAATATTATGAAGACGTTGTTGTGCTCTGTCCTTTGGAGAGACGACACGTAGAAAAGACGCATGTAATTAAAGAAGATAATGTATCGATATTAAGAGTGAAATTACCCACAAATATTAATCAAACAAATGCAATTGAACGAGGCATTAGTATGCTAATCATTAGTCGATTATTTAAACGTGCCATTGGTAAATATTTTCCTAACGATACGTTTCAGTTGATTCTATACCCAACCCCACCTGTCACAATTGGGCCACTAGTTCGAGATTTGAAGCAACAATTTAATGCAATAACGGCTTTATTGTTAAAGGATATATTTCCACAAAATGCTGTTGATTTAAATATGTTAAAAGAAGATAGCTTTATGTATCGATATTTTAAAAAGCAAGAAACATTACTATACAAAGTTTCAGACTATATTGGTGTAATGTCAGAAGCTAATGAGAAATTTATTACAAATCATCATCCTAATATTGTGAAAAATAAAATACACATTTTTAGAAATGGATTATACGATATTTCACAAAAATTTAGTCATAAAAAGGCAAAAATCTTTCGTCAATATGGTTTAGATGCAGAAAAAGTTACATTTATCTATGGTGGGAATATTGGTGTACCACAATCACCAGACAAGATTAAAGCTGTTGCACAAGGATTTAACCAAATACCCAATGCTCAAATGGTGATTGTAGGTAATGGCACTGAATTTGAAGATGTTGTTCAAGCTACTAAACATATTGACAATGTAATTACTATACAGAGATTATCTCAACGTGCCTATCATCAACTGTTAAAAGAAAGTGATGTAGGATTTATATTTTTAGACGAACGTTTTACTATACCTAATTACCCTCAACGACTAACAAGTTATTTTATGTTTGGTAAACCAGTGATTGCTATGACTGATAGTAATACAGATGCTGGCAGTGAAATTGTCAAACAGCAATGCGGATATTGGGTTAATAATGGTGATTATCGCCAATGTTTGACATATGTAAGTCAATTAACTGATAACCAAACATTGAGAGCAGAAATGGGTACGAATGCCCGCCGATTTTATGAAAGTGAATTTAAGATTGAACAAAATGTAGAAGCGATGATGAAACAGATCAAACAATTAAAGAAATGAATGTAGGGGTTAGCTATAAATATACTGAAATCAATTCTAATGGTGAATATTTCGAAAGATTAAATGTTAGCCTCTAATGATAGATTAGGAAGATGGAAAGATGAAGATTTTAGTATTAGATTATGCAAGTGAATATGGAGGAGCAAAAACCATATCGGATTATTTTAATAAGGAAGTATTAAAAGATAAACATAATGAATGGCTATTTATTACAAGTAAAAGACGAGTCTATGAATCTAAACACGTTAAAGGCATGACGTTTCCATTTATTAAATATTCAATTTTGCACAGAATCTATTTTGAATTTGTTACATTAAAGCGCATGATAAAAAAATTACAACCAGATTGTATTGTGTCATTACTAAATTATGGTGTCTCGGGATTTAGTGGAAAGCAGATTTTATATGTTCATCAAGCACTTGCATTCATAAACGAATCGTACAAACAATCAGATAGTATGCTTAAGCGATTGAAAATGAATATATTAAAGAAAAAGATTAGAAAAAGCGTGAGTGATGCAGATTGTATTATTGTTCAGACTAATGAAATGAAAAAGTTAGTAGAACCATATAACGACCAAGTTCAAGTTTGTCAGCCAAAACTATTTACTTCGTACCCTGAAGTACATGATGAAGCCATCCATTTATTTTATCCGACTAATACTGAAAACTATAAACGTTTTGATTTAGTAGTAAAAGTGGGACAAGCAATTAAGAAATTTCAAATTCCTTCTTATATACAAATCACATTAAACGGAGATGAAACACGTTCAATAAAACGAATGTTTAAGCAATGTCGTAAAGAAAAACTACCTGTAAGATTTATTGGTTCAATTGATTGTTTGAAAATGCAGACTTATTACCGTAGTAATCATTTGTTGTTTACCTCTGAAGTAGAAAGTACTGGGTTGCCGCTTATAGAGGGTATGCATTACGGTGCTAAAATACTAGCGTTAAAACAAGCTGTTACTGAAGAATTATTAGAACATTATCCTCATCAATTTTTATTTAATGATACAAATTTAGAACAACAAGTATTAAATTTTTATAATTATCCAATTATCAGTACAAAAGGTATGAATATACAGGCTAAAAGTATTTTAGATATATTAGGTAAACAGGGTTATATTATTAGATAGTTAATTAAATGGGATATATAGACGATAATGTGTAAATCAACGCTACTAGAGGTATAAATAAATAACCTAGGAAATAATTGAGTATATACAAAGAAATAAAATAAAAAAAGAGGTGGCAACGGATGGAAAATAACAATAGAGAATTGGATAATAGAACCAATAATGTACTGGGATCGTTAAGCTATTTAAGTATCTTTTTTGCACCCGTACTGTTCCCACTTATTGTTTGGATTGTGGGTGAAAAACCTGCATCTACACATTCTAGAAATGCATTATTCAATCATATTTTATCGTGGTTATTTATCGTCGTGTCTTTAATTTGTTTTGCAATGGCACCAGCATTTTACGATAGTAACACTACACTAATGGTACTATTATTTATTTTAGCTACTATATTAATCATTGGTTCAGGCATACTATTTATCATTAACATAGTAAGAGGAGTTCAACTACTCATTAATTAATCATATTAAAGCGCCGTTCAAAGGGGATACTTTAATGTATCTTTCTTTGAACGGCGTTATTCATATTGTGATTTTAATGTAATTTATTTTTCATATCTTATTGGTCTTGAAGTGCCATAAGAATGATGAATCGATGTTTGTATTAAAATATGTTGTGCATCTTCATAGTCTAACGTATATATTATTTGCTGATTATCTTCAGGTAGTATTTTGATACGCTGATGGTTAGAATCAATTTGAATAATTTGATATTGATTAAGATGAGTATGTCTTTCATATCGAATACTAATTGATTTTTGAAGTGATTGGTTTTTCCAATTACCTAAAAATTGTTGAATCAAATTAAGCTGTTCCTTTGTGAGTGTTGATGGATTGTAATCTAAATTAATAAATTGAAGTTGATACATACTTTCACCTACCTCTAATCAATATCAATGACTATGTTAATTAATAACCTATCATTGTGTCATCCCATGTATAGTCTCTGTTGAATGATAGATGTAATAAGTTAGAATCCGCATCTTGAATAGATAATTCAGTATCCCAAGGGTTCCAATAGATAATTTTATCTTCATTATTAATTTGAGCATTACCAACCACGGCTAGAGCGTGACCGAGATGAGGATCATTTGGTCTGTTTTCAACACTATGTGCTAAAATCATAGCGCCTTTATTATCTTTAGTTAATTGATCAACTTGGTTATAAGAAGGCATGCCACTTTGATGTTGGATATCTCTACCTTGTGAGTTACCGTATCTTATCATTTGATTTGGATTAGTAGAATATTGTGGTAATTCTGCTTCGCTAACATTAGGATATAAAGTTCTCATAATGTCATATGCATTGTATTTATCTGTATTTTTTGTAGCGTTAAGTAGGGCAGCCATACTGAATCCTGCACACCAAGAATTATCAAATTGTTGTTCTCTAATTTTGAAATGATCTAGGGTGTTTTCATATTGAACTTGATTATTACTTTCATTTTCTGCATATTGAGTTTCTTTAATTTTAGTCGGTTCAGATGTATTGTTTAATTGTTTTTTGAGTGTTGAAGAAACAGTTTTACTGCTTTCTTTTTCCTTAGTGTTAGTAGGTAGTGGTGTAGATTTAACTAATTTTATTTTGCCATCTTCTTCAAAGTAAAATCCTTTTTCATCAGTAAGGATAGTGATTTTTGAATTTTTATCTTTAATTTTATCTAAATCATTAGCGATAAAATTAGATATTTTCACGCTATAATTAGCGTCTTCTTTAGATTTTTTTAAGTCAGAATTTGTTTTTGGACTTATTGTTAGTGTGTATACAATTTTGCCATCTTTCAAAATAGGATAATAATAACTATTATCTTCCTCGCCATTAAATTTATAAATATTAAAAGGTTCGCCTAATTGATATTTCCCACTTTGCTTATTGTGTTGTTTATCAAGTGCTTGTGCATAGCCAACATACTGTTGTTGTGCTAATTGTTCTACTTTTTGAGGTACTTTGTTACTCTTTACATTAATTTCAAGTTGATCTGAATCTTGTTTAGCTTGAGCTGTTTTAATATTAGTTATAGCGCTTAGTGATAACAGCAAAGCAACAATGATAGAAAAAGTAACTAACTTAAATAATTTGTATTTAGATGTAGTTTGCATTTATAAACCTCCATTAGATGGATATTTTATAGCTATATTTAAAATATTTTAAAATTAAGCGGCGTCATCATTGCCATCGTCATTATTTGCAAAGTTAATATCTTGAATGTTTTGTTCTAAGAAATCTAATACATCATCATTGAAGTAAACCGCACCATTATAAGCATTAGAAACGCCACCCCAATGAATACCGATAAGTTCATTTCTTGAGTTAAATACTGGGGAACCGGAATTACCACCAGTAGTACTTAAATCATATTGCATATTTTCGCCTTGAAGTTTAGTGATTTTACCTTTACTTTCCCACATAGTAGCAAGTGGTTTGTCACCAGGATATCCAGTTACAGTAATAGGTTGGTTAGTTTCTGAATCTACATTACCGTCTATTGTTGCTGGTTGAATAACATCTCCAATATTTTCACCGTTTTGATTAGGAGAGAACTTTACGATAGCTAAATCAGCGTTACCAGGATATTTAGTGATATTTTCAGCAGTAAAGCTACCATTAGGGAAGTCATTTTCATTAATAGCGGAAGGGGCTGCAGTTAGGTTTTGTGGATTACCATTAGTAGCATCGACGACATGTTTATTTGTTAAAAGTTTATCTTTACCAACTACGATCCCTGATGCAATTGCAGTACCGCCATTAGTTTTGACTTGAATGAAAGTTACTGGTGCATAGTGTCCTAAAGTCGTATCTGTAATTTGGTGTCTATTATTGTTAGGTAATATAACATTTGCTCTTTCTTTTTTCTCGATAGGTTTAATGTTGTCTTTGTTCTGAATGTTAGATTTCTTTTGGTGTTGGCTCTGTTTAACTTGTTGGTTATTATCTTGATGTTGCGTGGACATAGTGTCGGCTTGTGCTGAGTTGAGAAGAGTAGCGGACGTTAAAGTGGCAATTAACAAAGAACTAGCTGTGAAAAATTTTGCTTTCATATAAAAACCTCCAAAAAATTTATTTACGATTCAAATATAACATAAGATATTTTTAAGTCAATATAAATATATAATTTTTTTAAAAATATTTATGGCATTTAAGTTTTGAAAAGAATTCTTTTTATTTTATTTAATTAAATAGAATTTAATATTATTTAATTGTCGTTAATTCGATTTAACCATAGAAAAAAGTATCGATAAAAACTATAAGAAGTTGGTATTTATCGATACTTATATGAAAAAAAGATTAATTTATGAAAGTTTAAGAAAGGAGAAATTAATATAAAATATATTATTTTTTAGATGAAGTTCGTTTTATAAAGATAAAAGTAATACCTAATATTAAAAGCACTACCAAACCTAGGATGGGTGTATGC
>NZ_RXWW01000027.1 GCF_003970495.1 Staphylococcus pasteuri
TTATATAATTAATATAATTTTATTTATGATACTCATGCCTTTATCTACTTATCTATTTGTTTATGGTTTAGAAAAGAGTAAAGAAATAAATAGAAAGAAACATATAAAATTGGATAGGCATTTAAAAATAGATAATCAGGTTGATAAAGTCAAATACCTTAAACATCAAATTGAAAACAAAAATAAAAAAATTGAAACGTACGAAAATATGAGTGTCTTACAATTTGCTTTATATAAATTATTAAATAAAAATAAATAAACTATTTGTAATAGTTAGCGCTTTTGTTGATTATTACAATATCAAACGAATCCAATCAACTAATTACTATAGTCATAATTTTATTTTTATAGCTATACTTTTATATCATTAAAAAGTAAATCAGGAAATAAATAATACAAAAATTGACTTATTCACTTAACCAAGGAACTTTATATATCATACACTGAATTTATAAACTATTTATCAATGAGTACATTTTAATAAAGATATTATTTCGCTAGAAGGAATGCCTATTTTAAACAATATAAAAGACTTATGTAGTTGAAGAGTATATTTAGAAATATTAATTATATTATCTTTAGAATATGTTGGCTTTTCTGTATGTGGAAAATAATGAGAATAATAGTGCCTATAATTCTTTAAATAATCATGTAATGAATCATCATAATTAACGATACTTTTTAAGTAATCTTGCAAATCATTATCTAGTGAAAACAATAAATCTTTATAACGGTCTACTAAATTAATTTGATCATTAGAAACGAGTCTTCTATGTAATCCTTCGTTAATTTTTAATAAATCAACTAAATAATACTCAATAAATTTTGGTGTATACATTAATTTTATATAACTCGAAAAAATATCTTCAAATGAATCACGATTACTATAAAAGAATTCATATATTTTTGATAGATGTTTTTGGAAGAAACCATTTGTAATATGAGTAATACTTGTTTTGTGATATTCTTTGAAATCAAAGGGTAAATCAAGGAAGACCTTGTAAGAATTACTATCGGAAGATAATATTACACTTTCAATTTTATGTTTTTCATTAGTTATAAAACTAAAAATATAGGCAATATTTAAGGCATCTGAGATACATTTTTCACTATAATAAGAATTTTTGTATTCAAGCTTTAGTGCATTTTCATATTGAAAATTACTTTCGTTAAATCTGTAAATTTTATTATTCATATTACATAATAAACACAAACTAACTTCGTTTAATGAAATGATTTCTTTCTTGAGATTTTCACTATCAATATTGATAATATATTCGTTATTTTTCCTATTATGTTTTATGCTAAAAGGTGTTTGATTTATATTTTTCTTTAAACCACTAAATTTAATACTTACACTATCAAAAGTCTCAGGGATCTTTTTATGTGATATAGATATCCAAATTTGAGTAAATAAGTATTCGAACTCGTTACCTCCTGGAAAGTTTGTTGAGCACTTTGAAAGAACACCGTTCCTTAGGTACAATGTTTCACCTTTTACAGTCATAAATTCACATTCCTGTATAACTTCTTCTAATTTCAACTCAATATCCGTACTAAATGATAATGTAAAATTGCTGCCATCACTTTTTAAAATTCCTTGCTCTTCAGAACCAGCTAATAATAATGTCCCAGATATTTCAAAATTATCAGTATTATTTAGTTTTCTTAATTTCATTGGATACTCCTTATTTTTTGAATTATAAAGCAGTTATTATTTAAAGAAAAGAGAACGTATTTTACGCTCTCTTTTTATATAGTAAATCATATTCAAAACCAATGTTGTTCATATGAAAATAAAAACAATTTGCTAAATTTATTGATCTATTACATTTTTGAAGAAAAATTCTAAATCTTCGTCTTCAGTAGGTAATATTTCTAACTCATGTTTATCAATGGCATCAAGCATTAATTGTTCTTTTTCAGCTAATCTTTTATATATCCTTTCTCCTAAAGAGTAGTTACCTTGTTCCATTGGATAATATTGTTGGAAATAATAGTATTGTGTATAATCTTCTTGATTTAACCCTAATCTATGGATTCTATCCTTGGATTGTAGCAAATGAACTAAATTATAACTATATTCATAATAAATTGCATCATGACAGCTTTGGTGTAATGAAACTGACTCTGCTAAAGTATGAGGGTTAGTAATTAGTATATCTATTTCTTTATTTTTAAATTTATTGATAATTTCATTTCTTTCTTCTTGGCTAACTGAACCCGAAATCACTTCTGCTCTTATATTCAATTTGTTTAAATCGCTTTTTAACTTGTACATTGTTTTAATAAAGATACACCAAACTATTGCTGTTTTAGATTCACTTACAAGTTGTTTAACAAGTTCAAGTAATGCTTTCATTTTAGATGTTCTATCAATTTGAGCCACTAAATTTTCTATGTCTTCCGAATAATCTTGATATTCAACAAATTCTTCATGATTAACACTTAAATCAAGCATATGTTCAAATTCTTTCAAATCTAATGTTTCAAGTAAAAGTGAAGGCGAGCTTTCTAATTGCATAATTTTAGCAAATAGCGCCAATTGATTAGATTTATATTTTGATAAAATAATTTTAAATAGTTCTTGTTCCTCTAAACTCGCTTTTATATCAATAATTTTATCTGGATTTGTAGGTGGCACACCCAGTTCATCTTTAGTTGTTCTTGTGAAGAATGGTTGAATCTTATCATTAATCATTTTAACTTCTGATTCATTTGGATTATTCAATAATGGAATTTCAAAATTGAAAAAGTGGTTATAATCATATGGATATAATAAATTTAATAGATTGTAAATATCTTTGTAACCATTAGGGATAGGTGTACCGGTCAAAGTTACCATATATTTAGCATTTTCAGTTATTCTTAAAGCAGCTCCTGCTCTCCTACCTTCAGGATTTTTTATACGATGAACTTCATCAAATACAACTAAAGTATTCTCAGTTATTAAATTCTTAATTTCATCTTCTAAAATATAGAGAACTTCATAGTTAAGTAATATCAATTCTTTATTTCCACTTTCGTATTTTAAAGCCATTTTCTTCTCATTAGATGTATTGAGATCTTTAATATTCAAATACTTAAGTTTTCTACTACTACCAAAACAAGATTGATATTCATTTATCCAAGAATTAAATGCATTCAAAGGTCCAATCATAATAATTTTATTTACTTTATTTGTAGTATTTAAATAGGCATACATACCATATACTGTAGATGTTTTTCCAGATCCAGGAACAGAAAAATTCCCTGATTTTTGCATCATAGTTAAGTAAAAAGCGTCTTTCATTTGTTTTGTTCTTAATTTTCTTTCTAATGTTTGATCAACTATTTCTTTAAATTCAATATATCTTTCATTAAACCTTAAATCATCATTTTTAATATCATTGCCAACTGTATATTTATAATCAATATAAGATTCAATTCTATTTACATATTGAATAACATTTTCATCAATAATTACATTTGAATTTAGTTTATCAGCCAATTTTTCTATTTGCTCAATCGCATTACGAATATCTTTATAGTATATGTTTTTTCTAAATATAATCTTTGAGTCAGTATAACTTTCTACATATCTTTTGATACGTAATTTATATATTCTATGACTAATTATTTTTTCTATTTGATTTTCATTTACTTCTAATGTTAGTTGTTCATCATGATTCAATTGAACTTGAAACATCACCGTACACCTATCCTTAATTTTCTTGACTTCTTCTTCTAACATCTCTAAAGCATTTAAGAATTGTGGATAGTCTGTTTCGTCATTTAGTCGTAACACAATCTCAAAATCAATATTTTGCAATGCATCTATTGCTTTTTCTATTTGATTTTTCGGAGCATTAATACTATTTCTTTTTTTGACTTTTTCCTGGTATTTATCATACGTATTTTTAAGTTCTTCTCTTAATTCTTCATCGCCACGAATTTCTTTATTAATAAATTCGACTGTAATTTCATCTTCATCGTCAAATTTTTCTAAAAATTGTTCAGTTAAGTTCATATTATCTTCAACAAATGGCTTAAATTGAGGTGTATTTATTATATTTTTAATTTTTCGTATATAACGTGTCATATCAGTATCAGGCTTAGCAGCTATATTAGTGAAAATAACATTTTTTAAATCTTCTCGTTCTTCTTCAGATTTTATTTTATTAAGTACTGACGTTATTTCACCTAATGGTCCATCTAATTCCCAATCACGCGCCAAGTAATAATGTTCATGCATGTTAATAAACTCTAGAAACTCAACCATTAAATTTGCACGGTCTATCATCTTTTTAACTTCAGTAGTTGATTGTTCAGTATTTTTAGCGTATTCCTCAACTGTAATTAACTCATTTTTAACAATGTCATTATATACGCCAACTAATCTATCTATAGGATTATATCCGACTCTTTCTTCACGTCCATGTTGTAAATATAACTCTAATAATTTAATTTCTTTCTTACTATCTTGTATATCTTTACTTATAATAATTGCATCTAAATAATTGAACTTAGAATCCTCTTTAGCGAGATCTCTTAAACATGTAAAACGACGATTACCGTCAATGATTCGTCCATCGCTCAGTATAACTGCTGGTTCAGTTTGACCTAAAGCTTTAATATTATTCTTAGTTTTTTTAAAGGCTTTTTCATCACTTTCTTTAATAAAATCAGCAATAATATCGTTGTACTTCTCACGGTTACTCATATCAAATGAATTTAAGTGATTATCTGCTTTATATTTACTAATCCAAGTTGCAATTCTATCATTTTGATCATTATAATAAAGTTTATCTAGTTTAATTTTATATACATCATAGGTATCAGTTATTCCATCTACCTTTAATCTAGTAGTCAAATCAGTTTTAATTAAATCATTTGTATTTATTTTTGTCATTAATATTCAAAC
>NZ_RXWW01000028.1:0-11245 GCF_003970495.1 Staphylococcus pasteuri
GTGATAACGTAGTTTAATAAACTATAAAAATGATGTATTGAGTACATTAAATTTCTTATATTATATATAAATCTGTGTATTCCAAGAATTATTTGTAGTATTATAGTTTAGGTGGAAAAATTTATATAAAAATAGCAGACTTAAGTTTATAAAATGTAAAAATGTTTACAAAACCTTAGTTAAAGGTAAATATATTCAAGATTTTGTATATAGGTATAAAATATATAGTTTGTTATTTAAAATCGTAATAATATCATTACAAATGATACTCGTTAAAATATTAGTCTGTAAAAAACTATATATACAAACATAAACACGTAAAGACAATGAAGAATCAGATTAGTGAAGGTATAATAAAAGGTGATAATAACATGACAAAAAAAGGATACGGGGAGTCTACCGGTAAAATTATTTTGATAGGCGAGCACGCAGTAACTTTTGGCCAACCTGCTATAGCTATTCCATTTAACGCCGGTAAAATTAAAGTGTTAATAGAAAGCCTTGAAAAGGGAAATTATTCAGCCATCGAAAGTGATGTTTATGATGGTCTTCTTTATGATGCGCCAGAGCATTTAAAATCAATCGTGACACGTTTTATCGACAAAACGGGTGTAGAAGAGCCATTATTAATTAAAATTCAAACTAATTTACCACCTTCAAGAGGGTTAGGATCAAGTGCAGCAATAGCTGTTGCTTTTACTAGAGCAAGTTATGATTTTCTAGGAGAAACTTTAAGTGATAAAGAACTAATTGAAGAGGCTAACTGGGCAGAAAAAATTGCTCACGGTAAACCAAGTGGTATTGATACACAAACGATTGTTTCTAATAAACCAGTATGGTTTCAAAATGGTCATGCTGAAACTTTAAAAACACTTCAATTAAACGGCTATATGGTTGTTATTGACACTGGCGTAAAAGGTTCAACAAAACAAGCAGTTGAAGATGTTCACAATTTATGTGAATCACAAGAATACATGAAACATATTGAAAATATTGGGGACTTAGTATACCAAGCAAGTCAGGCAATCGAATATCATAATTTCAAACAATTAGCCAATATTTTTAATGAATGTCAGCAAGATTTAAGAAATTTAACAGTAAGTCATGATAAAATAGAAGAGTTGTTAGAAATAGGAAAATCCCATGGTGCAATTGCAGGTAAATTGACTGGTGGTGGACGTGGCGGAAGCATGTTGTTACTAGCTGAAGATTTACATACTGCAGAAAAAATTGTAGCGGCAGTTGAAAAAGCAGGAGCTGCACATACATGGATTGAGTATTTAGGAGGTTAACCCATTGGCAAAAAGTGGCAAAGCGCGTGCACATACAAATATTGCATTGATTAAATATTGGGGAAAAGCTGACGAAAAGTTAATTATCCCTATGAATAATAGTCTATCTGTATCATTGGAAAAGTTTTATACCGAAACCGAAGTAACGTTTGACAGTGACTATCAAAATGATCAATTTATTTTAAATGGTGAAGAAGCCAATGAAAAAGAAACTAAAAAAATTCAATCTTATATGGATATTGTTAGAGAAATAGCAGGTACAAATTTACATGCTCGTATTGATAGTCATAATTTTGTTCCGACAGCTGCTGGTTTAGCATCATCTGCAAGTGCATACGCAGCACTCGCAGCAGCTTGTAATGAAGCGTTACAACTTAGATTAACAGATAAAGATTTATCTCGTTTAGCACGTCGTGGGTCTGGTTCGGCATCTCGAAGCATTTTCGGTGGTTTTGCTGAATGGGAAAAGGGTCACGATGACGAAACGTCATATGCTTACTCAGTTGATGCAAATCATTGGGAAGATGATTTATCTATGATATTTGTTGTTATAAATAATCAATCTAAAAAAGTATCCAGTCGTTCAGGTATGTCGTTGACACGTGATACATCTCGCTTTTATCAATATTGGTTAGATCACGTGGATGAGGATATAGCTGAAGTTAAGCGCGCGATGTCATCTAAAGACTTTAAACATCTTGGAGAAGTGATTGAGGCAAATGGTTTACGTATGCATGCTACAAACCTTGGTGCTCAACCGCCATTTACATATTTAGTACAAGAAAGCTATGATGCAATGGCTATTGTTCACGAATGTAGGGAAATGGGATTACCTTGTTATTTCACAATGGATGCTGGTCCAAATGTGAAAGTCCTTGTTGAAAAGAAAAATAAACAAGCAGTGATTGAACAATTTAAAAAACACTTTGATGATTCAAAAATAATTGCAAGTGATATTATCGCTACAGGCGTTGAAATAATTAAGTAAGGAATTGATAGAATGATTCAGGTCAAAGCACCCGGTAAACTTTATATAGCTGGTGAATATGCAGTTACAGAACCAGGATATAAATCTGTGTTAATTGCATTAAATCGCTTTGTTACAGCAACAATCGAACCTTCAAATCAAGTAGAAGGTACAATTCATTCAAAGACATTACATCATGAACCTGTAACATTTTATAGAGATGAAGATAGCATCGTCATTTCTGATCCACAGGCAGCTAAACAATTAAATTATGTTGTCACAGCCATAGAAGTGTTTGAACAATATGCTAAGAGTTGTGATATCCCTCTAAAACATTTTCATTTAACAATTGATAGTAACTTAGATGATGCTAATGGTAATAAGTATGGTCTTGGTTCAAGTGCCGCTGTGTTAGTGTCAGTTGTTAAGGTACTTAACGAGTTTTATGAATTAGAATTATCTAATCTTTATATTTATAAATTAGCAGTTATTTCGAATATGAAATTACAAAGTTTAAGTTCTTGTGGCGACATTGCCGTAAGTGTTTATAGTGGTTGGTTAGCATATAGTACATTCGATCATGACTGGGTTAAGCAGCAAATCGAAACGACTTCAGTAAATACGGTATTAGATAAGAATTGGCCTGGTCTTCATATCGAACCATTACAAGCGCCAGAAAATATGGAAGTATTAATAGGATGGACTGGTTCACCAGCATCTTCACCACACCTAGTTAGCGAAGTTAAAAGACTTAAATCTGATCCCGCTTTTTATGGCGAATTTTTAGATAGTTCACATCAATGTGTTGAAAATTTAATCCATGCATTTAAAACTAACAATATTAAAGGTGTACAAAAGATGATTCGTCAAAATCGTCTTATCATTCGTCAAATGGATGATCAAGCATCAGTAGATATTGAAACAGAGAAATTAAAGCATTTGTGTGACATCGCTGAGCAACATGGCGGTGCTGCTAAAACTTCAGGAGCTGGCGGTGGAGATTGTGGTATTGCCATTATTCACCAAAATGCCGACAAACAAAAGATATATGAAGAATGGACCTCTAATGGTATTAAACCATTATTATTTAAAATATATCATGGGCAATAATGATATGAACCTTTTAAAATGATTGATTTTATCGTCGTTATAACAAATAACTTGAAGATAAATATCTAATCTATTTTAGAAGGCTTTTTTATGAACAAAACGTTACATAGTTCAAAAGTAACTTGAATTTTTTGGTAAAAAGAGTAAAATAATTAAAGTTATATATACAAAGTAAGCATTACAATAATAAAAACAGATAACTATTAAAAAATAATATATAGATAGAAAGGTGGGCGATGACAATATGAAAAATAAATTTTTAATATGCGATGAATGTCAGGCAGTTAATGTTAAAACTTTGCAAAAGAAATTAGAAAAGTTAGACCCTGAAGCTGAAATAGAAATAGGTTGTCAGTCATATTGTGGTCCGGGTAGACGTAAGACTTTTGCATTCGTAAATAATCGTCCACTAGCTGCTTTAACTGAAGAGGAATTAATTGAAAAAGTTATTAAACAACTGAAAAAACCTCGAGATCCTGAAGAAGAAGAACGTTTAAGAAAACGTAATGAAGAACGTAAAAGACGTAAAGAAGAACAAGATAGAAAATTAAAAGAAAAACTTGAAAAGAAAAAAGCATTGAAATAATAGTAGAGAAGCCATCATATTAACGAATGATGGCTTCTTTCTTTATATATTAAACAAATCGTTGAATGATTCTGTCATTGTTGGATGTGTGTAGATATTATCTCTTAAAACTTGATATGGAATGTTTTGATCCATTGCTAACTTAATTAGGTTAATCATTTCTTCTGATTCTTTACCATATAATGATGCGCCTAAAATTTGATGATTTTCTTTATTAATGACTACTTTAAATAATCCTCGACTGTCATTATTAATTTTATGTCTAGGAATTTGATTGACGGGAAGTAGCTTGTCTATATAATTATAATTTGCTAATTTAGCTTGATCGCTAGTCATTCCTACTCGAGATAATGGTGGATCTATAAACATAGTATAAGGTATGAAACCTCTATTTTCTGTTGTACGATTTCCATCTCCATAAAGATGAGATTGTATAATACGATAATCATCTAATGATATATAAGTAAATTGCATACCACCTTTAACATCACCAGCTGCATAAATATGTTCTACAGATGTTTGTAGATGTTCGTTCACTGCTATTGAACCATCTTTAGTTAATTGGATATCAGTATTTTCCAATCCTAAGTCGACATTTGGTCTACGTCCTGTCGCAAGTAATACAGCATCAGATTCAAAGTTTCCTTGAGTTGTTTTAATGATTGTTTTGTCGCCATCATCAATCAATTCAGTCGTATTAACATTAGTTAAAATAGTAATATCCTTATTCTCTAAGTCATTAATAATTGCATTAACGATGTCACGGTCTTCTCTAGGCATTAATTTTGCCCCATGTTCTAAGATGGTTACTTTAGTATTTAAATTAGCAAACATAGAGGCAAATTCTAAAGCGATATAACCCCCACCAATGATTACTAAATGTTTAGGTTGATAAGATATATTTAATAAACCAGTGGAATCAAATAGATGTTTAGCATTATTGATACCTTTAATATTAGGAATATTTGCTTTAGCTCCAGTATTAACAATGATACGTGGGGCTGTAATAGTGTTAATGATGTCGTTGTTTTTATCTAATAAATGAACTTCAGTATTTGATTTAAATTGCGCTTTATAATTCAATACGCTTATATTTTCGTCGTTTGCTAAAAGTTGATAGTTTTTTTGATTTAATGCTTGTACAACTTCTTGTTTTCTTAAAAATGCATCATCAAATTTTGTACCTGCAATCCCGTCATGAACAAGTACTTTTGATGGGATACACCCTATATTAATACAAGTACCGCCATACATAGCAGATGATTGCTCTATCATTGCGACTTGTTGTCCTTGTGCTGCTGCGAATTTTGCTAATGTCTTCCCGGCTTTACCAAATCCAATAATAATTAGATCATATTTGTTCATTGATGTTGTCCTCCTGTTGTATTTGATGAACTATATCTTGGATAGTTATAGAACTATAGTAGTTTAATATATGATTTGCTTCTTGGTTTTGATGGTATGTCATTGTATCGGCAATATGTCTTGCTATGATGCAATGACTTGATTGCTTCCCTGTAAAAATACGTTTTTGATTAGGTTGTTTATCTAACACAAAGTATTGATATAAGTCAGACAGTTTAACATGTTTTGTCATATCATTAGCCTGGTAGCCACCACTTTTTCCACGAATGGTGACAATATAATCGTGATAGGTAAGAAGCGTTGCAACTCGTCGTAATTGAACAGGGTTAATGCAAGTAAGTTCTGCTAATGCTGTACTGTGATATCTTTGATGATTATGTTTTGTTAAGAAAGCGAGCACATGAATCGCAATATTAAACTCTAAGTTCATAACATCCTCCAAAATGTAACTGTTATAGTTACATTAAATAAAAAAATTAATTAATAGTCAATGGATATAAATTTGAAGAGATTAAAAGTACGATTTTTAATTAATCTTATGATTGCGTTATGAAATCTAATAATTTAAACATGACTTCTTTATTTTCCTCAGGTACATCATAGTTAATAATCTCTTGAGGCGTTTGATTTAATACTGAATCAACTGCATAAGTATAGTCATTAATAACGATTTCTTTAACGTCGTAAGGCCCTGGTTCAAAATGGAATTGTAATCCAATTACATTTTGATTTAGTAGAAAGCCTTGATTGTTTAAATGCTCACTTGAAAATAATAGCTCGGCATTTTTAGGTATTTGAAACATTTCTTCATGCCAATGTAAAGCCATTAATTCTTTTGGTAAGTATGGAATAGTATCAGTTTCTAGGTAAACTTTATCCCAACCAACTTCTTTCACTGGTGATTTACTTACTGTGTAGCCAATCGCTTTTGTAATTTGTTGTGCACCATAACAAGCTCCAAACATTGGCTTATTCACTTTTAATAAGTCTCTTATAAGTTCTCTTTCTTTATAAATCCATTCATCTGTATCATTAGGACTCATAGGCCCACCTAAGATAATAAGTAAATCTGTTTCGTCTGCAGTTGGTAATACACCGTTATAAAAATAGGGATGATAGATATATAAGTCATGGTTATTTTCTTTTGCCCAATCACCAATAGCTCCTACACCTTCATTTGGTGTATGTTGTAAAACATTAATTCTCATTTAATCAACTCCTTCTCATAGTTACTTTATAATATCAAATATTACTATATGAATGATACGTTTAATTTTAGGGTAAACATAAAGCATTAAAATACAATTCGCTGAAGGAGAGATGAATAGAATGGCTCAAGAAGTAACATTAGGTAAATCAGATGTTAAAGTATTTCCAATTGCACTAGGTACTAATGCAGTAGGTGGACATAATCTTTATCCAAATTTAGATGAAGAACAAGGTAAAGAAGTTGTTAGACAAGCGATTAATAATGGAATTACCTTACTAGATACAGCATTTATTTATGGTCCTGAACGTTCTGAAGAATTAGTTGGAGAAGTTGTGAAAGAATATCCAAGAGAACAAATCAAAATTGCTACGAAAGGTTCTCATTACTTCGATGAAAACAATGATGTACATCAAAATAATGATCCAGAGTTTATTAAACAACAAGTTGAAAACAGTTTAAAACGTCTTCAAACAGATTATATTGATTTATTTTATATTCATTTTCCAGATGATAATACGCCAAAAGATAAAGCAGTTGCAGCATTACAAGAATTAAAAGAAGAAGGAAAAATTAAAGCAATCGGTGTATCTAACTTCACATTAGATCAATTAAAAGAAGCAAATAAAGATGGTTTAGTAGATGTTGTTCAATTAGAATATAATTTATTGCATAGAGAAAATGAAGAAGTGATGGCATACGCTGCTGATAATCAAATTACATTCGTGCCATATTTCCCATTAGCGTCTGGAATTCTAGCGGGTAAATATGATGAAGATACAACATTTGAAGATCATCGTGCGACAAGAAGAGACTTTAAACCTGAGGTATTTAAAGATAATGTACGTCGAGTAAAACAGCTTACAGATATTGCTGAAGCTCATGATACAACTATAGCTAATGTAGTGTTAGCATTTTATCTTACTCGTCCAGCGTTAGATGTTGTTATTCCAGGTGCGAAACGTGCTGAACAAGTGGTAGAAAATATTGAAGCGGCTAACGTAAAATTATCACAAGACGAAATTGATAAAATCGATTCTCTATTTCCAATTAACAAATAAATAAACCAACCTTTTTTAAAATTAATCCCGTAAATAAGCTAAATATTGGCGATTTACGGGATATTTTAAATTTATATAATTCCAATTGATTAGATATAATAGTTAAAATTTTTTCATTCTCTGATACATATTTTTAACTTTAACGGGTAAAAAAACATATTGAATAGTTGAGCAACTTACTTAAAGAATAATAGATAAGGAGGAAAGGGTAATGATTACAGTTTTATTCGGTGGCAGTCGTCCAGAAGGAAACACAGCGCAATTAACGCAATACGCATTAGAAAATGTTGAACACCAATGGATAGACGTTACACAATATCAATTAAATCCAGTAAGAGATGTACGTCATAATGATAAGAAGATAGATTCATATCCAGATGATTATGAACAATTAATTAAAACTGTGCTAGAAAGTGATGTTGTCATTTTTGCGTCGCCAATTTATTGGTATAGTTTATCAGCATCATTAAAAGCGTTTATTGATCATTGGTCAGAAACAATGGTAGATGAAAGATATTCAGATTTTAAAGAAATAATGTCTAAAAAAGACTTTAGATTAATATTAGTAGGTGGAGACTGTCCAAAAGTGAAGTCTAAACCTTGTGTTGATCAAATGAAATATACATTAGAATTTATTGGCGGAGAACTCGCTGGTTACATTATTGGTACAGCTGAAAGACCTGGCGATATCATGAAAGACAATTACGCATTAGAAAGAGCGAGAGAATGGAATCATTTATTCAAACAATAGAATTAATGTAAATAACTTGTAGTACAATATAAGACCCTTCGCTTATGTATTAGTGAAGGGCTTTGTTATGTTTATAGTACTTCTTACAATACGAAGAATACAAAATATGAATTTTTATGAGTTGTTTTCATAGATAATTTTAAAAAATATATAAGTATATAAAATTAAATACGCTGCGTTAAATGAATACGATACATATATGATATAATGCATTTATTAATAACTTGTAATTGTTAGGGGAGACAAAAATGCATAGAGTCAGAGAAGCAACAAGTACAGATGCGATAGCGATTAGAGATGTAGCAACAAAAGCTTGGTATAATACGTATTTAAATATTTATGCTGCTAGCACAATCAATGAATTATTAGCAGCGTCATATAACGAAGAACATTTAAAGAAAAGAATGCAAGAGCAATTATTTTTAGTTGCAGAAGAAGATGAAGAAATTGTAGGTTTTGCCAATTTTATTTATGGTGAAGAATTATATTTATCAGCGCATTATGTACATCCTGAGTCTCAACATAAAGGCTATGGTACGTTGTTATTAGAAAAAGGTTTAGAGTCATTTAAAGGGAAGTATGACACGGTTTTCTTAGAAGTTGATAATCAAAATGATGAAGGTATTCATTTCTATAAAGAACAAGGGTTTGAAATTATAAGATCTTATCAACCAGAAATGTATGGGGAAGTCATGAATTTAGCATTAATGAAGAAAGTCTTTTAGTTCACAATTATTTTTATTTTAAAGAAAATTACAATGAATATATGCTATCAATGATTATGACTACTAACTAAATTTAATAGAGTTTATAGAGTAAATGTTAGGGGACATAAAAATATATGTCTCCCTTTAAAAGGAGGTATTTCATGACACAATCATCGTATGCAACGACGAAACTTGCAGAGGAAAAGGTATTCAAAGACCCTATACATAGGTATATACATGTTAAAGATCAATTGATTTGGGATTTAGTGAAGACAAGGGAATTTCAAAGATTACGTAGAATTAAGCAACTTGGCACATTATATCTTTCCTTTCATACAGCTGAACATAGTCGATTCGGGCATTCTCTAGGTGTTTATGAAATAGTGCGTCGTATGATAGATGAGACGTTTGAAGGTCGCGATGCATGGAATAATGAAGACCGTCCTCTTGCCTTGTGTGCTGCGTTGTTACATGATTTAGGTCATGGACCGTTTTCACATAGCTTTGAAAAGATTTTTAATACAGATCATGAGGCATTTACTCAGGAAATTATTACTGGAAATACAGAAGTAAATGAAGTATTGAGTCGTGTTTCAGCTACATTTCCACAACAAGTAGCTGATGTAATTAATAAGACTCACGATAATAAGTTAGTAATATCTATGATTTCATCACAAATTGATGCAGACCGAATGGATTATCTACAACGTGACGCTTACTTTACTGGAGTATCATATGGTGCTTTTGATATGGAACGTATTTTACGTTTGATGAGACCTTCTAAAGATGAAGTTTTAATTAAAGAAAGTGGTATGCATGCAGTTGAAAATTTCATCATGAGTCGTTATCAAATGTATTGGCAAATATATTTCCATCCTGTCAGCAGAGGCGGAGAGGTATTATTAAATAACTGTCTGAAAAGAGCTAAACAACTATATAATGAAGGGTATCAATTTAAGAAATCACCTGAAGATTTTATACCATTTTTCGAAGGGACAATGACAATTCAACAATATGTTGATTTAGACGAAGCAGTTGTTATCTATTATTTGAAAAAATGGGTTGATGAAGATGATAAGATTTTAAGTGATTTATCACGTCGTTTTATTAATCGTGATTTATTTAAATATATTCCGTTTGACGGCTCAATAATAACAATTTCAGAACTTCAAGAGTTATTTGAAGCGGGAGGAATTAATCCTAATTATTACTTTGTGAGCGAGTCATTTTCAGACTTACCTTATGATTATGATCGACCAGGTTCTAATCGTAAACCCATTCACTTACTAAGAAGAGATGGTTCAATTAGAGAAATTAGTAATCAATCATTAGTCATTAATAGTATTACAGGAATTAATAGAGAAGATTATAAATTATATTATCCAAAAGAATTGATTTTAAATATTAAGGATGAAGAGATAAAAGGTTCTATTATTAATCTTTTAAATGAATTAAATTAATCAATCGATTGATAGAAATTGTTTGCTCATTTAATATAGAATTCAGTTGGAAATTGTCAGAGGAGGTGGCCTACGTGTCAGAAAAGAAAGGTTTTAATTTTAATATTATTAAAAATGATCCCTTAGATGGACATAAAGGTACCAATATTGGTTCAATTACTTTAGATAATATTGCGCCAGTATTTATAGATGTTGCAAATCAAGAAGCTTTTATTGATATTGGTGGCATGCATGCACGTGCTAAAGTTGAAAAAGGTGTTAAATGGATTACCGACAAATCAGAAGTAGAAGGCGAAGAAGCAAAAGAATATTGGCTTTGTTGGGTTACTACTGAAAGAGGAGAACATGGCCCATATTACGCTGGTGTAACAGGATGCTATTTACTAGTAAATAAAAGCATTCGTCGTGGTTATAAAAGTATGCCTGAACATGTAAATATGATGGATAAATCTATGAAACATCAAATTATTATCGATCATATTGGTAAAGAGAATAAAAAAGTACTTAAAGACTTTTTACAAAATCATAATGAAGATATGTGGAATAACTCAAGCAAAGAATTATTTGACGCATTTGAATAAATAATTAATAAACCAACAACTTTCAAAATCATCCTTTGATGATGTGTAGTTGTTGGTTTATTTTTATATTATAAATTGAGTTGTTCAACCATACATTTAGTTATTTGTTGGTAGATAGTTTGGATATTTTGATGATACTTTTTGGCGATTTCTTTGAT
>NZ_RXWW01000028.1:11296-29751 GCF_003970495.1 Staphylococcus pasteuri
TAAGGTGTTTCAATATCATGATATTTACGACTTAGAATACGACGATTAACTGTATAGCTTCTAACACCTAACGTTGATGTATGTGTAAGTATGAAATCTTCGATAGTTGATTTATCATCTGGTTTACAAATAACTGTAAGTTGAGTAGCTGGGCGTTGTTTTTTCATAATAATTGGTGTGTAGAATATGTCCAATACCTTTTGATTTAAAGTATTTTCCATTAAATCACCTAACATTTCAGCGGTCATATCATCAATTTGACATTCTATGACCTGTACCTGGTCAGCTTCATTTTGTTGGTCTAGTACTTCAAATTGAATGACTCTTAACACATTTGGAAAGTCGAAATCTTTGGTTCCGGCTCCATAACCAATGTTCTTCATTGTATTTGCAGGAAATGTACCAAACGAAGTTACAAGACTTTTAGCAAAAGCTGCCCCAGTAGGTGTAGTTAATTCACTAGATACATTAAACTGAGCTAAAGGGATTCCTTTTAATATTTCTGCAGTAGCTGGTGCTGGAATTGGATAAATACCATGTGCGATTTTTATTCGACCATTTCCTGTTGGAATAGGTGAACAATAAAGGGTATCTATGTCTAAAAGTTCTAGAGCAATACAGCCTCCAATGATATCAATGATTGAATCCATAGCGCCTACTTCATGAAAATGAACTTCGCCTACTGACATACCATGTATTTTAGCTTCAGCATGTGCAATAACATTGAAAATAGCTTTGCTACGCGTTTTAACTCTATCATTTAAAGTACTATTATCTATAATGTTATAAATATCAGAAGCTTTACGATGATGATGTGATTCTTCAAAATCAATTTTCAGTGACGTGGCTTGTATACCTTGTTTCATTACTTTATTAAAATGTAATGAAAACGTATCGATGGGTAATTTTTTTAATTCATTTTCAATTTCCTGAGGGTTAGCACCTATATCTACAAGTGCGGATAATAGCATGTCACCAGCAATACCAGCATGACAATCTAAATACAATGCATTACTCATATTAGTGTCTCCATTTCTATTTATTTTCCAACATGTTTATAATCATCGAAGCATTATAACCAGCACCAAAACCATTATCTATATTAAGTACACTTGTTCCAGGCGCACATGAATTAATCATTGATAATAATGTTGTTATACCATTTAAATTAGCACCGTAACCTACACTAGTAGGAACTGCATAAACAGGATGATCCACTAATCCTCCGACAACGCTAGCTAATGCACCCTCCATACCTGCTATAACAATTGAAACGTGACCTTTACGTATATCTTGGATATGTTCAAAAAGGCGGTGAATACCTGAAACACCTACATCATAAAATCTTTGAACATTTGTACCCATGACTTCTGCTGTTAAGGCTGCTTCTTCAGCGATAGGTAAGTCCGAAGTGCCAGCACATAATACTGAAATGTACGCGTTTGATTTAGGTATAGCATCAATTGGACTAGATATGATTTGTGCTAAATCATGATATTGTAATTGTGGATGCTTATTGATAATATATTGCGCTTTGTCATTATTCACTCGAGTTACGAGAATAGTTTGATTGGTATTAAGTAAACTTTCGATAATTTGATCAATTTGTTCTTTAGTTTTACCTTGTCCAAAGATGACTTCAGGGAAACCTTGTCTTTGTGCACGATGCAAATCGATTTTAGCAAAGCCCAATTCGTCGTAATGACGGAGTTGGGCTTTCGCTTCTTCTACAGATATTTGATTGTTGTGAACTTTATTTAGAATTTGTTCTAGTTGTTCGTTGTTATCTTTCATATTTTGACATCCTTATAATTATTAGAATTAATACTTAAAATTCAGATGACTTAGTGTTTATAACTTCGTTCATACTACCTGTACGATAACCTTCTAAATCGATAGTTACGTAGTCAAATCCTAGCTCTTTAAGTCTTAATGTAATATTTGTTTTATTTTGAATAACTGTAGATAACGCATCATCTTCTACTTCAATACGTGCTATATTTTGATGATAACGTACACGAACATTATTAACGCCTAGACTTAGAATATATTTTTCTGCTTCATTAACTTTATTTACTTTTGAAAAGCTTAAAGGTTCACCATATGGAATTCTTGAAGCTAAACTACATAATGCTGGTTTATTCCAAACTGGTAAATGATGTTGTTGACTTAAATCACGTACTTCAGATTTGTATAGCTCAGCTTCTTGAAGTACACTTCGAACATTAAATTCTTCTCTAGCTTTTAATCCAGGACGGAAATCTTCTAAGTCATCCATAATCATTCCGTCGATAACATAGTTAAATCCGACTTGTTTTCTGATATCTTCTAAATTGCTATACATCAAACGTTTGCTATAATACCAGCTTTCTGGTGTGTTTTTAATAATATTTTCATCATTCAATTCAGACATTTCAGCTTCTACTACATGAATACCTAAGCTATTACCAAGTTCGATAGCTTGGTCAAATTCTTCATTACGGAAAAGTTCAGATTTGACTACAACAGGCATTACATTTTCAGTTCCTAAATTGTCGATTGCTTTTTTTAGAACGAGACTACTATCTACACCACCAGAAAAGGCGATAACTACACTTCCCATATTGTTTAATAATTGATCTAATTTTTCTTCTTTATTGTTTATATTAGTCATGTTGAATTCCTCCTATAATTAATTTAAATTATTCATTTTCTACGTATGGAATTGTTAATGGACCTTGAGGCATGACACCAATCGTTAATGGACGACCATACGATTCTTCTAATTCTTGTAATGTTTTTTCGATATCTGATGTAGGATTAAGCATTGAGTCTTTAAGTTGTTGGTCAGTTAACTCTGAATATACATATACATTGGCAAATGTTTGAATACTTGCTTGTTTTTGTACTTGCCATTGGTCAACTTCAGAAAAGTTAGGATCATGTATTAAATCTAAAATACCTTGAGGCGTATCTGCCATTTTGAAAATTTCAGCGAATTTACCATGATCTGGGAAACCATCTGCACATTCAGAAACCATAATAATATTACCGCCTTCTTTAACCACTTTACTTGCAGCACTCATACCTTTAACAGTTTGATAAAGGTTTTGGTCAAGTGGATAACCTGAGTTAGAGGCAATAACGACATCGAATCGTTGATCACATTTAAACATGGCATGTTCTTTAACATAGGCACAACCTTGTTTGTGTGCTTCAAAAACTTCTCCGCCGAAAGCTGCAGTAATCTCTTTATCTTTGTTTAATGCAACGTTTAACATAAAGTGTGGCTTACACATTTTATTTACTTCACGAGCCATATTTTGGACAGGATTATCATCTAAATTTCCCCAAGTTGAACGAGGGTCGCCAATCATTTGGGCATTATGGAAAGTTTGAATGGTTTCAATTCCAGCAATACCTGGCATAATACCTTTAGGACCACCAGAAAAACCTGCAAAAAAGTGAGGCTCAATAAAACCAGTCACAATTTTAAAATCAGATTCTACATAGTCTTTATTTAAATAAACATCACAACCATATTGACTATGGCCAACTTTTGTTAAGCTTTCTTCTTCATTACAATGATTGTGAACAATTTTAACAGTGTCAACAATGTCTTCGCCTAACATACTTATTAATTCTTCTCGTGTTTGATCTCTATGTGTGCCAGTGCCATTGATAATCACAAAGTTTTCTCGAGGTACATGACTTAACTCTTCCATTAATAACGGTACCAATATATGGTTAGGTGTAGGTCGTGTAATATCACTAATGACAATAGAAACTGTATCACTACTTTTAACCATGTCTTTTAAAGGTTTCGAGTTGGTAGGATGTTGTAATACATCTTTAATCGTTCCCTCTACATTTTCCACTGGATCAATATTTAAGGGTTCTATGACTGTGCTATCGTCAGGAACTTCAACATCTATTTCGGATTTCCCATATAATACTTTTGTTATCAAAATATTCCCCTCCGTTGTAGAAGCATTGAAATCTCTTCTTGTTTTTGTTCTGAATTGTTTGATTATTATAGTTAAATTATATCATAGGTATTGCAAAATTTTAATTTATGAAAGTATATAACTATTACCACCATTGAATTGTTCTTTTATATGTAAATGTAAATTTATGAATTAATATTTTGTTTTCTATATTTATATTGTAAAAAAAGATTAAATAGTATTAACAAATTCATCAAAAAAATGTATATTTAATTTAGATAAACATAAGGAGGTTAAAATATGCCTGAACAACAAAAAGATAATAATGCATTAGTTTTTATAATCCTTGGATGGGTATTTTCTGCGTTATCACTAATTGTATTACCAATTATTTTTGGTCCAGCAGGAATTGTGTTTGGTGCTTTAACAATTAGTAAAGGTAAAAAGACACACGGTATTATCATTATCGTCGCTGCAATAGTATTCGCTATTTTAGGGTTCACTTTAGGATATATTATTGCATCAAATGCAGGTGCATAATTTTACCAATTGCTTTTAAGATAAATCATATGAAGTAGAATTGTTAAATTTAGTAAGAAAATAAAATACAGCTATAAATTCAGCCATTCATTTTGAAAAAGAATGAATGGCTATTATTATAGGAATGTTTAATGATTTTTAATGAATTAAAAATTGATATAGGGGATGAGACCATGCAATTTAAATTAAAAGAAGATGAACTAATCGATTATTTAGAACTAAAATATCCTGAGTTAAATTTTGTTAAAGGTAGATTTTTAGTAGGACAACATAAGCAAGAAGACTTACATGTGTATTATTTAGGAGAAGATACGTTTGCATGTGTCACTATTGCATTTAAAACTTTTGAAATTAAAGATGCTGATATTTTAGATTATGCACCTGTTATAGAGATAAGACTTAAAGATGGTATGTTATTTAGAAAAATGCGAATTGTAACTGAAGCGGGTGTATTAAAATATGGCACATCTAAAGTGTTGCTAAGTGACTTTCAAAAAGAAAACTATGACAAGTTTATAGATGGAAATAAAGAAAAAGTGATTTATAAAGAAGGAGCGTTCCAATAGTTATCATTTCAGGAGAGGGTATATTTACACATACATATAAAAATGATAATATAAAAATTAAATAATTAATATTATAGAATATGAGGTATAGACATGAATAAATTAATATTCATTACAACATTGAGTTTCGGCATCGTATATTTCTATAAGTATCAAATGGAAAAATATAAGTATCAAAGTGATATTGTTGATATTGAATCAGTAGAAGATTTGATTTAAGTATCCTTGTTTTACTTTAAGTGGGTGAACTAATTATAGTTTGCTCATTTTTTGTTTTTTAAATATTTTAAATAGGCCAATACTACAAGCAATAGGGCAATTATGCTATAATATCATGTATTATTGTGTAGGATAAGGGAGTAGTAAATTGGAAAATAATGTAAAAATTCAAACGAAACAAATTATTAAACAGAACGGTGATAAAGAGAAGTTTGATTTTACTACTGAGGGATCATGGCACAAGCGTCAGTCTCACATCATTAGATATAACGAAAATATAGATGATGCCAAAGTGAATGTAACGATTAAGATAGAGGATGACGGCGTAAAATTGATCCGTAAAGGCGACATTAATATGAACTTTCATTTTGTAGAAGGTGCGGAAACAACGACCCTTTACGATATACCAGCTGGACGTATTCCATTAAATGTTAAAACGTTAAGTATTCTACATTTTGTAACACCAGATGGTGGTAAACTGAAAGTACATTACGAACTATATCAAAATGATGAAAAAATGGGTTCATACCAATATGAAATAAATTATAAGGAGTTAGGCTAATGAATATTATCGATCAAGTAAAGCAGACGCTTATTCAAGAAATAGAAGCAAGTATTAAAAAAGCTGAATTAGCAGAAGATATTCCAGAAATTAAAATTGAAATTCCTAAAGATGTAAAGAATGGAGATTATTCAACAAATATCGCAATGGTATTAACTAAAATTGCTAAACGTAACCCAAGAGACATTGCTCAAGCGATTGTCGACAACTTAGATGCTAGTAAAGCACATGTTAAACAAATTGATATTGCAGGACCTGGATTTATTAATTTCTATCTAGACAATCAATACTTAACTGACATCATTCCAGAAGCAATCCAAAAAGGACATCAATTTGGGAATGCAGAAACATCTAAAAACAAAAATATTTTACTTGAATATGTATCAGCCAACCCAACTGGTGATTTACATATCGGTCATGCACGAAATGCGGCTGTTGGTGACACGCTAGCTAATATTTTAATTGCTGCTGGATATAATGTAACTCGTGAATATTATATTAATGATGCTGGTAATCAAATTTCTAATCTTGCGCGCTCTATCGAAACACGTTTCTTTGAGGCGTTAGGTGATAACAGTCATGAAATGCCTGAAGATGGATATAACGGCAAAGATATTATTGAAATTGGTAAAGATTTAGCTGATAAACAACCAGAAATTAAAGATTATAGCGATGAAGAACGTTTGAAGACATTTAGACAGCTAGGTGTCGATTATGAAATGTCTAAATTGAAAAAAGATTTATCAGATTTCCATACTCATTTTGATAGTTGGTTTAGCGAAACATCTCTTTATGAAAAAGGAGAAATTAAAGAAGTATTAGCTAAAATGAATGAATTAGGCTATACCTATGAAGCAGATGGTGCGACTTGGTTACGTACATCTGACTTTAAAGATGACAAAGATAGAGTTTTAATTAAAAAAGATGGCAATTACACTTATTTCTTACCTGACATTGCCTATCATTTTGATAAAGTTCAACGTGGAAATGATATTTTAATCGATTTAATGGGTGCTGATCATCACGGTTATATTAATCGTTTGAAAGCATCACTTGAAACTTTTGGTGTAGACAGTGACCGATTAGAAATTCAAATCATGCAAATGGTACGTTTAATGCAAAATGGTGAAGAAGTTAAAATGAGTAAACGTACAGGCAACGCGATTACTTTACGCGAAATTATGGATGAAGTTGGTGTGGATGCTGCGCGTTACTTCTTAACTATGCGTAGCCCAGATACACACTTTGATTTTGATATGGAATTAGCAAAAGAACAATCTCAAGACAATCCAGTGTATTATGCACAATATGCGCATGCTCGTATTTGTTCTATCTTGAAACAAGCTAAAGATCAAAGTATTGAGGTTAGTACTGATGTTGATTTTTCAAAAATTACTAATGACAAAGCAATTGAATTATTGAAAAAAGTAGCTGAATTTGAAACTACGATTGAAAGTGCTGCAGAATCAAGAGCACCACATCGTATGACTAATTACATTCAAGATTTAGCTTCTCATTTTCATAAATTCTATAATGCTGAAAAAGTACTTACAAATGACATTGAAAAAACAAAAGCACATGTTGCATTAATAGAAGCGGTAAGAATAACATTAAATAATGCATTAGCATTAGTTGGTGTATCAGCACCAGAAACAATGTAGTAAATATTATAAAATAAATTGTCTCAAATACCCTTATAGCTGCGGTTATAGGGGTATTTTTAATATAAAGAACTAGAAAGTGGTGAAAAATTGTTACAAACACAAGAGTTATATGACATTCTATATCATAATATGGGGCCTCAACATTGGTGGCCTGCCGCCAGTGAAATAGAAATGATGTTAGGAGCAATACTCGTCCAAAATACAAATTGGAAAAATGCAGACTTAGCCTTAACATCTTTAAAACATGAAACAAATTTTAATCCACAACACATTTTAGATATACCACTAGAAGACTTACAACAAATCATTAAATCGAGTGGATTCTATAAAAATAAAGGGAAGGCTATACATGCTTTATTATCATGGTTAAATGATTATCAATTTAATTATGAGGCTATTGTTTCAAAATTTGGAGACGATTTGAGAAAGGAATTATTAAAAATTAGAGGCGTCGGCAGTGAAACGGCTGACGTATTAATAGTTTACATTTTTGGTGGAATAGAATTTATTCCAGATAGTTATACGAGACGTTTGTATGCCAAATTAGGATATTCTAATACTGATAGTTATGATAAGTTTAAAAAAGAAATTCAATTACCAAGTACTTTTACGAATCAAGATGCTAATGAATTTCATGCTTTGTTAGATAACTTTGGAAAGAACTACTTCAATATTAAAAATGGCACACATTATACCTTTTTAGATCCGTATTTTGAATAAAATATTGTATATAAAGAATTATGATAAGTATTGGTATTCTTTGATTTTGTGAATTTGAATCATATCATAATCATTTTAAAATTCATCATAACTATAAATTACTATTATTTTGAAAACGTTTGAAAAATAATATATAAATTATATAATAGGAAATAAGAAAAAATAGGAGAAATGATTATGATTAATGCATATAAAAAGTTTTGGCAATATGCTTTTACGTGTGAAGGACGGACACGACGCAAAGATTTTTGGTTAGGTGCTTTATTAAATATTATTTGTTTAATAATCATGGCGATTATTGCTGCATTAGTTTTTGCACATATGGAAAATGGTAAAGTTTTACACGATATTGTGTTTTATATATTTTATGTTGTGCTGGCAATACCTATGTTTTCGATATCAGTGAGACGATTTCATGATATAGGTAAAGGAAAAACAATACCAATCATCTATTTGGTTTTAACATTACTATCCCCTATATATCAGATTAGTGAGGATTATAAATGGATTTCTCAAATTTCTGATTCAAATGTAGCATTATTAATAATTATAGCTATTGTCTCAATAATTCTTGCAATAGCATCTATTGCCATTTCAATTATGGCTCTAGTTTACTGTGTTAAGAATAGTGAAGAAGGAACGAATCAGTATGGTCCCAACCCTAAAAAAGTTAAAAATAAAGGAGATTAATTATGATTAATGCATTCAAAAAATCTTGGCAAAATGCCTTGATATTAGAAGGACGAACTCGAAGAAAAGATTTCTGGTGGGCCTTGTTACTTAATACTATTTTAATGGCTATTTTAACATTATTATTTGATTTTTTATCAAATATAACAGGAAGTTTTGGTATTGTTTTCGACATTATAGATTATATAGTGGCTATCATCTTTTATATAGTAATTTTCACATTATCAGTAAGACGATTTCATGATATTGGCAGAGGCATGACGATACCAGTTATTATGCTAGTCACATCAATACTATCTTTAAGTAATGAAATTATAAAAGAATATCACCTAGATAGTCAGTTAGATATAAATAATCATATTTTAATAGGGATAATTAGCCTAATTGCATTAATATATTTCATATTTTTAATTGCTATCTCACTTATTTGTTTAGCTTATTGCATACAAGACAGTGAAAAAGGAACAAACCAATATGGACCTAATCCTAAAGGTGAGACAACTCAATCTTAAATAAATACTAATTTTTTAAAACTGTGTTACGAGCTTTGTAGCTTATAATACAGTTTTATTTTGTATAAACTCATCAGCAACTATAAATTAATTCTTAAAAAAGGGGACTTATATTTACAAATTGACATTATCCTAGTGAATAAGTAAGATAAAAAAGTTATAATCAAATGATAATACGAGTCGCTTGTTTAATTACTATGAATGAGGGTGGTTTCATGCTAAGTAATCAAAGAGATTTTACACATGGTAATATATTTAAATCTTTATTCTTTTTCTCAGGACCAATCATGCTTACAAACCTTCTTCAATCTTCGTTTCAGATTATTGCGAGTTTATGGGTAGGTAATTTATTAGGTGCACATGCTTTAGGTGCAGTTGCAATTTCAACGACGATTTTACTTACAATGCTTTCTTTTATTATTGGTCTCAATAACGCAGTATTAACGATATTGTCTCAATTTTTCGGTAAAAAAGATTATCAAGGTTTAAAACAATATTTGAATGCCTTTGTTGTTGTTATGACAACGATGGCAATTATTTTTGGTGCCCTTGGATTTATCTTTTCAAAGCAATTATTATTATTGATGGGAACACCGGAGTCTTTATTAGGACAAGCTAAT
This sequence comes from Staphylococcus pasteuri, assembly GCF_003970495.1. GTDB lineage: Bacteria > Bacillota > Bacilli > Staphylococcales > Staphylococcaceae > Staphylococcus > Staphylococcus pasteuri. The sequence goes on from NZ_RXWW01000028.1 coordinate 21,316, forward strand.
ACCTATTTACAAATAAGCTTTTTAGGTATTTTATTCTTATTCGGATATAATTTTGTAAATACAGTGTCACGTGCGCTTGGAGATAGTAAAACACCGATGCGTATCGTTTTTCTAGCTGTTGTACTCAATGCTTTTTTAGCCCCATTATTTATAGGTGGATTTAAGTTAGGCATAGCGGGTGCGGCACTTTCAACTGTTGTATCTCAAGGTCTAGCGTTTATTTATAGTTTATATCATTCAATGAAACACGAATTAGTTCCTTTCACCATTCCTAAAGTACCATCTATAGAACAAGTGTTATTAATATTAAAATTAGGGATACCAGCCGGTCTACAAATGGCTGTTATTCAAGGCGGTAATGCAGCTATTTTAAGTGTAGTGACTCAATTTGGTGGAGATACTGTAGCTGGTTTTAGTGCATCTCAAAGATTAGATAGTTTAATCATGTTACCGGCAATGGCACTTGGAACGGCGGTAAATAGTATGGCAGGTCAAAATATTGGTGTTGGTGATTGGAAAAGAGTTAGACAAATTGCCAAAGTATCTGCATTATATAATTTCATGATTATGACTACGATTGCATTAATTGTTATTTTAGTTGCAGATGTTGCAATTAGATTCTTTATTCAAGATCCTGAAGCCGTTAATTTTGGTAGTCATTACTTGAGAATTGTAGCGCTTTGTTATCCATTCTTAGGCTTAAATTTTGTGTTTAATGGTATTGTGAGAGCATCAGGAGCCATGTATCAAGTGTTAATTTTAAATATCATCTCATTCTGGATACTAAGATTTCCATTAACTGAGCTTTTTTCAAAAATGTTTGGTCAAAATGGTATTGCTATAGGTATGGGAATTGGTTTTATTATAAGTAGTATCTTTGCAGTCTCATATTATCAATTTGGAAAATGGGATCAAAAAGTCATTACTGAAGAAAATAAGTAATAGATAAAAACAAAGTTCTTGCTACTAATTGTAGTAGGGACTTTTTTATTAAAATCAATGTAAAAATAAATTATATTTTGAAAAAATGAAAAACCTAATGAAATTTGTATAGAATTTGATATGATTAAAAGAAAGATTATACATATAAAAATTAAACTGAATGGAATGAGAATATATGAAACGTCATTTGTGGATAGTCATGATAGCTACAATTTTAATTCTAGCAGGTTGCAGTCAAGGTAATGATTCTAAATCATCTAATAATAAAGATAAACAAGCTTCTGATGGAAAATCACCATATCATCGAATCGTTTCGCTAATGCCAAGCAACACAGAAATTCTATATGAACTTGGTTTAGGAGACAATGTAGTAGGTGTATCTACAGTAGATGATTACCCTAAAAATGTTAAAAAAGGGAAAAAGCAATTTGATTCAATGAACTTAAATAAAGAAGCGCTATTAAAAGCAAAACCTGATTTAATACTTGCGCACGAATCACAAAAATCATCATCTGGAAAAGTATTAGATTCACTAAAAAAAGACGGGATTAAGGTCGTCTATGTGAAAGATGCTCAATCAATTGATGAAACATACGATACATTTAAATCTATAGGAAAGTTAACGCATAAAGAAAAACAAGCGAATCAATTAGTCAAAGAAACGAAAGACAATGTAAATAAAGTAGTGCAATCTATTCCAAAGCATCATAAAAAACAAAATGTATTTATTGAAGTATCATCAAAACCAGATATTTACACAGCAGGTCAGCATACTTTCTTTAATGATATGTTAAACAAACTTCAAGCTAAAAACAGCTTTAATGATATTGAAGGTTGGAAATCTGTAAGCAAAGAAAGCATTATAAAGCACAATCCAGATATATTTATTTCAACTGAAGGAATGTCACAATCTGATTATAAAAAAATTATCGAAAAACGTGGTGGATTCGATAAAACGAATGGGGTAAAACACAATCGCATTGAAACAGTAAATGGTGACGAAATATCACGACCAGGACCTAGAATTGATGATGGATTAAAAGAATTAAGAGACGCTATTTATAAAAAATAATATAAATTTAAAAGTACTAGCAGAAACATGTCAGGCCTATAAGTAAAGTTTTTAGATAGGTAGGTAACTTGAATGGCTAGTACTTTTTTTATTTAAAATTTGTTATGATGAGCACGATATCTATATTGTAAATAGGAAAGAGAATAAAATGAAAAAGTTGAAAACAATTTTAATATGGACATTATTATTAATAGTGATTACTTTAATAAGTTTGGTATGGCAAATTGGTGATTTATCAGATCCATTTAATCAAACTATTTTATTGAAAGTTAGATTACCAAGAGTGATGGAAGCTGTACTTACGGGAGCAACTTTAACTTTAGCAGGTCAAATGTTTCAGACTGTACTTAATAATCCATTAGCTGATAGTTTTACGTTGGGGTTAGCAAGTGGAGCAACATTTGGTTCAGGTTTAGCACTTTTTCTTGGTTTAAGTTTCTTGTGGATTCCTTTTTTCTCTATTGGCTTTAGTCTTATTACACTTGTAATAGTGTTAGGACTAACTATGGCATTATCTCACGGGTATCCTGTGCGAGTTTTAGTACTCATTGGTTTGATGATAGGTGCCTTATTTAATGCTTTATTATATATTTTGATTTTAATTAAGCCACAAAAATTAAATTCAGTAGCCAACTATTTATTTGGAGGATTTGCCTCTGCTGAAATTGAAAATAATATAGTGATAGCTATCGTATTAATTGTAGCTATTGTATGTTTATCCTTATTAATCCGTTCTATTAAATTATTGCAACTGGGTGAATTGAAGGGGCAGTCTTTAGGTTTAAATGTTCAACGTATTACATTTATAGTACTTACTATAGCTTCAATTATAACGGCAGTTGTCGTAGCCTATGTGGGCATTATCGGCTTCATAGGTATGATTGTGCCTCAATTAGTCCGTCGTTATTATTGGCGTTTTGAGTTAGGAATACAGATGATTTTGAATACAATCATTGGGGCTACTGTTATGATAATGGCAGATTTCATAGGAAGTACGGTTATTCATCCAATACAAATACCAGCCAGTATAGTCATGGCATTACTAGGTATACCAGTATTATGTTATATATTATTATCTCAATATAAAGTATTACGCTAATCCTATTCATTTGCTAAAATAGGAATTAATAAACTATGAAGAGGTTACTAAGATGGATTTGAGTCATATAAAAGCAATTGTCTTTGATTTAGAGGGGACATTGCTAGATCGAGTAAAATCACGTGAGAAATTTATAGAAGAACAATATGAAAGATTTCATGATTATTTTGTCCATGTACAGCTCGCTGATTTTAAAAATAAATTTATCGAGTTAGATGATGATGAAGATAATGATAAACCGGATTTGTATAAAGAAATTATAAAGCAATTTCATATTGATAGATTAACTTGGAAAGATTTATTTAATGACTTTGAGATGCATTTCTATCGTTATGTCTTTCCTTATTATGACACGTTATACACTTTGGAGAGATTGTCTAATGCTGACTATCTTATTGGTGTTATAGCTAATGGGAAATCAAAAATAAAGCAATTCAGATTACATTCTTTAGGTATTATGCATGTGATTAATTACTTATCTACTTCTGAAACAGTAGGTTATCGAAAACCCCATCCAAAAATATTTGAAGATATGATTGATCAACTAGATGTTAAAGCAGAGGAGATTATGTATGTCGGAGACGATGCTTTAAATGATGTCGCACCTGCACGTGCCATGGGAATGGTAAGTGTATGGTATAAACAAGAATATGCTGAAATAGAGCCTCTTAAAGAAGAAGTAGATTTTACAATTACAACAATCGAAGAATTATTAGATATATTACCGAAAAACTTTAACTTAGAAGGAGAACAATCTAATGGATTTATTTACTAGAAATGATGGAACAACATTACACTACAATACGTTAGGCGAGGGTTATCCTGTAGTGCTTGTTCATACAGCATACGATAATTATTCTGTTTTTAATAATTTGGCTAAAAAGCTTGCTAAATCATTTCAAGTGGTGTTGATTGATTTAAGAGGGCATGGATACTCTGATAAGCCTAGAAACATAGTATTTAAAGAGTTTTCAGATGACATTATCGCATTATTAGATTACATATACATAGACCAAGCTGCATTTATTGGCCATGAACTAGCTACTATGATTATATCTGATTTGGCTGTAAGATATCCTGACTATGTTTCTTCATTAACTTTAGTTAATCCTACATCTGTTGAGGGAGAATTACCTGAAGAACGATTATTTAGAAAATATGCTCATAAAATACGTAATTGGAATGAAGAGGAACAGTCTAAATTTTTAAATAATAAAAAATATTACAAACCACGTAAAATAAATAAATTTTTAAAACATGTAGAAGATACGAATGCTATTTCAACAAAAGAGGAAATACAAGCTATCGAAGAGGTATTTAAATCTAAGGGTATTGCTGAAGTATTTTCAGAAGTAGAAGCACCGACCCTAATTATTGCTGGAGAATATGGAGAAAGAACAACAACATTAGAAGCGAAAGAAGTATTAGATTTAATAGTACACGGAGAATTTTTAGTGTATAGTGCTTCTAGTTTATATCCATTTGTAGAAGAAGAACATAAGTTTATTGATGATGTATCCACATTTATCAAGCAACACATACGTTGATAAACAATATAAACATTGGTTTAATGAAGGGTTTGTGTAAGACTTTAGAATGAAATCTGTAATGTTTTTGTAATATTATTGTCATTTTAGTAATATTTATAGTATACTAACAGTAAGCACAAGAAAGAGATATTGATAAAAAGGAGCGTGTGCTTATGAAAAAGCTAATGGCATCATTACTTGTTTCAGGTCTAGTTGTCACAGGAGTAAACGTTAATCACGTTGAAGCAGCAACTGGAAATTCACTTCAAACCGTTCAACAAATCACTCAAGGCGATCAATCATTAGAAAATGTTAAAATAGGCGAGTCTATTCAAAGTGTTTTAAATAAATATAGTCATCCAATTTATTCTTATAATGAAAATGGATCAGAACACTATTATGAATTTAGAACACATAAAGGCGTTCTATTAGTTACAGCAGATGGCAAAAAAGATAAAGGTCACGTGACACGTGTATCTATGACTTATAATAAAGCTGACGGACCAACATATAAATCAGTTAAACAAAATGTAAGCCCTAGTGCTGTAAGCCGTGTACATTATAATAAAGTAACTGGTAACTTTGGTTATATCCAAGACAAAAATGCAAGCTATCAATTTAGCTCAAATTCACCTAAAGATAAAAATGTAAAACTTTATAGAGTGGATTTAGGTAAATAAAATAGCGTTTTAAATAGCTAATAACCGATAAACATATTCATAAATGATATACATGTCATAAAGTTAGGAATTTAGTTCAACTTTAAAGGTGTACATCAATATTTTGAATATATGTTTGTCGGTTATTTTGTGTTTTGAATAAATAAAATTAGTTTATTTTATCTAGGATAAACTTAACCATTAGTATAAAATTAAATTTAAGTGTGAAGAAATCATGAAAATATTATGTTACAATGCTATATTGATAGTAATTAAAGCGTGTTTAATAGTTTGAAATTTATGTATAGAGTGAAAATAGTATGCTTAAGTTTTCTTCTTAAGTAGTTTATCGAATAAAATGAACATCAAGAAAGTGTTATTAAAGGAGCTTAAAATGAGGGTAAATGATAAAGTTTTACTTGAAAATATCAATGACTATTTCAGTCATAAAGGTATGTCGCCTAATCTAATTGATGATATAAAAGAAAAGTTTCGTGTAGATATCCAAAAGTCAGAAGCCAAAGACCAAGATTATATAGAATATAGAGGTAAATCTCCAGCACAAATTATATTGATTATTCAACGTAATTTATTTGATCTTGAACTTAATCCTATTATCTTTTTTATCATTAATTTTATTCTGATTTCTTATTTATATGATAAACAGTATGTTCAATTTCAGGCGATTACTGGTATCAGTCTATTTTATTGTTTAGTTATTTTTCCAATATCAATTTGGATTTATGTCAGAATTAATAAAAAGAACTATCTCTACAGTAACCGGTTTGAAATGATATTTGGATTTATTATAGCAGCAATTGCGATTATACTCATTACGATGCAAGGTTTCCATTTTAATTGGTCGATTATTCCAATATCAATATATGGCCATCAATTTGTTTTCTTTGTCGGAATTGTTTTAGCTATAATTGGAATTTATTTTAGAAAATTAGAATTTACTGGTTTGGGATTGCTAGTTTGTCAAAAAACGATTGATGCTATGGTTTCAAATCCAGATGTTGCACAAATATTCTCATTAGTCATTTGGATTTTATTAGTGATATTAATTATTTACTGCACTATTAAATTATCAGAACGTACAAAAAGTTAATAAATCTATATTAAAGCCTTCATTAAGAAAAAGTCTTATGAAGGCTTTTCTTTATTTTATTTGAACACTAAATGTAGCCTGAGACATTGTTTTATGTCCCAGGCTCGTTCATTTAAATGAAAAAATGTAACAAGAAATTTATAAGGTTAAAGTAAGTTGAATACTATCTAATCATCATTGCGGGGGCAACACTAAGAAATCAGAGATTTCAGAGTAGCGCCCTAAGAAGTTCTAAGTAATAAAATTACTAAGTTGCAGAGGAACGCCTGAGCTAAAGCTCATGCCACGCAGTAGCTGATTGATAACTAAGCATCGTTACACTCGTTAGTTATCTAATCATCATTGCGGGGGCAACACTAAGAAATCAGAGATTTCAGAGTAGCGCCCTAAGAAGTTCTAAACAATAAATTGTTAAGAACTTCTAAATATTGGCGTAAAGATATTTTCAAATGGGTATAGTAATTACTAAAGGGAGGTGCCACTATGGATAAAGTTCAATTAAGCAATGAAATTGAAATTGCTTATCGTGATGTAGGGCAAGGCATTCCCATCGTATTAATTCATGGATTAGATGGCAACTTAGCAGCATTTAAACAATTATCTGAACAATTAAGTGACCGCTATAGAGTCATAACTTATGATGTACGTGGTCATGGGAAATCGTCACGATGTGAAGTGTATGATTTAGAAGATCACATTGAAGACTTATATATGTTAATGGATCAATTAGACATAAGCTCGGCACATATTTTAGGACATGATATGGGCGGATTAATTGGAAAACGTTTCACCGAAAAATATCCTTTTAAAACCATTTCGTTAACTGCGATTTCTTCTAAAAGGGAGGATATTGCTCATGGTTTCACACAATTGATGGTGGATCATCAATATTTAGTTGCTGGTTTTAATAAATCCGAAGCGTTGTTATTATTATTTCCATTTCTATTTAAAGAACAAGATAATACAATGAAATGGTTTCAAGATCAAAGAATGTATAGCAGACCTTCAGCAGAAGAAAGTGCTATAGCGATTAGAGCTCTAATATCTTCTAATGCAGAAGAACAAGAAGCTACACAGTTGGTTAACGTACCAACATTAATTATAAATGGTTTCTATGATCCGTTAATTAAAGATAAAATCAATTATTGTGTTGATGATCATTTTGAAAATATTACTAAAATGATATTCAATGAGTCAGGACATGCACCACATATTGAAGAGCCAGAAAAATTTATAAATGTATACTTAGATTTTATAAGTTCAATTGAACATTGGATATCTAAATAGTTTATTTAGATAAGCAAAAAAGGTTACTTATCATGCTAAATCATGATAAGTAACCTTTTTAATGTCAGACACATTTTAATCATCTTCCAAACAATTCATCATTAAAAAATACCTATCTTTATCAAGATAGGTAAGCAAAATAGATACGTACATTAAAGTATATTAAGTTGGTAGCTAAAATATGCGTATCTTTTAACAAAGCTATACTTCAATACGAGACTTATACTTCGTTTTCGTCGTTTGCTTCTGTAATACGATTATTAACACGTTTTAATAATTCATCAATTTTTTTACGTTGTTTAGTATTAACTAAGATTAATACAGTTCTTTCATCATGTTCGTTACGTTTTTTATCGAAATAATCTTCTTGTGATAAGTTTTTAACCGCTTTAACAACTTGTGGTTGTTTATAGTTTAAATGGTTAATAATATCTTTAAGGTAATATTCCTCTTCTTTGTGTTCACTAATATAAGTTAAAACTGCGAATTCTTCAAAGCTAATTGAAAATTCTTTTTTGATAATACTTTTTAATTTGTCAGCATAAGTGACCATTGCTAGTAACTCGAAGCAATCATTTATTTTTGAAATAGCCATTACTGAAACCTCCCTATTTATATACACTTACATATACCTTTATAAGTGTCTTTACCCGATTTTATATATTTATATCTCTTTTTTGAAAAATATGAAGTGTCTGCCATAATTTAGTATTAAATTTATTTAAAGAAATATATTT
>NZ_RXWW01000029.1 GCF_003970495.1 Staphylococcus pasteuri
TGTATTGCGGGAGGCGGATTTGAACCACCGACCTTCGGGTTATGAGCCCGACGAGCTACCGAACTGCTCCATCCCGCGATAATATTATTTTTGACTACTTGATTATTGTACCATTATTAACTTAACAAAGTCAATACATTTTTTAATTTAAATTTACAATCTCTTAAATTTCAAAATGTTTGATACATCAAATTAGCTTTAAATCGCTCTCGCTTAACACTTTATTAGTATATTAATTTTAAAACTAATAGTCAATAATTATTTACAATTAAAATGTGTAATAATTAACTAGTTAAATCATTTTATAACAAAAGTGTGCAAATGGTCACAAAATCACTTGCCAACATCATCAAATTAAACTTTTTACACATGTTATAAATCTTAAAAAGAAACATTTCTTAATAAAGCTTATTGATTTTGCGACGTATCTACTGGAACATTCCTTCAAATTAATCCTACTAATATTGATTTAATATTCAAGTTTAGTGCTCTTTTAGCATTAAATTAACACTTATAACAAAACTCTTGAAGTTTATATCTGATTAAACTTTATAAATACCTCCCCTCCCCTGTGCTAATCAAATTATTGTGTCATTAGTCCTTGCATACGATCTTGTAAAGCGGTAAATGTCGTAAAACCATCTTCTTCCATGAAATGACCGCCTTCTTCAACAACACGAATATGACCTTCTAGTGTATCCATAAGTCTTTTTGTTTCTTTATACGAAACATGCTTGTCACTCTTTGAACAAAGTCCATAAAAGTAGTCTACTTTATTTTTGATAGTATCATAATCTATGGTTACATCTTGTAAATCTATATTTTCATCAATATCTTGAGCATCGTCTCTAAATCCAGCAATACTGAATAAACCTTCAATATTTTGATTCAAACTTTCAATAAATTTCAAACTTGCGATTGTTCCAAATCCATGTGTCACAAAATATGTATCTTTTTTCCTAACATTTATTTGATGTTGCATTTGTGTTACCCACATGTCTAGATTAGCAGGTGTATCTGCTTCTAAATTAAATAATGTAACCTCATAACCTTCTAATGTTAAATTATGTCCTAACCATTCATACCAATGGTTATGTGCATTGCCTACACTTGAATGAACTATTATTACGTCTGTCATTATTATCAAACCTCACATTATATAATTTAAAAAATAATCATGACTCATTTTACTTTATTTTATAATAAAAGCACTTTAAAAAGATATATTTATCCCTTCAAAGTGCTTAATTGATTTGTTAATTGATCAACTTTAATTCTTCTAGCATTTCATCAACTGCATTATGTCCTTGTTGAATACAATCTGGTAGTCCAACTGCTTCAAATGGTGCACCAGTAATTTTTAAACGTGGATAAGTTCGTTTAATATGCTGTTGTATTTCTCTAATTTGCTTAATATGACCTACATGGTATTGAGGCATACTCTTAGGCAAACGATTAACAATGGTAAATTCTGGGTCACCTTTGAACGTCATCATCTGTTGTAAATCTTGACGTACAATAGATACAATTTCTTCATCTGTATGATCATCAACAACTGTATCTCCTGGTTTACCAACATAAGCTCGGATTAACACTTTTCCTTCTGGAGTTGTAAATGGCCATTTTTTTGAAGTCCATGTACATGCTGTTATGCTTGTATTACTTGTTCTAGCAATAACGAAACCTGTTCCATCATAAGTATTTTCAATATCCTTTTCATCAAATGCAAGTACCACTGTTGCTACTGTCGTTGAATCCATTGTATTGAAATAATCAAATGCTGGATCATGGTTAAACCAGTCCATAAAGACTTGTTGTGGTGTTGTTACTAATACCCCATCATAAAATTCTTTTTTGCCATCGACAATTACTTGATAGTCAGTTTGAGATATAATAATATCTTCAACCTCTGTATTATATTCAATATTGACACCTTGTTTTGTTACAGCTTCAACTAAAGCCTCTATGAACGAACTAAGTCCGTGTCTAAATTGCTTAAATTGACCTTTAGGAGCGCCTGGATATAGTTGGCGTTGTTTAATACGTTGTTCCTTCTCATCTTTCATGCCTTTGATTAAACTACCAAAAGCTTCTTCTTTTTCTTTAAAATTAGGGAAAGTACTCATCAAACTTAAATCATCAATATTGGTACCATAAATGCCACCCATTAGTGGCTCAATTAAATTTTCAAGTACTTCATCACCTAAACGCTGTCTAAAAAAGTCACCTACTGAAATGTCATCTTCAATCTCTATAGGCTTTTTAAATAGATCCAGACCTGCTCGTAACTTACCTAATGGAGAAATCAATTTTGTTTTTATAAAAGGTTTTATATCCGTAGGTATTCCCATAATAGAACCACCTGGGATAGGATATAATTTATTTTTAGCATAAATGTATGATTGACCTGTAGTATTCGTAATCAAATCATCGCCTAATCCAATCTCCTTAGCTATATCAGTCATAATAGTTTTTCTACCTAAGTATGATTCGGGTCCTAATTCAATAGTATAACCATCTTTACGATACGTTTGAATTTTACCACCTGGACGATTACTTGCCTCATAGATAGTAACATTTAAGTTAGGATTTTGTTTTTTCATATAGTAAGCACTTGTTAAACCGGTTATACCTGCTCCGATGATTGCTACATTCTTACTCAAAATCATTCACGCTTCCTTCTATTAAAATACTGTTTTAATTTCGTCTACAATCGCACCAATAAATAATGGATGCGTATTAGGCATCTCTGGACGATAGTATTTTGCACCTATGTCATCGCACACTACTTTACATTCATGGTCATTGTCATATAACACTTCAAGGTGTTCGCATACAAATCCTACTGGCGTATAAATAAAATGTTTATATCCATGTTCATTAAATAAATCTCTTGTTAAATCTTGAACATCAGGTCCTAACCAAGGTGTACCTGTATTACCTTCTGATTGCCAACCTTCTGCTACGTGGATAATATTTGATTGCTCTTTTAATTGTACTGCAGTATCATGTAACTCATTTGGATAAGGGTCATTATTTTTCTCAATTAAACCTTTTGGTAAGCTATGAGCTGATACTACTAATACAGTGTCATCATGTTCTTCTGTAGGAATTTGTTCTAATGTGTGATTGATTTGATTAGTCCAAAACTCTAAGAATTTAGGTTGATGGTAATAATGTTTTACATGATGTAATTGAATACCATATTTTTCAGCTTCTTCTTCTGCACGTTCATCATAAGATCCTACTGAAAAACTTGAATAATGTGGTGCTAATACAACAGTGACCGCTTCAGTAATTCCATCTTTATGCATAGATTCAACCGCTTCTTCTATATACGGTGAAATATGTTTTAGCCCTAAATATAATTTAAACTCTACATCTTCATAAGATTCATTTAATGCATCTCTTAATGCTTCTGCTTGTCTGTCTGTTGTTCCAGCTAATGGAGATAATCCCCCAATAAATTCATAACGATCTTTTAAATCTTGTAGCTCGTCATCTGTTGGTTTTTTACCATGTCTAATGTCAGTATAATATGGCTCAATGTCACTTTCTTTATAAGGTGTACCATATGCCATTACTAATAAACCTATTGTTTTACTCATTTATAAAACCACCCTTTAGTCTATTGCTATTACTTAATCTATTGAAATTCATAATGCTAAATTACTGATGTGTATAGTCGTGAACGAATTGGCTTACTTTACGTAAAGTTTCTGGTTGAACTTCTGGGAACACACCATGTCCAAGGTTGAAAATATGTTGTCCTCTTTCCATGCCTTGATCTAAGATATCTTTTAATCTTTCTTCTATTACATCCCATGGTGCTAATAATAATGAAGGATCTAAATTACCTTGTAGCGTCTTAGTTACACCAAGCTGTTGTGCTTGTTGTATTGATGTTCTCCAATCAAGTCCCAATACATCTATAGTTAAATCACTCCATTCATTGATTAAATGACTAGCACCCACTCCGAACAAAATAACTGGAACATCATGTTTTAATTTAATGCCTTTAACTAACTTGTCCATACCTGGTTTAATATATTTTCTATAGTCTTGAACATTTAATGCGCCGACCCATGAATCAAAAATTTGAATTAATTCAGCACCAGCTTCTACTTGTGCATTAGCATAATCTATCGAAACCGCTACTAAATGATCCATTAAAGCAAACCAAGTCGCTTCATCACTGTACATCATAGCTTTTGTTTGATTATAGTTTTTAGAAGGGCCACCTTCTATCATATATGAGGCTAGTGTAAATGGTGCGCCAGTAAATCCAATTAAAGGTACATTTAATTTTTCTTCAGTTAACAGTTTGATTGTATCTAAAACATATGGCACATCTCTTTTCGGATCTATCTGTGATAACTTTTCCACGTCTTGGACTGTTTTGATTGGATTTTGAATAACTGGACCTATTCCAGATTTAATTTCTACATCTACACCAATAGGTTTTAAAGGTGTCATAATGTCTTTATATAAAATTGCTGCATCCGTATTGTAATTATCAACTGGTAAATGTGTCACATAAGCACATAGTTCAGGTTGATGAGTAATTTCAAACAGTGAATATTTCTCTTTTAATTTACGATATTCAGGTTGAGATCGCCCTGCCTGACGCATAAACCAGACTGGTGTATGAGAGGTCTTTTCACCTTTAATCATTTTTAAAATAGTATCATTCTTACTATGTACCATATAGTCCTCCTAAATTAAAATCATTCTTATCTATAATAGCATATACTTAGTTATTTCGTATTTTAATGTGCTTAAATGTCATAAAAAAGACATAGTAAAATGTTTTATAAATTATTTGTATCTACCTAGCTTATCTCATAATTTTTCGTTTTGTTAAAGTGTATTAGTATTATAATTAAACATTTAATAGTAATGATATAAATTAATAGCAATTAATTTTAGTTTATTTTGTAAAAAATCAATCCATTTTTATACATTTATTTCAAAATTAAGACTTTGAAGGTAGAAAATAAAAATTTATAATCGTATAATTAATTAAAACAAGGGAGGTAAGGATCATGAATTTATATACATCGTATGGTACTTATGGTTTTTTAAATCAAATTCAAATTAATAATCCAGATCATAATCTATTTCAATATTCTGCTTCAGATACATCAGTTATTTTAGAAGAAACTGAAGGCAAATCTGTACTGAAGCATCCAAGTGCTTATGAAGTTTTATATAGTGTGGGTGAATTTAATGAAGAACATTTCTATTCTGCGCTCTTCATACCTTCATCTGAAGATCATAAAAATCAATTAGAAAAACAACTTCTTCATTTTGGTGCTCCATTTGATAACTTTGGTGGTTTCAAAAGTTATCGATTATTGAGACCATTAGAAGGTAATACTTATAAATTATATTTTGGTTTTGCAAATAGAAGTGCTTATGAAGATTTCAAATCATCAGATTTATTCCAGGAGCACTTTTCTAAAACTGCTTTAAATCAATTCTTTGGATATAGTGGTCAACATTCAAGTTATTTCGAACGTTACTTATATCCTGTAGATCATCAATAATAAAAAAGGTTGTCCTATAGCGAAGTAATTCAATTTCGCAAATAGGACAACTTTTTTAATCTCGTAATAACGTTTCTTGATATTTTAGTTTTTTAATTGTACTTCTAATAGTCAAATAGCCTACTAAGAAAAATACAATTGAGAAAAAGAATAATGTAGGATTCATAATTGAAAATGCTATTGTGAATACCACACCTATTACAATCATAAGTCTATATAGGAATTTTTCGTATCCTTTAATTACAATAGTATCTGGTGCTGGCCAAACTTGAGGCCAGAGACCATAAGCTTGTTGCGTATAAAACTGTGACATTTGCAATAGCGTAATATACATAAATAAACTTCCTATTAAAATACCTACAATAGGATGAGAAAGCCATATGATTAATACAACTGCGATTAACATTAATCTTATTATAATGCTAAAAGCATCTCTCCCTCTTACAAAACTTCTCATAAATAAATATAAGTACATTTGATTGGCATTAAATTTTTTGCCTTTTGGTACTGGTAAAATAAAATCTAAATAACTTCGACGTACTGCTGTCTCTCTTAAATGTTTAACATCTGTAAACATATTCACGAATTTATAATAATTCGTATGATGTCTTTGCTCAATCGCAATCATTCTTTCCCACGGGTATAATTGTTTAGCTACCTTACCTTTTAGTACAACAATTAACACTGCCATTGCAATCGTAATTAATATCCCTAAATAAGAATGTAAGCCTAATATTATATAAAAATTAAGGCTTAAAATAATGAAAAAACTCACATTAACTATCCAAGTAGATACACCTAATTGATATAAACACCATCTTAAATGCAATACTAGATATGGTGTTATTAATGCAACTAACGCAAATGAAATATAATATTGAATATTACTTTCACTTAATTGATAAAATAATGGGAACGGAATAATAAGAATAAGTAATAACATCATTATTCTAGTGAAATAACTATAATTAATACTTAATGTCATGTATCGTTTCATATATTTTTCAAATGGTAATAGAAAAATTTGGTCTGCTTCTTTTAATAATGTTCTTAATGGAAATAATGATAACAAGGCGATAATAATACTTGTAATCAAAGCATAATCAATATGTTGAGGTATATGCTTCAACCATTCGCCATACCCCATTATAAAAGCACCAAATAATATTAATAAAAATACTGTAAAGTGACCATTGAAAATGAATTTATTATAATAATTCTTTTCCTTTCGAATCGCTTTCTGACGTTTCCTGAATAATGTAGTTGCCTCATTAATCATTGGCATTTCCACCTTGAGTGACGTGAATATAAATATCATCTAGTGTGTGTTCTTTCAATCCTGTTTGTTCTCTTAACTCTTCTAAATTACCAAATGCTACAACTTCACCTTTATCTAAGATAATAAATCGATCACAATAACGCTCTGCAGTAGCTAAAATATGTGTACTCATAAGAACTGTACGTCCTTCATTTTTCTTTTCTACCATTAAATCGAGCATTGATTGTATACCTAATGGATCCAATCCTAGAAATGGTTCATCGATAATGTATAATTCAGGATTCACAATAAATGCACATATAATCATGACTTTTTGTTTCATACCTTTTGAAAAATGACTTGGAAAAACTTTTAATTCATCTTCAAGTCTAAATACTTTTAATAAAGGCTTTGCCCTTTCCATTGCTACTTCATGTGTAAGACCATAAGCCATCGCAGTCATTTCTATATGTTCTTGTAAAGTCAATTCTTCATATATTACTGGTGATTCAGGAATATATGAAAGTTTTCTACGATATTCTTCTATATCGTCATTTATATTTGTTTCTGAAATTGATAGTGACCCTGATGAAGGCGTTAATAATCCTAACATATGTTTAATTGTAGTACTCTTCCCAGCACCATTTAAACCTATCAATCCAACTATCTCACCTTTATTTAATTCAAAATTGATATCTTTAATAACTGGTCGTTTTCCATAACCACCTGTTAGATGTTCTACTTTTACTGTCATAAGGCACCTCCACGAAAACTATTGTACCAAAAATTATGTTTTACTCCTAAAATTAGCTATGAAGAATGACGTTTTTTCCTAAGTAATGCTATAATGTATTTTAAGATGAAACGAAGAGGAGTGTTATCAAAATGTCTGAAACAATTTTCAGTAAAATTATTACTGGTGAAATACCAAGCTTTAAAATATATGAAAATGACTATGTCTATGCATTTTTAGATATTTCTCAAGTTACAAAAGGACACACATTATTAATTCCTAAAAAAGCTTCTGCAAATATTTTTGAAACAGATGAAGAAACAATGAAACATATCGGCGTTGCGCTACCTAAAGTAGCGAATGCAATTAAAAAAGCATTTAATCCTGATGGTCTTAATATTATTCAAAATAATGGTGAGTTTGCTGATCAATCTGTATTCCACTTACATTTTCACTTAATTCCTAGATATGAAAATGATATTGATGGTTTCGGTTATAAATGGGAAACACATGAAGATGAATTAAATGATGATGCTAAAAAAGAAATTGCTGCTCAAATTCAAGCCCATTTCGAATAATCATGCATAATCTGTATTAAAATGGGTATAAGATGAATAATACTATTATCCGAGATATAAAAGTGAGGAGAATTATAATGAAAGTAACACGCGTATTATTTGGTATTGGCGTAGGTGTTGCCGCAGGTTTCGCAGTATCTTTAAGAAATCGTGATGACCAAAGCGTTAAGAACAATACTATTGATGGTAGCCAACCTACTGGCGCTCAATCTGAGTTACAACGTGAACTTGAAACTATGAAACAATCATTTAACGATATTTTAAATTATAGTTCACAAATTAAAAATGAAGGTACTGAATTTGGTAGTTCAATTGGTGACGAAATCAAAACTTTAATTGGTAACTTCAAATCTGATATCAACCCTAATATCGAAAAATTACAATCTCATATTGAAAATTTACAAAATCGTGGCGAAGAAATTAGTAATACATTTTCTAAAGAGAAATAATTTTTTGTACTATAATGTTTCCCCTATTCAAGAATAATTATTTGGATAGGGGTTTTTATTTTATTAATAACTTTGGAACATAAGTATTAAATTAAGAATGTTCATTTAATCTAATCTGCAAATAGATATTGACTTCATACAAATTTCAATAGATAATACGAATCATATATTGATTAAGAAGTGAGGCATGACTCATGTTTTTATGTACAAGACAAATTGATATTCATGAACGTTTTGGCATACCTAGAATTGCCTTCATGAGTATTGTTGGTACTATTATAATGTTTTTAGTTAGTTATGAAATCATGTATTTCTTTAGTGATACACCATTATCTGACAAACATTTTCTTATTGTTTTAGCAATTACATTCTTTATGTATCCACTACATAAAAGTGTACATCTGTTATTTTTTATTCCTTATTATAAATCTTTTAGAGTACATAAATTAACGCGAAGAAAATGGATTCCATATTTTAATACTTACGTTAATACACCTATTCATAAAATTTATTTTTGTATTAATTTGATTTTACCTTTCATTTTAATATCAATGTTGTTCATCGCTTTGTGTGTGAAGTTCCCGCAATATGGACATTATTTTATGTTTTTATTGGCACTTAACTTTGGTTTTTCTATTTTAGATTTAATGTATTTAAAGATACTTATTTTCTCTAATTATGGAAATTATATTGAGGAACACCGATCTGGTATCCACATATTAAAGAAAGAGAAATTTGTTACAACAGTATAATGATCTTTATATTAAAATTGGACCCTCTCATATGGTCCAATTTTTATTTTATATAACAAAATTATTCATATGTTTTTTAATAAAACTAGTACTATAGTC
>NZ_RXWW01000030.1 GCF_003970495.1 Staphylococcus pasteuri
ATACAAAGCTTAATAAATGTATTTACTTATATTTTAAAAATTAATTGCTTTATTCCAAATAGTTCTATAGTATTAATTTAAAGAAAACGCTTTCATAAATTGTTTATTTTGCTTTCCTGAGGAGGAAAATTATGGCAAGACAACTGCATAGAGAGTTGAATAATAGACATATCCAATTAATTGCAATTGGGGGAGCAATTGGTACTGGACTATTCTTAGGTTCCGGACAAACGATTGCATTGACCGGACCTTCACTATTATTCACGTATATGATTATTGGAATGATACTTTTTGCATTTATGCGTGCTTTAGGGGAATTATTATTAAGTGGTACACACTTTAATTCTTTTGTAGATATAGCTAATGAATATATCGGACCTTTTGGTGGTTTCGTCATTGGTTGGACCTACTGGATTTGTTGGATTGTTTCAAGTATGTCTGACCTAACAGCAATGGGACAATATTTTGCTTTTTGGTATCCACAAGTACCCCATTGGTTAACCGTGTTATTCATAGTTTTAATCTTGATTTCATTTAATTTATTAGGTGCTAGATTATTTGGTGAACTAGAATTTTGGTTCTCTATTATCAAAGTTGTAACTATTGTAGCCATGGTAATTGTAGGTTTAGTATTAATCTTCTTTTCTTTCAAGACACACTACGGGCATGCGTCTTTTACTAACCTAGTTAAACATGGTGGTATGTTCCCGCATGGTATATTTGGGTTCTTAATGTCATTCCAAATTGCTGTCTATTCATTTATTGGTATTGAGTTGATTGGGGTTACGGCTGGGGAAACTAAAGATCCTCAAAAAACGATTCCAAAAGCAATCAATAATGTACCTATTCGAATTTTACTATTCTATATTGGCGGTCTACTTGTCATTATGTCTGTCATTCCGTGGAATGGTATTGATCCAGATAGCAGTCCATTCGTGAAGTTATTTACATTGATTGGTATCCCATTTGCTGCCGGTATTGTTAACTTTGTAGTTTTAACTGCAGCAGCTTCTGCAACGAATAGTGGTATTTATTCAAATAGTCGTATTCTATTTGGTTTATCTAAACAAGGCTTAGGACCGAAAGTGCTAAGTAAAACAAATTCAAATGGTGTTCCATATTTATCTATGTTCGTATCATCATTTACTTTATTAGTTGCAGCATTACTTAACTTCATCTTTCCAGATGCCATTCAATTATTTATATATGTCACTACACTATCAACAGTATTATTCTTAGTAGTTTGGGCAATGATTATTGTTTCTTATATTATTTACGTTAAAAAGAATCCTCAAGAACATAAAAATAATAAATTTAAATTGTTCGGTGGACAAGCAACTGCCTATGTCGTATTAGCATTCTTTGCATTCGTATTTATATTATTATTCTTTAGTGATGATACTAGAGCGGCTATCTTTATTTCACCATTCTGGTTTATCTTCTTATACTTTTATTATAAAAAGTACAAAAATAATGCTAAAGAATTAGCTGAGAAACAAAAATTAGCTGATAAAAAACATACTGAAAACCTATAATCTTAAGATTAATATAGAGTTTGCAAAGTTGATTTTGCTAACTCTATTTTTTTATATAACTTTGAAATTTACAAAATTTAAATGGTATATTTCATGTTAAAATAATACTTATTATTGATATAAGGAGATTAAGATGGAATTACTTGAAGCATTTTTAATATTTATATTTGCTGTTATATTAAGTGCAATCATTAATAATCGTTTTCCTAAAATTCCCACAGCGTTTATTCAGATTGCACTGGGTGCAGCCATTTTCACCTTACCTATTCCTATTCATTTTGACTTTGATTCTGAAGTGTTTATGATGGCTGTCATTGCACCATTATTATTTGTAGAAGGTACTCATATTAAAAGATCAAAATTAATGGAATATAGAACACCTATCATATTGATGGCAATGGCATTAGTATTCACAACAGTTATCGGTGTCGGCTACTTTATACATTGGATTTGGCCCGAGCTACCAATGCCTGCCGCATTTGCAATTGCAGCAATACTTTGCCCAACTGATGCTGTAGCCGTATCTGCTATAACTAAAGGAAAGATTTTACCAAAGGGAGCAATGTCTATTTTAGAAGGAGAATCTTTACTTAACGATGCTGCTGGTATCATTTCTTTTAAAATTGCTGTTACTGCCCTTGTTACTGGTATGTTCTCGGCAGTCAGTGCAATTGAACAATTTATAGTATCAACAATTATAGGGATATTAGTTGGTGTCATTCTTGGTATTTTAGTAGTGCAGTTACGCGTCTTTTTAACTGCAAATAAAGGTTTTAAAGATAATAATACTCTCACTTTTATTCAGTTACTTACACCATTCGTTATATACTTTATTGCCGAAGAATTACATGCCTCTGGTATTATTGCAGTTGTGTTTGCCGGATTAGTACATGGTTTAGAACGAGATAGATTACTTCGTGCTCAAACAGAATTACAAATTAACTATTCCCAGATTTGGAATACATTGAGCTATGCATTAAACGGTTTTGTATTCGTCGTTTTAGGGTTTATAGTACCTGAAGTAGTTATAGAAATTGTGAAAGTTGAACCAGATAATCTTAAATTTTTAATCGGTATTACATTGCTTATTTCATTAGCTATTTATAGCTTCCGTTTCATATGGGTCTTCTTATGGTATAAAGATTTTTATTATCCTAAAAATATACAACGTTATATTGAAGATGAAGAATTAGCAGAAGAAAAGCCACCAAACCGAATACTTTATTCATTTATCATGACTATGTGTGGTATTCATGGGACAATTTCTGTATCAATGGCTTTAACCTTACCTACAATGATGAGTCACCATCAAAACTTTGTATATAGAAATGATTTATTATTTATCGCATCATTAATGGTTTTAATTAGCCTTATACTAGCTCAAATCGTCTTACCTCTTATTACAAAATCGGAAAACAAAGATACTAAACAAGGTATGACATATCAAGCGGCTAAAATACTTATCATTCAATCTGTCATACAACAACTGAAAAAGAATGCTAAAGAAAATGAAAACATTGATTATAGACCTTTATTCAATCAATATTTCACTGAGCTTTCGTTCTTAATTAATGTAGAACCAGATAACAAAGATACTAAAGAACTACACAGATTAACCAAAATTGCTGAAGAAGAAGAAACAGCAACCTTAGAACGTCTTATTAATAAAGGGAAAATTACATCTCAAGAATTATCTAATTACCGAAATATTGTAGAGTTGAGTAAATCCTATAAAGAAGCATCGTTTATCACAAAATTCTCACGTTTCTTTAACATGATTTATTTAAGATTCAAAGCGAGAAAGAACTATAGAAAACACGCTGCCCATACCTTTTCTTCAGAAGTGCAAAATAAAAATAAAGATAAAGTTAACTCAACTCATCATGAGAAAATATCAGTTGAACAAAATAATGAAAGACACAAACCTTCAAGAGATCAAATTGAAGAAAGACGTACTGAAATGTTGAAGTCATATAAAAATGAACTAAAAAGTGTACAAAAAATTATGCGCGTGGTGAATCATCAAATCACACTTAGATTACACAAAGAACAAAACAGTTCAAATGTGCTTGAAACATCACTTGTTGTGAACCAATATTATAATTTGATACGTACATTACGTAAAAGACAAAGTACCACTCAAAGTAGAAACAATAATGCAATAACTAATTTTTCTTCAGAAACACAATTGTCTTTACGTTTACACGCAATTTATACCGAAAGAAAATTTTTAGATGAATTAATTAAGCAACAAAAAGTCACATCAGAAATTGCTAAACAACTAAGAGAAAATATTAACTACAATGAAATTATTATTGCTGAAGAATCATAAATAAAAAAACCACAATGACTATTTATTCACTTATCTGAATATCAGTCATTGTGGTTTTTAATTATTTTTTAAGTTTAAATGGAATTGTACAGAGGATGACGTTTTTCTGATAAATCAAATGCATTTTTAAGCGTAAGCTTGTTTGGTTGTGTAATAGATGATGCCATGGTTTCTTAGGTATAAATTCTGGCACAACAACCGTGATTAAATAATTTTGATTTTCTGCTTTACGGTGAATTTTATCGATAAATCTAGAAATCGGTCTTATAATACTTCTGTATTCCGAATGTAAAATAATAAGTCGTACATCTGGATAATGTTGTTTCCATTTTTCTTGAAATGCTTTTTCATCCTCATCACCAAATGATACATGCACTGCAATCACATCATTATTAGCTAACATTTGAGCGTAATAAATAGATTTGTCTACTACAGTCGTAATACTCATAATAGGTACAATGGCTAAACTACGATCTACAACTGGTACATCGTATACATCTTTATCTGATCGCAATTGTTCAGCGACATTACGATAATGCATTTTAATTCTTACAAAGATTGATACAAAGAATGGTAAGAACAATAATATAGGCCAGACATGTGTAAATTTAGTAATTAAAAATATCATAAATACAATAAATGTAATTGTTCCACCTAGTGTATTGACTGCTAGTTTCGCTTGCCAACCCTTTGGTCTCTCTCTAAACCATTTTAATACCATACCAAATTGTGCCAGTGTGAATGGAATAAATACACCTACTGCATATAATGGAATAAGATTTTCAGTTTTACCTTTGAATAAAATAATTAATATAATAGCAAAAATTCCTAATACTAAAATTGAATTAGAATAACCTAATCGGTCACCTCTGACTGTAAACATTCTAGGCATATACTTATCTTTTGACATAGACGCAGCTAACATTGGAAATGCAGTAAAACCTGTATTAGCAGCCAATACTAAAATCATTACAGTAGTTGCTTGTACAAAATAAAAGGCCACATTATCACCAAAAATTTGTGATGCTAATTGTGATAATACTGTCGTTTCAGTTTGCGGCATGACACCATAAACATAAGCTAATCCTACGATACCAACTAAAAGGAATGCTAAAATACTTCCCATCGTTACTAATGTTTTGACTGCGTTTTTAGCAGCTGGATCTTTAAAATTTGTAACAGCATTTGAAATAGCCTCTACCCCTGTTAAAGAAGAAGCCCCTGAAGAAAATGCTTTTAATAGTAAAAAGAGTGTTACACCATGTACTGATGTTCCAATTGACGATTGCATATGTGGTTGTATATCACCAGTAGCAACACGCCATGTACCTATCACTATTAACACAACTAATCCTATGATAAATAAATATACTGGGTAGGATAATAAAGTCGCTGATTCAGTTAACCCTCTTAAGTTCAATATCAAAATAAACAAAACTAATAGACAAGCTATTAATACCTTATGATGATATAAACCTGGAAATGCAGCTACAAATGCATCGGCTCCAGAAGAAATACTTACAGCTACGGTTAAAATGTAGTCAACCAGTAAGGAACCTCCAGCAAGTAATCCCCACTTCTCGCCTAAATTCGTTTTTGACACCATATATGCTCCGCCACCTTTAGGGTATGCATATATAATTTGTCTATACGATAATATAAGTGCTGCTAATAAAATCAATACACCTGCAGCAATTGGTAATGTATACCATGAAGCGACTGCCCCAACGACTGATAACGTAATTAGTATTTGCTCCGGCCCATATGCAACAGAAGATAAGGCATCTGATGATAATATCGCTAGTGCTTTGAATTTAGTAATCTTTTCATTTTTTAAGTCCCTATTCTTTTTAGGACGCCCAATTAAAAGTCTTTTAATTTGATTAAACATAACTCCAATACCTCTTTGTATGTTGATGGATAAACTATACTCCCAACACAGTCAGTTGTATAGATTCTCCCTTAATATTTTAAGGTCTATATACAACTTAATTGTTATATTACACTTTTATTTATGTGTATTCTAATGATTAACCATTTTTATTGCAAGCACTTTAACTCGCTAAAATATTTCTAAACCTGCTATAATAAATTACACTTAATAAAACTTTATGCAACATATTTTAAAAAGGGAACTCTAACTATGAAAAAAAGGCCATTTATCATCACTCTCATTTTTACGATAGTTATACTTATAATCGTTATTATTACGAAACATTTTTTAGCTTATAATAAAAGCGAAACATTACTAACGAAATCATCACAAAACTTTATTGATACAATTGTACAATCAGACATGAAAGCTGGAGATATTCCAGGTGCTTCAATTTTAATAGTGAAAGATAATAAAGTCTTTTTAAATAAAGGATATGGCTATGCAAATGTTGAAAAGAAAATAAAAGCAAAACCAACAACAAAATATGAAATTGCTTCTAATACAAAAGCTTTTACAGGATATGCCATATTAGATTTAGCACATAAAGGAAAGCTTCATCTCAACGATAAAGTATCCAAATATATACCTAGATTCTATATGACATATAATGATAAAAAATATGATATCACTATCAAGCAACTTCTGGGGCAAAAGAGTGGCATTCCTTCGAACATTACTAGTGAGGATCAAACCGAGCAATATGGTGATTCAATCAACAATTTAGTTAATAGTATCAAAGGAAAAGAATTAAATCATAAACCTGGAGATACATTTGAATATTCAAATATGAATTACGATGTATTGGGGTTAGTTATACAAAATGTTTCTAAGGAATCTTATCAAACCTATATTAAAAAGAATATTTTAAAACCGCTTCATATGAATCAAACATCATTTAAAACTACAAATACAAAGCATAAAAAAGAAGCAGTTGGCTATGAACAAGCCAGTGGAGTTATTAAACAAAGTGCTCCATCGTTCAATATTGGAGACACACCTTCAGCTTATTTAATGTCGAATACTAGAGATTTAGAACATTGGGTTAAAATGCAATTATCACCTTCTAACAAAACAAAACGTATTGTTAATCAATCACATCAAACTATCAATGAATCAAGAGGTGAAGATAATGCAAATGGTTATGCTGCAGGTTGGTTTACCAATTCAAATAATAATTATGTATATCATATTGGGACGCTAGATAACTATTCCTCAATTATATTACTCAATCCTAAGAAGTCGTACGGTATCGTTATTTTAGCAAATTTAAAATCTACCAAAGTATCACAACTAGCAGATCACTTGAATGCACAAGTCATGAACCATAAACATTATACGACTATCGAAACTAAGATAGAACAAGCGTATGACATAAATATTGTTATTACTATTTTATCGGCATTAGGTATTTTAATTAGCTTATATTTTATTTTTAAACGTTTATTTGCTATCAAAAATGGCTTATATAAAGTTCAAAGAAGTAAAGCTTCTCTCTATGCCTTTATAGCATTAATGTTGGTATTCGTATTAATCAGTGTAGCTATTTATTTAATTCCTTATTTTGTATTAGGAAATAATAGTTGGTCATTTGTGATGACATGGTTACCTACCCACGCCAAATTTGCACTGTTTAGCTTTTACGGTTGTGTTATTTCAATAACTATTTTACTCATTATTATTATTTTAAGTAAAAAATCCTATAAATAAGTGACACACTTACGTTCAAATAGTTAACAGTTACGAATAATTTGATAAAACGCCCTCTTATTTCTGTTATATTAAACATAAAATAATTGTGTTATTGCAAAAAGCTCATATCTTTACACGAAAGCTATATTTTATAAAGAGGAAGTCATTTATGGCCAAACGTATATCAATATTATTAGTTGTAGTTTTATTTTTAACAGGTTGCGATTATTCAAAATCTGACAATCGTGCTGGTGTTTTTTATAATACATTCGTCCAACCTATGGATAAGTTACTGCATTTATTAGGTAGATTATTTAACGAGAACTATGGGCTAGCTATCATAACAATAGTACTCATTGTACGTTTTATTCTATTACCATTTATGCTTATTCAAGTTAAAAATATGCATATCATGCGAGAAAAAACGAAAGTCGTTCAACCACAAATAGATAAAATTAGAGAAAAAATTAAAAATGCATCTTCTCAAGAAGAGCGTAATGCAGCTAATCAATTATTAATGAAAAAGTATAAACAATACGGTATTAATCCATTTAAAAATCTCGTTGGTTGTTTACCAATCGTGATACAAATTCCTATATTAATGGGACTATATATGAGTTTGAAATATCCCAGTAGTGATGGTATTACTAAATATCCACATTTTTTATGGTTTAATTTAACAGAGCCGAATATTGTGATGACTTTGATTGCTGCTTTAATGTATTTTATTCAGCCATTAGTCAATTCTATTCATTATCCTAAAAAAGAACGCAAAACCTATTATGTCATGATGGTGTTATCTCCTATATTTATTACTTATGCATCTTTAACATCTGCATCTGCTTTAGGCCTATATTGGTCTATAAGTGCTGCATTTTTAATTATTCAAATGCATTTTGCCCATCGTCATTATTCAAAAGTAGGACAATTAGAAGCTGAACAACTTAGAAAGTCATTAAACACTAAAAATGATAACCATTAAATAACTAATCAAAAAATAAAAGCGACTTAATGTCACCTATATAAAAGGTAACATTAAGTCGCTTATTTTAAATTACTATTTGATAGGATTCATACCATCTTTCCAAGTTGAATAAATTAATTTACCACCTTGGGCTTTGAATTTATCATTTGTGATACCACGTTCAAATGGTTGTGCTGGTTGAATATCAATTTCAGGATCAACATTTAATTGTTGTTTATACCATTCAGCAAAGTCAGAACCTTTAACTGGTTCGTCATCAGCAACGTTATAAATACCATTATCAAAGTTTAACGCTTGAATTGATGTTTCAACTGCATCATCAAGATGAACAAATGAAGTAACGCCATCTGACAATGTTACTTTACCATCGATAAATTGATTATAAATCATTCCGTCTTTTCCATACCAAGTACCTGGTCCGTATAACCAACCAAATCTTAATACGACATATTCGTCCATGCGAGATGTTTCTTCTTCAAGACCAATAACACCATCAACTGTAATTTTACGATCACCTGTTGAATCTAAATCTAATGATGTTTCTTCAGTTGCAAGACCTTCACCTGCTTCATAAACGAAACCAATACTTTGTGCAATGACTTTTTTCACATCATATTTTTGAGCAGCATCTATTAAATTTTTTGAACCTTCAACACGTACTTTAGTATTCGCAGACATATCAACATTTTTTAAATCTGTGATTTGATTGATAATGATTTCTGGACGGAAATCTGCAATAGCACTATCAATAGTATCGTATTTTAGAATATCTCCAATATATGCTTTTACATTAGATGATTCTAATTTTTCTTTACCATTTTCAGATGTAGTGAATCCAGCTACATCATGTCCTTCTTAGATTAATCTTTTAGTTAATTTTGTTCCGATTAAACCTGTCGCTCCAGTTACAAAAATTTTACTCATATTCTCACCTTTCCTTTATTTTTCTATTAGGGGGATATTTTTACTTGTTAGATGAGTGTACAAAATCTATCGTATTCATCCAAATAATATGCCCAAGTAATTCAGATAATCTTTCTTCTTTAGGTAAATCTTCCACTTTTGGTGTTAATGATAATTTAGGTAATAAGTATTCATGGAATGCTATATTAACTATTATTCCGAAAATAGAACCGTTTAAAGCTTTCACTTGTGGACACTTCTCAGCAATCAATGCATAGCTCATTGCATTTACAATGGAAAAGCCATAATGCACACCCATAATTGTTAAAGGTATCTCATTTCCGTTGTAGTGATAAGTAGCATTTTTAATGTTTTCGGGTAAGCCAAGTTGATTCAACAATGTCATTGGTGGCGGTTCTTCATCACGTTCAGGTGTTCTAGGTGGCATTAATGCTTCCCAACCCATTTTGACAGCTCCACCTAAGAAACCACCAACAATACCAGTTATTAATACATTTTTATATGAAATATTCATATATGCATCTCCTTAATTCAACATTTTAATTTATTTACCCTATCATGATATTTTAAGTCATTCATCATCAATTATTTCAATAATTGATATATTTACTATTGATTTAAATCCTAAAAAATAAGCTTATAAGCAAAAATTTCTATACGCTTATAAGCTTAAAATATACTTCATCTATTGTGCGTCTAATTTATTTTCTTTAGCATGAATAAGATTAGCAACAAATTGATTTACTGGTGCATCAATACCGTTCTCAACACCTAATTTAGCTACAGCACCATTAATATAATCTATTTCTGTTTTGCGATGATTATTAATTAAATCTTGATACATCGAAGGGAAATGAGGGCCGACTTTGTCATTGAGATCGATTAGATATTCAAATATTTCATCTAGATTTAAATGAACATTATCAATGGTTGCTACATGTACAATTTCCTGGGTAATTTTATAAATAAGATTTTTCGCATCGTTACTTTCATTTAATGAAGACATTTTGCATTCTAAAATCGTGCATAATGCATTCGCTGTTCCATTAACACAAATTTTCTTCCAGATTGACTGGTGCAAATCTTCACTTAAAGTGCCATTTAAGCCGGCTTGATTTAATATTTCAACAATGGTTTGAGCATTATCCATCCCTTCTGGCACAAGTCCACCTACTTCAACTGGTCCGCTTCCCATCAAGTGGGTACAACCTGGACTTTCTATTCCTGCTGTCCAAGTTGTTACACCTCTTACAATTTGCGATGTTTTAACATATTGTTCAATTAAACGTTCATGTTTCAAACCATTCATAGTACAAACAACAATAGACGTTTCACTTAAATGCGGTTTGATATAATCTAGGACATCTTTTAGTTGCATCGATTTTGGAAATAAAAATACTATATCATAAACATCATTATTAGGAATGTCTTCATGACTATACATTGGTATGTCTAAATGACAACGTTCTCCATTTATATCAATATGCAAGCCATTGGTTTGAATCGCTTTAACATGAGTCATCCAACTATCAATTAATGTCACATCAAAACCTTGTTGAAATAGTTTAGCACCAAATCCACATCCTAAAGCACCTGAACCTGCAATAGCAATCTTCATTCAAATCCCTCATTCCATGATAAAGTTAAACTTAAAATACTATTTAATTGCAATAACGTCAACGTGAATAGCAAAATCTTCATAATTTTCTAACATTAATCAGTATGAATAAAGATCGAGACATGCTTTTTGTCTCGACCTTAATAATAACGTTTATTCTATTCTTATAAATTTGTTTGTTTCTTAGGTACTAATAATAAAATGGCAAAGAATGCAATTAGTGCGATGACTGCATTTAAGACAACGCCCATAAAGCCACCTAATGCCATATTCATTTGCGACGCAAAAGCACCATATATAGTTCCTGAAATAGCTACGCCAAATGCATTACCTAAAGAAGAAGCCATTTTATAAACACCTGAAGCAACACCTACTTTATCATCAGGGGCTTGTGCAACAGCTGTATCAGTTGATGGTGTCGCATAAATACCAAGTCCTGTACCAAATAATAAATATCCGATAACACTTGAAGTAATGTACCAAGGTTCTGGTAAGAAAGTTAAAGATAGTAAGACTAATCCAATAGCTGTTAAACCACTACCCATTAATAATGGTCGTTTCGGACCTAGCGCTTGAAGAATCTTCTCACCTACACGAATCATAATTAATACAGCGATTAAATATGTAAGAGAAATTACACCTGTTTGAGATTCATTAAAATCAAGTTGCTGCTGGTAATAAGTGTTTACTACGATTAGCGTACCACCTGCAACACCATTTAACATAAAGTTAGAAACAGTAGCTCCACTGTACCCTTTATTAGCAAATAAGCTAAAGTCTACTAAAGGATATTTAATTTTATTTTCGTACATAATAAATCCTATTAGTGAAACAAAAAATACTACGATTAAACTTATAATAATTGGTGAAAATAATCCTAATTTAGAAGATTGTGTAATAATAACGTTAATACTTAACATACAAATAATTAGTATTATTAAGCCAACAATATCAAATTTCTTTGCTTCACCATTTTTAGTGATTACTGGTTCTGCTTTCGTTTCTGGAGTGTGTTTAATTAAATACATAGACAATAATGTCAATACAATTGATACAATAAAGATGGTTCTCCAACCAAAGTGTGTGGACATTAGACCACCAAATAGCGTACAAATACCACTACCACCCCAAGATCCAATTGACCAATAACTTAATGCTCTTTGTCTTGCAGGTCCAATATAATATTCGTTAATAATAGCTAAGGTTGCAGGCATAATACATGCTGCTGATAAACCTTGAAATATTCTACCTGCAATTAAAAAAGGTATTAACGGTGTAATAATAATTAATAAAGACCCAATAATATTTAATATTAAGCCAATGTATGCAACTTTTACGCGCCCATACTTATCTGCAAAATCACCAGCTCCTACAATGAATAGTCCTGACATTAAGGCTGTTAAACTAACAGCTATATTAATAGTGCCAATATCACTTTTAAATGATGTTTGTAATGGCACAACTAAATTGACTAATGATTGTGCAAATAACCAGAAAGTAATAACACCTAAAATAATACCTAGAAGAAGCCTATTGTCTCCTTCAAACTCCTTTGAAGTTTTGTTCATAAAATATTAATTCCTCCTACAAAACACTTTCCATATTTTACTTACTCATTTTAAATCGATTTATGTAAAAGTTTTTACTTAAAAAAACAACTGCTTTCCCTTTTCTATTTCTCTATTTGCTTGATTACTTTTAGATCGATTTTATCAGTTTTTTATTATACCCTTTAATTTCTTTTAATATTTAGAATATTTGTATATATGAATACATATTTTACACCAATTACTTTTATTTTTCCATTACATCTTGAAGTATATATTTTTTAGTATTATCTTTAAAATAGGTAAGCGCTTACTATATAATAATAAATGAATTTGTCGAAACTTACTAAAAAATAAAAGGATAAATTTTTTGAAAATTGTCACGAAAACGACGAATTCAATGTACAAATTAATATGAATTATATTGTATAATTGCTCGTGAATTACTTCACAAAAGATTCGTTTGAACTTTGCAATTGATTTTTTTATTTTTTAAAACTAAATAACTTTATCTTTTAGTTTACGTTTTAAATTAGTAAGTGAATCCTATTTTTGACAAATCCAAACGTTCTTACCGAATCCATATACAAATAGAACAGGAGGAATGTATGTTATGGCTAACTCATCTTCTACAAAAGAAAGAGTTCAACATACATCTGGAAGAGTGTACAATTTCTTCCAACAAGCTTTAACAATTGCAGTTATTTTGTTTATCTCTAAGATTATTGAAGCATTCATGCCTATCCCAATGCCCGCTTCAGTAATTGGTTTAGTTTTATTATTTATCGCTTTATGTACTGGAATTGTTAAATTAGAACAAGTCGAAACAGTAGGAACTACTTTAACTAATAATATTAGTTTTTTATTCGTTCCAGCCGGCGTTTCAGTAATCAATTCATTACCTGTATTAAGTCAAAGTCCAATATTGATTATTTTATTAATCATTTTATCTACAATCTTTTTATTAATTTGTACTGGTTTCGCTTCTCAATTATTAGTGACAAAATCATTGTTCCCTAGTAAAGAGAAAAATGAAGAAACTAGTCGTATAGGAGGTTAATCATGGTAGAACATTTAGGTATTAATACTCCATATTTTGGTATTTTAGTTTCCCTTATTCCATTTGTAATTGCTACATATTTTTATAAAAAAACGAATGGATTTTTCTTACTTGCACCTTTATTCGTTAGTATGGTTGTAGGTATTGCTTTCTTAAAATTGACAGGAATTAGTTATGCAAACTATAAAATAGGTGGAGATATTATTAATTTCTTCTTAGAACCAGCTACGATTAGTTTTGCAATTCCTTTATATAAAAAACGTGACGTATTAAAAAAATATTGGTTACAAATATTTGGTGGTATTGCTTTAGGTACTATCGTTGCACTTATTTTAATCTATCTAGTTGCAACTTTATTCCAATTCAGTAATCAAATTGTTGCTTCAATGTTACCTCAAGCTGCAACAACAGCAATCGCTTTACCTGTATCAGAAGGTATCGGTGGTATGAAAGAACTTACATCATTAGCAGTTATTTTAAATGCTGTAGTTATTTCTGCATTAGGTACTAAAATTGTAAGATGGTTCAAAATTTCAAACCCAATTGCACGTGGTCTTGCTTTAGGTACTAGTGGTCACACATTAGGTGTAGCTGCTGCTAAAGAATTGGGAGAAACTGAAGAATCTATGGGTAGTATTGCAGTTGTTATTGTAGGTGTTATTGTAGTAGCAATCGTACCTATTTTAGCGCCAATATTATTATAGGTTAAACGTTGTAGTAAGTTAAAATTAATAAAACAAGGTCAGGGCTATGAAAGTAGTCCTGACCTTGTTTTATATTTATTTAATTTGTTGTGGTTGATGTTCAAATTTCTTTTTGTTTTTACGTGTTGGATCTAGTCGTTTTTCTAAGAAACGTAATCCTAAATCAATTAAAATAGCTATTAAAGCAATTGGTATCGCTCCTGCTAAAATGAATGTTGTACCGTCTGTTGAGTTAGTTCCACGAATAATAATATCACCAAGTGTTGGTGCACCAATGAATGACCCAATAGCAACAATACCGATTGCAACTACTAGTGCAATACGAATGCCACCTATAATCACTGATAAAGATAATGGTAACTCAATCATTCGTAATACTTGGTTTCTAGTCATTCCCATACCCTTACCAGCATCTTTAATATTTTCATCTACATCTACAATACCTGTATAAGTATTTTTAATAATTGGGAGTAGCGAATATAAGAAAACTGTTACAACAACAGTTGTTGGACCTAGTCCCATAGCTAACATCAAAATCGCAAGCATTGCTATGGCTGGTACTGTTTGAATAATATTAGCAATTGTAATAATAGGCCAAGCTAGTTTCTTATATCGAGCTATGACAATGCCTAATGGAATACCTATAATACAAGCAAACAGTACACCGTAAACTGACATTAATAAATGTTTAAAGAATAATTCCATAAGGTAGCCAAAGTTCAATGAATAATATTCAATAATAGATTGGAATAAATTACCTTTCATAATTATTGACCACCTTTCTTACTATTTTTGTCATCATCAAAATAGTTATGTTTTTTCAAGTATTCTTCTGCAATAATTGCAGGTTCTTTCCCTTTACCGTCAGATTCATAATTTAACTTTTGCATTTCTTTAGTTGAAACTTTACCTTCTAACTTTTTCAAAGCTGTATCAATTTTTGGATTATCTTTAATCACTTTTTCTGTAGCCAATGGACTACCATCATATGGTGGGAAAAATTTACGATCATCTTTTAAAATTTTCAAATCGTAAGCTGCAATACGTCCATCAGTAGAATATCCCACAGCTACATCCAATTTTTTATTTTTTAGTGCATCATATACTAAACCTATTTGCATTGGTCGTGCACTTGCAAATTTAAATCCGTAATCTTTAACGAAGGCTGGATATCCATCTCCTGCTCTATTCATCCATTGTGTATCCATACCTAATTTCAAGTCGTTTTTATGTTTTTCTAAGTCTGAAACTTTTTCTAAATGGTATTTTTTAGCTGTTTCTTTTGTCACCATAAATGCGTACGTGTTCGCAAATCCTAATGAATTATAATATTTTTGATCATATTTTTTCTTGAATAGCTTTTGTGATTCAGACATCGCTTTTTTAGGATCTTTTGTTGGTTTTGCGTTTAACACACTAGTTAATTCTGTACCTGTGTATCTTACAGCTGACATATTAACGTCGCCGCGTTGCAATGCGTTATGTTGAATAATACTTGATCCTAAGTTCCCAATGATTGTCGGCTTGATTTTGCCTTTAGTTTCATGTTCAATCATTAGTTTCTCCATATTTGCAATAATCTTTGTTTCACTTGTTTCAGTAGTCGTGATTTTAACATCATTTTTTGAATTGCCGTCACCTAAACCTGGTAAACTACATCCAGATAATACTAAGAGGGACAAGGCAATAAGAATCACTGTATATTTAATATGTTTCTTCATATTGTTACATCCTCCCATTTCTTATCTAGATACTTTTAATCCTTTAGGTACCGCCCATTTTTCAACTAATGATAATAGCATGTCGACAATTAATGCTAACAATGTAACTAAAATAGCTGCACTAATAATCATAGGTGGTTGATATAAATTTAATCCATTGAATACTAAGTCTCCTAGTCCACCAGCACCAACATAACTCGCTAAAGTAGCCCAGCTAATGACATAAACACTTGAAAGTCTAATGCCACTAATGATTAATGGCAAAGCTAGAGGCAATTGGACATCTTTCATTAATTGAAATTGTGTCATACCCATACTTTGTCCAGCTTGTATAACATTTTTGTCTATATTTTTGACACCTAAAACAGTATTATTCAATATCGGTAATAATACATAAATAAATAATGCAACAATGGCAGGTGTCTTACCTACTCCGAAAATAGGTATCATAATGGCCAATACAGCTAAAGTCGGTATCGTTTGAAGTACGCCAGCTATCGTTAATACAACGTTAGCAATTTTAGTCGTTTTAGATAATAAGATGCCAACAGGAACAGCTACGACGATTGCAATTAACAAAGCAATGATAGAAATATAGAAATGTTCAATCGTCTTTGATACGAGCTGGCTTCCATATTCATTCAAAAATGCTTTCATTATCGTTCATCTCCCGCTTCATCCTTATTCATCTCGTTTATAGAAGATGTATTCACATGTTGATGAGTGTCGTCTTGATTGGGAAGACTATTTAAAGATTCATTCCCATTTGAAATGTTTGTCTCATTGGGCTCTACAGATTCTGACACTTCAGTATCACCGTCGCCCCAAATGGAGTCATATACGATATCAACTAAGTTTGCACGTGTGATAAGACCTATTAATTTATTGTCATTATCAACAACAGGTATGTTTCTCACATTACGTTTTAAAATAGTTCTAACTGAATCTTGTAATTTGGAATCAATATGTACTTTATAAATATCACGTTGCATTGTATCAATCAGTTCTTTTTTAGCTCTTAAACCCTGGTTAATATCTTCTATATCTAAGAAACCAAGTAGTTTGTCATGGCTATTCACCACAAATATGGTATCTACACGTCTCTCACGCATGATATTAACTGCATCATTCAATGAATCATCTGCATGAACAGTAACAGGTTTAATCATGGCACCTTCAACTGTTTTCATATTTGGTCTATCTTGGATCAATCTGTTTTGACCAATAAAGTCTTTAACGAAATCATTGGCTGGGTTTCTTAATATATTATCTGGCGTATCAAATTGCACAACTTTACCTTGTGACATGATGCAAATTTTATCTGCGAGTTTAATTGCTTCATCCATGTCATGTGTTACGAAAATAAATGTTTTACCTAATTTTCGTTGTAATTCTTTAACTAAATCTTGTAATGTATCTCGAGTTATCGGATCAAGCGCACCAAAAGGTTCATCCATTAAAATGATATCTTGTTCAGCAGCGAGTGCTCTCACTACACCAATACGTTGTTGTTGTCCACCAGATAATTCAGCTGGATAGCGATCTAAATATTCAACTGGTAAATCAACAAGTTGAATTAACTCTTTTGCTTTTGCATCTTTCTTTTCTTTAGACCACTTTAATAATTTAGGTACTAATACAATATTTTCTCTAATTGTCATATGCGGCATTAAACCAATTTGTTGAATAACATAACCGATACTTCTTCTTAATTCCACGGGATTCATATGACGAACATCTTTGCCATTCATCTGGATTTCTCCATCAGTGGCCTCAATCATTCGGTTAATCATTCTTAATGCAGTTGTCTTACCACTACCACTCGTCCCAATAAATGCGATAAACTCTCCTGATTCAATATCAAGTGATAAATTATCAACTGCCTTTTTATTCCCAGAGTAAATCTTGGTTAAATTCTTAATACTTAACATGATTATTTTCCCCTTCCATTAAGTAAAAAATGGCGAATATCACTATACAATTTAAAAGACCAGCAGAACAGTTGTTAACTAATAAATAATATTGGTTGAACAAGCGTACGATGGTCTTTACCTTCAATGTTTAATTTTAAAAAGATGTCATTATGTTACTGCTATGTGTATAACATTGGCTTTAGGTTTCTATGTATGCATATTCGACAACGATATAAATATATACCCTATATAATTTTAATAAACATATTGCGTTTTTACAAAATTCATTTATTTAAACTTAACAAATTTATAAAGATATTCATAATTTTAATTTGAATTACAAAACGATAAACATTGTATTTCTAGCTTAAAATTATGAATTGTGAAAGTTATTTTAATAATTAATGACAATAAATCGAAAAGTATTTTTATGTTACACATTTATGAATACCTAATGTTCTTTTGTGATATTTTGAACTTGTATTAAAAAATAATAAAAAGAAGGGTTAAAAATGAATGAACAAAATAAAGTAGCAGTTGTAACTGGTGGCGCACAAGGTATTGGTTATCAAATTGCTAAACGTTTATTCTCAGATGGTTTTAAATTGGCTATTGTAGATTTCAATGGAGAAGGTGCAAATCAAGCAGCACATGCTCTATCACAAGATGATTCAAAAGTAATCGCAATCAAAGCTGATGTTTCAAATCGAGACGATGTATTCAATGCGATGAATCAAACAGTAGAACACTTTGGAGACTTACACGTACTAGTAAGTAATGCAGGTTTAGGTCCTATGACACCTATTGATTCTATTACCCCTGAAGACTTTGACAAAGTATATGGTGTCAATGTGAAAGGTGTACTATGGGGTATTCAAGCAGCACATGCTCAATTTAAACAGTTAGGTCATGGTGGTAAAATTATTAACGCCACATCACAAGCTGGCGTTGAAGGAAATGCAGGTTTATCACTTTATAGTAGTAGTAAATTTGCAGTGAGAGGTTTAACACAAGTTGCTGCGCGTGATTTGGCAAATGAATCTATCACAGTAAATGCGTATGCGCCAGGTATTGTCCATACACCAATGATGGAAGGCATAGCTAAAAAAACAGCTGAAGAAGCTGGCCAACCTGAATCTTGGGGATGGAAACAATTTACTGATCAAATTGCTTTAGGAAAACTATCCCAACCAGAAGATGTATCCAATGTTGTTAGCTTTTTAGCTGGTAAAGATTCAGACTATATTACTGGCCAAACAATCATCGTTGATGGTGGCATGAGATTCCATTAATAATCATTGGCATTGTTTAAACTCTTACTATATAAAAAGACTAAGCGAAGTTAGCAGTATATGATTACTGTTAGCTTCGCTTAGTTATTACTTATCATGCATACCTTTACCTTCAAGGATATGATTAATATATTTATCCACACGCTTTTGTCTAGTATCTGCGCGTTTTGCTTCTCCGATATGATGTAAATATTGTCGTTGTCTCCCAGGTGTTAATTGTTTAAATGCTTCTTTTAACTCTGGCATTTTATCAAATTGTTGTTGTAGTTCATCTGGAACTTCATAGTCCTCTGTTTTCTTTAATTTTACTTCTTTACCTGCTTTTTCAATGTCTATCGCTTGTTTCACATAATCAATAATTTCTTCTTTTCGTGATTGAATATCTTCTAATTTTTCAAATCGTAACTGTCTTGCAGATTGTACGTTTTTCGTTTGTTGAATTAGCGTGTTGTAACTGTCTTCTATTAATGCACCTTTGAAAAACATAACCGCAACATATTCTTTAAACCCGTGTATTAAAACAACGTTTTTATTATTAATTGTGTAACAAGGGTGCATCCATTTCATTGTTTCTTCTAAATCATCAAAATTTACAATGGTCTCTCTTAAATAATTGAATTCATCTTTCCATTGACTATCCTTTTTTAAAAATGCTTCCACATCAGCATTGATATTTTTTTGACTACTCATTTGTTTGCCCTACTTTCTACTTTTTCCAGTGATTTATTCACTATTATATACCAAAATATTTAAAACACTATTTTTATACATTTATACAAAAATTACAATATATGCATTTGACTAATATTTTAACTAGCGTATAATAATGGCGTAGTATTTTCAGAATATAAAAGAATGAGGAGTCAATATGGCAAATAAAAATGAAACAGAATCGAATAACAGCAAGATTAATCTGCCCCAATTAGTGTTACTCGGACTAGGATCATTAATTGGTTCAGGTTGGTTATTCGGTGCATGGGAAGCATCTTCTGTTGCAGGCCCAGCAGCTATCATTTCTTGGATTATTGGATTCGTAGTTATAGGAACAATTGCTTATAACTACATAGAAATTGGAACTATGTTCCCACAATCGGGTGGTATGAGTAACTATGCTCAATATACACATGGTTCACTACTTGGTTTCATAGCCGCTTGGGCAAACTGGGTATCACTAGTAACGATTATCCCTATTGAAGCAGTATCTGCTGTTCAATATATGAGTTCTTGGCCTTGGGATTGGGCTAAGCCAATGAGTGCCTTAATGAAAGACGGTTCGATAAGTACTTCTGGTTTATTCGCCGTTTATGCTATTATTATCATCTTTTCATTATTAAACTATTGGTCAGTAAAATTACTAACTTCATTTACTAGCTTAATTTCATTCTTTAAATTAGGTGTACCATTATTAACAATTATCATGTTAATGGTATCTGGATTTGACACTGGTAATTATGGTCATTCTGTAGGTACATTCATGCCATACGGAAGTGCACCAATATTTGCTGCGACTACAATGTCTGGTATTATCTTCTCATTTAATGCATTCCAAACAATCATTAATATGGGATCAGAAATCAAGAGTCCTGAAAAAAATATCGCACGTGGTATTGCAATTTCATTAACTATTAGTGCTATACTATATGTTATTTTACAAAGTACATTTATCACTTCAATGCCACAATCAATGATTCATGAACATGGTTGGAGCGGTATTAACTTTAACTCTCCATTCGCTGATATGGCTATTTTATTAGGATTAAATTGGTTAGCTATTTTACTTTATATTGAAGCTGTAGTATCACCATTTGGTACTGGTGTATCATTTGTTGCTGTAACTGGTCGTGTGTTACGTGCAATGGAAAAAAATGGTCACATTCCTAAATTCTTAGGAAAAATGAATGAAAAATATAAAATCCCACGTGTAGCGATTGTCTTTAATGCTATTATCAGTATGTTAATGGTGACATTATTCCGCGATTGGGGTACTCTAGCAGCCGTTATTTCAACTGCAACATTAGTTGCCTATTTAACAGGTCCAACAACAGTTATCGCATTACGTAAAATGGGACCTAAGATGACGCGTCCATTCAGAGCTAGAATTTTAAAATTCATGGCACCACTGTCATTCGTACTTGCTTCATTAGCTATTTATTGGGCTATGTGGCCAACGACTGCAGAAGTTATTTTAATCATTATTTTAGGTTTACCAATTTATTTCTTCTATGAATATAAAATGAATTGGAAAAACACTAAAAAACAAATCGGCGGAAGTTTATGGATTATCATTTACCTAATTGTACTTTCTTTCCTATCATTTATCGGTAGTAAAGAGTTCAAAGGTTTAAACTGGATTCATTATCCATGGGATTTCTTAGTTATCATTATTGTTGCCCTTATTTTCTATCAATTAGGTGCAATTAGTTCATTCGAAAGTGTTTATTTCAGACGCGCTAAGAAAATGAACAGCAATATGGGTGATAAACTTAAGAAACGTAAACGTCGTGAAAGACGCGAAAAAATCGCCGAAAAACGTCAAGAACAACAAGAAGAGCAAGAACAAAATAAATAATATATTGAAAACTGCTAATGACTAAAAATAGTCATTAGCAGTTTTTTTGTATGTAGTTAGAAGTTATCAATCATTTATTATATAGTGAATATATAGTACGAATTGAGAGGACGAGTGGTGTGTATGGTAAACGTGAAAACAAGCAATGGAGAAATTAATGGTATTCATAAAGATGGTATAGATACATTTCTTGGTATTCCGTATGCCACCTTGTCTAATGGACGTTTTAATCATTCTAAACTTTATAAACAATGGTCTGTACCTATGCATGCAACACATGTTCAAAGTATTCCTCCTCAACCTTATAATCAACTTGAAGACTTTTTCTCAAGTGATGATGACTACCATTTTAATCAATTTTCTCAACATGAAGAGTGTCTATATTTGAATATATGGCGACAGCATCACCATTCTGAATCACGACCAGTTATAATTTATTTTTACGGTGGAGGCTTTATCAATGGTCATGCTAATGCCGAATTATACTCTCTTAAAAATGTCGCAAAACAAGAAGATGTCATTGTCATCACTTTTAACTATCGTTTAGGTGCATGGGGATTTTTAGATTGGTCTTATATCAATTCTAATTATGATTTAAATAATGGCTTATCTGATCAACTAAATGTTTTAAAATGGGTTCACCAAAACATTGAAGATTTCGGCGGTGATCCTAACAATGTCACATTAATGGGACAATCAGCAGGAAGTATGAGCATTATGGCTTTAATGCAATTACCTCATACTTATCCATACTTCCATAAAGTAATGTTGCTAAGTGGCATCTTAAACTTAGATAGCCCAACAATAGGGTATGATAAAGCTCAAAGATTTAGTAACTTAATCTCAAAACAATATCCTAATGTCTCAATAGATGCATTATCGACTGACGATATATTAAATATCATGATGTTAGATCAAACATCTCGAGGGAATTCAAAAGGATTGGAATTAATATATGCACCCATTCAAACAGCTGATATGGACTTTAATAATGCTAACTTTTCAAAACCCATCTTCGTTTCATATACGAAAAATGAAGGTGATATTTATATAAAAAATGAATCACGCAAACTAACTCCCGAACGATTTGTTGAAGCCATGTCATTTAATAAAGTTAATATCGATTCGACGGAAGCGATATCTGCCAAACAGCAATCAGATTTTATTACCAAGTATATTTTTCAACAGCCAGTACATCGTTTCTTAAATGACATGAAGCATAACCCAAATATATGGTTAGCTTGTTTCCAGTGGCATCGAACTGATAGTAAGTACTATAAAAGTGCATATCATATTTTAGATATGATTTTTTGGTTTGGTAACTTGAATATTTTAAAAGCGCATCAATTATCTGTTACACAGCATGAAACAAAGTTAAGCTCGAAAATGATACATGATTTATGTTACTTTGCTACACACAGTAAAATGCCTTGGACTCCTTATAATGAAGACAATAAAAGACCATTTCAATACAAATA
Organism: Staphylococcus pasteuri; assembly: GCF_003970495.1. Lineage (GTDB taxonomy): Bacteria > Bacillota > Bacilli > Staphylococcales > Staphylococcaceae > Staphylococcus > Staphylococcus pasteuri. The sequence continues at coordinate 23,304 of NZ_RXWW01000030.1, forward strand.
AAAGCGTCTCCTCTTTTGGGAGACGCTTTTGTTTATTTAAAAATTTAATTTTTAGCAAAATGATTATTTTTTAATGCTATAGTAACAATTAAACCTAAAAATCCAATGAATGCGCTCGTATAAGTCACAAAGTGAACTGACATATTTGATACAACGAGTCCACCTATAATGCCACCCATTCCTATTCCGGCATTCAAACTAGACATGTTCCAACTCATCACTTGACTTGTGTCGCCTTCAACTTGTTCGATAAGACCACTTTGTACGGCAGGATTGGTACTCCATTGCATAATATTCCATACAAATAAACCAATTAATAACATAATAGTACCTGATAATATGAAGTTCAAAATAAGCATCATTACAATAAATATTGTAATTGAAATAATCAACCAACGCTTACTTGTCCATTTATCAGCAAAAATACCACCTAATGATGTACCAATGACACCAGCAACACCATTAATTAATAATGCGAGAGATACAAATGACATTTCGTGACCATTTGATAATATAAGTGGATTAATATATACAAATGTGACTGAGTTTGCAACTAAAATCAAGAATGTAATTGTTATAAATTTAGCAACTTCACCAGGACGTAATACTTTTGATATGACTTGATTGCTATGATTAGTGTTTGAGTTATTAGAATGACTTAATTCATGTTCTTTAGGTAGGAAAAACATCATTAATATCCCTACAATAACACTGATAACAACTATAAATATAAATGTAAATCGCCAACCTACCATATCACCTATTAATGTTCCTACAGGTACTCCAAACACATTTGCTCCGCTAAAACCTGAATAAACGATACCTATCATTTTCCCTCGATTTTTAGCTGGCGTTAACATTGCAGTGAGCGCTAGTACTTTAACAATAATTAATGAGGCCGCTGCAGATGAAAGAATTCGACCTATAACTAATATCGTGAAATTAGGTGCGACAGCTATAATTAAATTCCCTATAATAAAAGCAATTAAGGTCCATAACAGGACTGATTTAGCTTTAAAACGTTGTGTTACTTTAACAAGTATTGGCCCACAAATCGCAAACGTTAAAGCATATAAAGTCACTAGTTGACCTATTACGGCTTCTGATACATGTAAGTCCTGACTCATTAAATTCATAATTCCAGCTACCATCATCTCAACCATTCCAACGATAAATACACTGAATATGAAGGTGATGATACGCATCAACGACATAATATATCCCCCTTCCCTATAAAATTACAATATTTGTAGCATCAAAAAAACAGCTACAAACCCATTTAATTAGATTAGTAACTGTTACATTATATAATATAAATTAATACTTTTGTTTGTCAGGAATTTAAAATTTTAAAATTTGTCTTCACCAATGGCATGATTAATGATTTCCAGTACACCCATTAAAACAATTGCCCCCATAACTCCGCCATTAACTATATAAGCATTATGTAGTAACGTTTCCATACCAAAATCTTTATGCCATGTATTTTCAATAAACACTAAAATACATCTAGTTACATCATATATTACTAAAATTATTAATATAAAAGATAACAGATAACCTAGGACTTTCATTTTATATTATCCCCCATCTTTAGTTTATTATCGTATTTCTCTTTAATTTCACCAAAATAGATTAATAATGTATTAATAAAAGAGATACCACAAATGACGTATGGTCCCTCTAAGAAGTTAAAGAAAGTTAAATTGAAATACTCTCCCAATTCTCTCACGAATAATAGTGTTAAGACTGAAATTATAAAAACACAAGAAGTCACTAGAACTTTTTTCATTGCTAACATCTCCTAAACTTATTATTTAATTTCATGTTATGACATATAAATAAAGCTTCATTTATTTTAAGTTTAAATTTTCCTTAAATATCGAAAGTTTCATAGTTTAATTATTTAATAACGCGTAAACTATATCAGTGAGGTGGATAAAATGAATTCTCAAATATTAATCATTGAAGACGATAAAGATATTCAAGAATTAATCAAACTTTCTTTAACAACTAAAGGAATTTCATCTATAGATACGGCTGATGATATAGAAGAAGGCTTAAACTTTATAAATCAATATACATACAATGTCATATTATTAGATTTAAATTTAAAATCAGAAGATGGATATGAATTAATGAAGTATATTGATTTATCATCTACCTCAGTAATAGTCGTTACTGCTAAGGAAGAAAATATAGAATTATATAGAGGTTTTGAAAAAGGTGTTGTTGATTATATTAAAAAGCCCTTTGATCCAATGGAATTATATTATAGAGTGTCTCTTCATTTAAAAGAAACACCAAATGATTTATATAAACAAGGCCATTTATCTGTTAATTTTAAAAGTGGTTCAGTTCAAATTAATGGTCAACCTGTTACACTCACAGCTCGGGAACTAGACTTACTTTTCTATTTTATTAATAATAAAAATCAAATTTTATCTAAGGATCAAATTTACGCAAAAGTTTGGGGATATGAAACATCAGTTGATGACAATACATTGATGGTACATATTAGAATGTTACGACGAAAAATTGAAAAAGATCCTAATCATCCACAATTCATAAAAACATTACGTGGAAAAGGATACATATTTAAGGATAATCATTATGAATAAACGATTTATATTAAAGTTTTTTAAATACTTAACGATATTTTTAACATTAACGATAATAATAGCAATGGTTTCTATTTTATTAATTATGAATTTTACTTTAAAGCATCTATATACAGATTTACGTAGTATAGAACCTGATTTTTTCACATTTACGCAATCGGTAGATAAACCTTCACAATATATACAAACACTTTCTAAAAAAGAAGATGCTAACATTTATTTTACAAATAAAAATGGAAATATTTTATATCCAAACCATTTAAAAAACAAAAATATAAAGCCAATAATTTTAAAAAACATCAATAAATCTAACGCAGTACCCACATATAAAGATGAAAGAACATATTTCATTTATATATATAAGAATCATAAAAAAACATATGTAACAAACTCAAATCAGATCAATTCTCATCAATTACTACAAAGTATTACGACACATGACTACAATAAATATGAATATAACTATAATAATGAAAAACTCACTTTTCGTTATAATAGTAACCAGCGAGCTATATTAGACAAAACTCAAATTAACAATGATCCACATGACCGTATGAGTGAAATTCCAATTATTTTATTTAGTGCTTTAATCATCAATGTCATCTTAGCGTTAATTACTTCTTATTTAGTATCAAGAAGGCTAACTAAACCTTTAGGCTATTATATTGATTGGATTGGTAATCTATCTAAGGAAAAACTGCATCAACCGAATACTAAAGGTAATATTAAGAAATATAGTAAAACGTATCCAGAATTACACAAATCATTAACATCATTAAATCAACAATTACTTCAAGACAAAATATACCAAAATCAGATTAACTATTATAAATCAAAATGGATTTCTCAAATTTCACATGATTTAAAATCACCACTAACGTCTATCTATGGTTATTCAAAAATAATTGAAGTTGATGACTCAAATAAAAAATATTTAAATCTTATATCAGAAAAAGCTAAATACATGGAAGATTTGATACAAAGTTTAAATAAAGATTTTGATAACGAAACAAATCAAATGAAACATGATAAAGAAGGTTTTCCAATTCAATATACAGTAGAAAAATTCGTTTCCTCTATTGGTTATGACAATATAGAACTCTCTTTTCTATTTGATCAAGAAGAAACTTTTTATGGTAATAAATTATATTTTGAAAGATGTCTTATCAACTTAATAGAAAATAGCATTGAACATAATAATCTAAATCCAAAAATTAATATATTGTTTGATAAAATTGAAAATACTCTTTTAATTGATTACAAAGATAATGGTCAAGGATTACCAAGTAATAAAAATGATATTTTCAAACCTGGTTATAGTACTAAAGCGACCAACAAAGTTAATCATGGTTTAGGATTAACCATTATCAAAGAAGCTATTGATTATCATAATGGCAGTATTCATATTATTCCTACAACGAACGGCGTACATTTCAAAATCAAATTAATTTCACAGATATAAAAAAGCCAACTAATGATTTCAATTAAGTTAATCATTAGTTGGCTACTTGATTATTTAAAGCTCTAAATCATATTAAACAATCGCCTAACTATAAAGTAAATAACATCGCTACAAAGGCGACACTATTATTAATTACATGTAATGTTATGGTCGCTGCTAGGTTACGATTAGTAAAGTGATACGCTGCAACAAAACAACTTGCCATAATAATATATGGCCCTATTTCAAATGGTGACTGTGCATCTGTTACATGCACACTTGCAAATATTAAAATCGACAACACATACATAACAACATAAGTTAATTTTTTACCCAGTTCATGAATTAATAAATGTCTAAACAGTAATTCTTCTACTATGGGTGTAACGATCACAATGTCTAAAAACAAGATTGGCCACATCCAACCTGATGTAAACATTTGTGCTAACATTTTATTATTTTCGGTATCATCAAATTGATATTTTTCAGGTAAAAATTCAACCATAGCTCCATACAAAATATTTAATACATACATAACAACAATAATAATCGCAATTGTTGCGAAATGTTTTTTCAAATCTTTAAAACGTTGTTTAGCTAAGGGAATTAATGTTTTTCTGTGCATTAAATAAAATAATAACAATACTAATGCCATACCAATCAAGCCAAATACAGTAGCAAAATTGGTTATAAGATTATTAATTTTATGATCTGACTTCATATGAAGTGAATTCGATATAATAAAAGCAATTAACATACCAATCATTGGTAATAAGAATTGCGCTAATATAATATAGGCAGGAATAAGCCAAAAATCTCTTTTAACTACCTTCTTTGATGCAAATTCATTCTGTAATTTATCAGAATCTAATAGTTGTTGAGTAGTTTCATTTTCCATAAAATTCTCCTTTAAATCTTCTTTAATTTTATTACTACATTAATAAGAATTTCACTGTAAAAACGATAAAAATAATGAGTTGGATACCTGCTTGAAATAAATAAGTTGCTGCTAAATTCATTCCAGATTTAAGATACACAAATGTTGAACCTATAGCAATAATCAAATAAGGTAACATTTCCATTACGTTTATCATATCATACACATGGACAAGCACTTCTATGAATATAGAAAGTATAATCACTACAACAATATGCCTCTTTTTCCTTAATTCATGGATTAATATGTGTTTATAAATAAGCACCTCAACCATAGGTCTTAAAACAATCATTGATATAAATGTAAAGAATAATGCAGATGGATAGTTAAACAAACCTTCTACTCTACGTTCATATTGTGTTGGTCCAAAGTCTAATATACCTAGTAACCATGTTGCCATTAACAGACCTAATAATACAACGGCGATAGAAATCATAATATGTATGGTGTATTGTTTCGCATAATGAAACTGTCTTTTCATTACTTGCGCAATATCAAATTTATGCATTACAAAAAAGGCAAATAATGTTAAAAACTGAGCTAACACGAATCCCACGCTTAAACTAAGATTATATAAAAATTGTGCCGGTGGTCTTTGCGTTACCATTGCTGTTAATCCTAATGTCCCAAATACCGTACCAATCGGAATTAACATTTGAAATAATATGTATATAGGTATGATTAAAAAATCTTTTTTCATCATTTGGTTTTGATTCCATACGTCACGTTGTAATTGGTTATATTGGCTCATGTGTCACCTCCTAAATCGCATTTTATCACAATTACTTTATCATTTTATAATTCAGTTGAATACACTAATTAAAATAAATTGTCTCACATAAATATTTCATAAACTAAAATAATTTAAATTCTACAATATAAATTTAACCGGTTTCATTGTAAAACATTAAGAATGGTGTATCATAGTGTTGGAGTAATGATTAAGGGGGGCATATTAATGAGTGTACTAACGACGATGCAGTTCATTGTCAACATCATTATTATGATTTTTTTATTGGGTGCATTATTATTAGGTTTCATTTGGCTGATCAAGGATAAACGACAAACACAACATAGTGTATTAAGAAATTATCCGTTACTTGCACGCATTAGATATCTTTCAGAAAAAATGGGGCCTGAATTAAGACAATATTTATTTTCTGGTGACAATGAAGGTAAACCATTCTCTCGTACAGATTATAAAAATATCGTATTAGCTGGTAAATATAATTCAAGAATGACTAGTTTTGGTACTATGGCAGATTATAAAGATGGATTTTACATACAGAACACTATGTTTCCACTTCAAGCTAATGAATTAAAAGTGGATAACACTACTCTACTTTCGACTTTTATTTATCAAATTGAGAATGAAAGATTATTTAGTAGAGATGAACATCGTAAACGTAAGGAAGTGGATCCTTATTATTTAACTGATGAACACGCTGTCGTTCTCGGGGAACATCTTGCGCATCCTTATAAAATCAAACGATTAGTTGGTCAATCAGGGATGAGTTATGGTGCATTAGGTAAAAATGCTATTTCTGCCTTATCTAAAGGATTATCTAAAGCAGGTACATGGATGAATACAGGTGAAGGTGGTTTGTCAGAATACCATCTTAAAGGCGATGGAGATATCATTTTCCAAATTGGACCTGGTCTTTTTGGTGTAAGAGATAAAGAAGGTAATTTCAGTAAAAAAGAATTTAAAACACTTGCTGAACGTAAAAATGTACGTGCTTTCGAATTAAAATTAGCTCAAGGTGCCAAAACTCGTGGCGGTCATATGGAAGGTGCAAAAGTAAACGAAGAAATTGCTAAAATTCGTAATGTTGAACCGTTCAAAACAATCAATTCACCAAACCGCTTCGACTTTATTCATAATGCTACTGATTTATTAAATTGGGTAGATGAAATCCAACAATTAGGCCAAAAGCCAGTTGGTTTTAAAATAGTTGTGAGTCGTATTGAAGAAATTGAAAACTTAGTCAAAACTATGGTTGAACTTGATAAATATCCAAGTTTTATAACTGTTGATGGTGGCGAAGGTGGTACTGGTGCCACATTCCAAGAATTACAAGATGGTGTAGGTCTTCCATTATTAACTGCTCTACCTATTGTTTCTGGTATGTTAGAAAAATACGGTGTTCGTAATAAGGTGAAAATCTTTGCATCTGGAAAATTAATTACACCTGATAAAATTGCAATCGCTTTAGTATTAGGTGCTGACTTAGTTAATATTGCACGCGGTATGATGATAAGTGTAGGATGTATTATGAGTCAACAATGTCATATGAATACATGTCCTGTTGGTGTTGCGACAACAGATCCTAAAAAAGAAAGAGGATTAATTGTTGATGAAAAACAATATCGTGTAACCAATTATGTAACAAGTTTGCACGAAGGATTATTTAATATTGCAGCAGCTGTTGGCGTATCAAATCCTACCGAAATTACTGCTGAACACATTATTTACCGTAAAATGGATGGTGGCACACAGACTATTCATGATTACAAATTAAAGTTAATATCTTAAATAAGTTCAATATATCGCGATCACTTCAATGTGGTCGCTTTTTTAATGTCATTTTCTAATATAAACCTTCATAGACATATATCTATATAGATGATAATCTATATTTAATTTGGAGGTTATCATGACTTATCAACAATTAGCAATTTCATTAAAAGTGTTATCAGATGAAAATAGATTAGAAATTTTAGATATTTTATCTTGTGGTGAATTGTGTGCGTATGACTTATTATCATACTTTCAATTTTCTCAACCAACGTTAAGTCATCATATGAAAATCTTAGTCACACATCAATTTGTTACCACTCGAAAAGAAGGAAATAAACGTTTTTACCAATTAAATGATGCGTTTTACACTCAAATACTTAATCATTTAAACCTCATTAAAAATAATAATGAACAATGTAAATGTCATTCAATGAAATTAGGTGATAGTCAATGATGAGTATCCTTGCTATTGCTATATTTCTAATAACCCTCTTATTTGTTATTTGGCAACCTAAAGGATTAGATATCGGAATAACCGCTTTAATAGGTGCTGTCATCGCAATTATTACAGGCGTTGTTAGTTTATTAGATGTCGTTGAAGTCACTCAAATTGTTTGGAATGCAACACTTACTTTCGTGGCTATTATATTAATCTCCTTAATATTAGACCAAATCGGCTTTTTCGAATGGGCAGCCGTTCACATGGTACGTGCATCAAATGGAAATGGTCTTATGATGTTTATTTTAATTATGGTTCTGGGTGCTATAGTTGCAGCATTTTTTGCCAATGATGGTGCAGCATTAATACTAACGCCCATCGTACTTGCTATGGTGCGTCATTTAGGTTTTAATAAAAAGATTATCTTTCCTTTTATTATTGCCTGTGGATTTATCGCTGATACGACGTCTTTACCCTTTATAATTAGTAACTTAGTCAATATCGTTTCTGCTGATTACTTTGGTATTGGTTTTACTGAATATATGGGGCACATGATTATCCCAAATATATTCTCATTAGTCGCAAGTATAGTTGTTTTATGGACTTATTTTAGACATTCTATACCTAAACGTGTAGATATCTCACATATCAATAAACCAAAAGATGTTATTAAAGACCATCGTTTATTTAATATTTCTTGGATCGTTATTGTTATTTTAATGATTGGCTATTTTGTTAGTGAGTGGATGCAAATTCCAGTTTCAATTATTGCTGGTGTTATTGCGATAATATTCCTAATACTTGCTAGCAGATCCTCAGTAGTAAATACAAAACAAGTCCTTATAGGTGCTCCGTGGAATATCGTCATCTTTTCAATAGGCATGTATTTAGTCGTATTCGGTTTGAAGAATGCCGGCATTACTACTTTATTGGCACATGTTTTATCAATGATTTCGAACCACGGATTATTTGCTAGTATTATGAGCATGGGATTCATATCTGCAATTCTCTCTTCTATTATGAATAACTTACCTACAGTATTAATTGATGCTATAGCAATTGGACAATCAGGTGTTTCTAGCACAATTAAAGAAGGAATGGTTTATAGTAATGTTATTGGCTCTGATTTAGGTCCTAAAATAACACCTATTGGTTCGCTAGCAACATTGTTATGGTTACATGTACTGGCACAAAAAGGCATGAAAATTTCTTGGGGAACCTATTTTAAAACAGGCATTCTCATTACTATACCTGTATTATTCTTTACATTACTAGGTCTCTATTTAACATATTTTATTTTTTAACATAAAAATGGCAACATTGAACACGTTTCGCTCAATGTTGCCATATATTTTAGTCATCATGATCAGTCATATTACTTTTTTCTTTTAATCCATTACGTTTCATCTGACTAACCGTTTTATCAAGACTCACTTTATCATTTTTACCTTTAACTGACACAAATCCTAATTTTTTCTTCAATTGATCTATATCTGCTTTTTTATAATCAATATCAATATGTTCTACGGCTTTATCATTTTTATAATCTATTTTGAATGATACACCTTTATTACCTTTAAATGCTTTTTCATCTTTTTTTAATATATCTTTGGCTTGTGCTTTATCTATACCTAAATCTTCATATTTTAGTGTTCCTAATGTAGATTGTTTAAGTACTTCATCACCTTTATACGTTAAAGATGTAATAACTTGTTTACCATTAACGTCCCCTTCGAACGTTTTAGTCTGTTCTTTACTACACGCAGACAGTGTAATGACACTTAACGCAATGACTATCAAAACTGAAACTAATTTCTTCATATGGTCGCCTTCTCTCGCCTGTTTCTTAAATTAATTATACTATTATTTTTGTTATTGTTGGTATTACTATACTCTTATTTAACACAAAATTCTAATAATATATCACACCATTATCGCTATGTTAAACTATACATAATACGTATTTGGGAGGATTGTAAAATGAGTGATTCAGTTCAATTACTTAAACAATTAACATCAGCAAATGGCATTGCAGGTCGTGAAATGCAAGTTAAATCATTAATGAAAAATCATTTATCAACTGTTAGCGATGCTATTATTGAAGATAATTTAGGCGGTATTTTCGGAAAGAAATCAGCTACCAATGGTTCAAAATCTATTTTAGTTTCTGGACATATGGATGAAGTAGGATTTCTAGTGACAAAAATTGATAAAGATGGCTATTTATCTTTTAATCCAATCGGTGGTTGGTGGAATCAAGTCATGTTATCTCAAAAAGTGACTGTTACCACAGATGATGGTAAAACTCTAAGAGGTATCATAGGTTCGAAACCACCTCATGTGCTTACACCAGAAGAACGTAAAAAAACTGTAGATATTAAAAATATGTTTATTGATATCGGTGTAAGTAGTAAAGAAGAAGCTGAACAATTAGGTGTATCTGTAGGAAATATGGTAACGCCATATAGCGAATTCGAAACACTAGCTAATGAAAAATATATGACAGCTAAGGCTTTTGATAATCGTTACGGCTGTGCATTAGCCATCGATGTACTTAATGCGTTAAAAGACGAATCAATCGATATTAATTTATATTCAGGTGCTACTGTACAAGAAGAAGTTGGACTACGTGGCGCAAAAGTTGCAGCCCAAACGATTCAACCTGATTTAGCTATTGCAGTTGATGTAGCCGTTGCTTTTGATACTCCTGGAATGTCAGGCCAAACGAGTGATAGTCATCTAGGCGGTGGTCCAGTTGTTATTATGATGGATGCATCTAGTATTGCTCATGAAGGTTTACGTCAACATGTTAAAGATGTGGCACAACAACATAACATTGAAGTACAATGGGATACTACACCTGGTGGAGGAACGGATGCTGGAAGTATACATGTTGCAAATGAAGGCATTCCAACCATTACTATCGGTATCGCTTTACGTTATATGCACTCAAACGTTTCAGTTATCCATAAAGATGATTATGACAATTCAGTTCGTCTCGTTACTGAAATCGTGCGTTCATTGAATGATGATACTTATAATAATATTAAATGGTAATATCTTAGGAGGCTTGATTAATGTATGAGGTTATTCGGAGAGTTAAAATGTTCCAACTGTCATCGTGAAATCAAAGATGATGAAAATATTTTCATAAAAGTACAAGCTAAAGATTTACATGGCTATACTAATTTAGATGGTTGGTCTAACGAACAATACAAATTATGCGAAACATGTGCTAAACAATTAAAGTAAAAAGTAAGCCAAGATTTCTCAGGAAATATGAGAAATCTTGGCTTTTCTATATTATATGATATTTTCAACTATTTATTTAATAGATTTTTTCCAACTATCATCACTTAACATTTCACCTGGCCATGTGTATGCCATGACGCCACCATCAATACGAATTGTTTCTCCTGTAATAAATGAACTATCATCAGAAGCTAGGAAAGTTACTAATTTACCTACTTCGTCTGGTGTACCTAATCGACCTAATGGTGTAACCCATTTTTGATTTTCACGGAACGTTTGACCCGCTTCATCTTGCGCAGTTCCCGCTAAGTTATCTACTAACGGTGTCTCAATAGTACCTGGTGCAATTGCATTGGCACGAATATTTTCACGACCATATTCAATTGCGATTGATTTAGTGAAGTTAATCACTGCACCTTTTGCAGCGTTATATCCTGAGCGATATAAGTCGGCAGCTTGACCAGAGAATGATGCTGTATTAATAATTGAACCGCCTTGATCCATCATTAATGGCAATAAGAATTTAGTTACTAAGAACGTACCTCTCATATCTACGCCCATAATCTTATCAAATACTTCTACTGGATATTCATGAATTCGTCCAGCACCATTATCAACACCTGCATTGTTAAATATCACATCAATACGACCATATTGTTGCTTCATATCATTCGCAAATTGTTCCACTTGTTGTTCATCTGAAATATCAACTTTATATGCAGTAGCTTGACCACCATTTTGTTTAATATCTTCAACAGTTTGATCTAATTCATCCGCAATATCTAATGCTAATACATGAGCACCTTCTTGAGCTAAAACTTTAGCAGATGCTTGACCAATACCAGTACTTGCTCCTGTCACAACGGCTATTTTATTTTCTAAACGTTTCATGTTGTTTCACTCTCCTAATATTTTTCATGAAAAATGAATCTTAATATTATATTTCCACTTCCTATAAAGATCTAAACGCCGTTATGACAATGATAGCGCTTTATTCAGAAATTCTTTTGAAAGAGTTTATCAAATCATCTTTTTATACTCAATAGTTTTATTATTAATTTCAATTTCAGAAAATTCTTATCATTACATGTAATGTTTGCTATACTTTTAGATAATTTAACTAAGGAGTGGTTCATGAATGGCAACAAATGCAAAGGAAAAACCATCAATCGTTAGTAAATTTTTAAATGGTGTAGAATGGGTCGGCAACAAATTACCCGATCCAACTGTGTTATTTTTCTTAATGTGTGTAGGTCTCGCAATCATCACTTGGTTTGTTTCACTATTTAATGTTTCTGTTAAACATCCTGGTAACGGTGAAACCATACATATCAAAAGTATTTTAAGTCATGACGGTTTTGCGATGATTATGAATGATGCAATTAAGAACTTTTCAGAATTTCCGGCACTTGGTTTGGTATTAGGTGTCATGATTGGTATTGGTGCTGCTGAAAAATCTGGTTATTTTGATAAACTGATGATTTCTGTAGTAAATAAAGCGCCAAAGAAGTTAATCGTGCCTACTATCATTTTAATAGGTATTCTTGGTAGTACGGCTGGTGATGCAGCAACTATTATTTTGCCGCCTTTAGCTGCAATGTTATTTATTAAAATTGGTTACCACCCTATTGCTGGTTTAGCAATGGCTTATGCGTCAGCGGTTGGTGGGTTTGCGGCAAATTTAGTTGTTGGTATGCAAGATGCACTTGTGTATTCATTTACAGATCCTGCTACTAAAATTGTATCTAAAAGTATTCATACAAATGTCGCAATGAATTGGTACTTTATTGCTGCAAGTGTTGTCGTCTTATTACCTACGATTCATTTTGTAACTTCAAAGTTAATTATTCCGAGACTAGGTAAATATGATGATTCAGATGCACATGAAGATATGGAAGAAACGTCTTCTCATATTACACCTGTCGAACGTAAAGCATTATTTTGGGCAAATATGAGTTTTATAGCTCTCATCATATTATTAATCATTTGTGCAATACCTGAGCATAGCTTTTTACGTAATGCTAAAACAGGTAGTCTTTTAGATGACGCACCATTAATTAATGGTGTTGGACTGATTATTTTAGTAGTATTCTTAGTTCCCGGCGTCATTTATGGTGTATTAAGTCGTGAAATTAAAAACACTAAAGATTTAGGACAAATGATTACAGATTCTATGGCATCTATGGGTTCATTCATAGTAATCGTATTCTTTGCGGCACAACTACTTGCGTTCCTTGAATGGAGTAACTTAGGTGTTATTACGGCTGTTAAGGGTGCTAAACTTTTACAACATCAAAATGGAGTCGTCTTAATACTCGGTGTCATTTTCTTAAGTGCTTTAGTCAACATGCTTATTGGTAGCGCCTCAGCTAAATGGGGTATCTTAGCACCTATCTTTGTTCCAATGTTAGTTTTAGTTGGTTTCCATCCAGCGTTTACTCAAGTTATTTATCGTGTGGGCGACTCTATTACTAATCCAATTACTCCTATGATGCCTTACCTACCTCTATTATTATCATATGCACAAAAATATGATAAAAACATGAAACTCGGTACACTTTTATCTAGTCTTATGCCATACTCCATTGCTTTAACTATTGTATGGACATTATTTACACTCATTTGGTTCTTCCTTGGAATTCCTGTTGGACCTGGTGGACCTATTCATGTGAAATAATAAAAAGCGTTAAAATAATAACAAAAGTCACTTTCATTTATAAATGAGAGTGGCTTTTATTGTTGTAGAAAATAATGACTGCTCCTCGCTATATACTCTATTTGTAAACGCATTTTATAAGTTAATTAAAATCTTCAAAAATTCTATGGAAAATGTCTGAAAAATCTTTTCATTATATATATCTCATGTAAAATAAAATTAAACAGGGGTATATTGTTTGGCCCATAAACATAGGAGGCAGTGATGGAAGAACGTATTGGATTAATAGATATTGGTTCAAATACTATTAGACTGGTTATTTTTGGATTTGATAAAGCAACAGGCTTGAATGAAATCTTAAATATTAAGACACCAGCACGTCTAAGTCAGTATTTAACTAAAGATAATGATATGAATGATGAAGGTATTCAAGTACTAACTGAGGCCCTAAGTAGCTTTAATAAAGTAGCAACTAAATTTAAAGTAGATGAATTACACCCTATTGCGACGGCAGCCATTCGTCAATCAAATAATCAAAAAGATATTATTAAAAAAGTCAAAAAAGATACTGGTGTAGAAATTAAAATTGTACCAGAAGAAGACGAAGCATTTTACGGTTATTACGCTATTACTCACACTACTGACATTGAAGACGGTGTATCTGTAGATATAGGCGGTGGCTCTACTGAGGTCACTTCATTTAAAGACAAACAATTAAAAGAAGCACATAGTTTTCCTTTTGGTGTTGTTTCGCTAAAACGTCAATTTTTCGGGGATAAAGATCATAACGACAAATCAGCAATCAAAGGCATGGAAAAATTCTTATCAGAACAATTTGATCAATTAGACTGGCTTAAAGATCAGAAAGTTGCATTAGTCGGTGTTGGAGGATCTGCACGTAACGTTGCGCGAATACACCAATCAGAACATTCTTACCCTATCGGTGGCGTTCACAACTATACGATGTCAGATAAAGATATCGAAGAAGTCTTTGACCTTATTCGCAAAAGCTCTAGAGATGAACTTACTAATTTAGACGGCTTAAGTCGTGACCGAGTAGACATCATCTTACCTTCCGTGTCAGTGTTTAAAACACTTTATAAAAAAATTGATGCGACTCAATTTACATTTTCAAGAAAAGGAATTCGCGAAGGGTACATTATGAATGCGATACGTCAACGCTACCCAGAAGAATTTTCAAAAGAGAATGTTAGAAAAGATGCATTACGTCAACTAGCAAACGAATATCATATTGAAGAAGGTAGTGCAAACCGACGTCTTAAATTAGCAGAATCATTGCTTACACAATTACTTAATCATTCAGATCTTAAAGTTAATGACAATGACAAAGAATTATTTGTTGAAGGTGCTTATCTTTATTATCTAGGTAGTTTCATTGATTCAGATTCTAGTTCTCCACACACGTATTATCTTATCGCGAACTCAATGATTAATGGCTTTTCACATAAAGATCGTGTGAAATTGGCTCTATTAGCGAGTTTCAAAAATAAGTCATTACTTAAATTTTATTGTAAGGAAACTGAGTGGTTTAACAGTAAAGAAACGGATACTATTCAAGCTTTAGGCGGTATTATCAAATTTGTGAATGCTTTAAATATTTCTCACACGAGCTTTGTCGAAGAAGTTGAACTTAAACCTAATAAAGACGATAAGTATGAACTACTTGTCTTCTATAAAGGCGAACCTATTGCTGAAGAATATCAAGCAAACCGTCAGAAAAAACATATCGAAAAGATTCTTGATGGTAAAGTAACGATTACCTTTACAAAATCTTAACAAACGTATGATACTTTTAGACTACGCAAATATATAAACAATGAGGTGTGTTGAGGTTATGCAAACTCAATTGGGAGAAAAGGATATTAATTTACCACAATACTATAACAACCGGGAACTAAGTTGGTTAGACTTTAACTACAGAGTCTTACAAGAAGCTTATGACAAGAACAACCCTCTACTTGAAAAATTAAATTTTGTATCTATTTTCAGTTCAAATTTAGATGAATTCTTTATGGTTCGAGTAGCTGGACTTAAAGATCAAGTTGAAATGGGATATGACAAACCTGAAAATAAAGCACAAATGACACCTCAAGAGCAGTTAAACGCGATAAAAGTTAAAAATACTGACTATGTAGCAATTCAGTATAAGCGTTATAATGAGTTGATTGAAGAATTACGTCAATATGATATTGAAATGGCGAAACCTGAAGATTTATCAGAAATGCTAAGCGAAAAATTAGAAAAAGAATTTAAAACAAGAATTCTACCTACTCTTACGCCTTTAGGTATTGATGCTTATCACCCATTTCCAAAATTGAATAATAAAAGTTTGAATATTTTCGTAGATATAGATACAGAAGATGCGATTAATTCAGCAATTGTCCAAATTCCATCATTAATTCCTAGATTTATTACACTTAATGAAGGTCCAAAGCAATTTGTTTTAATGATTGAAGATGTTGTTACTTACTTCATTAACTACTTATTCTCTGGTTATGAAGTTTTAAATACATTTACCTTTAGAATAACTAGAAATGCTGATTTAACTATTCATGAAGACGGTGCAGAAGACTTACTTATTGAAATTGAACGTTTCTTAAAAGAACGTCGTAGTGGCGCTGCAGTAAGATTGGAAGTAGATGGACGAACTGCTGAACGCGAAGATATTAGCTGGATTATGGAACAATTAGAAGTAGAGGAAAATGACATCTATTTCGTAGACGGTCCGTTAGATTTAACATTCTTATTTGGTTTAGTAGATCATTTATCTAATAAACTTTATTACTTAACATATGAGAAATACACGCCACAAGTGCCTAGATCTTTAGGTTATAACAACGTGTATCAACTAGCATTAGAACGAGATATCTTCTTCCATCATCCTTACGAATCATTCGAACCAATTGTAGACTTTATTAGAGAAGCAGCAGATGATCCTAGTACTATAGCAATCAAACAAACATTATATAGAGTTAGTAAAGACTCACCTATTATTAAAAGTTTGAAAGAAGCTGCTGAAAAAGGTAAACAAGTAACGGTATTAGTAGAACTAAAAGCAAGATTTGATGAAGAAAACAATGTCCATTGGGCGCGCATGCTTGAAGATGCAGGATGCCATGTGATTTATGGTATGACCCATTTAAAAACACATAGTAAAATCGCACTCGTAGTTAAAAAAATCGGTAACGAATTGACTTCATTTGTCCATTTAGGAACAGGTAACTATAACGATAAAACCGCTAAACTATATACAGATATGGGTATTATTACGACAAATAATGATATCGCAGAAGATGCTATTAACTTCTTTAATTATTTAAGCGGCTATTCAGTTAAACCAGATTATAAAAAATTAATTGTCGCACCTTTCGATATACGAGATGTTTTCATCGATAGAATTGATAAAGAAATTAGCAGCCATTTAGAACATGGTAACGGTAAAATCATGATGAAAATGAATTCATTAACGGATAAAGCCATCATTGAGAAATTATTTGAAGCGTCTCAAGCTGGAGTTAAAATCCAATTAATTATACGAGGTATTTGTTGTTTAAAACCGGGTATTCCAGGAATCAGTGAAAACATAGAAGTTGTAAGTATCGTTGGTAGACTACTTGAACATTCACGTATTTATTATTTCCATAATAATGGTGATGAACGTATCTACTTATCTTCTGCGGATGTAATGACACGTAACATGATTAAACGTGTTGAAATACTCTTCCCTGTTGAAGATAAAACCATTGCATCACGTTTACTAGACTTTATGAATTTACAATTGTCTGATAACCAAAAAGGACGTTATCAAGATGAACATGGCAATTACCATTATATAGAAAATAATTTGTCACCTTTAAATTCTCAAGTCTATTTAATGCAAAATGCAATTAAACATGGACAAGAATTAAAAAAACAAAGTACACATCCTACAGGTCAACCTGTACGTTCAAGACGAGGCGGTAACTGGATGAGCCGTCTAAGAGATACGCTTAAACGCTAATATACAAAATTAAAGAGTTTGTAGATATATCCAAATGATAATCTACAAACTCTTTTTATTTATCCAAATTATTGAAATGATTTTATACTGGTCTAACCGTCACTTCATTTACGTTGACATGGCTAGGTTGAGTTAATGCATAAATCGCTGCATCTGCAATATTTTGTGCTTCTAATTTTTTACGTCCATTGAAATCGTAATGCTCAGTTAATGGTGTTTCAACCATACCTGGAGAAATACTTGTCACTTTAACTCCAGTCTTAGCTAGTTCTTTTTCTAAACCTTGTGTTATGGAATGCACAGCGGCTTTTGTCGCACTATAAATTGCACTCCCCTTCGTCACTTCAAAGCCAGAGATAGATGCGATATTAATAATATGTCCACTAGATTGCTCTAACAATGTAGGTAATGCTGATTGAATTGTATATAATGTGCCTTTAACATTTACATCAATCATTGAATCCCAGTCATCTACATTATAATCAGTAATTTTAGACGATTTCATTTGTCCCGCACTATTAACAACAATATCTAGTCTGCCAAATGTATCTTTAGCTGTGTCAATCAATTGTTGAACTTCTCTTTTATCTGTAACATCTGTCGCAACAACTTTGACATTTCCTTGTTCAAATTGAGTCGCTACAGCATTTAATTTATCCGTATTTCTACCTGCTAATACGACTTTAACACCATTATTACCAAGTGCTGTTGCAATTGCTTCACCAATGCCACTACCTGCACCAGTAACAACTGCTACTTTATTGTTTAATTCATTCATATTTTAAAACTCCTTTTTATTAATCACTATTTTTATAATTACCTACAAAGTTACACGTTTAAACCTTTGTTCTTTTAACAAAATCACATCTTCTCCTGTGATTATAAAAAATCTTGTTTGTAAAAATCATATATAAGTTATAAAGTTAGTATGTAACTATCATACATGTTTTCAAATTATAGGGGGGATACGATGACTTTTCACGATCGCATATTAAAATTAAGAGAGCAAAATAACCGTACTGCATTTGAATTTCGCTTCGAAGAATTATTTAGTGACGAAGAATGGTTAGAAATGTCAATTGCTGAGAGAAAATCAACTGAAAAACAATTCCAACATGAATTATCTAAAATGAGTGACGTAAGAATGCCTTACTCAAGTGTAGATAAAGCTAAAAATAAATTGTTCAATCAAGTCTATGCTTATAATGGAATTAAGAAGAACTTTAAACAAGTTGAAGAAAAAAGTAATGCTAGATAATATGATAAAATAACCTGGGACCTTTAAATTGGTCTCAGGTTATTTTGTAGCATTTTCCAGAATTATATGGGGGTATAATAATGTATTTGCCTTCAATTGCTCACCAACGAAGGCAATCAATTGCTTTTTGATTAGGAGTCAAAAATTATTGTTAGTTTGTTACTAATGTTTTACGTTCTAAGCCATAGTAGTATAATCTTTCTGCATCAATATAAGGGATTGAATCGATAGTTAAATAGCCATCTTTGATGTCACCAATTATACCTTGATTAACACCTGTATTGACATAAATTTCATAACTGCTTACATCAGAGAATACAAGTTCTTCAATTACTTTTCTCACTTTTATCACTCCAACATGTCTTATTCCTTACAATTCATATACTACACCATTTTTCAGAAAATAAAAGCATTTTGTGATTATTTTCACAAATTTATCACTTTTCAAAATCTGTGAAATTAATGTCTAAATTCATGAAATAAGTCATATTTTTAGAATTACATCAATAATAAATTACAATTCCAATTCAATATCTACGTTTATTGTTTATTCTATTACTGAATTGAAAAATGCTGCCATTTGTTCAGCGGCAGTATCACTGAACATCACTTCTAAATTATCTTGAGATTCTTGTGCACTTTCTTTAGAAACACCATACATTTCTTCTTCATATTGAGCTATAGCTGATTTAAGGTCTTGAGATGTTTTAATGGCACTCGCTAATAAATATGCATCGTACAATGCCATATTAACGCCTTCACCAGCAAACGGACTCATTAAATGCGCTGCATCGCCCATTAAAGTGATGTTGCCATTACTTTCCCAAGTAAAACCGATTGGTAATTTGTAAATTCGTCTAAGTAGCATATCATCACTGGCATACTCGATATATTTTTTTAATTCTGGTGACCAGTCCGCAAAGTCTTTTAATAATTGCTGTTTAATTTCTCCTTTTGATAAAGCTTTGTAATCATCAAGTTTATCTACATCCATTAAATAAGACATATAGACTTTAATTCGTCCATCTCCATTAAGTTGTCCTAGAATTGCTTTGTTGTCACCTAATGCCATCATTTTACCGTTTTTATTGAATTGAGCTAAATCAGGATGGTCGTTTTTAACATTATTCACATTTAATTCGACCATTGAAATATCATTATATTCAACATCTACATCTGAAATAAATGAACGCACTTTTGAAAATGCACCATCAGCACCTATAACTAAATCAAATGTTTCTTTATTTCCTTCTTTAAATGAAACTTCAACTTGGTCATTTTCCAATTGAGTTAATGTATTAAAAGTATAACCATATTGAATGGATGAAGGTTCTAACTGGTTCATAATAATATCACACAACTCACCACGATCAATTTCAGGTCGAGAACCTTCGCCTTCTGCATCTTCTTCAAATAATACCGTTCCATCTTTAGCTACAACTTTAGTGTCTTCACCTTCGTATCGGGCTAATTGTTTAAACTGTTCATAAATATTTGCTTCTTTTAAAGCAAGTTGCCCACTATCGTCATGAATATCAAGTGAACCACCACGATCTCTATTCACATTCGGATCTGCTTTTTCAAAAATAGTAACTTTATGACCTTGCTGTTGTAATAATAGACCAAGCATGAGTCCTCCAGGTCCACCACCAATAATTCCAATACGTTTTACATTTTCCATCTTCAACACTCCTCAACTTATTATTTATAGCGTTATTAACTTATAATGTTATTATTTGTCATTTAATTAGATATCTAACTATTTATTTGATGTTGCTCATTCTATTCCTTTTATTTGTAATATGCAAGTATAAAATTTGTTTTTATAAAAATTTAAAAAATCGAGATAAAAAATTGAATTAGAGAAAGTGTCGTTACACTTTTCTAACCTATTTTCATCTCGATAGATTATGATTTATTCTTTTAAATACTAGATACTAGTTCCAGAAAGTTTTAATACTTTCTGAATCTGATTTACCTTGCTTTTCGCCTAATTTAGCCATATCTGGTCTAATAGATGGATCTACAGTATTGCCACCAAGTTCATTTAATTTATCAAATACTTCTTTACTTGGGGTAATAAGCTTAACTTCAGCATCATTTTGTTCTAATTCATTTATCGCATCTTCCAATTTATATGGTGTGTTGATCGGTAAATTTGTTGATAAAATTAAGACTTTTTTAGCTCCTTTTGCTAAATCTGCATTTTCCATTGAGTGACAACCGCCATCAAAATGTTTGCTATTATTAACTGTTGTTGTTGGCCAAACACCTGGAAGTGATCCACTTGCTGCCATCGCTCTATAAATATCTACATTGGATTCTGTAGTAAATGCTGCTCTTGATTTCGCTTGTGCATCAACAGCCGTAATCATCAAATTTTCAGGCCATTGGTTAAGTTTAATTCTATTTTTCAATCGATTAATATGTTCATTTTCATCAAATTTGTCATACTCTAATGCATATTCACTATAGCCTTTTATCCACTCTTTTGGTGTTGATGAATTCTTTTCAATGTCTGCATATCTCGTGAAGATATGGGACATATCACTTTGTGGTGGTTCTTCGTTTGATTTCGGAGCAATTTGTTCTTCAAATATTTCATCCCAACTTTTACTAGACGTAATACCAGTAGCTACCTGAGCACCACCTGATGTACCTATAATTAAATCTGCATTACGAACATCAATACCTTCTTTAGAAAGTGCTGATAAGTATCCTAATTGCCATCCAATTGCTAGTGACCCTCCGCCACCTAGGACAATGGCATGATTCATGTTTTGTTTATTATTCATGTTTAATGCTCCTCTTTTTCTTTTAATCATATTATCTATGATATAGTTGTTCTTTTTCCAGTAAAAGACTAATATGATAGCTAATAATTTATGTTATTCATTTTTAGATTGAATATCTGCTTGGTCTGTATTGTTAGTAATTATTTGTTGAGCGATATTCCAACTATCATGCTCGATATCTAAAACACTTCTTAAATAAGCCCATGTTGTATGTTGTAGTAAGTCAATTCTTTCAGGATTTTCGTCAGTCGTTTCTTTGGCTTCATATCCTGCTATACCACCTAATGAATGTTCCGCTTCATATAATTTTAATAAACTTTTCTCACCTGGACTTAAATAATACGGTTCTTCCATCCATTCAGGTCCTATACTAGTTAATGGATTTTGATCTTTATCTCCCACTACAACTAAAGCTGGTTTAGTCATATGTTCAAAGGTTGGATTTAAAAACGAAAAATTATCTTTCGCAAATTGTGTTAACTTGTCTCCACCTTCTCCAGCAGTTGCTAATAAAATTCCGCCTTTCACTCTATCATCAGAATAATCTGTTGTCGCTTTAGTTATCGGATCAATCACTTGAAGTCCTAATAAATTACCTGCTGTTTGACCACCGAATGAGTGACCAACTGTCGCAATCTTACTCGTGTCTAATCGTCCACTCAAACCTGGGACTTGAGTCTCAATATATCCCAAATGATCTAAAATTGTTTTAACATCTTCCACTCGCTGACGCCATAAGTTTGATTGTCTAGGATCATCTTGAGACATGCCAATCGTTCTTGAATCTAAAAATGTAGGTTGAATGACAACAAATCCATGCGATGCCCAAAAGTCAGTTAAAGGTTCATATGCGTGCATTGAAGATCCAAATCCATGTGCAAATAAAATGATAGGTAAATTGTTACCTTCAGACGGCATACTTACTTTCACTTGTAATTCATCACCACGTTCAGTTGGCGTTGGTAAAGAAATCGGTTTGATTGTCATACTAGGAATAGCTTCGTTTATATTAAAATTGAGTTGATTCATTTTAAAAGCCTCACTTTTTTATTAGTTAAATTTTGTGGATTTTGAGTATAAAAAGTATATTTATTAAGCAAGTTTAAAATGAGACACTCTGAAATTCAAATATATTGACTGTAATAGACCAATTTGTATTTATTTAATAAAAATATGCCTTGATAACATCTTTTAAGATGTACCAAGACATATAGCTATATCAATATTATTTTTCAATCTATAAAATAAGCAGGTATGGATTTTCGATATATTTTGCAAGCACTTTTAGGAAGTCCGCTGTTCCTGCACCAAAATTTAAAAATTCTAACATTCCAATCAAAGTTCATTATATTTAATCAGAAGTAATATACCTATAAATATCATCTCTAACTGGTTGATACATAGATAATTTCATCGTTACGACTGAATTTCCGTTAGGCATTATATCTTCCTCTTCTGTCCCTTCAATATAATTAGCTGTTCCAAGATAGTAGAAGTACTTACCATCATCGTCTTTTTTCTTTACAAAAATATACATTGTTACATTATTTTCCACATGATTGAGTATATTTTGTACTTCTGGAGATTGGATTTTTCTTGGTGACCTTGTGTACCATTTCAACTCATCTTGGCTTAAAAACTCATCTTCATATTTAGTATTATCACTTATGTCTTCATGTTTATCATAAGTGATAAATATAGGTAAAGTTTGATGTTTCATTTTATAGCCATTTATAGTTCCCGACTCATCACTATCCCAATTAAGCAGTTTAACAAAATCTTCACGGGAATATTTATTATAAATAATCATCCTATTTCCACTATCTTGATATCGACGATTATTATATTTAGACAGTTCTATTAAATCAAAAATATATTTTAAAAATAATGGATTATTTAATGAGTTGGAAAATTCTTTTGTTAATTGAATTTTGTCATTTTCAATATTTATAAGTGGTTCACCATAAGTATCACCAATTGTTGATTTGAATAATGAGAAGTCTAAAATTTTCAGGGATGTTATTACATCTTTTTCAATTATATCGTCGTTTAATTTTCTCATTTTCTCTAATAATTCTTTAATGAATATGGGGCCTTTCAATATTTCTTCTAATACTAAAATATCCACTTTCTTTAAACCTGGAGTTAGTTGCCTTGATAAAAAAGTTAAGTTTTTAAATTCATTAAGATTGATTTTATCTTCTATGTATTTATTTTTTAATAAAAACTCATGATAATTTTTGTATTTAGAAAAAATAACACTAGGATCAATTGAATTTTGTCTAATAAAATCCATTAACATAGGTAGTCTACCAATTCTATTCTGAACTGTTTCATAGGCTTCTCTTATCAATTTAGGCTGATTTAATTTAACTGCATCTAAAGAATCATAAATCTTTTTCTTAGCTATTTCTTCAAAATTTATTGTAGACACACCGTTTAATTCACTATTAGAAGTTAAAAACTTTTTATAACTATCCTTATTTTGAGACTGATCTCCTGATAGAGCGACTGGTATTAAATAATTCGTTTTATAATTCCCAATAAAATCAATAACTGTAACGTATTCTTTATTGTTACTTTTCCTTAATCCTCTACCTAATTGTTGAATAAATATGATACTTGATTCAGTTGGTCTTAACATTACGACTTGATTAACTTCAGGAATATCAATACCTTCATTGAATAAGTCTACAGTTATAATATAGCTAATTTCTCCATTTTTTAAACGCTCAATTGTGGTACTTCTTAATTCAATTTTATCTTTTCCTGTTAATCCTACAGAAGGTATTCCATGATCCGTTAATTTCTGCGCTAATTCATATGCTTCATCTCTTCGACTTACAAAAATTAACCCTTTAAGTTCTTCTCCAGAATAACCATAATAGTTAGTTTTATCTAAAATATTTTGCAATCGTTCATCTGACGTTAGATTCTTTAAATCTGCAACTTCCTCACTTATTTCTCCACCAATTGAATAATCAGTAACACCAAAATAGTGAAAGGGACATAAAATTTCACTTTCCAATGCTTCTTGTAATCTAATTTCAAAAGCTACATTATAATCAAATAATTCATATATATTTAGATCATCAGATCTTTCTGGTGTAGCTGTCATACCTAACATAAACTTGGGTGTGAAATAGTTGAATATTCTTTGGTAGCTCGAAGCAGCAGATCTATGAGCCTCATCAAATACAATATAATCAAAATGTTCTTTTGAGAATGCTTTAAAATTTTCATTATTAGATAAAGTTTGAATAGTAGCAAACAAATATTTTGCATTAACGTTTTTGTGTTTACCAGTAAGTAAACCAAATTCATTATCATCAATATGAGGCATTACTTTTTGAAATTCTTCTCTGGCTCTATTTAAAATACCTTCGTTATGTACGATAAATAAAACCTTTTCTGGGTTAAACGCTCTAACATCTAATGCACACAATATTGTTTTCCCTGTTCCTGTAGCCGAAATAATAAGACTTCTATCTTTTCCTTCTTTTCTGTGTGAATCCAGACAACTTAATGCTTCTTTCTGCATTTTATTAGGCTGAATATTAAATACGCTTTTATATTTATCATTCAACACTTTTTGTTGATTTTGTAATTCAAATATTTGTTTTATTGACTTGTATTCAAAAGTCTCTTTATAATCATCAATCCATTTCTGAGTTAAGGATATACTTTTATCCCATAGGTCATTAAATTGTGACTTAATATTATGTACTAATTCACCATTTCTATGAGTTGATAACAATATATTATGTTCGTAATTAATTTTTAATGCATTAGAGGTTAGATTTGAACTACCAATGATCATAGAAGAGTAATTTTCATGATCAAAAATATACCCTTTTGCATGAAACCCTTCTACATCAGTTAAACGTACTTCCACATTTTCTAATTTTAATAATTCACTATACATTTTAGGACTATTAAATCCTAAATAATTGGAAGTTAATATTCTCCCTTTTATTCCTTTACGATTTAAATCATATAATATGGATTTTAAACTAGCTAATCCACTTTCAGTAATGAATGCTACTGAAATACTAAAAGATATACACTTTTGTAACTCTTGAACTATTGTAGATAAAACATTTTCATTTTTATTATTTATTAATAATTTGGGAGTAAAATTTCCTTGGTGCGAAACATTTTTATCTATAAATCCTTTATGTAAAGATTGTGTGAAATCTTCAATTAATCTATTCATAGCTATTCTCCTTCAATTATTAATTTAACCGCTGGAATATCTGCTGGAGCCCATGTTAATGAATTAAGCTGGTTAATTGGTAACCACTTTATTTCTTTATGTTCAGTTAAAGTAGGAACATCTTGGTTTAATTGACACTTAAAGGTTGTTAAGTTAACTCTACCAAAATCATATTCATACTCTGTAGTTGTCAATTTTTCATTAATAGAAATATCACATTTCATTTCTTCTTGAATTTCTCTAATCAAGGCTTCTTCTTCTGATTCATTTTTTTCAACTTTTCCACCTGGAAATTCCCACATTAAAGGTAGGCTCATTTTTTCACTTCTTTGAGCACATAAAATTTTATTATCAGAAAATATAATTGCTCCAACTACATTTATCACTTTTTTCATATATTTCACCTTCTCTATCAAATTTATATATACATTCTATCAAATAATTTAAAAGCAGTAAGTTAACTAATAAAAATATAGAAATTTCATTGAAATCAGAAGTGTAAAAATCCGAACAGCATCACTTGTCCGGATTCAAAATCTTTCTATTTAATTTTATCAAACAACTTTTTAAAGTTGGCTGCGGCGTTTTCTTGTTTGAGTGTTGCTTTTGTAGCAACATGTGTTAGTGGTTCTCTAACTACTTTATCCATGTATTTTGCAAATTCTTCAATATTATCTGGTTCTACTAAATAACCATTAACGCCATCATCAATAATTTCACTTGGACCATATCTAACGTCATATGAAATAACTGGACAGCCTACTTCTATACTTTCCATTACTGTTAAGCCAAAGCCCTCATACTTACTAGTTAATAATGAAGCTTTAGACTTTCTAAATTCATCCAATGGATTATTAGTATAGTTATATACTTTTACTTTATCGCCTAAGTTATATTCTTTAATAAGGTCTAGCATTAATTTTTTTTGATTGGCTTCATCTGGGCCAAACACTGTTAATTCAGTATCATGACCATAAGATAGAAATTGTTTATATGCTTTAATCAAGTGGTCAATTTGTTTTTGTAAACCTAATCTACCGATAAATACAAATCGGTCTAATTTTTCAACTTGATCTGACTCAGGATATGGTTCAATAAAATGCGGAATAACAGATATTTTATTATCATCGATATCATACAAGTTTTGAATATCATCTTTTTGCATTTGAGTAAGTAATAAATATTGAGCTACTTTATCAGCATTACCTAGCGCTGTTTTGTATGAGCCTTTTACATTTTCTCCATCTAAATGACTATTGTGGAATACAAGAACATTTTTAGTTTTAGGTATTTGATTAAGCATTGGTTTATCTAATACTCTAGCATCATTAAAGATGATATCTCCATCTTTAAAACGATGATTGAAATAATACTCAAATAAATCTTTTTCAGTTTTAAATGAGCGTAAATATTTATTGTCTTTAAATATTTGAATAAAATCGATACGTTTATCTACACTAGCATCATAAAATTTCTTACAATAAATTTGTCCTTCTGTATCGTAGTATTCTTCTAATATTTTAAAGTATGTTTTACTAGAGAAATAATTAATTTTATGAAGTTGACCATACACATTGTACTCATGACGTTCAATTCTTTTCTTAGATACAGGAGACATAACATCTTCGAATTCTACAATATTAGTACCTTCATAATATCTTCTATAAAGAACGTACGTATCTCCATCATAATAACGAACGACATTACCATCTTTAAATTCTTTCTTTTGTAGTCCTTCAATTTCTTTATCTTTTTCTTTATAAATTGGTTTTTTCTTAAATTTTGTCGTTGGTATAGATAATAATTTAAAATCTGAAAGCCAATCATATAAATTTTCGTATTCTGTATTTTTAGTTACAAAACCTTTTTTTAAAAATTCATCATATACTTCTTTATAATTAGCATTATAATTTGTAGTATATATCTTATTAACGATATTCATTTCCTCATCTAAAAACTTGATTCGTTTTAATAACGCTTTAGTTCTTCCCCCATGGACTGGTGGCAATGTGCTTGTAATTGTATTAATCATATTTAATCCCCATTTATATTTGATATGCTAATTATATGAGACAATATTTAAAAAGTATAGACTTTTGATATTAAAAAATAATTGATAAACACTTATTTTTTAATATTGTCATAAATACTTAAATTTCAACTTTGAATTTTTCTCATCATTTTTTATATCTTTTTAATGTAACTTACAATAAATGTACTATATAATAAGATTAACTTACATGCGTACATCTGTATTCAATATACCCGTTTGATAATGATTTAAAATAATTAATTTAGATGTAACGCGATTATTTTTTAAAGGGGAATTTTATATTATGAAAGATAATTGGACTAAAGTAGCTGATGAAAGTTTAGTTAAAGACTTTTATGAGAACCAATCAACTGAAGCTCAACAAGAAGGCTTTGAAACAACACTTGCTTTTGGTACGGCTGGAATAAGAGGCAAATTAGGACTTGGAGAAGGACGTTTAAACCGATTTACTGTATCTAAAGTCGCTTTAGGCTTAGCCAAGTTTTTACAATCCAAACACACATCACCAGTAGCAGTGATTCATTATGATACAAGACATTTGTCACCGGAATTCGCTCAAATTATCGCAACGATTTTAGCTAGTAATGATATCAAAGTTTATTTATCTGATACATACCGTACAACACCTGATTTATCTTATGCTGTTAGATTTTTAGAAGCAGATGCGGGTGTCATGATTACTGCAAGTCATAATCCTAAAGACTATAACGGTATCAAAGTTTACGGTGAAGACGGTGCACAACTGTCTACAGAACCATCTGCCGAGCTAAGTGATTATATTAACGATTTAGGTGATCCACTTAACATTGAACTACCTGAATTAAATGAACAACAACAATCAAACATTTTAACAGTCCCAACTGACGTAAGAACATCATACTTTGAACACATTAAGGAATTAGTCGGTGACATTCCTAAATCAAATTTACAAGTGGTGTTTACAAGTTTACATGGAACAAGCGTACCTGTTGTACCTGACATTTTGACAACGTTAAATTTCAATCAATTTAATTTAGTTGAAGCGCAATGTAAACCTGATCCTAACTTCAGTTCTGTTGCAAGTGCAAATCCAGAAGATCATAAAGCGTTTGATCAATCCATTGAACTTGCAAATCAAATTAAAGCTGATTTATTAATTAGTACTGATCCAGATGCTGACCGTTTAGGTATAGCAGAGCGTGATGCAGACGGTAATATTCATTACTTTAATGGTAACCAAATTGGTGCCCTATTATTAAATTATCGTATTAATGAAACAGCACACTTAAACAATAGAATTATGATTCAATCTATTGTAAGTAGTGAACTAGCTAAGTCATTAGCGCGTTATCATAATGTAGAATACAAAGAAGTGTTAACTGGCTTTAAATATATTGCTGAAGAAATTAGAAATATGTCTGATGATCAAAATTACTTACTTGGTTATGAAGAAAGTTATGGTTTCCTAGCTGGTCCATTCGTAAGAGATAAGGATGCGATTCAGATCGTACCGCTTATTATTAAATATGCTTCTGAACTTAAAAATGAAGGACGTATGTTAAAAGATGAGTTGGAAGATATCTACCAACAAGTAGGACACCACAATAACAAATTATTCTCTCATACATTTGAAGGTGCAAAAGGCAAAGCAATTATCGATGATATTATGACAACATATAGAAATAACCCACCACGTTCTATTAATGGATTAGATGTCATTGCTATTGAAGATTATGAAACAGGAGAAAAAGTTGATTTCCAAACAAATCAAACCTCTTCTATTACGTTACCTAAAGCAAATGTACTTAAAATTTACTTCAAAGAAGGGTTTATTGCATTAAGACCTTCTGGTACTGAACCTAAGATCAAATTGTATGTATCATTAACACATGACGATTTTGATAATATTGCAAACAAAATAAATTCATTTATTTTTGATAAATAATAAGAAGCTTCTCCAATCAATGGAGAAGCTTTTTATTATACCGCACATTTAATTATTTAATATTTTGATATTTTAATTGATAGTGCTATACTTTTAGTGATTTTCAAATATATTATTCAGTCATAAAAATAACAATTTCAAAACACTAATTAGGGAGAGAGTATTATTCAAAAGCTTATTTCAATTATTGTACCTGTATATAATAAAGAAGCATATTTAGAAACATGTATTCAATCTTTGATAGACTTAAAAATAGATAAAACGCTTATTGAAGCAATATTCATAGATGATGTATCCACAGATAAATCATATGAATTACTAAAACAATATAACGAAAAATATGACTTTATTCAGACGTACCAACTAGATGAAAATTCTGGTGGTCCTGCGGTTCCAAGAAATTTAGGTATTAAAAAAGCACAAGGTGATTATGTTACTTTCTTAGATGCTGATGATTGGTTAGATACTGAAGGTTTCCCTAAATTTGTTGAACAAGTGAACAGTCATCAATCAGATATTGGATTTGGTCAATGTTATAAACATACTAATGAAAACATTAAAAAAATTGCTCGTTTTACGTCATATAAACAGGATGATAATTTAGTTCCAAGTGATATTTTCAAAATATTTCGTGCTGTAGGACCACCAGGTAAAATTTACAAACGTTCTATTTTGTTAGATCATCATATTACCTTTAAACATATGAAATATGGGGAAGATAAATTATTCTTTTTTGAAACTTTACCTTTATGCCATTCAGCATCAATGACCACTGAACCTGTATATCATGTAAACCGTTACGAACTAAATGACTCTCTAGTTAATGACACTAACATGCTAGAGAAATCACAATTAAATTTAAATATACTTGAGCATGTCTTAAAGATGGATATAGAAAATGGAATTATGATTAAAATTTTAAGTAGAATAGTGGAAATTGATTTTATTTCTAGATTTTTATTAACTAAGACATTTAATAAATCAAAAGATAAATCATTCTTTTATAAGCAGTTTGATAAAGTAGAGTCTTTAATTACTAATGCAGGTTACAATATGAATGATTTAATTATTACTGATAAATTCAAACGTATTTATGACGCTTATCAACAAAATAAAAATATTTTAGAATCATTAATCAACTTTTTATTGAATGATGCAAAAGTTAGTAAGTATATTAAAGAAAATACTATGTACTACATGTATCCTGAAGATTTAAAACATTTACCTGAATTAGCACTAGATTGTGTGCCTATATTTAGAGGTACATATTATATTAAAGATGAATTATACGATGAAATTGAGATTTTTAAATTAGCAGAAACAGAAATAAATTCCGTCGAACTAATTAAAATTCACGACGAACGATACATTAAACCCGTCAAATATGAGTGGACAAATCAATCACTTTATATTAAACATAAAGATATCTTCTTTAAAAATACTGACTTTAATATTTCAATCACTTATAATGATTTTGAGAAGTGTTTAGTAAAAGCTACACCACCTCATTATAGCGATTATAATTATTTAAAACGTCAGAACTTATCATTAGCATTTCACTCATACAAAGATGGAGATGAAGACATAAACATGAAACAATATCTAACTGATACACCAAAGCATGTTGTCGCATTGCAAAAGTTTAAGAAGTATGAAGAAGCAAACTTTATAAACGAAATAAGTGATATTAATAAAGGCCAATGTATTCGTATTATCCATATGGATAAAAGTGATAAAGGCACTCCTAGATTGGTTACAGAGGATGGAAGTTATATAACTGCTAATCAAGATTTTGTTACACCAATCAATCTTGATAGTATTGAAGGCTATATTACAAACACTCCGAAATCTGTTGAAGTAATTAAGAAATGTAAGCTATATGAGGATGTAGGTTTTAAGAAAGATCCAGTTAAGACTTTAGAAAAAGGCACAAAAATAGATATTATTGATATCGAATTTACTAGTAAGTTAACACCTAGATTAAAAACAACAGATGGTTATTATTTAACTGCTAATCAAGGTTTTATCAAAGTTTTAAAATAATATTGAAAAAGCATCAATCACTATACATTGTGATTGATGCCTTTTTGCTTTATAAGTCTAATTGTTTAATGAATGCTTTTAAATCATCTTTCATGTCTTTATCTTTTAATGCATATTCAATCGTTGTTTTAACGAATCCTAATTTTTCACCAACGTCGTATCGATCACCTTCGAAGTCATATGCGTACACTTGGCTTTCTGTGTTCATACGTTCGATTGCGTCAGTTAATTGAATTTCATTTCCTGCGCCTTCTTCTTGTGTTTCAAG
>NZ_RXWW01000031.1 GCF_003970495.1 Staphylococcus pasteuri
ATTTAAACATCTATGTAATATGAGATCTATTCATTTATATTGGCAACATTTAGATTTGAAAGAAAAACAGTCATCTCAAATTTCATTGTCAGATTCCATTTTATTTATGCTAAATATTTTTAATCAACTACGAGGGGATATAGTTTATCTAGATACACAATTATTAGTTACTAATTATAAAAATGAATATCAATGTATTGCACTATTTGATTTACCTATTTCCAAAAATCCAAATGTTGAGCAAGTTCAATTAAATTTCTCAAGTATTAATAAAATCACTCATGCTGAAATTAACATGATTAATTATCAAACATTTATGAAACCAATGAAAAACGATAATGAATAAATTGTAAGTGAAATGAAAATAGAGAACCTTTATTGGATTGGCGAAATGACTAAAAAAGACATAGAAGAAAGCTTAATTCGATTACCAAGTATGACAATAGCACATATTAAAATATTGATTTAGTTAATTATGCATGACTGATTAGTAGAGAGGAAGATATGTCATGTCATATGTGAAAATGAACTGTTTTGTAGCACACTATATGTTAGTTAAATTAGCTAATGATTATTTAAAATATTCATACCATTTAACTATAAATCATGTTAAATTACTCTACTTTATATTATATTTATATGATGAAAATAAGCATATAGATATTAGCCAACTCGAAATGTATAATAAGCGATCGAAATTTTCAATTTTAAAAATGTTGCAATATTTGTATCAAAACAATTGGATATCAAAAGAACGTGATGACAAAGATCAACGAAAATTGGTTATTACTATGTCAGAACAACAGAAGAATAAAATTCATTTATTATTTAATGAAATTGATGAGATGCTAGAATCTCGAAAGATAGTTATAAATCAGAGAGTAAGTAACCACATTTTATATTTTATTAAATGTGGTGAGGTACTTGATGATATGGATGAACAATTAATGATTAATAATCTCTCTTTGGAAGAGGTGTATTTGTTAGCAATATTACTTAATAATGATAATAAAATGACAGTTAAGTATATGAGATATAAAACTCAAGTAGGTATAGTTTCTTTAAGTTCTATAATAAAAAAGTTAAATCAAAAAGGCTATATAATCAAAGAACGTAGTTTAGAAGATGAAAGAACGATTATATTAAAATTGAACGATTGTAAAGCATCCTTAATACTTTCTATTATTGAATCATGTTACAATACTTTAAAACAAGGAATGAAGAACTTGTAAATTAGTAAGTGATAGAAGGAGTTAACATATGATTTTAGATAATGTAAATCCCAATGATTTATTTCCAACAGAGAAAAAAGGGCCTTCTGTATTAGGCATTATGGATTACGAAGTTAGAGGACAGTCACAATTTGAAGGTGCATTTATAGCTACTTCAGAAAGAATTATAATGAATGTAGATATGAATGGACAATTTTATTATAGAAGTATTGGGTATGATGAAGTTAATGATATACAATATGATGGTAAAACAATCACTTTTGATTTCAATATTGGTAAAATTCCAATGCACGATTTTAAATCTAACGATGTACAAAGTTTTGTTGATTTTGTTAAAGAAAAATTACAATCAAAGTAATTTAGAGTTTCAAAATCAGCTGAATTAAAATTATTAATATAGCGATAAACCGTGAATAAATTAATTCTTAATTTTTTCTGGCTTATCGCTTTTTTATTTTAAAAGTTTAAACATGTAGAATTACTTCTAAAAAGTCAATTAATCAGATAGTTATTATAAAATAATTAAAATATAACCAATAATTAAAAGTATTAAAATTTTGATATGCATATTTTAATAACCTTGAATAAAGTTAAATAAATGTTTGTGAAAAGTAATAAATATATAAATGCAAATTCGAGTAATAAAATTATTGAATTTTTATACTTGTTTGTTTAAAATGAACTTTGTAACATGGGTGGAGTTCAATTCAGTTAGATGAAATTATGTGAGCCTTGCTACAACAAGATGTGCATCAGAGGAGTGGTTTTTAAAATGGCAAAAATAAAAAATATTAATGATTTAGTAGAAGCTACATTTCAAGTGAAAAAGTTCTTTAGAGACACTAAAAAGAAATATAATTTGAATTATGAGGAAATTTATATTTTGAATTATATCTTAAAAAGTGGTTCTACTGAGATTTCTTCTAAAGAAATTGCGACATGTTCTGAATTTAAACCATATTACTTAACAAAAGCATTACAAAAACTAAAAGAGTTAGATTTATTATCGAAAAAAAGAAGTGTTCATGATGAACGTACAGTTATAGTATATGTAACTAAAGAACAAAAAGATAAAATTAAAAAGCTCATTGATGAATTAGAACAATATATCTAAGTAACTCGTTTTATTATATTGTATTTCTTATATTAAGGGTTCAAATTCAGGTGATTGATGTAATGGAAAAGTAGGTTTTGGAATTGAGAAGTGGAATGGAGTATATAAATTTATATGATATGCTCCATTTAATAGGGTAGCTAGGAAATGATAGATGTTGATCAGTAAGAAAGTTTATTAAATAGAAAAGAGATTTATTTAATGGTTAGTGAATGTGTTTTTATTGTTAATACGATAAAGAGTATCCATTGATCACAAATTGAATAGCATCTAAACTACATAATATAGCTTCATCCTTATTTTTTAGCTTGAAAAAGGCATGGTTACATTTGTAACCATGCCTTTTAATTTAATATTTTCTTAAAAAGTTAATTTCTCTATCATACAGTTCATTAGCAATATAAGATTGGGCTTTTTCAAGTATGGATTCTATATACTGCGTACGGTTAGACAAAATTCTAATTGAAAGTCCATGAGTAGGTAATTGCGTTATACCTAATCGACAGTTTAATTCTTTCTCAAAGTGTTTAATTTGATTATAAATTTCATCAATGAATTTTTGATTTACACTAGGATGAATAAAATATGCTGAGCCTAAGTGTGTATAATTTTCCATGTAACCTAAAGAATCAATTGAATTTTTTTCAGGATTTAACATAAGATTGTCGTATGTTACGAGTTCATTATTGATATAAATTTCATTAACTAAATGCATATATTTATATGAAAAGTTTTTATCATCTGATGAGTAACCAGGTGTGAGAATATCGGTATAAAACATCGCACTTGTTTCATCTAAATCAAAACGATTGTGTTGATAAAATTTAGCATTTTCATAAGCAATGATTGGATCAGCTACGTATTCCATATAAGCATTAGGTTTTAATTGGAAAGTTTGATATTGTTCAACATGATCTTTTAAAGTTTTATAAATTTTTGTTGCACCTTGAGACGTTAATGTGACACTAGCATTATCTTCAATATTGAAATTCATAGAATAACGGTCACCATCAAGGTAACCACCACCTACATTAACAATATAGAAAGTAGGGGTAGTTGACCCATTTAGGTAAACAGGACGTATGACTTTTAATGCCTTTTCAAAAAAGATGTCACGTGCTACAGAACGTTTACCATTGTTAAAAACCGTTAAATCAAGTTGACCTGTCCAAGATTGTTGAGACATTATGATAATCCTTTAAGTAACGTATCTCGTTCAATCCACTCAATAACTTCATCTAGGCCTTCATCTGTTTTTAAGTTTGTAAATGCGAATGGTCTGTCACCACGAAATACTTTTGTATCTTCAGCCATTTGGTCTAAAGAAGCGCCAACGTGAGGTGCTAAGTCTGTCTTATTAATGATAAAGAAATCAGATTTAATCATACCTTGTCCACCTTTACGTGGAATTTTTTCACCTTGGGCAACGTCGATAATATAAATTGAAAAGTCAACAAGTTCAGGACTAAATGTTGCAGCTAAATTATCGCCACCAGATTCAATGAAAATAAGTTCGATGTCATCATTTCTTTCTAACAATTCATCAATAGCAGCAAAGTTCATAGAAGCATCTTCACGAATTGCTGTATGCGGACAACCACCAGTTTCAACACCGATAATTCTATCTTCTGGTAAGACACCTGTATTGACTAAGATTTTTTCGTCTTCTTTTGTATATATATCGTTTGTTATAACGCCAATGCTCATATCTTTAGCTAGACGTCTAACAACTTTTTCTATTAATTGAGTTTTACCTGCACCAACAGGTCCACCAATTCCAATTTTAATTGGTTCAGTCATATATTTGACCTCCTATGAAATAAATATTCTTACATTTACATTTTCGTGTTCCATTTGATTTAATTCTAATCCAGGCGCAGTCATACCAAAGTCACTTTCATCAAGAGATAAAACATGATTTCGTGTTTCTTCTATATAAGGAATCATTTGAGTTACTACTTTTTGACCGGCAGTTTGACCTAAGGGAATAGCTCTTACTGCATTTTGCGTGAGACTAGATACATTTTGATAGAGATAATAATCAATAATTGTACTAATATCAACGCCTAAATAATGACCAAGCATAGTAAAACAAATTGCTGGATGTAACTTAGCTTTTTTATTTTTCATTTGTTCATGATACCATTGAATCCATTCACTATCGTATAATTCCATAGCTAATTTCACCATTCGAGTGCCCATTTGTTTAGCCCCGACACGAGTTTCTTTAGGTAAACTTTGAACAAAGATAAGTCGATCCATACGTAAGATTTTATCAACATCATTATTGTCTAAGGCTTCGTATACAATTTTCATTGCTAAACCATCAGAATAAGTTAGCTGTTCATTTAAAAATAATTTTAACCATTGAACAAATGTTAAATCATCATGTACCGCTTCATGTTGAATATATGTTTCCAAGCCGAATGAATGACTAAATGCACCGGTTGGAAACTGTGAATCACAGAACTGAAATAAGCGTAAATTTTGATGATCAATCATGAGAATGTCCTATATGTCTAAACGCTTGGTTTACTTTTCTATCTTCATGACTATAAGGAATACCTAAAGATTTAAGTAAATCTTCAACGAGATAGTCATATTGTACTAACATCTCAGTTTCTGTGAACTGTGCAGGTAAATGACGATTACCAAGTTGATGGGCAATATCTCCCATTTCTTTTAATGTACGTGGTTTGATAACAAGTAAATCTTCAGAATTTACATCAACGATAATCATGTTTGTATCATCTTTATATAAAATATCACCGTACTGTAAATCGATAGGTTGTTTCAAACGAATACCAATTTCATTACCATGATCCGTTTTTACGCGTTGGATACGTTTAACTAAGTCAGAATTTTCTAGATAAACTTTTTCTACATGTTTATTTTTTTCATCAGCTGATAAATTAGCAATATTGCCTTGAATTTCTTCTATAATCATTAACAATTTTCCTCCTAGAACAAGAAGTATCTTTGAGTTAATGGTAACTCAGTAGCAGCTTCACTTGTAATTTTTTCACCGTCAACAAATACTTCATATGTTTGTGGATCAACGTCTAATTTAGGTGTTGCACTGTTATTTTTCATATCTGCTTTAGATAAGTTACGAATGTTTTTAACAGGTCTTACCATACGTTGTAAGTTAAGTTGTCTATAAATACCATTTTCAAATGCAGTGTTAGAAACGAAAGTCATTGCTGTATGAGTGATATTACCACCATATTGACCATACATTTTACGATATTTCATAGGTTCTGAAGTTGGAATAGAGCCATTAGCATCACCGTTAACTGCTACATTGATTAAACCACCTTTAACTACAAGTTCAGGTTTAACGCCAAAGAACGCAGGATCCCATAATACAAGGTCAGCTAATTTACCTGATTCAATTGAGCCAACATATTCTGAAATACCATGTGTAATCGCAGGGTTAATAGTATATTTAGCGATATAACGTTTAATACGATTGTTATCATTATATTCTGAGTCGCCTTCTAAAGCACCACGTTGTTCTTTCATACGATGAGCAGTTTGCCAAGTACGTGTAATCACTTCACCTACACGACCCATAGCTTGAGAGTCAGAACTAATCATACTGAATACTCCCATATCTTGTAATACGTCTTCTGCAGCAATTGTTTCTTTACGAATACGAGAATCCGCGAATGCAATATCTTCAGGAATAGAAGCATTTAAATGGTGAGTAATCATTACCATGTCTAAATGTTCGTCTACAGTATTATGTGTATAAGGTAGAGTTGGGTTTGTAGATGAAGGTAAAATATTTGAATATGAAGCGGACTTAATTAAGTCAGGTGCGTGACCACCACCAGCACCCTCAGTATGGTACATGTGTAACACACGGTTCTTAATTGCTTTCATAGTGTCTTCCATAAATCCAGCTTCATTCAATGTATCAGCATGTAAAGCGATTTGGACATCGAATTCATCTGCAACATCTAAAGCATGACTTAAAGCTGAAGGCGTTGCACCCCAGTCTTCGTGTACTTTTAAACCAATAACCCCAGCGTGAATTTGTTCAATAAGTGCTGTATGATTGACAGCTTGCCCTTTACCTGTGAAACCTACATTGATAGGTAATGCTTCAGCAGCTTCTAACATACGATGTATATGCCAAGGTCCAGGTGTAACTGTAGTTGCTTTTGCACCTTCAGATGCACCAGTTCCGCCACCAATATGAGTAGTGATACCACTTTCTAAAGCAACTTCAGCTTGTTCTGGGTTAATAAAGTGAACGTGTGTATCAATACCACCCGCTGTAACAATTTTACCTTCAGCAGAAATAATATCTGTTGTACTTCCGATGATTATATTGACGTTATCCATAATATCTGGATTACCCGCTTTACCGATTGCAAAAATATAGCCGTTTTTAATACCGATATCGCCTTTAATTACCTTGTCATAGTCAATAATGACTGCATTAGTTATAACTAAATCGGCTACATTTTTATCATCACGAGTCACGTTAGGATTTTGAGCCATACCATCACGGATAGATTTTCCGCCACCGAAAGTTGCTTCGTCACCATAATTGGCATAATCTTTTTCAACTTCTGCGAATAGGTTAGTGTCGCCTAATCTAATTGCATCTCCAACTGTTGGACCATATAAACTTGTATATTGTGATTGAGTCATTTTAAAGCTCATTATCTTTTACCACCTTTTTTATTGGTATTTTCATGACCTTCGTCATTATAAACACCAGCGTACTCGTCGTCTTCACCAGTAGGGCGATAAACACGGGAGCCATCAATTGGACCATTAACGAATCCACGGAAACCATAAATTCTACGGTTACCAGAATACTCTACTAGTTGCACGTGTTTTACATCGCCAGGTTCAAATCTGACAGCGGCACCAGCTGGAATATCTAAATGTTTACCATATGCTTTGTCTCTTTCAAATTCTAAACCTAAGTTAGCTTCAAAAAAGTGGAAATGTGAGCCAATTTGAATAGGACGATCTCCAACATTCTTAACTTCAATAACTGTTTCAGGTGAATTTGGATTAATTTCAATATCTGTTTTTTTTACTCTAATTTCTCCAGGAATCATATTTATGTCCTCCTTAGACAATTGGATGATGGACAGTGATTAATTTAGTTCCATCTGGGAATGTTGCTTCAATTTCAATTTCAGTAATCATACTTGCAACCCCATCCATAACATCTTCTTCATTTAAAATTGTTTTACCATAACTCATCAATTCAGCTACAGTTTTACCGTCACGAGCACCTTCTAATAATTCATCGCTAATTAATGCAAGTGCTTCTGGATGATTTAATTTAAGTCCTCGCGCTTTTCTGCGACGAGCAACTTCTGCAGCTACAACTATCATTAGTTTATCTTGTTCACGTTGTGTAAAGTGCAAAATAATCCCTTCTTTCCCGAAATAAAGTTCGCAATAAACTTGCAAATTTTATATTAGGGCGATTTTTAATTTTAAACAAGTATAACGATTCCATAAATTTAAAAATTTAATTAAAATGGGCAAAACTTTTAATGATTACAGCGTGTTTACTAATATTATTTGAATTTTTTAATTAGTAAAACATTTTCATTCTTTATATTGAATTAATACACATTAATATTAAATTGTTGTATCATATTCATTGTCGAATTGGGGGAAAAGTTCATGAAATCCATTCAAATCATTTTGAAAAACATTTCACAAGTTTTATTAATTAATAATCATTACACAGGGCTTTTTATATTAATTGCATTATTTGTTGGTAATTGGAAAGTCGGAATAAGTGCATTAATTGGAAGTATCATTGCATACATACTTGCGCCATATATTAACTATTCTCAAGAAGAAATAGATAATGGATTAGCAGGTTTTAATCCTGTATTAACTGCAATAGCTTTGACATTATTTTTAAATGAAAACTGGGCAGGTATTCTAATTACATTGATGGCAACAATATTAACATTACCTGTTGGATCAGCAATAAGAGAATGGTTAAAGCCATACGGAATAGCAATGCTTACAGCACCATTTGTCATTTTGACGTGGTTTGCAGTTTCTATATCTGAACAAGTAAAAGCTGTGAAAACACCATTAAATTTATTACCAAACACCATTAAACCAGTGACAAGTAATTCTGGTCATCATTTAAATTTACTACATTCCATTTTAGATGGGTTTAGTGAAGTATTTTTAATACCTAGTGTATGGGCTGGATTATTAATACTTATTGGAATTTTAATTGGCTCAAGAAAAGCGTTTGTTTTTGCAATAGTAGGAAGTATTATTGGTTATTTAATTGTTGGTTTATTAGGTGGTAACACTGATAACATCAACCAAGGACTATTTGGATATAATTTAATTTTAACTGCAATAGCTTTAGGCTCAACATTTAAAACGTCAATTAATACATATGTTTCTGCCTTTTTAGGGTTATTACTAGCAGTACTATTAAATCTAGGTTTGAACACAATGCTTGAACCTCTTGGGTTACCTTCATTAACAATGCCATTTATATTAGCAACATGGATTATGTTATTTGCAGGCCGTCAAAATAGAGATATAGGAAGTAGAAATTAATTAAAAATTATGGGACTCACCATTAAAGTAGTGAGTCCCATAATTTTTTTATTAAGATGTTAAATAGTGTGTTGTGCGATGTTCAATTTTATGGAACACATACTCAATAACAATTGCCAATGCCCAGTAAAATATCGCTGCTACTGTATATACTGGTACAAATTGATAACCTTCATTAGCAATTTCAGTACTTATCGCCATAATTTCTGTTACTTGTACAGCAAAAGCAAGTGATGTTCCTTTTAATAACATAATAAATTGATTTTCAATATTAGGTAATGCATAGCCAAACGCTTGAGGGAAAACAATGCGTCTATAAACATTCCATTTAGATAAACCTACAGTTTGAGCAGCTTCAATTTGTTTAGGATCAACAGAAAGTAAACCACCTTTAATAGATTCTGATAAATAGGCCGTCGCATGCAATGCAAAGGTGATTGCAGCAATCATCAATGGATGTGCCATATCTGGATTAAGTGAAGTATGAAAAATTGAGTTGAACCATAGAATAAGTGCTGGCAAACCATAATAGAAAATGAATAATTGAACTATGAGCGGTGTACTTCTGAAAAATGAATTATAAACGATTACTAATTGAGATAGTACAGGTATTCGTTGCAATCGAATAATCGCAAATACTGTACCTATAATAATACCAATCAACATAGCTATAAGTGTAATTGCAATTGTATTTGGTACACCCTTTAAAACTTCAATGAAGGTATGTAAAATGAATGACATTTGATTGCCTCCTATGCTTGATATGGTTTTTCTGAAACTTTATTAATTAATGTAAACACACCTTGAACAATCAAAGCGAGCATCCAATATATAATAGAAATAACAATATATACTTCTAACATTCCTAAACCATAATTATTGCCAATAATAAGTTGAACTTGTCCCATCATGTCTATAATTCCAATAGTAAATGCTAACGATGTATCTTTAATTAATTCTATAATCTGAGTCGTTAAATTAGGAATACTGTTACGTAAAGCTTGTGGAACGATAATATTTTTTAGTATTCTCGGATAGCTTAAACCTACTGATAATCCAGCTTCAATCTGACTATATTCAACAGATAAATAACCAGCTCGAAAGACTTCTGATAAATAAGCAGCACTATGAAGACTAAAAGCTAATATTATGAAAAATAATCTGTCAAAGTGATTAATGTTTATATGAAATATTAATAAAAATTGAGGTAATG
Organism: Staphylococcus pasteuri; assembly: GCF_003970495.1. Lineage (GTDB taxonomy): Bacteria > Bacillota > Bacilli > Staphylococcales > Staphylococcaceae > Staphylococcus > Staphylococcus pasteuri. Next base: position 10,136 of record NZ_RXWW01000031.1, read on the forward strand.
CAAAATATACTAAAAACAATTGAAGTAGAAGTGGGGTACTTCTCATAAATGATTGGTATATTCTGACGCAAGGCGCCAATATAGGCGTTTGTTTAATACGAATCATTGTTAATAATAGTCCTAATATAATGGCAAAGATTAAAGCACTTATAATCATTACTAGAGTAATAGGAAGTTGTTGTAATACTTGATTAAATAAATCTAACCATTGTGTGGCAGACATATTATTGCACCTCCAATTGTTTCTTATGCTTATTGATATTTTCTAAATCATCAAACACATCAATATCAAAATATTTTTTAGATAATTTTTGAAGTTTACCTTCTTTTTTTAATTCTTGAGTAGCTTGATCAATATCATCATGTAATTGTTGATTATCTTTGTTATAAACGATGTGAAGCGGTTCTTTTTTAACAATGCCACCAATTTTAACATCTTCATTTACTTTTTCTTGAATCGCTTTATATGTATTCCAATTTAAAAACATTGCATCACGTCGATGATTACCAACCATTTTTAAATTATCTCCATTAGAAGGTGCTTGAATCGTATCTATATTGATAGGTTCTTTATGTGACTTGTTATATTGTTTTAATATAGAAAATAAACCACCACTTGGTGCCATTGGAGTTAATCTCTTATTAGTTAAATCGCTAAGCTGATGTATATCATGATTATTTTTATTAACTGCAAGCATAGGTAATGCATAACTGTAAGGAACATCTTGATATAAAAATTGTTTTTCGCGTTCGGGTGTTTTAAAGAACCAATTAATTCCCATATCAAATTTTTTAGAACCTATACCTACTAGGTTAGACTCTTCTTCACCAACTTCATATTTAAAATGATATTGTGGTAATTTCTTCTCTAATAATTTCATATAATCCATATCAAGTCCTACAAATTCATTCTTTTTATTAGTATATAAATATGGAGGATTTACTTCTGCCGATAACGCTACTTTGATTTCTTTTGGATGAGCTTTAGTAGCACGTTGTGATTGATCATTTGAGCATGCAGATAAAGCTATAGTAGATATAAATACGCTCATTAATACTAACCAAGGGAAGAATCGTTTCAATTTACATCTACCTCCGTTCTAATACGTTGTATAAAACGTTGGATACGGTCATTATCTTGATTATATAAAACATCACTTGGTGAACCATGTACGACTAGTTCTCCGTTATCAATAAATAAAATTTGATCAGCAATAGCTTCAGCAAAGCTAATTTCGTGAGTTACCATAACCATTGTCATTCCTTGTTGTGCAATACGTTGTATAAGATTTAATACACTTTGGATTGATTCAGGGTCTAATGCAGATGTAGGTTCATCTAATAATAGTACTTTAGGATTTAATGCAAGTGCACGTACTATACCAACACGTTGACTTTGACCTCCTGATAGTTGGATAGGGTACTTATCTTTATGTTCTAATAAATTCACCATATTTAAGTGATCTTCAGCAATATGTATCGCTTCTCTTTTTCCTTTACCTTGCCCATAAATTAAGCCCTCAGTAATATTCTCTAATACGGTTTTGTTTTTAAATAAATTATAATTTTGAAAAACCATTGCTGATTGTTGTCGAAGATGATAAATATCTTTTTTAGTATGTTGTTCAGCATTAAATTGATAATCATCAATCGTTATCGAACCTTTAGAAGGAGTTGCGAGTGCGTTGAGAGTACGAAGTAAAGTTGTTTTTCCTGAACCACTAGGTCCAATAATAGCTGTCACGGTTCCCTGTTCTTGTGAAAAATTAATATCTTTTAAAACCTGATTTGAATGATAAAAATGAGATAAATGTTCTACTTGTATCAAGGTATCAGCCTCCCAAATATATTAAAGTAAATTTATCACATTAATTCTTATCGGTAAAGTAGGAATTGTGAAATATCAGTCCTTTTATTTAATAATGTTGAGTGTTAAACTAAGGATAATTAACAAGCTATTAATACTATGATGAGGTGAAAATAATGACACAGTCATTCTTGGTGCAATCAGAGATACAACATAAATGGATAAAAAAGTTTAAAACAATAGAAGAGCAGTTTAAATCGTATGCGGAGCAAAATGATATTGCCTCACGCTTTCCATTTGAAAATATAGAGTGGTTAATTAATGAAGGATATACTTTATTAACATTACCAAAAGCATACGGCGGTGAAGGCGCTACGATTGAAGATATGGTTATTTTGCAAACTTATTTAGCAGAAATAGATGGCGCAACTGCCTTATCAATAGGTTGGCATTTAAGTGTAGTGGGTCAATTATTTGAACAACAATTGTGGGAACCTGAATTATTAGAAGAATTTGCCGAAGCAGTGAAAAAAGGCGCACTCGTTAATCGTGCAGTAAGTGAAGCTGAAACTGGTAGCCCTACACGCGGAGGACGTCCGGCAACTCATGCAGTAAGAGAAAAAGACGGCTATATTTTAAATGGTGTCAAAACATTTACTTCAATGAGTAAGGCATTAACACACTTTATTGTAGGAGCATATGTAGAAGAATTAGATCAAGTAGGATTCTTTTTAGTTCCAAGAAATGTTGAAGGCGTGGACATCGCCGATAATTGGAACATGATTGGTATGCGTGCTACTGAAAGTCATGATTTAGTGTTAAATAATGTAAAAATTCCTCATAAATATTTTGTTGAACAGAAACGTAAACCTGGAGCAAATGGTTGGATTTTGCATATTCCTAGTGTCTATTTAGGAATCGCACAAGCAGCTAGAAATTACGCAGTAGATTTCACTAAAACGTATAGTCCGAATAGTATAGAAGGAACTATTGCAGAATTACCTACAGTTCAACAAAATTTAGGTAAAATGGAATCTCTATTATTATCGGCAAGACATTTTTTATGGAGTACTGCCCACGGTTATCAATTATATGAGAAAGACACAGAAATTTGGAATGAGACTTCTGCAAGTAAAGTACTTGTATTAAATCAAGGATTGGAAGTTGTAGATTTAGCAATGAGAATTGTAGGAGCAAAAAGTCTTGAGATGGAAAGACCATTACAAAGATATTATCGAGATATGCGCGCAGGTCTTCATAATCCTCCGATGGAAGATATGGCATATACTAATATTGCAAAAAGCATTACAGGATTAATATAGTAATAAGTTACTTTATTGAAATAAATTTATTAAAATTTAAAAAAACTGGTGAAATTGCTTATTGTAAAAATATATGTAAAGTTGTATAATTTTAATGAAATTGATAATCGTTTTCAATGGGAGGAAAAAATGAAGAAATTATTATTACCTTTAATAGCACTAGTGTTAGTTTTAGCTGCATGTGGTAACAACTCAGACGATAGTTCAAAGAGTTCTGAGAAGAAATCTTACAAAACGGATGATGGGAAAACAATAAAAGTTCCTAAGGATCCAAAAAGAATTGCTGTTGTAGCTCCATCATATGCTGGTGGCGTGAAAAAATTAGGTGGAAATGTAGTAGCAGTGAGTAATCAAGTCGATCAAAGTGATATTTTGAAAGACAAATTTAAAGGTGTAACTAAAGTTGGAGACGATGATGTCGAAAAAGTTGCAAAAGAAAAACCAGATTTAATTATTGTCTTAGATCAAAATAAAAACATTAAAAAATATAAAAAAATCGCAGCAACTGTACCATTTAACTATGCGAAACATAGTTACTTAGAACAACAAGAAGAACTAGGTAAATTACTAGGTAAAGAAGATGCAGTTAAAAAATGGGGAAAAGAATGGAAAGATCAAACTTCTAAAGACGGCAAAGAGATTAAAGATAAAATTGGTAAAGATAAAACTGTAACTATCTTTGATGAATTTGATAAAAAATTATACACTTACGGCGACCATTGGGGCCGTGGCGGAGAAATTTTATATCAAGCATTCGGTCTTAAAATGCCAAAATCAGTTGATGATTTAACTAAAAAAGCTGGATTTGCTGAAGTTAAACAAGAAAAAGTTGATCAATACGCTGGCGATTACATTGTATCTACAAGTGAAGGTAAAGCAACACCTGCATATGAAAAAACAAATATGTGGAAAAACTTACCTGCAGTTAAAAATGGTAATGTGATTAAAGTTAAAGCAGAAACATACTGGTATAATGATCCATATAGCTTAGACTTCATGCGTAAAGATTTGAAGAAAAAATTAATGGATACTAAATAAAAAGATAATAAAAAAACGATATCAATAACTTAGAAGTTGAGACGCAAATTGTGTCTCAACTTCTTTTATGTAGTAGTAAATTATGAATTTTGTTTGTGATTTCGATATAATTACATATAAATTGAAAGAAATAAAATAATAAAAAGGAGAAAAACAATGAAAAAAGTTTATTTTAATCATGATGGTGGCGTTGATGATCTTATATCTTTATTCTTACTTTTACAAATGGAAGAAATAGAACTTGTAGGTGTAAGCACGATTGGAGCAGATTGCTATTTAGAACCATCTTTAAGTGCGTCTATCAAGATTATCAATCGCTTTTCCAATCAAAAACTTGATGTTGCACCGTCATTTGAAAGAGGGAAAAATCCATTTCCTAAGGATTGGAGAATGCATGCATTTTTCATGGACGCGTTACCAATTTTAAATGAAAAAGTTACTTTAACAAATTCAAAAGAAAATCATCTTGAGGCTTATGAAGATATCATTAACATTCTTCAAAATACTGAAGAAAAAATTACATTGTTATTTACTGGTCCTTTAACTGACTTAGCTAAAGCATTAAAAATACAACCAACTATAGTGAACAAAGTAGATAAATTAGTTTGGATGGGAGGAACATTTTTAGAAAAAGGTAATGTTGAAGAACCAGAGCATGACGGCACGGCAGAATGGAATGCGTTTTGGGATCCAGAAGCGGTGAAAACAGTATTTGATAGTGATATCAAGATAGATATGGTAGCTTTAGAAAGCACCAATCAAGTTCCTTTAACTTTAGAAGTGAGACAACGTTGGGCAGATGAACGTCATTATACAGGTATTGATTTCTTAGGTGTTAGTTATGCAGCTGTACCACCATTAACACATTTTATAACAAATTCGACTTACTTTTTATGGGATGTGTTAACAACAGCTTATGTAGGTAATCCTAAATTAACTAAATCAGTTAAATTGAATGTAGATGTTATAGCACATGGTCCAAGTCAAGGTAGAACATTTAAATGTAATGATGGCCGAGAGGTTAATGTGATTAATTATGTAGAGCGAAATAATTTCTTTAATTATATAAGTGATTTAGCAAAACGTGTCAACTAATGTAAACTTTTTATTCCATTAAGTTTACATTAATGGTATAATCATTCTCATGTAAGGAGGATGAAATGATGAGTACAAAAGAATTAGTATTTACAGCTTTGATGGCAGCCATCATTTGTATTTTAGGTTTGGTACCACCAGTACCTTTACCAATTATGCCAGTACCAATTGTATTGCAAAATATAGGGATATTTTTAGCAGGAATAATGTTAGGAAGAAAGTTAGGAACTTTAAGTGTTGTTGTATTTTTACTGTTAGCTGCAGTAGGACTACCTGTGTTATCAGGTGGTAGAGGGGGTATCGGCGTTTTCGCAGGTCCTTCAGCAGGATTTTTATTCTTATATCCAGTTGTAGCTTTCTTTATCGGATGGATAAGAGACAAATATTTACATAAAGTAAACTTTATAACGCTATTAGTTGCTACTATTATCATTGGTGTACTTGGATTAGATATACTAGGTACCATTATAATGGGATTCATTATAAATATACCTATTTCTAAATCCATCGTATTATCATTAACTTTTATGCCTGGGGATATAGTTAAAGCAATTATTGCAAGCTTAATAGGAGCGACTTTACTTAATCACTCTCGATTCAAACAGTTGATAAAATAAAATCAGTGTAAGACAATGTTTCATATATAGAATCATAACAATTCTAATTATCTGCTGAGATGGGGTAATATTTATGAAGCATTTGACGATGTCTGATATATATTTGGAAGGTAATATTTTTTTAGAAGATTCAATGAAGACCGTTTATTTAACACCATCAGATGCACTTCAATTTGCCAACAATACTTGGTTATATCATCAGTGCCCATCACAAGTTCAATGGTTGAAAGATATTGAAACCCAAAAGGAAATGCATGTTGCACAAGGTTCCAATCACTTATCTTTTTACTTTCCTGAGAACGATCAACTTAATGAACAGTGGTTTGAACTGTTTAAAGAATTAGGATTTGAACTTGGTGTATTAGAATTCTATATCATTGAAGCAAATGACTTAGCCCAATTAAGTAGAAATCAAGATGTAAGATTAATCAAAGTAAATCGTACTAACTTAAATGATTATCTTGATATTTTCTATCAATTTTCATTACCATATGGCAAAAAATATGCTAAAAAAAATGTTGAAAAGATTAGACAAAATTTTGATAACATGAAAGCAACGCCTATGATTGGATATTTAGAAAATAAGCCAGTAGGTATTGTCGATGTGATAGAAAATAAAAATTCTGTAGAAATAGATGGATTTGGCGTACTTGAAAATTACCAAAGAAATGGTATCGGTCGAACAATGCAATCGTATATAGGGGAATTAGCAGGGCAACGCCCAGTTATTTTAGTTGCAGATGGTGAAGATACAGTTAAAGATATGTATTTGAAACAGGGTTATGTATATAGAAGTTTTAGATATCAAATATTAAAAGAAAATATATAAAAAGAGCTGCTGTTGATTTCAAACACTAATTGAAATCACCAGCAGCTTTTATACGTTCTGGATGGCTATATATATTAAAGTTACCGTCTCTAATAAATCCAACAGCAGTAATGTTTAAATCATCTGCTAATTGTACAGCTAATGTCGTTGGTGCTGATTTAGATAAAATAACGCCTACGCCAATTTTGGCAGCTTTAATTAAAATTTCCGAGGAAATACGACCACTAAATATTAAAATTTTATTTCTTACAGGAATATTATTTTGTATACAAAATCCAAATAATTTATCTAGCGCGTTATGACGACCAATATCTTGACGATGTTCAAAGAAGTTATCACCATCGCTAATAGCCGCATTGTGCAATCCGCCTGTCTGCTTAAATATTGTACTGGCAGTTTGTAAGCGAGTCATCATATTTAAAACTTGCTGAGGAGTAATAGTGATATTAGATAAGGATGTTTTAGCAGTAGCAGCATCGTTATGAAAATAAAATTCACGACTTTTACCACAACATGATGCAATCATTCGTTTACTAGAGTATTCGAATCGATCATTTAGCGATTTTGTTAGTTCAACATGGGCAAACCCTCTACTATCATCTATTTGTAATGATTTTAGTTCTGCTTTTTTTAATAATGCACCTTCTGATGCTAAGAAACCCAATACTAATTCTTCCATATTAGTAGGACTACAAATAACAGTTGCAAACTCTTCACCATTGACCATGATAGTTAATGGGAATTCTGTTACATAAGTATCTACAGTATCCTTTAATTCACCATTTTCAAATCTAATAATGTGCTGATTGGATGAAACATCTTTATTCATTTTGTAACTCCTTTATATCACTATAAATTCTATATTAGTGCGTTTTTCACAAAATATAAATAAATTTGCTTTGATAGTTATTTCAATTTAAAAAATTAAAGTATATAATCTACATATAGATATTAACTTCAAATAAAATATAAATCTATTAAATTCGAAGTGTAATGTACTTTAAGGAGGAATTTTTGTGAAGATTAAAAGTTTATTTGTGATTTTGTTAATGGGACTTTTGGTTCTAGCCGGATGTTCGAATTCATCATCGGATAATGGAAAGAAAAGTGAAAAATCTGACAGTAAAGATAAGAAACAAGAATTACAAATTTCAGCAGCAGCAAGTTTAACAGATGTTAGTAAAGAATTGAAAAAAGAATTTGAAAAAGATCATAAAGATGCTAAAGTTGATTTCAACTATGGTGGTTCAGGTGCTTTAAGACAACAAGTTGAATCAGGTGCACCAGTAGACGTTATTATGTCAGCTAACACAAAAGATGTTGATATCTTAAAAGATAAAAAGAAAGCGCATGATACATATAATTATGCCAAAAATAAATTAGTACTTATAGGCGACAAAGATAAAAATTATAAATCTGTTAAAGATTTAAAAGATAATGAAAAATTAGCTTTAGGTCAAATCAAAACAGTACCTGCAGGTAAATATGGTAAACAATACTTACAAGAAAATAATTTGTGGGATGCAACAAAAGACAAAGTAGTTTACGCAAAAGACGTTAAACAAGTATTAAACTATGTACAAAAAGGTAACGCACAACAAGGATTTGTTTATAAAACAGATTTATATAAAAATAAAAAGAAAATTGATTCAGTAAAAGAAATTAAAGAAGTAAAATTATCAAAACCAATTACTTATGAAGCAGGAGCGACTTCTGATAAAAAATTAGCTAAAGAATGGATGGAATTCTTAAAATCAGACAAAGCTAAACAAATCATCAAAGATTATCAGTTCTCAGCATAGGGGTTGTTTTTAATGCCTGACTTAACTGCATTTTGGCTATCGATTCGAGTAGCAACTTTGAGTACATTGATTGTAATGGTACTTGGAATTATTGTATCAAGATGGTTATATCATCGTAAGAAACGATGGGTTAAAATCATTGAAAGTTTTATATTATTACCTATTGTTCTTCCGCCCACAGTAATGGGGTTCATATTATTAATTATATTTTCACCACGAGGTATTGTAGGAAAATTCTTCAGTAATATATTGCATTTACCAGTAGTATTTACATTGACTGGGGCTGTTATTGCATCTGTTATTGTTAGTTTTCCACTGATGTATCAACATACAATTCAAGGTTTTAATAGCATTGATAAACGTATGTTGGATACTGCTAGAACAATGGGAGCAAGTGAAGGAAAGATTTTCTATAGAATAGTATTACCTTTATCTAAACGTTATATATTATCAGGAATTATGATGAGTTTCGCTAGAGCTATCGGTGAATTCGGAGCAACTTTAATGGTTGCCGGCTATATTCCTAATAAAACAAATACTCTACCACTAGAAATTTATTTCTTAGTTGTTGAAGGAAAAGAAAATCAAGCTTGGTTGTGGGTGTTAGTTCTAGTAGCATTCTCTATTGTTGTTATTATGACAATCAATTTATTAAATTATGATAAGTTTAGGGAGCGTGATTAAATGTTGAATATTGATATTACACATCAAATTAATCAACGTCCAATTCATATTCACATTGAAGATCAGGTTCCCAAAATATATACAATCCAAGGACCGTCTGGAATAGGCAAAACGACTATATTAAATATGATAGCCGGTTTAAAAAAACCAGATGATGGAATGATTCAAATTAATGATCGTGTACTAACCGAAACTGAAAAGCATATTGATATAAAAATTCAACAAAGACAAATTGGTTATTTATTTCAAGATTATCAATTGTTTCCGCATCTCACAGTGAAACAGAATATTACATTTATGACATCTTCATCGGAGCATATTGATAATTTATTAGAAACACTAAATATAAAACATTTAATGAATCATTACCCAATCACCTTATCAGGTGGGGAAGCACAACGTGTTGCTTTAGCAAGAGCTTTAAGTATAAAACCAGATTTAATACTACTCGATGAACCATTTTCCAGTTTAGACGATCAGACTAAACGTGAAAGCATAGCCTTAGTTCGAAAGATTTTTAATGAGTGGCAAATTCCTATTATATTTGTTACACATTCGAATGAAGAAGCCAAAGAACTTGCAGACGAAATGATTATGATTTCTTAACCATAATAAAACTTTAATTATTAATCAAAATTAATGAGAGTCAATTTTAATAAGTTCCTATCAGAGTAAACATTGAAAAATGAGAACTTTGATAGGAACTTTTTATGTTGAGGTTTTGTCACTTTGAGACACAAGATTTATAATAGAGATAACATATTTCAAGGGAGATTCAAAAATGAATCAGGAAATGAATCAGGATAGATATTCAAGACAAATGTTATATAAACATATAGGTGTTGAAGGTCAACGCAGTATTAGTCAAAAACATGTGATGATTGTTGGTATGGGTGCTTTAGGCACACATGTTTCAGAAGGCTTAGTAAGAGCCGGCATACAACAACTTACGATTGTTGACAGAGATTATATTGAATATAGTAATTTGCAACGGCAAACTTTATTTACTGAGCAAGATGCACTTGATATGCTGCCTAAAGTCATTGCTGCCAAGAAACATCTGCAATCAATTCGACATGATGTGACAATCAATGAATTTGTCTCACATGTAGATACTTACTTTTTAGATAAACATACATCTGGAATTGATTTAATCATTGATGCAACTGATAATTTTGATACAAGACAACTTATTAATGATTTTGCTTATCAAAATTCAATTCCATGGATTTATGGGGGAGTTGTACAAAGTACTTATGCTCAAACTACCTTTGTTCCAGGAAAGACACCATGTTTTAATTGCTTATTACCACATTTACCTTCAATTAATTTAACTTGCGATACTGTAGGTGTGATACAACCGGCTGTAACAATGACAACTAGTTTTCAAATCACTGATGCATTGAAAATACTCACGCATCAAGATACCGATATTAAATTAAAATATGGTGATGTGTGGGAAGGATATCATCATGCCATTGGTTTTAAAAATATGCAAAATGACTCATGTTCTACCTGCGGACAATCACCTACTTATCCTTATTTGAATAATAGTCAACGTCAGTACGCAACATTATGTGGCAGAGATACAGTGCAATATATTAATAAAGATATTACCCAGGAAATGCTTATATCATTTTTAAATTCTCACCATATTCAATATAAACAAAATCCATATATGATTGTATTTTCATTTAAAGGTTATAGAATCGTAGCATTTAATGGAGGTCGATTATTAATACATGGATTAACTAGTCCTAACGAAGCTACTAAACTAATCAATCAATTATTTGGGTAAACATTTAAGGAGGAGAAATCATGCATCAACATATTAAACTGGATAGAGATATTGAAGTGGCAATTTTAACTGTATCGGACACAAGAGATTATAATACTGATAAAGGTGGACAACTTATTCAAACATTATTAGAAAATGAAAATGTTAATGTGAAAGATGACTATTATAAGATTGTAAAAGACAATCAGCAAGATATTCATGAACAACTTTCTACATGGTTAAAACAGAATGATATAGATGTCATTATAACGACTGGTGGGACAGGTATAGCACAAAGAGATGTGACAATTGAGGTTGTACGTCCTTTATTAGATAAAGAAATTGAAGGATTTGGAGAAATGTTTCGTTATTTAAGTTATACAGAAGATGTAGGCACGAGAGCTATTTTATCTAGAGCAATTGCAGGTACACATCAGGATAAACTGTTATTTTCACTTCCAGGATCAACTGGTGCAGTTAAATTAGCTATGGATAAACTTATTAAGCCAGAATTAAATCATCTAGTTCATGAATTAACAAAATAATATAAAAGAGGACTGAAGTCAAAGTTTCATTGCTTCAATCCCAATTAAGTATACAGTTGTTTTATTTATTATTCTGGACGCTTGTAATCGCCTGATTTACCACCAGATTTAGCAGCTAAATAAGTTTGTCCTATTGTCATTCCTTTATCAACAGCTTTCGTCATATCATATATTGTTAAAGCTGTTACCGATGCAGCAGTTAGTGCTTCCATTTCTACACCTGTTTTTCCGGTTGTTGATACAGTTGCTTTTATATGCAATTCGTATTGGTTAGATTGATAAGTATCCCATTCAAAAGCGACGTCTATACCAGTTAATGGAAGCGGATGACACATTGGTATTATTGTAGAAGTATTTTTAGCTGCCATGATGCCAGCAATTTGTGCAGTATTTAATACATTACCTTTAGCATTAGTATTTTGAACAATTTGTTGATAAATAGTTTCGTTCACTATAATGCTGGAATAAGCGATTGCTGTTCGTTTTGTAATTTCTTTATTTGAAACATCAACCATTTTCGCATTACCCTGTTGGTTAATGTGTGTAAAATCTGACATATTAACCCTCCTTATCGATACAAGTATATCACGAAATAAATATTTTGGAGATGATCATATGACATTTGAAAAAAGAAGTCCAATTCCCGTTAAAGAAGCAATTCAACGAGTTGTAAAACAAGATATAAATTCTAGCAAAATTTCAGTTCCTTTAAATCAAAGTACTGGCCATATTTTAGCAAGTGACATTGTAGCTACTTATGATATACCAAGATTTAATAAATCACCATACGATGGATTTGCGATTAGAAGTCAAGACTCTATAGGAGCAAGTGGTGAAAATCGTGTACATTTTAAAGTGATTGATCATATTGGTGCTGGTTCCGTATCTGATAAAAAAGTTGGTGAACATGAAGCGGTAAGAATTATGACAGGTGCACAATTACCTGAAGGAACAGATGCAGTTGTCATGTTTGAACAAACTGTACAACAAGAAGATACGTTTTCAATTAGAAAGACGTTTGAACAACATGAAAATGTTTCATTGAAAGGTGAAGAAACACAGACTGGAGACATTGTTTTGAAAGCTGGACAACAAATCAATCCAGGAGCTATAGCTGTATTAGCAACATATGGTTATACAGATATTGAAGTATGGAAGAAACCAAGTATAGCTGTTATTGCGACAGGTAGTGAGTTACTAGAAGTGGAAGATGAGCTTCAACCTGGTAAAATTAGAAACTCAAACGGTCCGATGATTAAAGCATTAGCTGAACAATTTGGATTAAAAGTAGGTACTTATCAAATTCAGCAAGATGATTTACAAAGTAGTATTGAAGTCGTTAAAAAAGCGATGAATGAACATGACATTGTTATTACTACAGGTGGCGTATCTGTCGGAGATTTTGACTACTTACCTGAAATTTATCAAGCACTACATGCAGAAGTATTATTTAATAAAGTTGCAATGAGACCTGGAAGTGTAACAACTGTTGCAGTTGCTAATAATAAATATTTATTTGGTTTGTCTGGTAATCCTTCAGCATGTTTCACAGGATTTGAATTGTTTGTAAAACCAGCAATTAATCAAATGATGAACGCTAATGCAGTTTATCCTCAAATTGTTAAAGCTACATTAATGGAAGATTTTACTAAAGCTAATCCATTTACTAGATTTATACGTGCTAAAGCTACATTTACATCTGCTGGCGCTACAGTTATTCCATCTGGATTTAATAAATCAGGTGCAGTAGTCGCTATTGCTCATTCAAATTCTATGATTATGTTGCCAGGAGGAACACGAGGGTTTAAAAAAGGACACCTAGTAGACGTTATACTTACAGAATCATCTGCTTATGAAGAGGAATTGAATATATGATTCTTCAAATAGTCGGATTTAAAAATTCTGGAAAAACAACACTCATGATGCACACAATTAATAAATTGAAATCTCTAGAGTTAAAAGTTGCGACAATAAAACATCATGGGCATACTGGTTCGGATATTGAGTTACAAGGACAACATGTGGATCATATGAAACACTTTGAATCAGGAGCAGACCAAAGCATTATACAAGGGCATGAATATAGTCAAACTGTGACTAGAATTAATGAACAAAGCCTTTCAAAGATTATTAAAGACTCTGTTACAATTGATTATGACATCATTTTAGTTGAAGGTTTTAAGGATGAAAAATATGAAAAAATCATAGTTTATAACAGTGAATCACAATTGCAAAAGCTAAATCATTTAAACAATGTAGTTTATAAGATAAAATTAAATGAACCTAATGCTTATCAATTATTTGATGAATGGTTAATAAATAAAGTGACACATAAGGATTGAGTGTAATGAAACAATTTGAAATCGTTAAAGAACCAATTCAAATAGAGCCATATCGCGCATTTACACTAAACGAACATCAAGGTGCAATGGTGACGTTCACTGGACATGTTCGTGAATGGACTAAAGGAGTAAAAACTGAGTATTTAGAATATGAAGCTTATATTCCAATGGCTGAAAAGAAAATGGCTCAAATAGGTCAAGAAATAGAACAAAAATGGCCAGGTACTATAACAACTATAGTACACAGAATTGGTCCTCTTGAGATATCAGATATAGCTGTCTTAATTGTAGTATCGTCTCCTCATCGTAAAAACGCATATCATGCAAATGAATATGCCATAGAACGAATTAAAGAAATAGTACCAATATGGAAAAAAGAGATATGGGAAGATGGGGCTGAATGGCAAGGCCATCAAAAAGGCGACTATGATGAAGCTAATGGGAGGAAATAAATTGGAAGTACTTTACTTTGCAGAATTAAAAGATATAGCTAATCAACAGTCAGAAACAATAGATGTTTCAAAACCTTTAACGGTAGAAGCGTTTAAAGTGATGATTGTTGAACGTTATCCAGAAATGGCACATAAGCAATTTCAAATTGCAGTTAATGAAGAATTCGTTAAATTAACTGATAATATTAAACCTGGTGATACTGTAGCACTCATTCCACCAGTGAGTGGAGGATAAATAAATGAAAGCAATTATACTCGCTGGAGGACAATCAAGTCGTTTTGGGCGTCCTAAAGCATTTGCTTCAGTTGACGGACAAATGTTTTATCAGCGAATAGTGAATGTACTTAAATCAACAAATATGTTTAATGACATTATTATTAGTACGAATAGTCAACTTAAAAATGAATTTAAATATCAAAGTATAGTTGTAGATAAAGACAATTATAAAGGAAAAGGACCGTTAGCAGGAGTATTGTCAGTGATGGAACAATATCCGGATGAAGAATTGTTTTTCGTAGTGTCAGTTGATACTCCGATGATAAACGAAAAAGCTATAAATCAACTATATCAATTCATGATGTCTCATCTTATTGAAGATCAAATAGACATAGCAACGGTTAAGTCAAATGGATATATGATTCCGACGATTGGCTTTTATAGTCCTAAGACGAAAAATGTTATTGAAGAAATATTGAATTCTGATGATTATAGTTTTAAGCAACTGTATGAAGAAATGAATGTAGATTGGATTAATGTAGAAGACATCGATGCACCGTCATATTGGTATTATAATATCAACTCTCAACAAGATTTGGACACTTTAAAACAACAGTTAGATCAATAAGGAGGGTCCATTATGGTGGAGCAAATTAAAGATAAACTTGGTCGCCCGATAAGAGACTTAAGATTATCAGTCACAGATAGATGTAATTTCAGATGTGATTATTGCATGCCAAAAGAAATATTTGGCGATGATTTTGTCTTTTTACCTAAAGATGAATTATTGTCTTTTGATGAAATGGTCAGAATTGCTAGATTATATGCTCAATTAGGAGTTAAAAAGATAAGAATAACAGGTGGGGAACCATTATTAAGAAGAAATCTTTATCAACTCATTGAGCAACTGAATCAAATAGAAGGCATTGAAGATATAGGTATGACTACTAATGGATTACTTTTAAAAAAACATGGTCAAAATTTATATAATGCAGGCCTTAGACGTATTAATGTGAGTTTAGATGCTATTGACGATGAAGTCTTTCAAGCAATTAATAATAGAAATATCAAAGCTTCTACAATATTAGAACAGATTGATTATGCGATTTCGATTGGTTTACAAGTTAAAGTGAACGTCGTTATTCAAAAAGGTGTTAATGATGATCAAATCATACCTATGATTGAATATTTTAAAGATAAAGCTATTGAAATAAGATTTATTGAATTTATGGATGTCGGTAATGACAATGGCTGGGACTTTAGCAAAGTAGTGAGTAAAGATGAAATGTTAAATATGGTTGAACAACATTTTGAAGTTGAGCCTGTAGAACCTAAATATTTTGGAGAGGTAGCTAAATACTATCGTCACAAAGATAATCAAGTGAAATTTGGACTTATAACTAGTGTATCTCAATCATTTTGTTCAACATGTACAAGAGCTCGTTTATCTTCTGATGGTAAATTTTACGGATGCTTATTTGCAGATGTAGAAGGATTTGATGTTAAGAACTTTATGCGCTCTGGAGCAACAGACGAGGAATTATTAGAGCAATTTAAAGCACTTTGGCACATTAGAGATGATCGATATTCAGATGAACGAACAGAACAAACAGTAAAAAATAGAAAACGTAATAAGATTAATATGAATTATATTGGTGGATAGTATTAAATTTTAATTTAAATAAGTAGAAAAATAGAGTCATATTTATACAATCATAAAATCTTTTATAGATTATATGTGTCTCGTCATTTCAATACAATAACTTTTATATACTTTTCACTATTAAACA
>NZ_RXWW01000032.1 GCF_003970495.1 Staphylococcus pasteuri
ACTGTTATTTTTATAAATCAAGGGTATGATTGTAAATATTATAGGAATACTCAGAATTAAAAATAAAACATAAATTTGTAGATTTAGTTTTATTTATCAACATATTTTTAGTCATTATAAAAAGCCGTATTCATTATGAATCACTTCGCTAATATATAGATAGACAACTTAGTTTGTTATGTTATATATTAAATATGTTATATAATAATTTTAAAATGATATCCTTGTTACGATTAAAAGGAGAGTTGATAAATGAAATATGCTGGAATACTTGCTGGTGGAATCGGTTCAAGAATGGGGAATGTTCCTTTACCTAAGCAATTTTTAGATTTAGATAATAAACCGATTTTAATACATACAATTGAGAAATTCATTTTGTTAAACGAATTTGAAAAAATCATCATTGCTACACCGTCAAAATGGCTATCTCATACGATTGATACATTGAAAAAATATAATATTTCAGATTCAAGAATTGATGTCATTGCAGGCGGTAAAGATAGAAATGAAACGATTATGAATATTGTTGAACATATTGAAAAATATAAACCTATAGAAGAAGACGATATTATAGTCACTCACGATGCTGTGAGGCCTTTTTTAACATATCGAATAATCAAAGAAAATATTGACGGTGCTATTAAATATGGTGCTGTAGACACTGTTATTGAAGCTATTGATACTATTGTCGTTGCTGAAAATCAAGACAGCGTCACTTCTATTCCAATAAGAAGTCATATGTACCAAGGACAGACCCCGCAGTCTTTTAAAATCAAATTATTGAAAGAAAGTTACAACCGATTAAATGAGAAACAAAAAGAAGTATTGACGGATGCTTGCAAAATTATCGTTGAAAATAATCAGACAGTCAAACTAGTTAGAGGAGAAACATTCAATATTAAAGTAACGACGCCATATGACTTACAAGTAGCTAACGCTATTATCAAAGGTGACATCCATCATGATTAATCAAATTTATCGCCTTACTTCTCCAAGACAATTTGAAGTTTCATACGATAGTGTCGATATTTTTAGTGATTATGTTATAGTTCGTCCTCAATATTTATCCATTTGCGCTGCAGATCAACGATATTATACAGGTAATAGAGATAAACAAACGTTAAAAAAGAAGTTGCCTATGTCTTTAATTCATGAAGGGGTAGGTGAAGTTGTATTCGATAGTAAAGGTATCTTTAAAATAGGTACTAAAGTAGTCATGGTTCCCAATACGCCAATAGAAAATAGTGATTTCATTTCAGAAAACTATTTACCAACCAGTCAATTTAAATCGAGTGGCTATGATGGATTTATGCAAGATTTCAATTTATTAAAACATGATAGAGTTGTACCTCTGCCAGAAGGTAGCGACTTAAGTATATTGTCATACACGGAATTAGTTACTGTTAGTTTGCATGCGATTGATCGTTTTGAACAAAAGGCAACTGGTCATAAATCGTCGTTTGGCGTATGGGGAGATGGCAATTTAGGTTATATTACCGCACTTCTACTTAGAAAATTATATCCAAAAGCCCAAATATATGTTTTTGGAAAAACAGATTATAAATTAAGTCATTTTTCTTTCGTAAATGGCGTTTACCACATAGATAATATAACCGATGATTTAGACATAGATCATGGGTTTGAATGTGTTGGAGGTAAAGGTAGCCAAGATGCAATCAACCAAATCATTAATTTAATTAGACCAGAAGGAAGTATTTCTTTATTAGGTGTTAGTGAAATGCCAGTTGAAATCAATACTAGACTTATTTTAGAAAAAGGACTGACAGTGATAGGTAGTAGTCGAAGTGGTGCTGAAGACTTTAAAAATGTAGTTAATCTTTATGAAAAACACCCTGACATTATTGACAAGTTAGCATTATTAAAAGGCGAAGAGTTTGAAATTCGTACTATTAATGATGTTATCAACGCTTTTGAATCAGATTTATCTAATTCATGGGGAAAAACAGTTTTGAAATGGATTATGTAATACGAAAGGATGCTCATATTGATCAAGACAAAACTATATATAGATAATATTTACTGGGAAAGAGTGCAGTTATTTATAGAAGGACATGTAGATAATTTAAATATTGAAAAGAGTGAGTTTGTTTTAAGAAACTTAACAGAAACAAAAGAATTAAAAGCTAATCAAGTTGAAATTAATGAAAACAGATTTATTTGTCGATTTAATGTGGCTATTCTTGATAATGGCTATTATTTATCTTCAGGACAGTACCTACTAGTTAATAAACAACAAGAAGAACATATTGCTACTATGAATCAAGAAGTCATTAATCAATTTTATGAACAGCTTGATGAGACAGAGTTAGTCTCGTATGAAGCTCTGGAAACCTCAAACGCAAAAATGAACTTTTTACTTGAAAGATTAATGAAAGAATTCCATAAAGGTGGTAGCTCTAATACGACTGTTTATACAGTTAAACCCGAAATTTCAAGTGAAGTAAACGAACTTGTATTAAATGTAATGTATAAGGTGCCGAGAAAGAGAAATAGTATGTTAATAGAAATGTATAAAGAGATGAGACTTAAATATAGAAGTTATGCATATAACATTAGAGATAGTATCTTCAAATCAATATTTTATGTTACTAAGTTTTTCCATCTTCGAAAGGGTAAAACAGTATTATTTACTTCGGATTCAAGGTCAAATATGTCTGGCAATTTCAAATTCATATATGATGAAATGATTAAAGCTAATTTAGACCAAAAATACGATATTCATGCGTTATTCAAACCCCATATTACAGAAAGAAGAAAGTTTATAGATAAATTTAAATTCCCATATTTATTAGGAAAAGCAGATTATATTTTCGTTGATGATTATCACCCTATGCTTTATAAAGTTAAATTTCGCAAGTCACAAGAGATTATACAAGTTTGGCACGCAGTTGGGGCCTTTAAGACAGTAGGGTTTAGTAGAACAGGAAAAAAGGGTGGGCCATTCTTTAATTCTCTTAATCATAGAAATTATACTAAAGCATATGTTTCTTCGGAAAATGATATTCCGTATTATGCAGAAGCATTTGGGATAAAAGAACAAAATGTAATACCTACTGGAGTACCTAGAACAGATATATTATTTGATGAAGAATATAAAACTAAAATTATCAATAAAATGGAAACAGTAATACCTAATATTAAAGGAAAAAAAGTGATATTATTTGCACCAACATTTCGAGGAAGCGGACATCATACTGCACACTATCCGTTCTTTAAAATTGATTTCCAAAGGTTGGCTAAATATTGCAAAGATAACAATGCCATAGTTTTATTTAAAATGCATCCATTTGTTAAAAATAAATTGAAAATTCCGAATAAATTTAAAAAGTATTTCTTGGATATATCTGAATTAAGAGAAGTAAATGACTTGTTATTTATTACGGATATTTTGATTAGTGATTATTCTTCATTAATATATGAATTTGCAGTATTTAAAAAACCGATGTTATTTTATGCATTTGATTTAGAAGATTATATTACGACACGAGATTTTTATGAAAGTTATCAAACGTTTGTACCTGGTAAAATTGTTCAAACGTTTGAAGCATTAATGGAATCACTTAATAATGAAGACTTTGATCAATATAAAGTAGAACCTTTTTTAAATAAACATTTTAAATATCAAGATGGTAGGTCAAGTGAACGATTGGTTAGACATTTATTTGGTAGTTAGAAGTGAAGTGCATTAAGCAATGACAGCAAGGAGGTCATCAATGAAGCAAGCATATATGATAGTGCATGAGTTAGATGTTAATAAAGGCGGCATGACAACAGCTATGCTTACTAGAAGTAAGTACTTCTTAGATCATAAAATCAAAGGACATATTGTCACTTTTGATTATAAAATACATTATGATAGTATTCTCAAAAGTTTAGTATCTTCAAATAAAATGGATAAAAGAACGGAAATGTTTAATCCATTTATCTATTTTAAAAAGAAATCTAACAAATTAATAAGAAAGAAAAATAGTCATCCATATAAAGAATTAGCAAAAATGTTAAAAGGTACTGTGGAGATAAAACAAAATAAAAATATATCAAGATTTTTCAATAATAAAAGTGGTGAATACATAGCTTATAAACGAAAGATAAATCGCCAACAAAGCGTTATCGATGTATTTGAAAATAATACACGATTAAAACGAGTATATTTATTTAATAACAAAATACATAAAGTTGATGTATTTAATAAAGATAATAAACTGGTTGCTGAACAATTTTATGATAATCAAACTTACTTATATTTATATAGACAGATTAGCGCTAAAAATGGTGTGATTGGTAATACCTATTTAATTAATGAGAAAAAGCAATTTAGTAATAATGTTGAATTTTGTAGTTATTTTTTAGACAGGCTAGTCAAAGACGATAAGAATAGTATTATGATTTGTGATGGTCCAGGTAGCTTTCCTAAAATGTTAAATACTAAGCATAAAAAGGCCAAAAAATTCTCGGTTATTCACACTAACCATCATAAAAACTTTGATAATAGCGGTGCTAAAAAGAAACATGAAGATTATATATTGAAAAAAGCAGGTTTGATAGACGGTGTCATTGTGTTAACAGAAGGACAAAAGAAAGACATTATTAAAGAATATGACATCAAAAACTTATATGTGATTAGTAACTTTATAGATATTCAAAAGGATGATTTAAATAATAAACACCATAAGGTTGTAGGACAAGTCTCTAGGTTAGTAGCAACAAAGGGTCTAAATTATCTATTGGAAGTCGCTGAAAAAGTAATATCAAAAGATAATAGCATAGAATTTCATATATACGGGGATGGACCAGAAAAAGGTAATTTGGAACGGATGATCAAGGAAAAGCAGTTACAGCATAATGTTAAGTTGCTTGGTTATACAAATGAACCTTTGAAGAAGATTAAAAAATTTGGTTGTGTTGTTTCAACTTCTCAAGTGGAATCTCAAGGTTTGAGTATTGCCGAGGCAATGTTACAAAGAAAACCAGTAGTAGCTTTTGATATTAAATATGGTCCATCTGATTTTATAAAAGACGGCGAAAATGGATATTTGACTGAAAATAAAGATATTGAAAGTATGGCTGAAAAAGTTTTAGAAATTATTAATAATAAAGATTTAGCGAATCGACTTGGTGAAAACGCAAGAAATAATGTTGTAGGATTATTTAGCCCTGAAAAGATAATGAATCAATGGCTTAATATTTTTAAATAAAATTAAAAAAGTGTTAGGACAATTACAACTTTGTCCTAACACTTTTCTTTTTTATTATAAGTTAAATAATCTAGCGAAAAATCCTTTTTTCTCTTCTTTAGGCTCTTGATGAGCTAGAGGAGAAGATTGTGATTCAACATGGTCTTTATTAGTATTAGATACTTCAGATGTAGATGTTGAATGAGATGTAGATTGTGCTTGAGTTGATTGTTCTGAAGTACTTAATGATGTACTTTCTTTTTTATTATCAACACTATTAGAAGTGCTCAAGCTGTCAGTAGTTGTTGACACTGATGTAGATGCAATTGTTTTGTTTTGATCTGAATTATTTTCACTTGATGAAAGTGACGTAGATTGTGATGATGAAGTACTTTGGCTTGAAGTACTATTCACAGCATCATTATTGCTTTGTTTTGATTCAGAAGCAATAGCTTGTTGCTCATCTAACTTTTTAGTATGAGATTGTTGAGTTGATTGTATTGCATCTTGTGTAGTTTGAATCGCTTTTAATGATTCAGTGTTAGCATCTATTTTAGAAGTAATTTGGCTTTGTAGTTCTTTCAGTTCTTGTTGTTGATGATGAACTTGGCTAATCATTTGGCCTAACATTTGACGTTCTTCACGCATTTTTTGAATTTCACTACGTAAGTCTTCTACCAATTGTGAAATATTTTGATCAGTTGGTAATTGACTATTATCTTCTTTTACTAAGACTTGAAGGAAATCTTTTTCCTTTTCTAATTCTTCAAATGCTAAATCATAGCTATTAGTTTGCTTTACTTTATCAGCAATATCTTTAAATAATTCGATATCTTCTTCTTTAAAATCAGTTGCTTCACGTCCACGATATTCAGTCTTACTAAGTTGATAGCCACGTTCTTCTAAATGTTGGACGATTTTACGGACTTGTTTTTCACTTAGCTCGACGCGTTGTGCGAATTCTTTAGTTAACATTAATAAAGTCCTTTCATATTATGGTTTATGTATACTGACGGTTGTCTACGGTTAGTGAAACCTCAGTCTTACCTCATATGATAGTTTACCGTTATTTATAGTTAATTTCAAGTTTTGTTACAGAGGGCTTCTTAATTTCATTTGCTCAAGTAAAGGATATATTATATCTCTTGAAATACGGTTGGCGAAGACATATTTAAGAATGTAGTTAGACTTAACACTTGTGCCATAAATATCTTTTGATAAAAGAATGTTAGCTTTGATAAACAAGTCAATTTCTTTGGGATCTTCATCATTAGTATAATTTGGATGAATATAATCAATTTCGGTTTGTTTTTCGAATTGATGTTCATATAAAAATTGTCTGCGATGCTCAAGTACTTTATTTGTTTCTTCGTCAGTTGTTAGAGGTTCTCTTGGAACTTCCATCATTATAAAATTGATATCTCTATCATGAATGTCGTTAGATAGAACATTTAGTTGTTCTTCAATTTTTTCTAATGTTTTAGACATTACCTCATCATGGTTATCTTTGTTCTTAGTGATGAGATAAATGAGGAAAGCAGAATTGGTTGTTGCTTCGTAATGTGCACTAGCCATACTAACAACTTCATCATTTTCAACACCAACAATAAATGCATAATCTTTTTCAGTCTTATTATTTTCAAGTGATTGTTTGAAAATATGACTGTCCTCAGTAAGGCTGATGTCTACTTTTGAATCGTAAATTTGTAATGCTTCGTTGAAATATGGATCGTTAGCAGACGTTATTGTTTTAAATTCCATTATGACACCCCCGAAAATATATTTTGTAAATTATATCATAACTTTGTACCTGGTACGGATAGATGAATGTGTATGAAAATATTTATAAAAAAACACTATAACTGTAACGACATTGCGTATCAGTTATAGTGCCATACTTAGCATTGTTTTAACATTAGCAAATTATGATTTTGGTCCTTTTGATTCAGAAGCATAATGTGTAATGTCAATTTCTTCATATGCTGCATTATGTTCTTCAACTTCATTATGAGAAGAACGGTCACGATTAGCAATAACTAAAAATTTACCGTCCAAAATGTCTTGTTTATGACTTTCGATTTCGTCATCACTTAGATTATATCGTGTAAGCACAGCGTGTTCACCGTCTTCACCAATAAGTAATCTAGACATACGGTCACTAAATGAACCGCTTGTAGCAATTAAACTAATTTGAGAATCGTGTAAATCATCTAAATGTAATTTTGAACGACTAATAACTGCTAATTCACTTTCTAAATAGCCTTCAGATTTCTTTTGGTTAATCACGTTGTATAATTCTGATTGATTTTCTACTACTGTAATTTCTGCCATGATTATCGCCCCTTATTTTTTCTCTTAGTTCAAATTCTATACCCTTGCCCTATAATTATAAAACTTTTGTTTATATAATTATATAATTTTACTGATTTATTTACCAAATTTATTTTTGAATTAAAAATCAAAACGCTTTCAGTGAGAACTACTGTTAAGACAAGGGTGATAGTGTATGATAGATATTGAAAAAGTAGCTGAAATTTGCTATCATCATTAAATAATTTATATGACTCATATAATCTAAAGAATATGGCTTTAGAAGTTTCTACCATGTCGCCTTGAACGACATGACTATGGGTAACAATTCAATACTTAGGAGCAGTTTAAATCGATCAAAATATGAAGGGCTAATGTTAAATGTGTTATTGATATAGGGATTTGTTATGCAATCTTACAAAGGTCCTTTATCTATTTGTATACATTTAATTATCGATTAATTTGACGTATCTACTTCTTTATTTGCTAATTGACGCAATGTATTGCACGTTCCCTCATAGATCCTGAAACTTAATCAAAGTTTGGGGATTTTTTTGTATCAACAAGTCTATGGATTACATAAATTTGAGGAGGTTTTCCGGGTGGAGTCGTTAGGACGTAAAGTAAAAGAAGATGGTGTAGTCATTGATGAAAAGATTTTGAAAGTAGACGGTTTTTTAAATCATCAAATTGACGCAAAGTTAATGCATGAAGTAGGGCAAACATTTTATAATCAGTTTAAAAATGAAGGTATTACTAAAATATTAACTATCGAAGCATCTGGTATTGCACCAGCCATTATGGCTGCTCTTCATTTTGATGTACCATGTTTATTTGCTAAAAAAGCAAAACCTAGTACTTTGAAAGATGGTTTTTATCAAACAGATATCCATTCATTTACTAAAAATAAGACAAGTACAGTTATCGTTTCTGAAGAATTTCTTGGTGAAGATGACACAGTCTTAATTATTGATGATTTCTTAGCTAATGGTGATGCATCACTAGGATTAAACGAAATTGTCAAACAAGCCAATGCTAAAACTGCAGGCGTTGGTATTGTCGTAGAAAAGAGCTTCCAAAATGGTCGTCAAAGACTTGAAGATGAAGGATTGAATGTATCTTCATTATGTAAGGTGGCTTCATTAAAAGGTAATAAAGTGACGCTATTAGGTGAAAATTAATGAAGAATTTTATTCTTAGTATTCAACATTTATTAGCCATGTATGCAGGAGCGATTTTAGTACCGATTATCGTTGGTACTAGTTTGAAATTCACACCAGAAGAGATTGCGTATTTAGTTACAGTTGATATTTTCATGTGTGGTATTGCTACATTCTTACAAGTTAATAAGGTGACAGGTACCGGATTGCCAATCGTCCTAGGGTGTACCTTTACGGCGGTTGCACCTATGATTTTAATCGGTCAGACAAAAGGATTAGGTGTATTATACGGTTCATTATTCCTATCAGGTATCTTAGTAATTATTATAGCGCCATTTTTCTCTCATTTAGTTAAATTCTTCCCACCAGTAGTGACAGGAAGTGTTGTAACAATTATTGGTATCAATCTTATGCCAGTTGCAATGAATTATTTAGCAGGTGGCGAGGGTGCTAAAGACTACGGTAATCCTAAAAATATCATTTTAGGCGGCGTTACACTGATTGTCATTTTAATTCTCCAACGATTTACTAAAGGATTCTTGAAATCTATCGCTATTTTAATAGGGTTAGTTATCGGAACAATTTTAGCAGGTATCTTTGGTATTGTGGATATCAAACAAGTCGGAGAAGCCAATTGGGTTGGTATACCAATGCCATTCCGATTTTCAGGATTTGGATTTGATTTAAGTGCAACGCTAGTATTCTTTATAGTAGCCATTGTAAGCTTAATTGAATCAACAGGTGTCTATCATGCATTAAGTGAGATTACTGGGAAAAAATTAGAAAGAAAAGATTTTCGTAAAGGTTACACTGCGGAAGGTCTAGCTATAGTAATAGGGTCTATGTTTAATGCATTCCCATATACTGCTTATTCTCAAAATGTTGGGCTTGTATCTTTATCAGGCGCTAAGAAGAATAAAGTAATTTATGGAATGGTAATCTTATTACTTATTTGCGGATGTATTCCTAAATTAGGTGCTTTAGCTAACATTATTCCATTACCAGTATTAGGTGGTGCTATGATAGCAATGTTTGGTATGGTAATGGCATATGGTGTGAGTATTTTAGGTAAAATTAATTTTGCAAATCAAAATAACTTATTAATTATTGCTGTATCAGTTGGTTTAGGTACAGGAATTAGTGCCGTACCACAAGCATTTAAAGGTTTAGGAGAACAATTTGCATGGTTAACTCAAAATGGAATTGTTTTAGGCGCTATCTCTGCAATTATCCTAAATTTCTTTTTTAATGGTATAAACTATAAACAAAGTGAAGAAAATGTGAAATAATAGAACAAACTATATAATATTGGAGGCTGTTTTTAAATGTGGGAAAATAAGTTTGCTAAAGAGTCATTAACATTCGATGATGTATTATTAATTCCAGCTCAATCAGACGTGTTACCAAGCGATGTTGATTTAAGCGTTCGTTTATCAGATAAAATTCAATTGAACATTCCGATTATTTCTGCTGGTATGGATACAGTTACAGAATCTAAAATGGCAATTGCGATGGCAAGACAAGGTGGACTAGGCGTTATCCATAAAAATATGGGTATCGAAGAGCAAGCTGATGAAGTACAAAAAGTAAAACGTTCAGAAAATGGCGTTATTAGTAATCCGTTCTATTTAACTCCTGATGAAAGTGTTTTTGAAGCAGAAGCTTTAATGGGTAAATATCGTATTTCAGGTGTTCCAATTGTTAACAATAAAACAGATAGAGAATTAGTAGGTATTATTACTAATAGAGATTTACGTTTTATTGAAGACTTTTCTATTAAAATCTCAGATGTAATGACTAAAGAAGACTTAATTACAGCTCCAGTAGGTACAACGTTAGATGAAGCAGAATCAATTTTACAAGAACATAAAATTGAAAAGCTTCCTTTAGTAGAAAATGGCCGTTTAGAAGGACTAATCACAATTAAAGATATTGAAAAGGTATTAGAATTCCCATATGCAGCTAAAGATGCTAATGGTCGTTTATTAGCAGCGGCAGCAATCGGTATTTCTAAAGATACTGATATTAGAGCTGAAAAATTAGTAGAAGCAGGCGTTGATGCACTTGTTATTGATACTGCACATGGTCATTCAAAAGGTGTTATCGAACAAGTTAAACATATCAAAGAAAAATATCCTGACATCACATTAGTTGCTGGTAATGTGGCAACTGCTGAGGCGACTAAAGCACTATTTGAAGCGGGTGCAGATGTAGTTAAAGTTGGTATTGGACCAGGTTCAATCTGTACAACTCGTGTAGTTGCAGGTGTTGGTGTACCACAAATTACAGCTGTTTATGATTGTGCAACTGAAGCACGTAAACAAGGCAAAGCAATTATTGCAGATGGCGGTATTAAATTCTCTGGAGATATCATTAAAGCATTGGCAGCTGGTGGACACGCTGTAATGTTAGGTAGCTTATTAGCAGGAACTGAAGAAAGTCCTGGTGCTACTGAAGTATTCCAAGGTAGACAATACAAAGTATATCGCGGTATGGGATCTCTAGGTGCTATGGAAAAAGGTTCAAATGACCGTTACTTCCAAGAAGATAAAACGCCTAAGAAATTCGTACCAGAAGGTATTGAAGGCCGTACAGCTTATAAAGGACCTTTACAAGATACAGTTTATCAACTTATGGGCGGTGTAAGAGCTGGTATGGGTTATACTGGTTCTGAAAATCTTGAAAAATTACGTGAAGAAGCACGATTCACACGTATGGGACCAGCTGGTTTAGCAGAAAGCCACCCACATAATGTTCAAATCACTAAAGAATCACCAAACTATTCATTCTAATAAGATTTAAAGGAGAACGACAATTATGGAAATGGCGAAAGAGCAAGAGTTAATTCTTGTCTTAGACTTTGGTAGCCAATACAACCAATTAATCACAAGACGTATACGTGAAATGGGTGTATATAGTGAGTTACACGACCATGAAATTTCTATTGAAGAAATTAAACGTATGAATCCAAAAGGTATTATATTATCAGGTGGTCCTAATTCAGTTTATGAAGAAGGTTCATTTACTATCGACCCTGAAATTTATAACTTAGGTATTCCTGTATTAGGTATTTGTTATGGTATGCAATTAACTACTAAATTATTAGGTGGTAAAGTTGAGCGTGCCAATGAACGTGAATATGGTAAAGCAATCATTAATGCGAAATCTGATGAATTATTCTTTGGCTTACCATCAGAACAAACTGTATGGATGAGTCATTCAGATAAAGTGATCGAGATTCCAGAAGGATTTGAGGTTATCGCTGATAGTCCAAGCACAGATTATGCAGCTATCGAAGATAAATCTCGTCGTATTTATGGTGTTCAGTTCCATCCAGAGGTACGTCATACTGAATACGGTAATGACTTATTAAGAAACTTTGTGCGTCGTGTTTGTAATTGTACAGGCGAATGGACAATGGAGAACTTTATTGAAATCGAAATTGAAAAAATTCGTGAACGTGTAGGTGACAGAAAAGTTCTATGTGCTATGAGTGGTGGTGTAGACTCATCTGTTGTTGCTGTATTATTACACAAAGCGATTGGTGATCAATTAACTTGTATCTTTGTCGACCATGGTTTACTTCGTAAAGGTGAAGGCGACATGGTTATGGAACAATTTGGTGAAGGTTTCAACATGAATATTATTCGTGTTAATGCACAAGATCGTTTCATGGATAAATTAGCTGGTGTATCAGACCCAGAACAAAAACGTAAAATCATTGGTAATGAATTTGTTTATGTATTTGATGATGAAGCATCTAAGTTAAAAGGCGTAGATTTCTTAGCGCAAGGTACACTTTATACAGATGTAATTGAATCAGGTACTAAAACAGCTCAAACAATTAAATCTCACCATAATGTAGGTGGATTACCTGAAGATATGGAATTTGAATTAATCGAACCAATTAACACGTTGTTTAAAGACGAAGTACGTGCTTTAGGTATCGAGTTAGGTATTCCAGAACATTTAGTATGGAGACAACCATTCCCAGGTCCTGGTTTAGGTATCCGTGTACTTGGTGAAATTACTGAAGATAAATTAGAAATCGTACGTGAATCAGACGCGATATTAAGAGAAGTAGTTAGAGAAGAAGGTCTTGAAAGAGACATTTGGCAATACTTCACTGTACTTCCAGGTATTCAATCTGTAGGTGTTATGGGTGACTACCGTACATACGATCATACAGTAGGAATTCGTGCTGTAACATCAATTGATGGTATGACTAGTGACTTTGCTCGTATCGATTGGGAAGTCTTACAAAAGATTTCAAGCCGTATCGTTAACGAAGTTGACCACGTTAACCGCGTTGTCTACGATATTACTTCTAAGCCACCTAGTACAATAGAGTGGGAATAATTAAATAATATATATTTAAGGCTAGAAACCCTATATTAGCGGTTTTCTAGCCTTTTTATTTTGCTTTGAATAAGTCATGTATAAATTGTTCTATATTTTTTTAAGAACTTCCTTCGATAATCTTATTTAAAATTCTTATTGATTAATCGGAAATAAACCTATAGAATGTAAAACGTAATAATTACTATTTACATAACAGAAAAAGAAAGGGAGTTTATTATGGCTAAAATTCCAGTAACTGTGTTAAGTGGGTATCTAGGTTCTGGTAAAACAACATTATTGAATCATATTTTACAAAATCGTGAGGGGCGACGAATTGCGGTTATTGTTAATGATATGAGCGAAGTGAATATCGACAAAGACTTAGTAGCAGAAGGTGGAGGTTTATCTCGAACTGATGAAAAATTAGTCGAGCTATCAAACGGTTGTATTTGTTGTACGTTGCGCGATGATTTGCTAAAAGAAGTTGAACGTATTGTTAAAAAGGGTGGTATTGATCAAATAGTGATTGAATCCACAGGTATTTCTGAACCTGTACCTGTTGCACAGACGTTTTCTTATATCGATGAAGAATTAGGGATTGATTTAACGGCCATTTGTCGATTGGATACAATGGTAACGGTTGTAGATGCTAATCGATTTATTAATGATATTAATTCCGAAGATTTATTAATAGATCGTGATCAAAGTGTAAGTGATGAAGATGAACGTACCATTGCGGATTTACTTATCGACCAAGTAGAGTTTTGCGATGTGATGATTATTAATAAAACAGATTTAGTATCAAAAGATGCATTAAATCGATTAGAACAAGTTTTAACGACACTTCAACCTGAAGCGAAAGTGATTAAAACTGTAAATGCTAAGGTTGATTTATCAGAAGTATTAAATACACAACGTTTTGATTTTGAAAAAGCAAGTGAATCTGCTGGCTGGATTAAAGAATTAACAGAAGGGGGCCATGCGGAACATACACCAGAAACTGAGGAATATGGAATTTCTTCATTTGTATATCGTCGACAATTACCTTTCCATGCTGAAAGATTTAATGAATGGTTAGAACACATGCCGGAAAATATTGTTAGAGCTAAAGGAATAGTCTGGTTAGCTCAATATAATCAAGTTGCATGTCTATTTTCTCAAGCTGGATCGTCTCAATCGATATATCCAGTAACATACTGGGTAGCGAGTATGCCACGTGCAAAGCAGGAAATGATTTTAGAAGAAAGACCTGATGTTGCAGAAGAATGGGATTTAGAATATGGAGATCGTCATACACAATTTGTTATTATCGGTACAAATTTGAATCAAGAGCAAATCATTAAAGATTTAGATCAATGTTTAATCAATAGTAGTGAAATTGATGCAGATTGGTCACAATTGTCAGACCCGTATCATTGGACGATTACATCCAAATAATCTAGATTTTAAAAAATAAAGTTTCACGTGAAAACTACATATAAAAAAGATACGTCCTTGTACTACTTATAAAGTAACAGTAGTACAAGGGCGTACCTTTAAATTATTTAATATTATCTTTTACAAATTTACCGGCTTTTCCTTTAAATGATTCTCCGCCAGCCATTTCTTGTTTGGCATATTTATCTGTAGAATTATTCCATAAATTATAACCATAAGTACGAAGACCATAAATTTTTGAATATTTCCCATCTAACATAGGAGAACCAGAAGCACCAGCTCTGAAAATATCTTTTGTCATAATTTCAGTACCATTTGCTGAAAATTGGACGAATCTTAATTTACTAAAATAAGCTTTAGTATTGTCGCCATTTTGCCATGGATATCCTAATGAATATAATGGTGTATTAAATTTTAATCCTTTGATTTCCTTGTCAGTTGCTAATCGTATTGGCTTAACATATTTAGACATTTTCTCTTTGGTATGAACAACAGCTATATCATAACCTGATAATTTTTTTACATCAGAGGCATGGAATTTATAAGGAATATGCTTCCCATCTCGGTTCATTGCGAACGAGATATATTTCGCTGAAGCGGCTTTCCCATTTTTATCATCAATAACATGAGCATTTGTAACAAACGTATGATCTCCGATAACTGTACCTGTGCCCATTGAATCTTTGCCTTTACCTTTATGGCCATTCATATTAGAAACTCGACCAATTGCTTTTAAATTATTTTTATTAGCTTTTGTATAATGTTCAATACTGATTGAGTTTTTACTTATTTTCTTAGCTTTGGGATAAGCTTGTTGGTCAGATGGAGAATTTAATCCATCACGGTAGTAATGATCTGTTTCAGCATGCGCTTGTTGAGAAAATGTTGCAGTGGCTGTCAACGCAATTGTAGTGATCATGACACTGCTAATAATCGTTTTTATTGGTTTGAAATATGACAAAATAGAAGTCCCCTTTGTTTTTTAAAGTTGATACGAAATTTTAAAGAAAGTCAAAATAAAATAATGATTATTGTAAATTTATTATCATCAATCAGTTTCATTATATGTGAAATAAGTTGTATTACAATAGAAAATCTAAAATTTATAGT
>NZ_RXWW01000033.1:0-43749 GCF_003970495.1 Staphylococcus pasteuri
CATTTATTATTTACAACTCCTAAATATTTTATAAACATATACTAACATAATATATATTGATAAAAAAGCAAAGACAGTTAACATTCAGATAAATAATTTTACAAAGAGTACTTTAAATAAAGTGTTCTATCTATTAAACTTAATGATATGAGAGGATGAACAAGGGATGAGAATATTATTTATTGGAGATATTGTAGGTAAGATTGGCAGAAACGCAATAACTACATATTTACCTAAATTAAAACAAGAATATCGTCCTACTGTATCCATTGTAAATGCTGAAAATGCAGCACATGGTAAAGGACTAACTGAAAAGATATATAAGCAATTGCTTCGTGAGGGTGTCGATTTTATGACTATGGGTAACCATACTTATGGTCAACGTGAAATATACGAATTTATTGATGATGCTAAAAGAATGGTTAGACCGGCCAACTTTCCTGATGAAGCACCTGGAGTAGGGATGCGCTTTATTCAAATTAATGAAATAAAATTAGCTATAATTAATTTGCAAGGAAGAGCGTTCATGCAGGATATAGATGACCCTTTTAAAAAAGCTGACGCACTCATTGAAGAAGCTCAAAAAGTAACGCCATATATATTTGTTGATTTTCATGCTGAAACAACATCAGAAAAAAATGCAATGGGATGGTATTTAGATGGTAGAGTAAGTGCAGTAGTGGGTACACATACTCATATTCAAACATCTGATAACCGTATTTTACCAAGTGGAACAGGCTATATTACTGATGTAGGCATGACAGGTTTTTATGATGGTATATTAGGCATCAATAGAGATGAAGTGATAGAGCGCTTTATTACGAGTTTACCACAACGTCATGTTGTACCAGATAATGGACGCAGTGTTCTTTCTGGTGTTATCATTGATTTAGATAAAAATGGTAAAACAACAAATATTGAAAGAATATTAATTAATGACGATAATCCTATGAAATTATAAAGTAAATGTTTGTGACATTATAGTTACAAAAGACTATCGTCCATTAGTATGAAATTATAAACATGCCACTGTTTACATAGTAATACGGTGGTTATTTTTGTTATCATTTAATATGAATTAAAAACCACAGGAGGCTTATGATATGAAATCACAAGTATCATGGAAAGTGGGCGGACAACAAGGTGAAGGAATTGAATCAACTGGAGAAATATTTGCTACTGCAATGAATAGAAAAGGCTATTTCTTATATGGTTATAGACACTTTTCTAGTCGTATAAAAGGTGGACATACTAATAATAAAATTAGAGTCTCTACTTCTCCAGTGCATGCTATTAGTGATGATTTAGATATACTTATCGCATTTGACCAAGAAACAATAGAAGTTAATCATCATGAAATGCGCGAAGATAGTATCATTATTGCTGATTCAAAAGCAAAACCAGTAAAACCTGATGATTGTCAGGCACAACTTATAGATTTACCGTTTACTAGTACTGCAAAAGAATTAGGAACTGCATTAATGAAGAACATGGTAGCGATTGGTGCTACATCTGCATTAATGAACCTAGATACATCTACATTTGAAGAATTAATTACAAACATGTTCACTAAAAAAGGTGACAAAGTTGTTGAAATGAATATACAAGCTTTAAATCAAGGTTATCAATTAATGAAAGAATATTTAGAAGATATTCAAGGCGATTTCGAACTTCAAGAAAGTAGTGAAAATCCTCATCTTTATATGATTGGTAATGACGCAATTGGATTAGGTGCAATTTCTGCTGGATCAAGATTTATGTCAGCTTATCCAATTACACCAGCTTCTGAAATTATGGAGTACATGATTGCTAATTTACCAAAAGTTGGCGGAACAGTTGTTCAAACTGAAGATGAAATTGCTGCCGCGACAATGTCTATCGGTGCTAATTATGCAGGTGTTCGTGGATTTACTGCAAGTGCTGGACCAGGATTATCTCTAATGATGGAATCAATTGGCTTATCTGGTATGACTGAAACACCGTTTGTTGTCATAAATACACAACGTGGAGGTCCTTCTACAGGTTTACCAACTAAACAAGAACAATCTGATTTAATGCAAATGATTTATGGTACTCATGGTGATATTCCAAAAATTGTAGTAGCCCCTACAGATGCGGAAGATGCATTTTATTTAACAATGGAAGCATTTAATTTAGCTGAGGAATATCAATGTCCAGTAATTATTTTAAGTGATTTACAATTATCATTAGGTAAACAAACAGTTAAAGAATTAGACTATGATAAAATCAAAATTAAACGTGGAGAATTAATTCAATCTGATATCGAACGTGAAGAAGATGACAAATCATATTTCAGAAGATATGCATTAACAGGAAGTGGCATTTCACCTAGACCAATACCTGGTACTAAAGGTGGTATTCACCATGTTACTGGTGTTGAACATAACGAAGAAGGTAAAACAAGCGAAGCTGCACAAAATCGTCAACAACAAATGGACAAACGTATGCGCAAAACTAAAAATCTTCTTATAGAAAAACCAGTAGACTATACTGAAAATCACGAACAAGCTGATATTTTATATATTGGTTTCATTTCAAGTAAAGGTGCTATCGAAGAAGGTGCACAACGATTAAATGATCAAAATATCGCTGTTAATACACTACAAATCAGACAATTACATCCATTCCCAACTGAAACGATTCAAAGTGCGATTGATAAAGCACAAAAAGTCGTTATTGCAGAACATAACTATCAAGGACAATTAGCAAATATTATTAAAATGAACGTGAATATTCAAAATAAATTAGTAAATCAAACTAAATATGATGGTACACCATTCTTACCACATGAAATAGTTGATAAAGGTATCGAAGTTGCAAAAGAAATAAAGGAGTTGGTCTAATTGGCTACATTTAAAGATTTTAGAAATAATGTTAAGCCAAACTGGTGCCCAGGTTGTGGTGATTTCTCTGTTCAAGCTGCTATACAAAAAGCAGCCGCAAATGTAGGGTTAGAACCAGAAGAAGTTGCACTTATTACAGGCATTGGTTGTTCAGGTAGATTATCAGGCTATATAAATGCCTATGGTGTACATGCCATACATGGTCGTGCTTTACCGTTAGCACAAGGCGTTAAAATGGCTAACAGAGATCTTACAGTTATTGCTTCTGGCGGTGACGGTGACGGTTATGCGATTGGTATGGGTCATACTATTCACGCCTTACGTAGAAATATGAACATGACTTATATCGTTATGGATAACCAAATATATGGTTTAACTAAAGGACAAACTTCACCGTCTTCAGCGGTTGGATTTGTGACTAAATCTACACCTAAAGGTAACATTGAAAAAAATGTAGCACCTTTAGAATTAGCATTATCTTCAGGAGCGACTTTTGTAGCACAAGGTTTTTCAAGTGATATTAAAGGATTAACAAAACTTATCGAAGATGCTATTAATCACGATGGATTTTCATTCGTAAATGTATTCTCACCATGTGTTACTTATAACAAAATTAATACTTATGATTGGTTCAAAGAAAATCTAACAAGTATTGATGACATTGAAAATTATGATACGACGGATAAACAATTAGCTATACAAACAGTTTTAGAACATGAATCTATGTTAAAAGGTATTGTTTATCAAGATACAGAAACACCTTCATATGAATCACAGATTGAAGAAATGGAAGGAACGCCATTAGCTAAGAAAGATATTCATATATCAGAAGACAAGTTTAATGAATTAACTAAACAATTTGTATAGAGAGGATAGCTGTCAATTCCATTAATAGAATGGTATTTGGCAGCTATTTTATTATTAGCTTATAAGCAAACAACATATTAATCTATAGAATTAAATTATAAATTTTCTGTAAATATACATTAAAATACTGTACATTGTGGAATAGATAATAAAGGTCATATAAGGAGAAGGTATATGGACAAATTTATTTCTATGAAAGAATTACAAGAAAATACAATAGAAGATAAAGATTGGCATATTGAAACTGAAGATAATAACAGTGACATTACAATATTAGCTATACACGGTGGAGGTATCGAACCTGCAACTAGTGAGCTTGCTTTTGTGACTGCACAAACCAACGAATATAACTATTTTACCTTTAAGGGAGATAGACGACATGGTAATAATGAGTTACATGTCACATCAATTCACTATGATAATGAAATAGCACAAGACTTAACTCAAAAAAGTCAACGCGCAATCTCATTACATGGTTGTACAGGCCAAGAATCAATCGTTTACATAGGCGGTAAAGATAAACAGTTAATTAAGTTAATAACTTCTGAATTAAAAGATATTGAAGTAGACGTTCAACATGCCCCGCATACGATGTCGGGTAAACAAAAGGAAAATATAGTTAATCAAACTCAAATACAAGCAGGAGTTCAACTTGAAATAACGCATGCATTAAGGAAACATTTTTTTAAAGATGGAAAATTAAATCGTAAAAGCAGAGAAGATCAAGATAATTGGGATGAATTTTTATATACATTTGCAAATGCTTTGGTAAAGGCAGTTGAAGGATTACATGATTAACTTAATAAAAATGTTAAACTAGTATTATAAATAAAGATAAGATGGGAGCTAAATTAAATGGTTGATACATTAATGAGTATTCAAATTATACCTAAAACACCAAATAATGAAGACGTCATTCCTTATGTAGATGAAGCAATTAAGATTATAGATCAATCGGGAATGCACTATCGTGTCGGACCACTTGAAACATCCGTACAAGGAGATATGAATGAATGTCTAATATTAATCCAAAATTTAAACCAACGTATGGTAGAATTAGAATGTCCTAGTATAATTAGTCAAGTTAAGTTTTATCATGTACCAGAAGGTATTGAAATTGAAACATTAACAGGAAAGTATGACGAAGCATAGATTTATGACAATTTTATAATCACTGTGATAATAATCTTACTTTTAGAATTAGATAGACTAAAGTAGAGGCTAAGGCATCAATGTTGTCTTAGCCTTATTCATTGTGAAGTAAATATTGATAAGACGCTTTTTGCACTTTGTGGTTAAATTTAATATAATGTAGAAATGATATATGGGCATATAGAAAGGATTTTTAATAGTGAATGAAGAGCAAAGAAAAGCTGGTTCGATAAATATTTTAGCAGAACGTGATCGTAAAGAAGAAAAGGATTATAGTAAATATTTTGAACAAGTGTATCAACCACCTAGTTTAAAAGAAGCTAAAAAACGTGGTAAACAAGAGATAAAATATAATCGAGACTTTCAAATTGATGAAAAATATCGAGACATGGGTAAAGGACGTTCATTTTTAATTAAAACGTATGGCTGTCAAATGAATGCACATGATACTGAAGTAATGGCGGGGATATTAGAAGCTTTAGGATATAGTGCAACATCAGATATTAACACAGCAGATATTATATTAATTAATACATGTGCGATTCGTGAAAATGCTGAAAATAAAGTATTTAGCGAAATTGGTAATTTAAAACATCTTAAGAAAGAACGACCAGATTGTTTAATAGGTGTATGTGGCTGTATGTCACAAGAAGAATCTGTTGTTAATAAAATTTTAAAATCATACCAAAATGTAGATATGATTTTTGGAACTCATAATATTCATAAACTACCAGAAATATTAGAAGAAGCTTATCTATCTAAAGCAATGGTTGTTGATGTATGGTCTAAAGAAGGAGATGTCATTGAAAATCTTCCTAAAGTTCGTGACGGTCATATTAAAGCATGGGTGAATATTATGTATGGTTGCGATAAATTCTGTACATATTGCATAGTACCTTTTACAAGAGGTAAAGAACGTAGCCGTAGACCAGAAGATATTATTGATGAAGTAAGAGAATTAGCTAGAGAAGGCTATCAAGAAATTACATTGTTAGGACAAAATGTTAATTCTTACGGAAAAGATATCGAGGGACTTGACTATGGATTAGGTGATTTATTAGAGGATATCTCAAAAATTGATATTCCTCGAGTAAGATTCACAACTAGTCATCCTTGGGACTTTACAGATCGCATGATTGAAGTGATTGCTAATGGAGGAAACATTGTACCTCATATTCATTTACCAGTACAATCAGGAAACAATGCTGTGCTAAAAATTATGGGAAGAAAATATACGAGAGAAAGTTATTTAGACTTAGTAAACCGTATTAAAGAAGCAATTCCTCAAATCGCATTAACGACTGATATCATTGTAGGTTATCCAAATGAAACTGAAGAACAGTTTGAAGAAACATTAACTTTATATGATGAAGTTGGATTCGAACATGCATACACATATCTATATTCTCAAAGAGACGGTACGCCTGCAGCTAAAATGAAAGATAATGTACCAACTGATGTAAAAAAAGAGAGACTTCAACGTTTAAACAAAAAAGTTGGAGAATACTCACAAAAAGCAATGAGTCAGTATGAGAACGAAATTGTGACGGTTTTATGTGAAGGATCAAGTAAAAAAGATGATACAGTTTTAGCAGGCTATACTGAAAAAAATAAACTTGTTAACTTTAAAGCACCAAAAGAAATGATTGGTAAATTAGTTGATGTTAAAATAGATGAAGCGAAACAATATTCATTAAATGGTACTTTCGTAGGAGAACATCAAAAAGAATTGGTGATGCAATAATAATGTATAATAAAGAGGACATACTATCGAATGCTGATCAACTTGCCCAAAAGATAAAAAATCTTGAAGTAATTAAAGACTATCAAACAATCGAAACACAAATTCACAATAATAAAACCATTGAAAAGAAAATGAACCGATTGAAAAAGCAACAAAAACAATCAGTAAACTTACAAAACTATGGTAAATCAACAGCATTTAATCAATCAGAGAACCAAATTCATCAGTTGGAAAACGAAATAAATGAATTACCAATAGTTGAAGAATTTCGTACATCTCAATATGAAGCCAATTATCTTCTACAAATGATGATTAAAACAATGGAAAACCGTTTGAATGAACATAATGAAAGTTATCATAACAAATAAATTGGATAAGGAGACAATGCATTGAATATTAGAAAACTTACAATAACAGCGCTATTAATAGCAATAAATGTCATTTTAAGCAGTATCATTGTCATCCCTCTTGGTCCAATCAAGGCAGCGCCTATGCAACATCTAGTAAACGTACTTTGCGCAGTGTTCGTAGGACCATGGTATGGACTTGCACAAGCTTTAATTTCTTCCATTTTACGTGTTACGTTTGGTACTGGAAGTGTATTTGCATTTCCAGGCAGTATGATAGGTGTATTCTTAGCTAGCCTCTTTTACATGTATCGTAAACATATATTTATGGCAGCAGTTGGAGAAGTTCTTGGAACAGGCATCATTGGAAGTTTAATATGTATTCCATTAGCATGGATACTTAATTTACAAAACTTCTTTGTTAAACCATTAATGACTGCATTTATCGTGTCTAGTATTATTGGTGCCGCAATTAGCTACGTGTTATTAATTATATTAAAAAAACGTGGTCTTTTAGATAGATTTCAAAAATAGCAATTAAGTACGTACAATACATAGTGAAACTGAAATGACTCAGTTCAATGTTTGTACGTACTTTTTTAATTATCAAATTAACTTCATAGGCTAGAATATATTCAATATGTTAAAATAGATGAGTTAAAAGAACGTAAAAATTACATAAAATGATTCAATTCATAAAAATAAAAAGACTATAAAATAAGGGTTGTGAAGAACTTTATGTCGAATGTGACACCAATGATGCAACAATATTTAAAAATTAAATCAGAATATGATGACTGTTTATTATTTTTTAGACTCGGAGACTTTTATGAAATGTTCTTCGAAGATGCTAAAGAAGCGTCAAGAGTATTAGAAATCACGCTTACTAAAAGAGATGCCAAAAAAGAAGACCCAATACCGATGTGCGGTGTACCTTATCATTCCGCTGATAGTTACATTGAAACATTAATTAATAATGGCTATAAAGTAGCTATCTGTGAACAAATGGAAGACCCTAAACAGACAAAAGGTATGGTTAAAAGAGAAGTAGTTAGAATAGTAACTCCAGGAACAGTGATGGATCAAGGTGGCGTTGATGAAAAGCAAAACAACTATATTTTAAGTTTTATTAAGCAAGGGCAAGAATATGCATTAAGTTATTGTGACATTTCAACAGGTGAATTAAAAGCTACACATTTTAAAGATGAAGCTACTTTACTAAATGAAATTACAACGATTAATCCTAATGAAATTGTAGTAAATGAAACTTTATCTGAAAACATGCAACGACAAATTAATATGATTACTGAAACGATAACAGTTCGTGAGGAGATATCTAACCAATCATTTTCCGTAAACAATAATGAACATGAAGGTATGTATCAATCTACTCAATTATTATTAGATTACATCCACCATACTCAAAAAAGAGACTTATCACATTTAGAAGAAGTGCAACATTATGCTGCTATTGATTTCATGAAAATGGATTTCTATGCTAAAAGAAACTTAGAATTAACTGAAAGTATAAGATTGAAATCCAAAAAAGGAACACTGTTATGGTTAATGGATGAAACAAAAACACCAATGGGAGCTAGACGTCTTAAACAGTGGATAGACCGACCATTAATTTATAAACAGCAAATTGAAGAGAGATTGAATATAGTTGATGAGTTTATTAACCACTTTATTGAACGTGATACCTTAAGAAATTATTTGAATCAAGTCTACGATATTGAAAGACTTGTAGGTCGAGTGAGTTACGGTAATGTTAATGCACGTGATTTAATACAATTAAAACATTCAATTAGTGAGATTCCTAATATCAAACAATTATTAAGTCAGCTTGAAAGCGACAAGATAACTCAATTTGATGAGTTAGAACCATTAGATGATTTATTAGAAGTGCTTGAAAATAGCTTAGTAGAAGAGCCTCCTATCTCAGTTAAAGATGGCGGATTGTTCAAAACAGGTTTTAATCAACAATTAGATGAGTATTTAGAAGCATCTCGTAATGGTAAATCTTGGCTTGCTGAATTACAAGCAAGAGAAAGAGAACGCACAGGTATTAAATCTCTTAAAATTAGTTTTAACAAAGTGTTTGGTTATTTTATAGAGATTACTCGCGCCAATTTACAAGGATTTGAACCTTCTGAATTTGGATATAATCGTAAACAAACTTTATCTAATGCTGAACGTTTTATTACGGATGAATTAAAAGAAAAAGAAGATATTATTCTAGGCGCAGAAGATAAAGCTATAGAATTAGAATATCAATTATTTGTAAAATTGAGAGAACATATTAAGTCGTATACAGAACGACTTCAAAAGCAGGCAAAAATCATTTCAGAATTAGATTGTTTACAAAGCTTTGCGGAAATTGCTCAAAAATATAATTATGTTAGACCACAATTTAGCGATAACAAAACATTAAAACTTGAAAACTCTAGACATCCAGTTGTAGAACGTGTCATGGATTATAACGATTATGTTCCAAATGATTGTGAATTAGATAATGATACATTCATTTACTTAATTACAGGTCCTAATATGTCAGGGAAATCAACGTATATGAGACAAATCGCTATTATTAGCATTATGGCTCAAATGGGTGCTTATGTTCCTTGTGAATCAGCAGTGCTACCAATTTTTGATCAAATATTTACACGAATTGGTGCTGCAGACGATTTAGTATCAGGTAAAAGTACGTTCATGGTAGAAATGTTAGAAGCGCAAAAAGCATTAACTTATGCTACAGAAGATAGTTTAATTATCTTTGATGAAATAGGTAGGGGGACTTCAACATATGATGGTTTAGCACTCGCACAAGCCATGATAGAATACGTTGCTCAAACGTCTCACGCTAAGACACTATTCTCTACACACTATCATGAACTTACAACTTTAGATCAGTTATTACCTTGTTTGAAAAATGTTCATGTTGCTGCAAATGAATATAAAGGTGAACTTATCTTCTTACACAAAGTAAAAGATGGTGCTGTTGATGACAGTTATGGTATTCAAGTAGCAAAACTTGCTGATCTACCTGATAAAGTGATTCAAAGAGCACAAGTTATATTAGATGAATTCGAACAGAAGTCTGATAATCCAGAACCAATGATTGTACAAAGTGAAGTAAAAGATGATGCTATAGATTCAAACTCAAATAGTGAGACACAAGATGCAGTACAACATACTAATAATCAAGAAAATACGTCTTCATTTGAACAAGCGGCATTTAATTTATTTGATGCAGAAGTACAACAAAGCGAAGTAGAAGCACAAATCAAATCTTTAAATTTATCAAATATGACTCCAATAGAAGCTTTAGTAAAATTAAGCGAATTACAAAATCAATTAAAATAGAGGTGTTGTAAATGGGAAAAATTAAAGAACTACAAACCTCCTTAGCTAACAAAATTGCAGCTGGCGAAGTAGTCGAAAGACCCAGTTCGGTTGTAAAAGAATTATTAGAAAATGCTATTGATGCCAAGTCAACCGAAATTAATATAGAAGTGGAACAATCAGGTATAGCTTCAATACGTGTTGTAGATAATGGAACTGGTATTGAACAAGATGATTTAAGTCTGGTGTTTCACAGACATGCTACTAGTAAATTAGATGCAGATGATGATTTATTCCATATTAGAACATTAGGATTTCGTGGAGAAGCATTAGCGAGTATTTCTTCAGTATCCAAAGTGACTTTACGTACATGTACAGATAATGAAAGTGGTCATGAAA
Organism: Staphylococcus pasteuri; assembly: GCF_003970495.1. Lineage (GTDB taxonomy): Bacteria > Bacillota > Bacilli > Staphylococcales > Staphylococcaceae > Staphylococcus > Staphylococcus pasteuri. The sequence continues at coordinate 10,719 of NZ_RXWW01000033.1, forward strand.
TATATGCTGAAAATGGTGTGATTAAAGATCAAAAACCAGCTAAAGCTAAAAAAGGGACAGATATACTTGTTGAGTCATTATTCTATAATACGCCAGCTCGGTTAAAATATATTAAAAGTTTATATACAGAACTAGGCAAAATTACAGATATTGTTAATAGAATGGCAATGAGTCATCCTGATATAAGAATTTCATTAGTTTCTGATGGTAAAACACTTTTAAAAACTAATGGTTCTGGTAAAACAAATGAAGTTATGGCAGAAATATATGGAATGAAAGTAGCAAAAGATTTAGTACATATCACTGGTGATACAAGCGATTATCATCTTGAAGGTTATGTTGCTAGACCTGAGCATTCAAGAAGTAATAAACATTATATTTCTATTTTTATCAATGGTAGATATATCAAAAACTTTGTTTTAAATAAAGCAATTGTTGAAGGTTATCATACATTATTAACAATTGGTCGATACCCTATTTGCTACATCAATATCCAAATGGATCCCATACTAGTAGATGTTAATGTTCATCCTACTAAACTTGAAGTCAGATTATCTAAGGAAGAACAATTATACAAATTAATTGTTGAAAAAATTCAAGAAGCATTTAAAGATAAAATTTTAATACCTAAAAATGATTTAGACCAACATTCTAAGAAAAACAAAGTGTTAAATAGTTTTGAACAACAAAAGTTAGACTTTGAACGTAGACAAAAAGAAGAAGCAAATAATCATAACGGTATGAATGACTCTGAAAATAAATCAGATCATGCCACAAATGAACAACGGTATAACGAAGAAACAAGCCAAAGCCTTTCATCCAATGTACAAGAAAATGATGAAAGTGAATCATTTAATTCCTCTAATAATATTAACCGTGATAATGATGATAATTACTTCGAAAATCAAAAAGAAATTTTAAACGAATTAGATAATAACGATAATACATTTGAATTAGATGATGAAGTTAAAGATAATCAAGACATTAAAGGTGCTATAAGTGCTTCAACGAGACGTCGTGTACCTTATATGGAAGTTGTTGGACAAGTTCATGGAACATATATCATAGCTCAAAATGAAAATGGTATGTTTATGATTGACCAGCATGCTGCACAAGAGCGTATTAAATACGAATATTTTAGAGATAAAATTGGAGAAGTATCAAATGAAGTACAAAACTTATTGATACCAATGACTTTCCATTTTTCTAAGGATGAACAATTGATTATAGACCAATATAAAGAAGAACTAGATAGAGTCGGTGTACATCTTGAACATTTTGGAGGTCATGATTATATTGTTAATAGTTATCCAGTGTGGTTTCCAAAAGCAGAAGCGGAAGAAATTATTAAAGATATGATTGAATTAGTTTTAGAAAATAAAAAAATAGATGTTAAAAAAATGCGTGAAGATGCAGCGATTATGATGTCATGTAAAAAATCAATTAAAGCTAATCATTATTTAAAAAATAACGAAATGGCAGATTTAATTGATCAACTGCGTGAAATGGAAGATCCATTTACTTGTCCGCATGGACGTCCAATTATTATTAACTTTTCAAATTACGAATTAGAAAAATTATTTAAACGTGTCATGTAGAGAGGAGCAATGCTTTGAAAGAAAATATACTCCCAGCAATTAGAAATATGAAAGATTTAGATAACCTCATTAAAACGGAATATAAATCATGTGTATTGTTAGACATGCATATAGGTCATCTAAAAAGCATTTTAGACTTATTAAAAAATAATGGAATTGAATGTTATATCCATATTGATTTAATAAAAGGTCTTAGTCATGATGAATATTCATGTGAATATATTATTCAACAATATAAGCCTAAAGGTATCGTATCTACTAAAACGAAAGTCATTAAAAAAGCGAAATCGCTCAATACTTTAACTATCTTTAGAGTATTTATTATTGATAGCCAAGCTTTAAGTAGAAGTATTGAATTAATTCAAAAGGTTCAACCAGATTTTGTCGAAGTACTTCCAGGTATTGCTCATAAAGCAGTAAGATGTATTCAAGAAGAAACCGATACAGCTGTAATTGCTGGTGGATTAATTAGTGATGTTTCTGAAGTAGATGAAGCTATTAAAAATGGCGCTAAATATATTACGACTAGTAATCAAAAATTATGGTAAATAAAAACTTATAAAGAATAAGTAGAGGGATTAATGGTGAAATAATGATCTATTAATCCCTCTATTTTTTATAAATATTTGGTCAATTTTATTGAATATAAGTTTGATATTTTTGACAAATTTTCAACAAAATCATTGACAACGCTTACAACGTAATTGTAATATATAAACAAGTTATTAAAAGTTAATATTAGAACAGAGAAGGGGAGATTTCTACAGCTTTATCGCTTTGTAGGGGTCTCCCTATCTATTTTGGGAGGAATAATTATATGAATGCTTATTTAGCAGAGTTCTTAGGTACAGCCATCCTCATACTTTTCGGTGGTGGCGTTTGTGCTAACGTTAATTTAAAACGTAGTGCAGGTAATAACGCTGACTGGATTGTTATCGCTACAGGATGGGGACTAGCCGTTGCCATGGGCGCATTCGCAGTTGGTAAATTCTCAGGAGCACATTTGAATCCAGCCGTTACAATTGCGTTAGCTATGGATGGAGGATTTAGTTGGGCGCAAGTGCCTGGATACATCATTTGTCAAATGCTTGGTGGTATTGTAGGTGGTGCACTAGTTTGGTTAATGTATTTACCACATTGGAAAGCAACAGAAGATCAAGCCACTAAGTTAGGTGTATTCTCAACTGCACCTGCAATCAAAAACTATTTTGCTAACTTTATGAGTGAAATCATTGGTACAACTGCATTAACTTTAGGTATATTATTTATTGGTGTTAATAAAATTGCTGATGGATTAAACCCATTAATTGTTGGGGCTTTAATTGTCGCAATTGGTTTAAGTTTAGGCGGAACAACAGGTTATGCTATTAACCCAGCACGTGACTTAGGACCTCGTATCGCTCATGCGATTTTACCAATCGCTGGTAAAGGTGGTTCAAATTGGTCATATGCTATCGTACCTGTACTTGGACCAATCGCTGGTGGTATGTTAGGTGCTGTCATTTACGAAGTATTTTACAAACAAACATTTAATGTAAGTTGTGCAGTGGGCATTATTTTAGTTATCATAACATTAGTATTAGGTGTAGTTTTAAATAGAGCGTCTAAAAGCAATGACATCGAATCTATCTATTAAAAGAGAACTTAAGTAGAATCGTTAGAATTAATTTTAGAAAATAAGCATAGAATATAAACATGATTCGTGAATATAAAATATAAATGATTAGTATTAATCATCTTTTATCTATATTTATGACATCAAAAGGAGTCAAATAATTATGGAAAAATACATTTTATCAATAGACCAGGGAACAACTAGTTCAAGAGCGATTTTATTTAATAAAGACGGAGAAATCAAAGGTGTAGCACAACGAGAATTCAAACAACATTTTCCACAATCTGGTTGGGTAGAACATGATGCTAATGAAATTTGGACATCTGTATTATCTGTAATGGCAGAAGTCATGAATGAACAAGATGTAAGAGCTGAGCAAATTGAAGGTATAGGTATTACAAACCAACGTGAAACAACAGTTGTATGGGATAAAAATACTGGCCGTCCAATTTACCATGCTATTGTATGGCAATCTCGTCAAACTCAAAGTATTTGTCATGATTTAAAAGAACAAGGTCATGAAGATTTATTCCGTGATAAAACTGGTCTTTTATTAGATCCGTATTTTGCTGGTACAAAAGTAAAATGGATTTTAGATAATGTTGAGGGTGCAAGAGAAAAAGCTAATAACGGTGATTTACTGTTCGGCACAATTGATTCTTGGTTAGTATGGAAGTTATCAGGTAGAGAAGCGCATATTACTGACTATACTAATGCTAGTCGTACATTAATGTTTAATATCCATGAATTAAAATGGGATAAAGAATTATTAGATATTCTAGAAGTTCCCGAAAACATGTTACCTGAAGTTAAACCTTCTAGTGAGGTATATGCACATACAGTGGATTATCACTTCTTTGGTCAAAATGTACCAATTGCTGGTATCGCAGGTGACCAACAAGCTGCTTTATTCGGTCAAGCATGCTTTGATCGTGGAGATGTGAAAAACACTTATGGTACTGGTGGTTTCATGTTAATGAACACTGGTGAAGAAGCGGTAAAATCTGACAGTGGTTTATTAACTACAATTGCATACGGTCTTGACGGTAAAGTAAATTATGCTTTAGAAGGATCAATCTTTGTTTCCGGTTCAGCAATTCAGTGGTTACGTGATGGATTAAGAATGATTAATTCAGCGCCACAAACTGAAAACTATGCTACACGTGTAGATTCAACTGAAGGTGTATATGTAGTTCCAGCATTCGTTGGTTTAGGAACACCTTATTGGGATTCTGAAGCAAGAGGCGCTATCTTTGGTTTAACACGTGGTACTGAAAAAGAACATTTCATCCGTGCAACATTAGAATCACTTTGTTATCAAACACGCGATGTTATGGAAGCGATGTCTAAAGACTCAGGCATCGAAGTTCAAAACTTACGTGTAGACGGTGGTGCAGTTAAAAATAACTTTATCATGCAATTCCAAGCTGATATTGTTGATACACCAGTTGAACGTCCAGAAATTCAAGAGACAACTGCGTTAGGTGCTGCTTATTTAGCTGGTTTAGCTGTAGGCTTCTGGGAAAGCAAAGATGATATTGCTAACAGATGGAAACTTGAAGAAGAATTCGAACCAAAAATGGAAGAAGAGCAACGCGCGAAACTATATAAAGGTTGGAAAAAAGCTGTAGAAGCTACACAAGTATTTAAACTAGAAGACTAGGAATTAATATATTAATAATTTGTAAGCATAAGATAGACTTGATTTTCTTATTTATGTTATACTTAAAATAAGTTAATAAAGAAATCGAGACATGAGAGATTTATTCGTACAATTAAATGGTAATTGTGGGATAAGTCTCTCTTTTTTTATACTAATTAGGAGGCGTTGAATTATGGGTTTATCAACACTTAAAAGGGATCACATAAAAAGAAATTTAAAAAATGAAGAATATGATGTTGTCATCGTTGGTGGCGGAATTACAGGTGCAGGGATTGCACTTGATGCATGTAACCGTGGAATGAAAGTAGCATTAGTAGAAATGCAAGACTTTGCACAAGGTACAAGTTCTCGTTCTACTAAATTAGTACATGGTGGGTTACGTTATTTAAAACAACTTCAAGTAGGTGTTGTAGCTGAAACAGGTAAAGAACGTGCCATTGTTTATGAAAATGGTCCACACGTAACAACTCCAGAATGGATGTTATTACCAATGCATAAAGGCGGTACATTCGGTAAATTTACTACTGCTATTGGTTTAACAATGTATGACTTTTTAGCAGGCGTTAAAAAATCAGAACGTAAAAAAATGCTATCTAAACAAGATACGCTTAATAAAGAACCATTAGTTAAACAAGATGGCTTAAAAGGTGGCGGTTATTATGTTGAATACCGCACAGATGATGCAAGATTAACAATCGAAGTTATGAAAAAAGCTGCCGAAAAAGGTGCTGAAATCATTAACTATACTAAATCAGAACATTTCACTTATGACTCAAATAAAAAAGTAAATGGTATTGAAGTCGTTGATATGATTGATAATGAAACTTATCCTATTAAAGCTAAAAAAGTTATTAACGCTTCAGGACCATGGGTTGATGAAGTAAGAAGTGGAGACTATGCAAGAAACAACAAACAATTACGTTTAACTAAAGGTGTTCATGTTGTTATTGATCAATCTAAATTCCCATTACAACAAGCAGTATACTTTGATACTGAAAAAGATGGCAGAATGATCTTTGCTATTCCTAGAGAAGGAAAAGCGTATGTTGGTACAACTGATACATTCTATGATAATGAAAAAGCTACACCATTAACTACTCAAGAAGATAGAGATTATTTAATCGAAGCTATTAATTACATGTTCCCATCAGTTAAAGTTAAAGATGAAGATATCGAATCAACTTGGGCTGGTGTACGTCCATTAATTTTAGAAGAAGGTAAAGATCCTTCAGAAATTTCTCGTAAAGATGAAGTTTGGGAAGGTGAATCTGGATTACTAACTATCGCTGGTGGTAAGTTAACAGGATACCGTCATATGGCATTAGAAATTGTAGATTTATTAGCTAAACGTCTTAAAAAAGAATACGGTTTAACATTCAAACCATGTGCAACTAAAGAATTAAAAATCTCTGGTGGTGACGTAGGCGGAAGTAAAAACTTCGACAATTTCGTTAAACAAAAAGTTGACGCAGCTAAAGGATTTGGCATTGACGAAGACGTTGCTTATCGTTTAGCAAGTAAATATGGTTCTAACGTTGACGATTTATTCAATATTGCTCAAACAGCACAATATCATAACAGTAAATTACCATTAGAAATTTATGTTGAATTAATTTATGGTATTCAACAAGAAATGGTATTTAAACCAACTGACTTCTTAGTACGTCGTTCTGGTAAATTATACTTTAATATTGATGATGTACTTAACTACAAAGATGCAGTTATTGATGTTTTAGCAGATATGCTTCAATATAGCGATGCTCAAAAACAAGCTTATACTGAAGAAGTAAATAAAGCGATTGATGAAGCACAATCAGGTAATAATCAACCTGCATTTAAAGAATAAATATCATGATGTTGAACTACTAGTATTGAGATATACTCTCAATACTAGTAGTTTTTTTATGCGAAATGTTATACTTTGTAATACAACTTTTTTTAATCAAAATAAACATCTTATAAGTAGATAACTATTTATTATGCATACAATTTGATTACAATGTTATCAAAAGGTATATTGAATATAATATGGTTGTTTAACGTAAATAATATAAATGAACTTTAGAAATTTTGGGGGTATATATGTGAGTCAAAGTCAATTCAATATCACAGTGGAAGATGGAACAATGATTGAAGTGAAAATAGACAAAGCAAATAATGAAACTATAGGCATTGTTCATCTTTTTCATGGTATGGCTGAGCATATGGATCGTTATGATGAATTAGTCAAAGCTTTAAATTTACAAGGCTATGATGTTATCAGACATAATCACAGAGGACATGGTAAAAATATTGATGAAAAAGAAAGAGGTCATTTTGATGATATGTCTCAAGTCGCTGCCGATGCATACGAAATAGTTGAAACGTTATACGATAGTCATTTTGAATTACCATACATTATTTTAGGTCATTCAATGGGCTCAATCATTGCAAGACTATTTGTAAAACAATACCCTCAATTTGCAGATGGTCTTATATTAACTGGTACAGGTATGTTCCCAAAATGGAAAGGCATTCCAACAATGATCCTGTTAAAATTACTTACAATTGTTGCTGGAAAACGTCGTCGTATTAGATGGGTTAATCGATTAATGAACAAATCATTCACCAAAAAAATTGACCAACCTGAGACAGAAAGTGATTGGCTTTCTACAAAAAGAGAAGAAGTTAATAAATTTATTGATGATGAATATTGTGGCTTCAGAGTATCTAATCAACTTATATATCAAACCGTTAAATACATGATGGATACTGCAAATGTAAAATCGTTAAAACAAATGAATCACAATCTGCCTATTCTTTTAATTTCAGGAAAAGACGACCCCTTTGGTGAATATGGTAAGGGAATTAAAAAATTAGGTAAAATTTATAAAAAAGCGGGTATTAAACATATCACCGTACAATTATATAAAAATAAACGGCATGAAATTTTATTTGAAGACGATTATTTGTCAACTTGGCAACATATGTTTGAATGGATTAAAAAACAAATTTTAAAGAAAAATAAAGTGAGTGAGTAGCATGAATAGTACAGATAAACCATTTCTAATCGTCATTGTTGGACCAACAGCATCCGGTAAAACAGAATTAAGTATAGAATTAGCCAAACGATGTAATGGCGAAATCATTAGCGGTGATTCAATGCAAGTATACAGACACATGGATATCGGTACTGCTAAGGTTACTAAAGAAGAAATGGATGGTATTCCACATCACTTAATTGATATATTAAATCCAGATGAATCATTCTCTGCTTATGCATTTAAAGAAAGAGCAGAAGCATGTATTAAAGATATAACTAATAGAGGTAAAACACCAATCGTTGCAGGTGGTACAGGATTATATATTCAGTCTTTACTTTATAACTATCAATTTGAAGACGAAACAGTATCAGAAGAGAAAATGAATGAAGTTAATACTAAATTAAAAGAATTGGAACAATTAAATAATATTGAATTACATGACTATCTAAATACATTTGACCCTGAATCTTCTTCGAATATACATCCAAATAATAGAAAAAGAGTATTGAGAGCGATAGAATATTATTTAAAAACAAAAAAACTTTTAAGTTATCGCAAGAAAGTTCAACAATTCACCGAAAATTATGATACATTATTATTAGGGATTGAAATGTCGCGTGAAACATTATATAAAAAAATAAATAAACGTGTTGATATTATGTTGAGCCACGGATTATTTAAAGAAGTGCAATACTTAGTTGAACAAGGTTATGAGTCAAGTCAAAGTATGCAAGCAATTGGATACAAAGAACTTATACCTGTTATTAAAGGGAACATGGATAAAGAAACAGCCATTGAAAAGTTAAAACAAAATTCGCGAAAATATGCGAAACGTCAATTGACTTGGTTTAAAAATAAAATGAACGTTCACTGGTTAGATAGAGAGAAAATGTCGCTTCAAATGATGTTAGATGAGATTACACCCCAAATAAATAAAAGGAGTACTGAACATGATTGCAAACGAAAACATCCAAGATCAAGCACTAGAGAACTTTAAATCAGAAAAAACAGAAGTTACTGTCTTCTTTCTAAATGGGTTCCAAATGAAAGGAACTATTGAAGATTTCGATGATCAGGTAATTCGTCTGGTTTCTCAAGGAAAACAACATCTGATTTACAAACATGCGATCAGCACTTTCATGATTGATGACGAAAATGAATCAACATCAGAAGAATAAGTAATAATTGAAGTGCATTAAAGCACAACTTTCAATGAACGTAGCAATAGTTACATACTAGTGGGAATGGTAACAGCACAATATTGGATTATTTTTGTTTCTAATATCATTCTCATGCGTGCTTTATCGTATTTGTATTAATTCATGTAAAAAAGCTTCAGTTAAAGCTGGCAGAGCTAACATTCAGCTCACGAAACCAACTTTAATTGAAGCTTTTAAATTTATAATTTTATTTTAGTAATCTGATTAAAGTAATTTTTCAATTTCATTTTCTAATTGTGCTGGTTTTTTCTGTGGAGAGAAACGTTTAACCACATTACCATTACGATCAATTAAAAATTTTGTGAAATTCCATTTAATTTTTTCATTAAACATACCGTGTTGAGCATCTGTTAAGAAACGGAATAATGGATGTTGATTATCACCTTTAACATCGATTTTTTGATGAATAGGGAAAGTAACACCATAATTCAATTTACAATTCTGTGCAGCTTCTTCACCTGAACCAGGTTCTTGCCCACCAAATTGATTACATGGGAATCCTAAAATAATAAATTTTTGATCTTTATATTTTTCATATAGATGTTGTAATCCTTCAAATTGAGGTGTGAAACCACACTCACTTGCAGTATTAACGATTAACATAACATAATCTTTATAATCTTCTAACTTGTATGTTTCACCAGTATTTTTTTCTACTACGAAATCATAAATATTTTCCATAATACCACCCTTTCGAATTACTTACAATTTAACATAATATGGACGAATAGTCTTTATATTGGCACTATGATAAAATACTTAAGAAGAAAATATAAAGGAGATGTATATCATGGCACAGCTATCAACGCATGATACAAAGAAAAAATTGGAAACGGCTGTACTAATCGGTGTACATGCTCAAAATGATAATCAATTTAATTTTGAATCAACAATGGAAGAATTAGAAGCTTTATCAGAAACTTGCCAATTAAATGTAAAAGGTCAAATTACTCAAAATAGAGAACAAGTAGACCATAAATACTATGTTGGAAAAGGGAAAATTGAAGAAATACAAGCTTTTATAGAATTTCATGATATTGATGTCGTAGTAACGAATGATGAATTAACGACAGCTCAATCTAAAACATTAAATGGTAATTTGGGCATTAAGATTATCGATAGAACACAGTTAATACTTGAAATATTTGCACTAAGAGCTAAAAGTAGAGAAGGTAAATTACAAGTTGAACTTGCACAACTTGATTATTTATTACCTAGATTACAAGGACATGGACGTAGCTTATCACGTCTTGGTGGTGGGATTGGAACTAGAGGTCCTGGTGAAACGAAACTTGAGATGGATCGTCGACATATTCGCACTAGAATGAATGAAATTAAACATAAATTACAAACGGTAGTAGAACACAGAGATCGTTATCGTAGTAAACGTGAACAGAATCAAGTATTTCAAATTGCTTTAGTAGGTTATACCAATGCTGGTAAATCATCATGTTTTAATGTACTTGCTAATGAAACAACTTATGAAAAGAATCAATTGTTCGCCACATTAGATCCTAAAACAAGACAAATTCAAATCAATGAAGGCTTTAACTTAATTATTTCTGATACAGTTGGATTTATACAAAAGTTACCTACTACATTAGTTGCTGCTTTTAAATCAACGTTAGAAGAAGCAAAAGGTGCAGATTTATTATTACATGTGGTAGACGCTAGTCATTCAGAATATCGCTCACAATATGATACGGTTAATCAATTAATTAAACAATTAGATATGGATCAAATTCCACAAGCCGTTATTTTTAATAAAAAAGACCAGTGTGATAGTCAAATGGATTTACCAGTTTCAAACAATCCATATGTATTTGTATCAAGTCGCTACGATAGTGACAAAGATAAAGTTAAAGACTTATTAATTAATCAAATTAAAGATAATTTAACTTACTATGAAGAAACTGTACCAAGTTCGGATGCTGATCGATTATATTTCTTAAAACAACATACATTAGTAAGTGAATTATATTTTAATGAAAATCATGAGACATATGAAATTAAAGGATATAAAAAAATATAAAGGAAGTTAGCAAGATGACAGATATGACAAGTCTTATTGAAGACGTTGAAAATACATTATCTCCATATTTTAAAGAAATTGAACGTGTTGCTTTAATTAATCAGGAAAAAGTTTTAGACGCGTTTCATACGGTGAAAGCGACAGAAAGTGACTTATTAGGTACGACTGGTTATGGGTACGATGATTTTGGTAGGGATCATTTAGAAGAAATATATGCTAAAACATTTAAAGCCGAAGATGCCATCGTACGTCCACAAATTATTTCTGGTACTCATGCAATCACATTAGCATTACAAAGTAATTTAAAATATGGTGATGAATTATTATATATCACTGGAAGTCCTTACGATACGTTATTAGAAGTTATAGGCGTGAACGGAAACGGGATTGAAAGTTTAAAAGAACATGGTGTCACATATAATGAAGTTGCATTAAATGAAGGTAAAATTGATATACCAGAGGTTCTGAAATCTATTAATAAACAAACTAAAGTTGTGGCAATACAACGTTCTAAAGGTTATGATCAACGACCATCTATTCCAGTTGATGAAATAAAAGAAGCAATAGAAGCAATTAAACAACAATATCCTGACGTAATTATTTTTGTAGATAATTGTTATGGTGAATTTGTTGAAGAACAAGAACCTATCGAAGTAGGCGCTGATTTAATTGCTGGTTCATTAATTAAAAATCCTGGTGGTGGGCTAGCTAAAATTGGAGGTTATATCGCAGGGAGAAAAGATTTAATAGCGCGTTGCGGTTATAGACTTACTGCCCCAGGTATTGGTAAAGAAGCGGGCGCCTCTTTAAATTCATTACAAGAAATGTATCAAGGTTTCTTCCTAGCACCACACGTTGTAAGTCAAAGTTTAAAAGGTGCTTTATTTACTAGTCTATTATTAGAAAAATTAAATATGACAACATCACCAAAATATAATGTTAAACGTACTGATTTAATACAAACAGTGACATTTGATACAAAAGAACAGATGATATCATTTTGTCAGAGTATACAACATGCGTCACCAATTAATGCACACTTTAGTTCTGAGCCAAGCTATATGCCAGGATATGAAGATGACGTGATTATGGCAGCAGGTACATTTGTACAAGGGTCTTCAATTGAATTATCTGCTGATGGTCCTATACGAGAACCATATGAAGCTTATGTTCAAGGTGGATTAACATATGAACATGTTAAACTAGCAGTCACACGAGCAGTCAAACAATTAAAAGAACAAGGGCTTGTGTAACATTGAGATAATCTCGGAGTAATTTAAAACTTCGAGATTTTTCTTATTTTATCAGAAAATTTTAAATTTATTTTTCGGAATATAGGGTATTTGGTTAAAAAGAGATACTTTTAGGGTTGGAAAATGCAATAAAATCAGTATTTTGAGAGCATATGTCAGAAAACCTAACATATTTTTGTAATATGAGTTAAACTATGCTAAATTAAGTACAAGTTCAAAAGTGGAGGAGAGGTTATTGATGTCTAATGATTCAATCAGACGAAATATGGCCGTATTCTCCATGAGTGTTGTTAGTCAATTAACGGAATTAAGTCCAAGACAAATTCGTTACTATGAAACACATGAACTAGTTATGCCGGCAAGAACTGAAGGAAATAAGAGATTATTTTCGCTGAATGATTTGGAAAGATTATTAGAAATTAAATCTTTAATTGAAAAAGGATTTAATATTAAAGGTATTAAACAAATTATTCATAATCAACAAAATCACTTAACATCAGACGAACAAGAAACTAGAAAAAGAATGATTGTAGATGCAACTCAAAAACCACATGGCGAAACTTTGCCAATAAATCGAGGAGATTTATCCCGATTTATAAAATAAAATTTGGAGGATTTTAAGTATGCCTAAACGTAGTTTTACAAAAGATGATATTCGTAAGTTTGCTGAAGAAGAGAACGTAAGATATTTAAGATTACAATTCACAGATATATTAGGAACAATTAAAAATGTTGAAGTACCAGTAAGCCAATTAGAGAAAGTATTAGATAACGAAATGATGTTCGATGGATCATCTATCGAAGGTTTCGTACGTATCGAAGAATCTGACATGTACTTACAACCTGACTTAGATACATGGGTAATCTTCCCATGGACAGCTGGTCAAGGTAAAGTTGCACGTTTAATCTGTGACGTATACAAAACAGATGGTACACCATTTGAAGGTGACCCACGTAATAACTTAAAACGTGTATTGAGAGAAATGGAAGATTTAGGTTACACAGATTTCAACTTAGGACCTGAACCAGAATTCTTCTTATTCAAATTAGATGAAAAAGGCGAACCAACATTAGAATTAAATGATGATGGTGGTTACTTCGACTTAGCACCAACAGACTTAGGTGAAAACTGTCGTCGTGATATCGTTCTTGAATTAGAGGACATGGGCTTTGATATCGAAGCAAGTCACCATGAGGTTGCACCTGGACAACATGAAATTGACTTTAAATATGCAGATGCGATAACAGCATGTGATAATATCCAAACATTTAAATTAGTTGTTAAAACAATCGCTCGTAAACATAACTTACATGCGACATTTATGCCAAAACCATTATTCGGTGTAAACGGAAGCGGAATGCACTTTAACGTATCATTATTCAAAGGTAAAGAAAATGCATTCTATGATCCAAATGGCGAAATGGAATTAACAGATACAGCTTACCAATTTACAGCTGGTATTCTTAAAAATGCACGTGGATTCACTGCAGTTTGTAACCCATTAGTAAACTCATACAAACGTTTAGTTCCAGGTTACGAAGCACCATGTTACATTGCATGGAGTGGTAAAAACCGTTCACCATTAGTACGTGTACCATCTTCAAGAGGTTTATCTACTCGTGTTGAAGTACGTTCAGTAGACCCAGCAGCTAACCCATACATGGCATTAGCAGCAATCTTAGAAGCTGGACTAGACGGTATTAAAAACAAATTAGAAGTTCCTAAACCAGTAAACCAAAATATTTACGAAATGAATCGCGAAGAACGTGAAGCTGTAGGTATTGAAGACTTACCTTCAACACTATACACTGCGTTAAAAGCTATGCGTGAAAATCCAACAATCAAAAAAGCTTTAGGTAATCATATCTATAACCAATTCCTTAATTCAAAATCAATTGAATGGGATTACTATAGAACTCAAGTTTCTGAATGGGAACGCGAGCAATATATGAAACAATACTAAAGCGCTAAACAACATTGGGGAATATAGTAATATCAAGGGCTAGAGCATTTTTGCTTTAGCTCTTTTTTTGTTTAGGAAGGTGGGATTTTACTTGACCACTTATGTTTAAAAAATGAATTTGGTCAAGTAAGTATTAAAAAATATTCTTAATATACTTCTCAAAATTGTCTTTAGCATTTTCATTCATTATTAAATTTTTAATGCTTAAATGGTATATACTAAGATTGTATATGTAAGAAAAAGAGATACCTTATAATGCTATTGTGTTAGGGTGTGAAATGCCTTGACCAAGATAATAATAAAACTCCTAGAATATCCAGTGTGGGTAGCACTGATTATTCCAGGAGTAATAAAAGAGCTTAGACTATGGCATCTCGGTTACTTGGACCGGAAGCCTAAAATATAAGCTTAATGATTATCGGAGCCATAAAGCTCCTCCTTACACAATTATAATATAATATTTTTCAGAGGTTTTCAATTGTGACAATTCAAATTTATTTATCTTTATGTACTTTATGCCTTCCATTATTGCTTTTTGTTGGCAGAAAGATCCATTTTTATTATCTTGATAAAAAGAATGGAAGTAGATAAAATGGTGGATTAAAAAATAATGTAAATACTATTAAATAGTGTAATATCTGGTTATTAAATTCATAAAACTATTGTTATATTAAAATGGTATTTATTTGATTAGGTAAAGTGAAAATACTATTTAATGTGTATATATTTGAAAATGTCAAAAAGAGTTTATAAATATCAAAAAGAATTAGAAAAATTTTAAAAATATATAGAAAGGCGGACGTATAATAACGTTTGTATTTAGGTGGAAATTGTGAAAGTAACTGTAAATGTAAGAAAAACCACAAAAACAGAAAAATTAGATTTCTTAGTTGGATCACTTGTGGTTGTTAGTATCATTCTATTAATTAAATATCTAAACTAAAGATTTAACTAGACGTGTCATCAGATGATGCGTCTTTTTTAATTTCCAAATATTGGCTAGAACGTGCTAAAAACGTCATGGACGCTGAATCTTTAATTGATGCACAAGCAATCATTGAAATTGAACGTATCATTCTATTGATGTATGCCGAAATTACAAAAGAATTATTAGCTTTTTATGCAAAATATGCCAAAGATACTGGACTGAGTATTCAAGAAGTTAAGAAAATGGCTGATTCATTTGATGTACTAGCATTTAGTAACAAAGCGAAACAATTTGTTGAGCGTAAAGATTTCAGTGAAGAGGCGAATCAATCGCTCAAACAATACAACTTAACGATGAAAATCTCTAGAGAAAAACTGTTAAAGCAGCAGCTAGATTTGATTGTGAAAGATTCTAGTTTAAATCTTCAAAATAAAATTGAGGATAAGCTAAGTGACGCAGTTAATAGAGAAGTAAAGAGACAAGCACATATTCTAGGTGAACATGTTCAAATTGATGACACTGAAGTGAAAGCAGTCGTTAATAGTAATTTCAAAGGTGTTAAATGGTCTACTAGATTATGGAATGATATGGAACTTGTTCAAAAGGAAGTTGAGAGGGTAACAAGTCATGTCGTTATTCGAGGTCGACATCCTAATGAATTTGTTTCTGAGTTTAAAAAGCAAACCAATTCTACTTCTTATAACGCCAGTAGATTATTAGTAACCGAATCAGCACGTGTACAAACAGAATCACAAAAGATAGCTTATCTTAAAGATTTAGGTGAAGATGGCGAATATAAATATGTTGCCAAAATAGATAGTAAAACATCTAAATTATGTCATTCACTCAATGGTAAAACATTTAAAGTTAAAGATATGGTTCCAGGTGTGAATGCGCCACCTATGCATCCTTGGTGTAGAAGTACAACAGTGCCACATGTCGACAGTTGGCGAGACAAGTTCTTTAAAGAACGTGAAGGTAAATATCAAGTAGAGAATAAAGAGTCCGAAAAAGAAAAATTACAAGAAAAAGCTAAAAAAGAAATGCTTGAAATGATTGAAAGTGGTAAAATAAAAATAGAAATAAATCCTGAAAAACAGAATAGACATAACAAAAATCATCAATTGTTTAAAAATAGTAAAAGACAAGCAATAATAAATAATTATTTATTACCAAGTTATACTACTGTATCAATTCAAAAACTTAATGAATTATTAACAGACAAAGTAGGGACGGGTGAAATTTTATTATTAAGAGATAAGTTTAATCAAAAAGAGATAATAGATTTTGAATTTGTAATTGGAAAATCATTTGTAGGAGGTAATTATATAGATACAACTTTTGAAAAAGTACATTATTCTAGAACAGGAACACATGTAGTTCCATATGTTAAAAAGGAGGTTGAATAATGAGAATAGCAAGGGCCTATGGTCATAAAGTTAAAGTAATTTTAAAAGATAATAATAATATAATTGGAAATGTCATTAATTTTGAAAACCCAATCGAAAGTGATACTGGAAATTTCGTAATGGACTTAGATACCTCAATGGGTATATATTCTATAGATGACTCTGAAATTAAGGACATACAAATAATTACAAAATAGCATCCTTTCTACACAAATATATAGAAAGTGGTGCTATTTTTATATATTATTTTAACCTTCCAATGTGAAGGTTATTTTTTATTGTCCAAAACGTGCTGATGACATTTTAGTATCCAATTAACTTTAGAAATTGTAATTGAATACCACAACTAAAAAAATAACTATTGTAGTTATTATATATATTTATAATATAATATTTTTATAAAATTTTCAGTATTCAAAGGTGTTTAAATAGTTTTTACATAACTAGATGGAAATATAATAATGAAAGAATTACGTGAAATTTTGGACAACGAAATTAAGATAGATAAAAAAAGAGAAAGAAAAAGAACAATGATTTTCAAAACAAAATTCAAAATGAGCTGATTATATGAAGAAGCCTATATTAAGGTTAGATGGTGAGATGACAAAAGAAGAACTATTTGATTTTTTAAATATAGATATCGAAGAATATTCGGTCGAAAAGAAACAAGAAAACGAAATGAAAGAATTGACTGATGAAGACTCAATTAAAACTATAGATGAATGAGTAATTTTTAAAATTAATAGTAGGTTAATAGGTAATGTTATTAGTTTTGTTGATCAGAGGTGAAAGTGATTGCTAACTTTAAAAATTAAAGAAATAAATGATAAAAGTGTTACATATAAATATTATCCAAATGATGATGAAAATATTAAAACTGGTGTTATTCAAATGGATATAGATAGTCTTCAAATTCTCAATGCCAAAAAATCTGGTATTGAGAATAATACAATAGATAATTATTTCATACATGCAATTGATAGAATACACACGAATACTAATAAGCGATTATTTCCTGATTCTGAACTTGTAGCATGGGGATAAAACACTTATACAGTGATTTAGCTTATTTTTTAATTATTTAAAGGAGTAAAAATTATGGTAGAATTATACAAAGTCAAAGAAAGTGACAATCAAATTGAATATAAATATTTGCCTGAAAATAAAATAAGCAATGGATATGGCCAAGTAATAGTAAATAAAAATAATAATAGAGTTGATAGTTATACTTTGTCGAAATTAGAAATAGATAATGATATTTTGATATATAGAAATCATGTGTATCATGCTATTAAAAAATTTAATATGAATGGTTATTTTCCAGAAAAATATACTGTTGCTTGGTATTAAAATATATATGTGGGTGATATAAATGGTAATACTACAATTAGATGGTAATATACCTATAGAGGATTTAATAGAAGACTTGCAAGAGGATTTGAAAAAATTAAATGAAGAAAATGAATAGTAACAACAATCAGAATTAAGATATGATTTATATTCTTATAAAAATGTAGGTGAGAATATTGCATATAAGAGATGCTTATGGTCATAATGTAAAGGTAATTTTAACAAATGGAGATGAATTAAAAGGTAGAGTAATTGATTATGAAAACCCATTAGAAACAGACACTGGCAATTATGATATGGATCTTAAGACAGATTTGTGTACATACTCTATTGATGAATCCGATATAAAACAAATTGAAATTATAGAAAAGTAAATTTTATTAGGAAGTGGTTATTATGCATTTTGCACAGTTAGATGGTGAAATAACCAATAAATAGTCGCAAGAATTATTGGAAAAAGAATATAAGAAAGCGATAGAATTAGAAAAACAAAAAATCAAAAGATTAGTAGCATCCTTTCAGCATAGATAAAGAGAAAGTGATGCTATTTATATATTCTTTTAACTTTCCAATGTAAAGGTTATTTTTTATTACCCAAAACATACTGATGACAATAAAATACAAAATAGATATCAACTTTCTCAAACATATATACTTACTAAACTTCCTAACCATTAATTCAAATAAAAAAGCATCACTCCACAATAGAATGATGCCCTCTTTAATACCTATATGTATCTACTATATCAACGCTAACAATTGATCTACATTTTCTTCAGTTGTTGCCCAGCTTGTCGCAAATCTTACAACTCGATGTTGATCATCGTATTTTTCCCAAATTGCGAATTTCACTTTTTGCTCTAGTTCTGAAATTTTCTCATTACTTAATATAAAGAATTGTTGATTTGTAGGTGAATCAAAATATAATTGATAACCTTTTTCTAGGAATCCGGCTTTCATTTTATTTGCCATTTCAATTGCATGACGGCTAATTTTGAAATACAAATCATCATTAAATAACTCAAGAAATTGAATTCCTGTTAATCTTCCTTTAGCTAATAAAGCACCGTGATGCTTAATACGTGTTGTAAATTGTTTTGGTTCATTTTGTTTTGTAAATACTATTGCTTCTCCGCAAAGTGCACCAATTTTTGTACCACCAATATAAAATATATCGCAATACTTAGCTACGTCTTCAATAGTTAAGTCTGATTGATCGCTCATTAATCCATATCCTAATCTTGCGCCATCCATAAATAGAGGGAGATTGTGTTTTTGACATACTTTAGATAAAGATTCTAATTCTGGTTTTGTATATAAAGTACCATACTCGGTTGGATGTGAAATATAGACCATTCCTGGAAATACCATGTGATCACGTTTGAAATCACTATTGAAAGTGTCTAAATAGTCCTCAACACCTTTTGCAGTTATTTTTCCTTCAGACGAAGGTATAGCTAAAACTTTATGCCCACTATATTCGATAGCTCCACCTTCATGTACAGCAACATGTCCTGTGTCCGCTGAAATTACACCTTCATAACTTTCTAGTACTGAATTAATGACAACTTGATTTGTTTGTGTCCCACCGACAAGAAATCGAACAGTTGCTTCAGGACAATTGATTCTATTTTTAATTTGTTGGATTGCTTGTTCTGTAAAATGATCGAATCCATATCCTGCTGCTTGGACTCTATTTGTTTCTACTAAACGATTTAATACTTTTTCATGTGCACCTTCTAAATAATCATTTTCAAAAGATAGCATTTACTTTCCCTCCAATAAATCAGTGAAATACTTTTTCAAATAAGCGATATTTTTCTTATTACTTACACGAATGAATATATTATTATCTTATTTTAAATTTATTTCAAATATATTCCGAACAATATAATTTTAATGCGAATCGTATTGACCTGGTTAAACTTCAATATTAATTGAATTATTAATGAAAAAGACTTATCATTTAATCATCAAAGTGAAAAGGGGAATTGAATATGGAACAAATTAAATTTAAAACTTTTATAGAAAGTAGCTTAGATAAATTAGAAAATAGTGTGAATCAATATTTACAATCAGATGAAGGTGCAAGTTATAAGTTATTAAATATTACGATTAAAGAGACTGAAGAACACAGATTTCCAAATATTGAAGAAGATTTTAATGCGGTTGTGACTTTAGTTAAAAATGATAAAAATTAAAAGATAAAATGTTGTTAGGAGATTATGTTTATGGAACTAAGGTTTTCTCATGATTTGGGTATGCTATTTACAATATTATTAGTTATAGGTTTTGTAATTAATATTATTTTAGCGTTTATAATTATATTTTTAGAAAGAAATCGTCGTAGTGCTAGTTCAACTTGGGCATGGCTATTTGTATTATTTGTATTACCATTAATTGGTTTTATTCTATATTTATTCTTCGGACGCACAGTGTCTAAAAGAAAATTAGATAAAAATAATGGTAATGAATTAGATGCATTTAATGAGCTCATAGACAAACAAATCAAAGAATTTGATGAAAAAACTTATGATACCGACAATCAATTAGTAAAGAAACATCATGATTTAGTTCGAATGTTATTAATGAACCAAGATGGTTTTATTACTGAAAATAACCATCTAGATTTATTTACTGATGGACATGAACTTTATGATCAAATGCTTGAAGATATTCGCAATGCGAAAGATTACATACATTTAGAATATTTTGGATTTGAGTTAGATGGTTTAGGTCAACGTATTATCAAAGCCTTGGAAGAAAAACTTAAAGAAGGATTAGAAGTTAAGCTACTATATGATGATGTTGGATCTAAAAAAATAAGTAGAGCTAATTTTAAACATTTCAATGAGCTAGGTGGAGAAGTGGAAGCATTCTTTGCCTCTAAATTACCTATCATTAACTTTAGAATGAATAACCGTAATCACCGTAAAATTGTTGTTATCGATGGCCAAGTTGGTTATATTGGTGGGTTTAATGTAGGTGATGACTATTTAGGTTTAGGTAAATTAGGTTACTGGAGAGATACTCATTTTAGAATTAAAGGGAATGCTGTAGATGGATTGCAAACACGATTTATGATGGATTGGAATTCTCAAGCACATAGACCTCAATTTGAATATAATGATAAGTATTTTCCGAAGAAACAAGTACAAGATGGACATGTACCAATGCAAATTGTGGCAAGTAGTCCAGCGGAAGATTGGCATCAAATTGAATTTGGTTATACTAAAATGATTATGAGTGCTAAGAAATCTATTTATATTCAAACACCTTATTTTATACCAGATAATTCTTATATTAATGCCATCAAAATGGCTGCAGCTACTGGTATCGAAGTACATATGATGATTCCTAGTAAGCCTGACCATCCATTCGTATACTGGGCTACATTTGCTAATGCAGCACAGTTATTAGAAAGTGGAGTACATATCTACACTTACGAAAATGGATTCTTACATTCTAAAGTATGTTTAATTGATGATGAAGTTGTTTCTGTAGGGTCTGCTAATATGGACTATAGAAGTTTCGAACTTAACTTTGAAGTTAATGCATTTGTTTATGATGAAAAAATGGCTAAAAAGATCAAGCATGCATATAAAGAAGACATTAAAAAGTCAAATGAACTTACACTAGAAGGATATAAAAATCGTTCTCTAAAAATTAAGATTAAAGAAGATTTGGCGAAATTAATTTCACCAATATTATAACCTTAGAATCTGTCACATAAAGTGGCAGATTTTTTATTTTACGATATTAATATTATGTTAACTATAATATGAAAGTTTTAAGAGTAAAGGATGGCTTTAGATGATCCATTTTTCTTATCTACGTGTGTAGATAGCAATTTTAATATTTCAATGGCTCTGTAAGTGGGTGTTTCAATACTTAAAGTATGTTCAAAGGTGTGGTTTTGAGCAGTTTTAACGCGATAGGTTACTTGGTGGCTATCAATGATACAATCAATAATTTCCATTTTTCCTCCTTTTAAAGTCTTAAGAATTGGAATTAAGCGGTTTATTAATGTATATATACCACTAAAATTTAAAATTATTCACTAATTCTTTATTTAAATATTAAATTTGTACAGTTAAATAAATTAAAAACAGACAATTGAATTAAACATCAATTGTCTGCTTTAAAATACGTGTGTTATAAGGTTTTTTCATTACTATTAGGTTATCTTTTTCTTTTGTTCATAAAATTAGTTATTAAATAAACAATAAACCCTACAAAGATACCTAAAAAGATTGAAACTACTGCAGATACAATAGTTGGAAATTTAAATGCAACTTGCATCACAATACCTACAAGCACTGCTACAATAACAGCTATAAGTGTAACTCTATTTTCACTAGACATACGGGTTATTCACTCCTAACATACAGTATTATACCACGGTAATCATTAATTAAAAATTCATAATTAATATTGACGCTATGTTTATTTTTCATTATGATTAGTCAGGATAAAAAAGTAAGAATGGGTGACATCAATGAAATCAAAAAAATCTCTATCAACACTCGCGTTGGTAATTATAGCTATCTTTGTATTATTGTTTCAATATATTAATCATTCAGGACCATTTAGTGGTAATCAATCTGAAGTTTCTAGTACGGATTTAAAAGGAAAAGAAAAAGTTCATGTAGAAAGAGTCGTTGACGGAGATACCTTTGTCGCCAAACAAGGTAATAAAAGTATTAAAGTGAGATTAATCGGTGTAGATACACCTGAAACTGTCAAACCTAATACGCCAGTTCAACCTTATGGAAAAGAAGCGTCTAATTATAGTAAGAAAACATTATCTGATAAAGATGTATATCTAGAATATGATAAAGAAAAGAATGATAGATACGGTAGAACCTTAGCATACGTATGGTTAGATAAAGACCATATGTTTAACAAGGAGTTAGTTGATAAAGGATTAGCAAGAGAGAAATACTTTGCACCGAATGGTAAGTATAGAGATATGTTTATTAAAGCTCAAAATGAAGCTAAGAAAAAGAAAGTTAATCTTTGGAGTTAAATAGATAAAATAATAAATAAAAGACCAGTTCAAAATGATTAAATGTTTTGAACTGGTCTTTTGGTATGTCCACTTTAATTGAATTGTTCG
Source organism: Staphylococcus pasteuri (assembly GCF_003970495.1). Taxonomy (GTDB): domain Bacteria; phylum Bacillota; class Bacilli; order Staphylococcales; family Staphylococcaceae; genus Staphylococcus; species Staphylococcus pasteuri. Next base: position 33,893 of record NZ_RXWW01000033.1, read on the forward strand.
GTAATTTGATTCACTTGATCTTCGGTCAATGGATGTTTTGATAAATGAACTGCATCTTTGATTACTTTTTCTAAAGAAGATTTTGTTGATACAGTGTCTACGTATTTATCGCTTTCTCCAGAACCTTCGATAATATTTACTGATCCATCGTTAAAGTAGATGACACCAATACTTTGAATCTTAAAGTTAAATTGTCCTTCAATTTGGTCTTTAAGCGCTTTAGCGTTATTAGCAGCTTGTTGATATGGATCATAATCATAAAATTCAAAAATAACACGGTTATCTTGAAGGGTTTCGATAAATGTATATACGCCTTCAAGAGTTGTATTAAATTGTTCATGATATTGTTCACTAATGTAATGACCTACTATTTTGTCTCTATCTAAAGGTTGTTGATCCTTATCGATATGTTTATCTGGAACATCGAAATGATAGAACGTTTTTTGGTTCCAATGTTTAACATCGACATTGATTAAACCAACGTCTGTTACAATAATGAAATCGAAAGATCTCACATATTCAAATAAAGGATGTTTTGTTGCCAAATTACTTGTAGTAATGATGTTATAGAATTTTAGTTGATCATCCTCGATAAATTTGTCCAAAATACCTCTTAAATCACGTTTAGCATTTTTTAAAGCGTGAGGACTAATGTCTTTGTTAGTACTAAGCATTTGATTTTTTAAAGAAAGATTTTCTTCACTTAAAGCTGAATTTTTTGCAACGATTTGATTTTTAGCGTATTCTTCTGTTTCAACTCTACTTTTTAAATACTGTTGATTCAAGAAAAATACAATAATCAAAACAATGATGATAATTATTAGAATTATCGATAATGTTGACATAATTTTCACCCGAATCTCTTTAATTTTTAAATAAAAAATACAAATGAATGATTACGATAAATATATTTAATTTTAAAGTAACGCAAACATAAATATTATCGTAATTACACACTTGATAACACAATATAAATTATAAACTTCCGGTTAATGATGTTCAATCTATAGCAGGTGAAATTAAGAATATTGTATGAACTTTTAATCTAAAACTTCCTATAATTTAATATGATGGGTGTAATATTTTACGACACTCAATTAAAACTGTGGATATAATAAAATTTTATAGCATTAAATATAGATTTTACTAATTGTTCACAAATAACCAATTGAAAAATTTTAAGTATATAGGTATAATCAATCTTATGAAAGCGTTTACTAAGAAGGTGGTGTGCTTATACATGGAAGAACATTTAAACACTAAAACATTAGTTGAAGAATTAATTCAAACTTCATCTCAATCATTCAAATTTCATGGTGTAGTTGCCATGCAATTGTTTTTAAGTGATGATTTTGAACTACCTTCAAAAGTAGATATTTGTGTAGAACGTAAAAAATTAATAGAAATTGTAAAAGCAATTCCTAAGACATTCACAGTTTGTTTATATAATAAAGCAGGGGAATGTTTTAAAAATCGTAACATAGCTTTAAAGGATATTACCCATGTAAATGTATATGATGACCAACAACATATCATGGAAATTTTTGTTTATGATGTTGTAAATGATGAATGGGTATTTAGATTAGATAATAAAATTCGTTTACCAAAGGATAATATATATTTCCACTCATTAAATAATGGTGTGGATTATATTAAACCCGAAATTGTTCTAATGTATGATTTATTAGACAATCAAAATTACCATCAATTTTCAAACTATAAACGAGTGATTGATTCATTAAGTTATTACCAATTCTTTATTCTCAAACTTGTAGTAGGCGAGAAAAGGATAAAAGAGGCAATTATTAATAATAAAAAGATATTAGAATCATAAAAAGCAACTTTCTATTTGGAATCTTATCCATTCCATAATAGAAAGTTGCTTTATTTTTAGCTATTCTTTAATACACACGCCATGGTAACAGAATTCATAAGTTGATCTAACCGCTTTTTCTGCATCTTCCACTTTAATTCCAAACATCATAGATATTTCTGAAGCACCTTGGTTTATCATTTTTAAATTAATATTAGATTCAGCTAGAGCATGTGTAATCTTGCTAGCTGTACCTACAACTCTGTTCATACCCTCTCCAACAATCATAAGGATAGCTAGATCATGGTCGATACTTAATTCATCGACATCACAATGTTTTTGAATATCGTTTAATACCCGACTTTCAATATTTTTAATTTGATTGGAACGCATAACTATACTGATATTATCAATTCCAGAAGGCATATGATCGAATGAAATATTGTAATCTTCAAATACACCTAGAACCTTTCTAGTAAAACCTACTTGTCTATTCATTAAATATTTTTTGATATTGATTACTGTAAAGTCCTTATCACAACTAATACCACTAATGACATTTTTAGAATTAATTTCTCGGTCATGTAATATATATGTCCCTTTATCTTCTGGTCGATTAGTATTTTTTATAACTACAGGAATACGATCTTTATGTAATGGTTGAAGCGCTTCATCATGAAATACACTGAAACCAGCATAAGATAACTCACGCATTTCTCTATAAGTAATTTCTTCAATAATTTCAGGATCTTTGATGATATTTGGGTTAGCTTTATAAATACCAGAAACATCAGTAAAGTTCTCATAAAGTGAGGCTCTAACACCACGTGCAATAATAGCGCCGGTTATGTCTGAACCACCTCTTGGGAAAGTAACTATAAAATTATGTTTTGAAACGCCAAAGAAGCCAGGAATAATTAATTTTTCCTTATAGTCATTTAATTTATAAATCTGTTCATATGAAGAATCCAATATTTGAGCTTGTTTTGGTAAATCTGTTACCCAAATACCTGCTTCTTTAGGTGAAATATACCTTGTTGGGATACCTTGACTATTATTATATGTGGCAATGAGTTGAGCGTTAAAGTCTTCACCACATGACACAATCGCATCGTATAGTCGAGAGGGTTTATCTTTAAGTTCATGAATATAATGTTCAAGAGTATGATCGATTGTATCGAGAATATAACGATCCATATCGAGCTCATCAACGATATCAGCGTATCTTTGAATAATTTCTTGTTTTTTATGTTGATAATCAATGTTATTTATCGCTTTTTCATACAAACGAATTAATAAATCTGTCGTTTTAATATCATCTTTTGATCTTTTACCTGGTGCAGAAACGATAATAATTTTTCTTTCTGGATCTTCATTAACTATCTTTAATACTTTTTTAATTTGTTTGGCGTTGGAAACAGAACTGCCTCCAAATTTAGCTACTTTCATAAATAAAACAACCTTTCTAAAAAATCAGAAAATTTCATTCAGTTTTTGTCTAGAGAATGGTAATATAAAATTATATTTCTATTATTGCGAACTTTACAAAAATTAAGAATAATTCTATACTATACCATCATATAGTATTTTTCAACGATACATTTGTTTTTCTCAAATGAACAAGGAGGTACAGCTAAATGAAAGAATTAAATATAGCATTACTTGGTTTAGGTACGGTCGGATCAGGTGTTGTTAAAATTATCGAAGAGAATAGGCAACAAATTAAGGATACACTTAATAAAGATATAGTTATCAAACATATACTTGTTAGGGATAAGTCAAAAAAGCGACCGCTAAATATTAGCCAATATCACTTAACTGACGATGTTAATGAAATTTTAGAAGATGATTCTATTGATATTGTCGTTGAAGTAATGGGTGGTATCGAACCAACAGTTGATTGGCTTCGTACTGCATTGAAAAATAAAAAGCATGTTATTACGGCAAATAAAGATTTATTGGCTGTACATTTAAAATTGTTGGAAGATTTAGCCGAAACTAATGGCGTTGCATTAAAATTCGAAGCAAGTGTAGCAGGTGGAATTCCGATTGTGAATGCAATCAATAATGGATTAAATGCTAATAACATTTCAAAATTTATGGGTATTCTGAATGGAACATCAAATTTCATTCTTTCAAAAATGACTCAAGACCAAACATCATTTGAAGATGCTCTTGAAGAAGCAAAGCGTCTCGGTTTTGCAGAAGCGGATCCTACTGATGACGTTGATGGTATTGATGCCGCTAGAAAAGTTGTTATTACATCTTATTTATCATTTAATCAGGTAATTAAGTTAAATGAGGTTAAATTAAAAGGTATTAGAGAAACAACATTATCTGATATTAATGCAGCTAAATCTTTAGGATATAAAATCAAATTAATTGGTAAAGGTACATATAGTAATGGAAAGGTTAATGCATCAGTCGAACCGACGTTGATCGATGAAAATCATCAACTTGCTGCAGTTGAAAATGAATATAATGCAATATACGTTATCGGTGATGCTGTAGGGGACACAATGTTTTATGGTAAAGGTGCTGGAAGTTTAGCTACAGGTAGCGCAGTTGTTAGTGATTTACTAAATGTAGCATTATTCTTTGAGTCGAATTTACATACACTACCGCCTCATTTTGAATTGAAAACAGAAGAAACTAGAGAAATGATGGATAATGATAAAGCAGTGTTAAAACAAGAAAAACTTAACTTCTATGTTGTTCTTAAAGCACAACACAATTCTGAAGAAAAGTTAGAAAATGAACTCAAAGCACATTTACCGTTCCATAAATCATTGAAAATAACTAAAAGAGACGGAGATACATTTGCAACGGTTATTATAGGGTTAGATCAATCACCAGAACAACTATTAAATGACGCAGGATTTGAAGTAAGTAAAATTTATCCTGTAGAAGGGGTTTAATTTTTATGAAAAGATGGCAAGGATTAGTTAAAGAATTCGATACGTATTTACCGGTAAATGAAAACACACCTCATTTAACATTGAACGAAGGAAACACACCTTTAATTTATTGTGAAAACATGTCTGAAATGTTAGGTATAGAATTATATGTAAAATATGAAGGTGCAAATCCTACTGGTTCTTTTAAAGATAGAGGAATGGTAATGGCTGTAACTAAAGCCAAAGAACAAGGTAAAAAAATCGTGATTTGTGCTTCAACAGGTAATACATCTGCATCTGCAGCGGCTTATGCAGCAAGAGCTGGTTTAAAAGCAATTGTTGTAATTCCAGAAGGTAAAATTGCTTTAGGGAAATTATCTCAAGCCGTTATGTATGGTGCAGAAATTGTTTCTATTGAAGGAAACTTTGATGAAGCCTTAGAAATTGTTAAAGAAATCGCTAAAAATGGAGATATTGAACTAGTTAACTCTGTGAATCCATTCAGAATTGAAGGTCAAAAAACAGGTGCCTTTGAATTAGTAGAACAATTAGACGGTCAAGCACCAGATATTTTATCTATTCCAGTAGGTAATGCAGGAAATATTACAGCTTATTGGAAAGGTTTCAAAGAATATCATGATAAAAAGGGTAGTCAACTTCCACAATTATTTGGTTTCCAAGCTGAAGGTGCATCACCAATTGTTCAGAATAAAGTGATTAAAAATCCAGAAACAGTAGCGACTGCCATTCGTATCGGTAACCCTGCTAGTTGGGATAAAGCTACAAATGCATTACAAGAATCTCAAGGTTTAATTGACAGCGTTACAGATGAAGAGATATTAGAGGCATATCAAATGATGACTTCTAAAGAAGGTGTGTTTAGTGAACCAGCAAGTAATGCATCTATAGCTGGACTTATTAAACTTCACCGTGCAGGACGTTTGCCTAAAGGTAAAAAAGTAGTCGCTGTTCTAACTGGAAATGGATTAAAAGATCCTGATACTGCCATTTCTTTATTAGATAATCCTATTCAACCACTTCCAAACGATAAAGAAAGTATCATTAAATATATTAAAGGGGCTCTTTAAAATGGAAGTAATATTAAAGTTGAAAATTCCCGCTTCAACAGCAAATTTAGGTGTTGGTTTTGACTCAATTGGTATGGCTTTAAATAAGTATCTGTATATGGATATAAAAGAGATTCAAGGTGATCAATGGGAATTTAACTACTTTAATGAAGAATTAGAGACTTTACCTAAAGATAATTCAAATTACATCTATAAAGTTGCACAATTAGTTGCTAAAAAATATCAAGTTGAATTGCCAGCTTTAAATATTGATATGAGAAGTGATATACCTTTAGCAAGAGGTTTAGGTTCTTCAGCTTCAGCATTAGTAGGTGCGCTATATATTGCTAATCATTTTGGTAATATTCAATTATCTCAATATGAATTACTTCAATTAGCGACTGAAATAGAAGGTCATCCTGATAATGTTGCACCTACAATTTATGGAGGTTTAATATCTGGTTATTACAACTCAGAATCAAAAGTAACAGATGTTGCTCGAATAGATGTACCTAAGGTAGATGTTATATTAACGATTCCTCCTTATGAACTTAAAACTGAAGAATCACGTAAGGCATTACCAGATACATTTTCCCATGCTAATGCTGTCAAAAATAGCGCGATAAGTAATACAATGATTTGTGCGTTGATACAACACAAATATGATTTAGCTGGAAAAATGATGGAACAAGATGGTTTTCATGAACCATATAGACAGCATTTAATTCCAGAATTTGAAAAGATTAGAAATATTTCTAAAGCACACCATGCATATGCAACCGTAATTAGTGGAGCTGGACCGACTGTACTAACTTTGAGCCCTAGGGAACATAGTGGTGAAATAGTAAGAACGTTAAAGAATGAAATGTCGCATTGTATTTCAGAATTAGTAACGATAAATGAGGTTGGTGTAATTGAAGAAGTAGTGTACCAATAAGCTCGTTTTGATGTAAAATATAGATAAGTCATTGAAAGGAGATTCGGAATAATATGAGCAAATATAAAGTAGTTGTTATGGATATGGATGACACACTAATGAATAGTGAGAATAAGGTATCTCCAGAAACACAATCTTATCTTATCGACATTCAAGACAAAGGTTACAAAGTTGTATTAGCATCCGGACGACCAACAGAAGGTATGATTCCCGTTGCGAGAACTTTAAAATTAAATGAACATGAAAGTTATATTATTAGTTATAATGGTGGTAAAACAATTAACATGATTTCTGAAAAGGTAGAAGTAAGTAAAACCGTTTCGAAAGAGAACTTCGATGAAATTGTCGATTACTGTAGAGAAAAAGGATTTTTAGTATTAACTTATGACGATGGACATATTATTTATGATGGTGAACATGAATATATGAATATTGAATCTGAACTTACCGGACTACCTATGAAACGTGTTGATGATATTAAATCATATATTACACATGGTGTACCAAAAGTAATGGGTGTTGATTATGTTGGTAATATTACTGAAGCACGTATTGATTTAAATGGTTATTTTAATGAAGAAATTGACGTTACAACTAGTAAACCATTCTTCTTAGAATTTATGGCAAGAGACGTTTCAAAAGGGAACGCAATTACTGCTTTATGTGAAAAATTAAATATATCACTTGAGGAAGTTATCGCATTTGGCGACAGTTTAAATGACCAATCTATGTTAGATGTTGTAGGATATGCTGTTGCAATGGGTAATGCAAGTGACGAGTTAAAAGAAAAAGCGGATGAAGTCACATTAGATAATGATTCGAATGGTATACCACATACTCTAAAAAAACTACTATAATGTAAATAAATAGACTTAGGTATTTTTAAGGATAATTAAATAGCGTTAAATAATGAATGCTATCAACCTAATCCAAGTAAAGATACCTAAGTCTATTTTTGTCTATTGAATTTATTTAGCTGTGTGAGTCCAATCTTTTTTTCCTCTATAGCGCTTAACATGTGCATAAACTTGATCTGCTGCATAGTCAAGGTTAGTATATACAGTTATAGTAAAAGCTGATTGGTTATCTTGAAATTTTTCCTCTAAATATACTTCTTTAAGATGTGTGAATAAGTTACTCATTTGGTCATGATTTAAACTTGGGTATTCTCTTAATGTATTTTTTACTAATTGACCATTCTTTTCCTCTAAAGCTTGTACAACAATTACAAAACGTTCATCATTTTTAATCACATCATCGAACAAATTTGTTTGACCAATCATTTTAACCACCTCTAAGCCTTATTTCTTAATTTTATTATACATGATTACGAGCGCTCAGAAAATAAAGATTAACTAGGAATTAATTGTAATTTATTGATTATTGTATAGAAAATTTAAATAAAAATACCTTCCAATTAAAAACCTATAAATCGGCTTGAATTGAAAGGTATAAAATATTTAAACTATAGATATATTAACTATTCATTTTTAAAGATATGAGAACTTAAATCCATATTTTCAAGTTTTACAAATTTAGTTTTCTTAATGAGTTTATGGACAATGAAAATAATTGCCAAAATAATGAGTGGTGTAAAGTTTCGAATAACACTTACCCAATCTCCTGAAACAATACTTCCAAATGAACTACCAAATAATAAAAATAGTAAAGTTGCTATAACTATAATTGGGCCAAATGGATAAAATGGAGCTTTATAAGGTAACAACTCATTAATATTTTTACCTTGCTTTTTAATTGCACTGCGTACTCTAATTTGTGCCCAGATACTTGATCCCCAAACGACGATGACCATTGAGCCAATAATATTTAATAAATTGAATACCGCATTCGAATTAAAATTAGCATATATAACTACTGCTACAACTAAAATATAAGTAGTTAAAATGGCTCTAATTGGTAATTTCGTTGTTTTATTTAATGTTTTAAAGAATTGAGGTGCTTGTTTATCTACACTTAACGAATAAAGCATTCGACTTGTAGTATAAATACCTGAATTTGCTGCTGATAGTAGTGACGTTAGTATTACAGCATTAATAACTGAAGCTGCAAAGGCGATACCAATTTTATCAAATACAATCGTAAATGGACTTTGTGTTACAGATTGGCTTTCGTTTAATAGCAATGGATCAGTATATGGGATTATAGCGGCAATAACTGCTATAGATAATACATAGAATAATAAAATTCTCCAAAATACTTGCTTAATTGCTTTAGGCATGGATTTACTAGGATCACTAGATTCTCCAGCAGTAACTGCGACCACTTCAGTCCCACCAACAGAAAAGCCAGCAACTAATAAAACACTTAAAATACCAGAAATACCACCAACAAAAGGTGCTTGTCCTTTAGTATAATTTTCAAAGCCATATGTATGGCCACCTAAAATACCAAAAATCATTAATAATCCCAATATAATAAATACAATAATAGTAACTACTTTGATGAGAGATAACCAAAATTCAGTTTCACCAAAAGCTTTTACTGAAAAGATATTTAAAAGTAAGAGTAGCGTTATAAAAATTAGGCTCCAAGTTAATGGGCTAAAGAAATTGAAAACATCCCAAAATTTTAAAACATTAGAAGCTACAATAACATCTACACTAGTTACGAGTGTCCACATTCCCCAGTATAACCATCCCATGGTAAAACCTAGTGACGGATCAATAAATCTAGATGAATAAGAACTAAAAGAACCAGATACCGGGTAGAAGGTAGCTAATTCTCCAATTGATGACATTAAGAAATAAAGCATAATCCCAATTAATAAGTAGGCTAGTATAGCACCACCAGGTCCTGCTTCAGAAATGACACTACCAGTAGCGACGAATAATCCTGTTCCAATGGCGCCACCGATAGCAATCATGGTTATGTGTCTGGAGGTTAAACCTCTTTTCATATTATTATCTTCCATATACTGTCTCCCATCTATTTTAAATATATCCATCATTTTAAGTCTTTTGAACCTAGTATTCAATACTAATTAGCACTTTAAAGTGAAAAAACAACAAATTTTCTGATAATTCTAAATAAAATGAGTAGTTTTAGTTTCTTTTTTTGAGGGAATACTTTATAATAGATATTAAATTATAATTATTCTAATTTATGTGGAGGGGATATACACA
>NZ_RXWW01000033.1:43759-117608 GCF_003970495.1 Staphylococcus pasteuri
GAAAATTAACAGGTTTATTTGGAGCACCTGTATCAGATAGAGAAAATAGCATGACAGCTGGCCCACGTGGACCATTAATGATGCAAGATATATACTTTTTAGAACAAATGTCTCACTTTGATCGTGAAGTTATTCCAGAAAGACGTATGCATGCAAAAGGATCAGGCGCATTTGGTACTTTTACTGTAACGAATGATATTACTAAATACACAAGTGCTAAAATCTTCTCAGAAGTAGGTAAACAAACTGAAATGTTCGCAAGATTTTCTACAGTTTCAGGAGAAAGAGGCGCAGCAGATGCTGAACGTGATATTCGTGGATTTGCTTTAAAATTCTACACTGAAGAAGGTAACTGGGATCTAGTAGGGAACAATACACCTGTATTCTTCTTTAGAGATCCTAAATTATTTGTAAGTTTAAACAGAGCAGTTAAAAGAGATCCTAGAACAAATATGAGAAGTGCACAAAATAACTGGGACTTTTGGACAGGATTACCTGAATCATTACATCAAGTTACAATTTTAATGTCTGATAGAGGTATTCCAAAAGATTTACGTCATATGCATGGTTTCGGTTCTCATACTTATTCAATGTATAACGATAAAGGCGAACGTGTATGGGTTAAATATCACTTCAGAAGTCAACAAGGTATTGAAAACTTATCTGATGATGAAGCGGCTAACATAATTGCTACAGATCGTGATTCATCTCAACGTGATTTATTTAATGCCATTGAAAATGGAGACTATCCTAAATGGAAAATGTATATCCAAGTGATGACTGAAGAACAAGCTAAAAATCATAAAGATAATCCATTCGATTTAACTAAAGTTTGGTACCACGGCGATTATCCTTTAATCGAAGTTGGAGAATTTGAACTTAACCGTAATCCTAATAACTATTTCCAAGATGTAGAACAAGCTGCATTTGCGCCAACTAACATTGTACCTGGTTTAGACTTCTCGCCAGATAAAATGTTACAAGGACGTTTATTCTCTTATGGAGATGCTCAACGCTATAGATTAGGCGTAAACCATTGGCAAATTCCTGTTAACCAACCTAAAGGTGTAGGCATTGAAAACTTATGTCCATTTAGTCGTGACGGTCAAATGCGTATCTTAGACGATAACCAAGGTGGTGGACCTCACTACTATCCAAATAATCAAGGCGTATATGATTCTCAACCAGAATTCAAAAAGCCTGCTTTCCCTGTAGACGGTGATGGTTATGAATATAATCAAAGACAAGATGATGATAATTACTTCGAACAACCTGGTAAATTATTTAGATTACAATCTGATGAAGCGAAAGAGCGTATCTTTACAAATACAGCGAATGCTATGGATGGTGTAACTGAAGATGTGAAACGTCGTCATATCCGTCATTGTTATAAAGCTGACCCTGATTATGGTAAAGGTGTAGCGAAAGCATTAGGCATTGATATAAATACAGTTGATTTAGAAGGCGAACAAGACGAAACTTACGAAAATTTTAATAAATAAAATTGAAGATTGCGCACAAAACAAATTTATGATAAAATTTTAAATCGTAAGTATTCCTAATTAGAAAGGGTGTTTAACGTGCGCGTAAATATCACATTAGCATGCACAGAGTGTGGCGATCGTAACTATATCACTACAAAAAATAAAAGAAATAATCCTGAGCGTATTGAAATGAAAAAATACTGCCCTAGATTAAATAAATATACGTTACATCGTGAAACTAAATAAATCTTATCTTTCAAATACGACAATTTGAAATGGCTTAAGGGACCTTTTTCTTTAGGAAAAGGTCTCTTTTTTTACGAGTAAATGTCATTTTTAAACAGAAATATGTTTGTTATAGAACTTTTAGATTTGCAAATTGAGATAATCGTGTTAATATATAAAACGAAATTATTACGATTTATAAAAAGAGAGGTAATGGAAATGGCTAAAAAATCTAAGATTGCAAAAGAACAAAAAAGACAAGAACTAGTAGATAAATATTTTGAATTAAGAAAAGAATTGAAAGCTAAAGGTGATTATGAAGCATTAAAAAAATTACCACGTGATTCTTCACCAACACGTTTAACTCGCAGATGTAAAGTGACAGGAAGACCAAGAGGCGTATTACGTAAATTTGAAATGTCACGAATTGCTTTTAGAGAACACGCACATAAAGGTCAAATACCAGGTGTTAAAAAATCTAGTTGGTAAAACTAGTCCTAAAGTCCATTTACAAGAACAATAAAACAATGTACAGTTAATAAGGATAATGAATTTCTGAATAAAACAACTGATAAAACTATGATTATTCGGATTTTAGCTATTTATCCTAATATTATTGTTTTTAAAAAGGGGCTATTTAATTAATATGAAAATATTTGATTATGAAGACATACAACTAATACCAAACAAATGTATTGTTGAAAGTAGATCAGAATGCGATACATCGATAAAATTTGGTCCTCGTACCTTTAAACTTCCAGTAGTACCAGCTAATATGCAAACAGTAATGAATGAAGAATTAGCTCAATGGTTTGCTGAAAATGATTATTTTTATATCATGCACCGTTTTAATGAAGCAGCTAGAATTCCGTTTATCAATAAAATGCAACAAAATAATCTATTTGCATCCATATCAGTTGGCGTAAAGAAATCAGAATTTGACTTTATTGAGCAATTATCAAATGAAAATTTAACACCCGAGTATATTACTATTGATATCGCTCATGGTCATTCAGATTCGGTAATTAATATGATTAAACACATCAAAACGAACCTACCTAATTCTTTTGTTATAGCAGGAAACGTAGGAACACCTGAAGGCGTAAGAGAATTAGAAAATGCTGGTGCTGATGCTACAAAAGTTGGTATCGGTCCGGGACGTGTATGTATTACAAAAATAAAAACTGGATTTGGTACAGGTGGTTGGCAATTATCTGCACTTAATTTATGTAGTAAAGCAGCTAGAAAACCTATCATAGCAGATGGCGGATTACGTACACACGGTGATATCGCTAAGTCTATTCGATTTGGTGCTTCTATGGTAATGATAGGATCACTATTTGCAGCACATGAAGAATCTCCTGGAGAAACTGTTGAATTAGAAGGTAAGCGATATAAAGAATATTTTGGTAGTGCGTCAGAATTCCAAAAAGGTGAACATAAAAATGTTGAAGGTAAAAAAATGTTTGTTGAACATAAAGGTTCATTAAAAGACACTTTAAAAGAGATGCAACAAGATTTACAAAGTTCTATTTCTTATGCAGGTGGCAAAGATTTGAAATCTCTTCGAACAGTGGATTATGTCATTGTTAGAAATTCAATTTTTAATGGGGATAGAGATTAATATCATACGGTAGGTGGCTAAAATTAAAAGATTTCTAGTATTTTTTATATTCTTCTTGTGTCTCGTTATTTTCTTACCATTAAATGAGTTCAAATTTACAGAGCATTTACAACAAGAAGTTAGAGAGCAAGTTGATCAATGGGCATATGGTAATTCAAATGAAGAAGACTTAAGCTTAGATGTTCCTGACAAACAAGAATTTGCGATTAATAATATTCAAATGAATATGACAAAAAAAGACGTTGAGGATAAATTAGGTAAAGAAAAACGCATAACTTCCAATGAATACGGTACACATTGGTATACGTATTATGATAATGATTATAATCAATTCATAATGATTAGTTATATTAAAAATCGTGTCAATGGCATGTATACGAATCAAAATTTAATATCTTCACAGTCTAAAATTAAATATGCTACACCTAAAAAGGCAGTTCGAGATCGTTTAGGTAAACCTATAGAAGAAATAAGTAAAGGTAACAAACGTTTTGAAGTTAAAAATGACGAGTACGATATTTTCCATAAAAATCACATTTACACAACAGTATTTTACGATAAACATGAAAAAAATGGCGTAACAGCTTTATATCAAGTGAGTGAAGCTATGGAAAATAGATTACAAGAACAATATGGTGCACCTTCCAAATCATTAGAAAAGAGTTTTGAATTACAAAATTTTGACATCGTAAATGCTGAACGTAAACAACATCAATTACCAACTTTAAAATATTCAGCTTCAGTTTCTAATACTGCTAGAAAGCATAGTCAAGATATGGCGGACAATAACTACTTTGATCATACAGATTTAAAAGGAAAATCACCTTTTGATCGTTTGAAAGATGATCATCATGATTTTAGTTCTGCTGGTGAAAATTTAGCGTATGACAACAAAGTAGTATATTTGCACATGAAGGATTAATGAATTCATTAGGTCATCGAAAAAATATTTTAAATGATAGCTTTTCTACTTTAGGCGTAGGTGTTGATTTTAATGATCGTCGACAACCGTATTGGACAGAAAATTATACTGGTTAATCGTTTAGAGTTAATCATCTTTGGGTAATAATTAGTTGTAAGGAAGTAGATAGAATGTCAACTAAATCAAAACAACAACCTGATATCTTAGATAAAGTAAAAGAAGTTTTAAAAAAGAATCAAAATAAAAAGGATTAGGCAATCGCCTAATCCTTTTATTATTTATAGGGGGTTATGAGCATAAAATATGATTACATTTCTCTATATAAACCGATAACTTTACCAACTACTATGACATTGTCTAAATAAATTGGATCCATTGTGCTATTTTCAGGTTGCAATCTATAACGATTTTTTTCTTTGTAGAATCGTTTAACTGTAGCCTCATCATCTTCTGTCATAGCAACAATAATATCTCCATTTTCAGCAATTGTTTGACTACGAACAATTACTTTATCTCCATCTAGAATACCTGCTTCAATCATACTATCACCTACAACATTTAATATGAAAATATCACTGTTATGTGTAGATGTTAAATGTTCGGGTAGTGGGAAATACTCTTCAATATTTTCGACTGCTGTAATTGGAATTCCGGCCGTTACTTTACCTATAACAGGAACGTGAATCGTTTCTTCCATATTAATATTGTCGCCTAATTGTTCGCTAACAATTTCAATTGCTCTTGGTTTAGTAGGGTCTCGTCTAATGTAACCTTTTTCTTCTAATCTTGATAAATGACCATGAACAGTCGAACTCGAAGCTAATCCTACAGCCTCTCCGATTTCTCGAACACTCGGTGGATACCCTTTTGATTGAACAATATGTTTAATGTAATCATATATTTCACTTTGTCTTTTCGTTAACTCTCTCATATATAGGCACTCCCTAATTTTATTTGATTATATTATAGCATCTACATAAACAAAAAACAAACGTTTGTTCGTTAAAGTGTTGACATGGAACATCTGTTCTGTTAAATTAATAATACAAACAAACGTTCTAGGAGTGAGATGCAATGTTAACAAAACAAACAAAAACATTTTTAACTTATATATCAGTATTTTTAATATCTTGTCTTATTTTTCTAGTATTTTTCTTAAGCGTTAACCAAAATGAGCATTCAGAACAAACGTACGAAATGACAGACCATGAAATACATCAAAACGTTAATCATAATACTAATCAATCTTTAAATAAACAAGATGATAGCGAACAAAATTCAGGATCAGTGTTCGCATCAATTAACTAATATCACATTTAATAGTTTATGTGAGCGTAACGATTTGGTTACGCTCCTTTTTTTGTTATATTTTACAAAAGGTATATACACAGAATAAATCCATTTTACTTATTGAAATAATATGTAGTAGGTTATTTTCTAACAAATTATCAATTTAAACGATTAACAAACGAAAGTAGGAGCTAAAATGTCTAATAATTTAAATATTGATAGAATTAATGAATTAGCTAAAAAGAAAAAAGAAAAAGGTTTGACCAATGAAGAAGCAAAAGAACAATCTAAATTAAGAAAACAGTATCTTGATTCATTTAGAAAAGGGTTCAAACAACAACTTAAAAGTACTAAGGTCATTGATCCTGAGGGAAATGATGTTACTCCTGAGAAATTAAAACAAATTCAACGACAAAATAAAGAAAAATAGAATGCTAATTACTGAATTTTAAATATAGATTAATATGGAAAATTAAAAATTTTTCAGATTTTTCTTTATGAATTTATATTAAAATAAGTTATAATTGGCATTAAGTATTATTATTAGAAGGGAAGAATATATAATGTTCAATAAAGAAGATCAATTAGCAATCGATACAATTCGTGCATTAAGTATCGATACAATAGAAAAGGCCAATTCAGGTCACCCAGGTTTACCAATGGGAGCAGCACCAATGGCTTACACACTATGGACAAGACACCTAAATTTCAACCCACAATCTAAAGACTATTTCAATAGAGACAGATTTGTATTATCTGCAGGTCATGGTTCTGCTTTATTATATAGTTTATTACACGTTTCTGGTAGTTTAGAAATGGATGAACTAAAACAATTTAGACAATGGGATTCTAAAACTCCAGGTCACCCTGAATTCAGACACACTGATGGTGTAGAAGTGACAACAGGACCTCTTGGTCAAGGATTTGCAATGTCAGTCGGAATGGCTTTAGCTGAAAGTCATTTAGCTGGTAAATTTAACAAAGATAACTATAATGTTGTAGATCATTATACTTATGTTCTAGCTTCTGATGGGGATTTAATGGAAGGTATTTCTCATGAGGCTGCATCATTTGCAGGTCATAATCAATTAGATAAATTAATCGTATTATATGATTCAAATGATATTTCATTAGATGGAGATTTAGATAAAGCATTCTCTGAAAATACTAAATCTCGTTTCGAATCATATGGTTGGAACTACATTTTTGTTAAAGATGGTAATGATTTAGAAGAAATTGATAATGCAATTAATAAAGCTAAATCTCAGCAAGGTCCAACAATCATTGAAGTTAAAACTGTAATTGGTTATGGCGCGCCTAATAAATCAGGTACAAATGGCGTTCATGGTGCTCCTCTAGGCGACGAAGAACGTAAATTAACTTTAGAAGCTTATGGATTAGACCCTGAAAAGAGATTTAATGTACCACAAGAAGTTTACGACATTTTCAATTCAACAATGTTAAAACGTGCTAATGAAAATGAAGAAAATTGGAAAAATAAAGTTGAAGAGTATAGTAAAGCTTATCCTGAATTAGCGGAAGAATTTAAATTAGCTGTAAGTGGTAAATTACCTCAAGATTACAGAGAAGCTTTACCTAAATTTGATGCAGATCATAATGCAGCTTCACGTGCAGATTCTGGTGAAGTTATTCAAGCGTTAAGTAAACATGTACCTTCATTCTTTGGTGGTTCAGCTGACTTAGCTGGTTCAAATAAATCAAATGTTAAAGAAGCTAAAGATTATGATAAAAATAATCGTGACGGTAAAAACATTTGGTTTGGTGTTCGTGAATTTGGAATGGGCGCTGCTGTTAATGGTATGGCTGCACATGGAGGTTTACATCCATATGGTGCAACATTCTTCGTATTCAGTGACTACCTAAAACCAGCTTTACGTTTATCTGCAATTATGGGATTAAATTCAACATTTGTATTTACACACGATTCAATCGCAGTTGGTGAAGATGGTCCAACACACGAACCAATTGAACAATTAGCTGGATTACGTGCAATTCCAAATATGAATGTGATTCGTCCTGCTGACGGTAATGAAACTAGAGTGGCTTGGGAAGTTGCATTAGAATCAGAAGGCACTCCAACATCATTATTACTTACACGTCAAAATTTACCTACTTTAGATGTTTCTGAAGAAACTGTTGAAGAAGGTGTACGTAAAGGTGCATATATTGTATATGAATCTAAAGAAACTCCAGAATACCTATTATTAGCAACTGGTTCTGAAGTAAGCTTAGCAGTAGAGGCTGCAAAAGACTTAGATGCTCAAGGTAAAGGTGTTAGAGTTGTTTCTATGCCAAACTGGTTCGCTTTCGAACAACAATCTGAAGAATATAAAGAGTCTGTTATTCCTTCAAATATTACTAAACGTGTTGCTATTGAAATGGCTTCACCACTTGGTTGGCATAAATATGTTGGAACACAAGGTAAAGTTATTGGTATAGATAGCTTCGGTGCAAGTGCTCCTGGCGATTTAGTAGTTGAAAAATATGGATTTACTAAAGAAAATGTTTTAAACCAAATTCGTGAATTTTAGTTAATCAATAATTTAAACTCAAATAAACTGCTAGTTAAGCTTATGCGAAACTAGCAGTTTTTAAATGTTAACTTTAATATTCAAAAGTACATTTAATATATATTGAAAATTTGTTATTATTTTTGATGTGCGTTATTTTAAGATACAAATTTGTCTTGAAATAAATATTTGAATCTAGTAAAATTCATTAGGATAAAGAAAGTGGGTGAAACAATGGCAATTTGGTTAGCAATTATTTTAATTATAATAGCATTAATCGCAGGTTTAGCTGGTGGTTTCTTCTTAGCAAGAAAATATATGATGGATTATTTGAAAAAAAACCCACCTATTAATGAAGAAATGCTACGTATGATGATGATGCAAATGGGTCAAAAACCTTCTCAAAAGAAAATCAATCAAATGATGACTATGATGAACAAAAATATGGACCAAGGCATGAAAGGTCAAAAGAAATAAGATAAATATTAGTGGGGATTAAGTCAATGTTAACGTTGATTTAATCCCTTTTTTTATGGAGAATGAGAAAACAAGTTAATTTATAAAATAGCTAGAATTTATTAATTTAAAAACTATGAAAATGACTTGATTTAATGATATACTAACACGTGATTAAAAAGAGTATTAAAGTTTAGAATATATGAGAAGGTGTAAGCGTGGCATATTTAGTATTTTCTATAGTAGTTGCATTCTTTATGGGTGCAATTGTTATTGTGATTCGAATGAAGGCACAAAAATTCCCAGTTAATGAAAAGAAAATTATATTGCCTCCATTTTTTATGGCAACAGGTGCTCTAATGTATGTAGTACCATATTTTAGATTGACTGGTACCGAGATTTTAGAGTCACTTATTTTAGGTGTACTTTTCTCAACAGTGTTAATTTGGACATCTAGATTTGAAGTTAAAGGTAGCGAAATTTATATGAAACGATCAAAAGCGTTTCCGATTATCTTAATTTCTCTATTAGTTATCCGTACTGTTCTAAAAATCTTTATTAGTAACGAAATCGATCCAGGTGAGATAGCGGGTATGTTTTTCTTATTAGCATTTTGTATGATAGTACCATGGAGATTAGCAATGTATTATCAGTATAAAAAAGTAAAAAAATCAATTGTTCATTAAATATATTATAGCCACTTATCTTTAGAGATGAGTGGTTTTTTACTTGATATATAGATTAAAAAATTATAAAATAGTTGCGAACAAACGTTCTATTTGGAGGTAAAAAATGAAAATAATTCATACAGCAGATTGGCATTTAGGGCGAATTTTGAATGGTAAGCAATTGTTAGAGGACCAAAGGTATGTATTAGAACAGTTTATAAAGAAAATGAAAGATGAAGAACCTGATGTCATCGTTATTGCAGGAGATTTATATGATACTACTTATCCAGGTAAAGAAACGATAAAACTATTTGAAGAAACAATTTCACAACTTAATATTGAAATGAAAATACCAGTAGTTATGATAAGTGGAAACCATGATGGAAAAGAACGTTTGAATTACGGGGCAAATTGGTTTGAACATAGTAACTTATATATTAGAACAAAATTAGAAAGTATGATTGAGCCTATAAATATTAAGGGAGTTAATTTTTATACATTACCATTTGCGACAGTAACAGAAGTGCAACACTTTTTTAAAGATGAAACAATTCAAACACATCAACAAGCACTTGATAAATGTATAATGTATATGTCAAAAACGCTAGATAAGAGTAGCATTAATGTTTTAATTGGTCATTTAACTGTCCAAGGTGGCAAAACATCAGATTCTGAAAGACCATTAACTATTGGAACTGTAGAGACAGTGGAAAAAAGATCGTTTGATATATTTGATTTTGTACTATTAGGTCACCTACATCATCCATTTAGTATTAATGAAGATAGAATTAAATACAGTGGTTCACTTTTGCAATATTCATTTTCTGAAGTTGGACAACCTAAAGGTTATCGTGTTGTTAAATTTAATAATAAAGAAAATATAAATGATTATTTCGTTCCAATAGAACCAATGAGAAAGTTAGAAATAGTAGTTGGAGATTACGAAGATGTTATTCAAGAAAAGGTAGATATTACTAATAAAAATAATTACATACATTTTAGATTGAAAAATATGTCTCATATATCAGATCCAATTATCAATTTGAAACAAATTTATCCCAATACACTGGCATTAACTAATGAGACATTTGAATATTATGATGCAATCGAACAAATTGAAATAAAACAGGAAAGTGATATTTCGATTATAAATAAATTTTATGAAAACATAACCAATGAACAACTGAGTGATATTCAAGAAAAGAAAATTAATCAAATTATTAATAATTTGATGAGAAAGGAAGATTAATTAAATTGAAACCTGCTAAGTTAACTTTAACTAATTTTGGACCTTTCTTAAATGAAACAATAGATTTTCATAAAATAGATCAAAATCAATTATTTTTGATAAGTGGTAAGACCGGTTCTGGTAAAACAATGATATTTGATGCCATAGTATATGCGTTATATGGGGAAGCTTCAACTAAAAATAGAAAAGAAAGTGATTTAAGAAGTCATTTTGCTGATGGTAATTCAGCCATGCAAGTTACTTTTGAATTTGAACTAAATAACAAAATCTTTAAAATAGTTCGAACTGGACCTTATATTAAAGAAGGAAATACAACTAAAACACCAGCAAAGCTAAATGTTTTTGAATACAATGATAATGAATTTGATTTACGTGAAAGTATGGTGAGTGCTGGAAATCAATTTATTATTGATTTAATTGGCGTTAACGCTGAACAATTTAGACAATTATTTATATTACCACAAGGTGAATTTAAAAAATTCTTATTATCTAATAGTAAAGAAAAGCAAGGTATATTAAGAACTCTTTTTAATAGTGAAAGATTTGAACAAATTGAAAAAGCTTTGAGTGAAGATGTTAAAAATGAAAAAAAACAAATTGAAGATAGATATAAGAATATTGAAAGATTATGGAATGATATCAACACCTTTGACAGTGAAAGCCTTGAAGAATTAAAAACGATTAATGTTCAGCAAACTGAAAAATTAATAGATGCATTGCCAAAATTCAATGAATTCGGTAAAAAATTGGCTCAAAGTAAATATGAAGATAAAAATATTTTAGAGAACAAGATTTCAAAGATTGAACATAATTTGAATGAAAATAAAGAGCTGGAATCAAATTTAAAAGAATTAGAGAAAAACAAAAATCAATTTAATCAATTAAAAGAACAAGAAGAAAGCATCAATAAACAAAAGGAAAAGCTAAATAAAATCAACGAAATTAAACCTTTATCACAATTGCTTGATAGAAAAAATGAAACAAACAAAAAATTAAAACAAATAGAAAATTCTGTTGAAACATCTAAACAATCAATTAAACAGTTAAATCAAGAACAAGAGGACTATCAATACCAATTAAAAAATTTAACTGAAAGTGAAGAATCAATAAACAAAGAAAAAGCATATTTAGAAAAAACACATACTTTCTATGTTAATTTATCTAAATATGATTCAAGTTATAAAGATAAGGAAAAACTTTCATCTAAATTGGAAAAATTAAAAGAAAAGAAAGAGCAAGTCGAAAAAGAATTCTATCAATTAAAAGATTCTATTGATTCGAAAGACGTTGACTACGATGTAGTTGAACAATTATCTCAAGATATTTTCAAAATAGAAAAAAATATTGAAACAACTGAAAAGCAATTGGAAGAAGTAAAAACCAAAGAAAATCTAAATTCCAGAATTAATGAAATAAAAGATTCTAATGAGAAAACGGACAATGAAATTGAAAAATTAACCAATGCGATAGCTGATATCAATCAAAATGAAATTAATTTAAACAATAAAGAAACGTTAGTAGAACAATTACAGCAAGTTGTTTCAATAGGAGATACTTGCCCAGTTTGTGGTAATGAAATCACTTCTTTAGATCAACATATTGACTTCGAAAGCATTAATGAAAAGCAAAGGTTATTAAAGTCGTTACAAGAAGAATTAAATGAGCATAAAATAAACAAAGCTAAATTTGAAAATTCAATTAATCACCTTACTGAACAATTAAAAAATATTAATGTAGATGAAAAATCAATTCTCAATATAGATAAACTTAATACTCAACTTAGAGAAAAACAGGAAGAAAAAGTAAGACATCAAAAAGAAAATGACCGTATCTTATCAACAAATAAAAAAATTGAACAAAAAAAACAAGAAATATATGAAATAGAAAATGAAATAAAAGATACAAATGCAAAAATTGAACAATGTGAAATTAGAATTAATGATTTTGAAACGACATCTCAATTTACTAACATTAAAGAGTTTAAATTGTACTATGAACAATTAAAAAATAATGTTACTGAATATGAACAACTAACCGAGAAGTATAAACATGCCATGAGTGATATTTCTCAAAAACTAAGTATTGAAGAAAACAATGTTAAGCATCATACCACTTCATTAAATGAAAGCCAAGATGAACTTAAACGAACTCAAAAAGAAATTGAAAATGAAATGAATAGATTAAGTTTATCTTCAATAGAACAAATCCAAAGCATTATAGAAATCGTTAATGAAAAGGAATCAATCGAGAAAGAAATTAATGATTTTAATAAACAATTGCATATGTATGAAGTAGAAATAAATAGGCTAACGAAGCTAGTTTCAGATAGAAATTTGGAAGATATCGATAAAATACAAGAAAATCTATCAAAGACAAAAGAACAATTGAATCAATTAAATAATGAGATAGCAACGCTAGAGTATCAAATCAAATTAAATGAACAAAAAGGAAATGAAGTTGAATCTAATATAAATTACTTGAATAAAGAGTTAAAAGAACAACAAGATATCTTTAATCTGTCTGAAATTTTGTCAGGTAAAAATAGTCAAAAGTTAACCTTAGAAAATTACGTTCTTGTATATTATTTAGAAAAAATCATCGCTCAAGCTAATATTCGTCTTGCAACTATGAGCGGTCAAAGATATCAGTTACAAAGAAGAGCAGCTTTATCACAAGGGTTTAGTGGTCTTGAAATTGACGTATTTGATTTTTACTCAAATAAATCTAGACATATAAGTTCGTTATCAGGAGGGGAAACGTTCCAAGCGTCATTAGCTTTAGCATTAGGTTTAAGTGAGATTGTACAACAAGAATCTGGAGGAATTTCATTACAATCTATGTTTATTGATGAAGGATTCGGTACTTTAGATCAAGAAACACTTGAAACAGCACTTGATACATTAGTTAATTTGAAATCTACAGGAAGAATGGTAGGAATCATATCTCATGTAAGTGAATTGAAACAACGAATACCACTCATTTTAGAAGTGACATCTAATCAATACCAAAGCACAACACAATTTAAATGGAATTAATAATCATAAAGTAATAAAAAAAACGATTTATCAACTTCTATAAATTAGGTTGATAAATCGTTTTAATTAATAATTATTAATTTTTTTCTCGTAATAAATCTCTGATTTCTGTTAAAAGAACAGTGTTTGCTTCTAATTCTTCTTCTGGTTCTTCTTTTCTCATTAATGTATTTGCGATTTTCACAAAGATAAATAATGCAAAAGCTATGATTATAAAATCAATTATTGATTGTATGAATAAACCATATTTAATTCCCCAGAAAGCCCAGTCCTCTGCGAAATTGACAGAACCAAATATTTTACCAATTAATGGCATAATAATGTATTGGACTAATGCAGTGATTATTTTATTAAATGCAGCGCCCATAACTACGGCTACAGCTAAATCTAATACATTGCCTTTTAATGCAAACTCTTTAAACTCTTTAAGCATATAAAAAAATCCTTTCATAACAATATAATCGTCATTATACATCATATAATTAATTTAGAAAATAGTAATTTTAATCAAATTTGATTCTAATATGGAGCTTTGTTATCCTATAGTAGTGTTTTAGTAAAGTTAATTGTTTTAAGATAAAAAAATAATAATTTAATTTTACTAGTTTGAAAATTTAATAATAAGAAGGGAGTAATTAATTATGAATTCTTCTTCTGAAGAAAAAAATGGTAAGAAGATTTCTCCGGTGTTTATCTACAGTGCCATTGTCGCAGCAATTGTTGTGTTAATTGGTGCCATTTTCCCATCTCAATTTGACACGGTTACTAATGAAGTCAAAATGTGGATTACTGATAAACTAGGTTGGTATTACCTAATATTAACTACAGTTATTGTTTTCTTCTGTATTTTCCTAATCTTTAGCCCTATAGGGAAACTTAAGTTAGGTAAACCAAATGATAAACCAGAATTTAAGACAATTTCTTGGTTTGCAATGTTATTCAGTGCAGGAATGGGTATTGGTTTAGTTTTCTATGGTGCAGCTGAACCTATGTCACACTTTGCTTCACCACCTGATGCTGATCCAAAGACTACTGAAGCATATACAGAAGCGTTACGTTCTACATTCTTCCATTGGGGATTCCACGCATGGGCAGTATATGGTGTAGTAGCATTAGCACTTGCATATTCTCAATTCCGTAAAGGTGAACCTGGTTTACTTTCAAGAACGCTAAGACCACTTTTAGGAGATAAAGTAGAAGGACCTATTGGAACATTTATTGATGTTTTATCAGTATTTGCTACTTTAGTAGGTGTAGCTGTATCACTAGGTATGGGCGCATTACAAATTAATGGTGGTTTAAGTTACTTATTCGGAATTCCAAATACAACTTGGGTTCAAGCAATTATTATCGTTGTTGTAACGATATTATTTATCGCTAGTGCTTGGTCAGGTTTAAGTAAAGGTATTCAGTATTTAAGTAATTTAAATATTGGTTTAGGTGCCATATTAATGATTATTACATTAATCATTGGACCAACTGTA
The DNA here is from genome assembly GCF_003970495.1 of Staphylococcus pasteuri. GTDB lineage: Bacteria > Bacillota > Bacilli > Staphylococcales > Staphylococcaceae > Staphylococcus > Staphylococcus pasteuri. The sequence continues at coordinate 58,728 of NZ_RXWW01000033.1, forward strand.
TTAATCCTTAATATGATGACAAGTTCAACAGGTAGCTTGTTAAATACATTCTTATTCAATAGCTTTGACACTGCAGCATTAAATGGTCAAAAACGTGAATGGATGTCAACATGGACATTATACTATTGGGGCTGGTGGTTAAGTTGGAGCCCATTCGTTGGTGTATTTATTGCCAGAGTTTCAAAAGGACGCTCAATCAGAGAATTTATTTCAGGTGTACTATTAGTACCAGCAATTGTAAGTTTCATCTGGTTTAGTGTATTCGGTGTTCTTGGTATTGAAACAGGTAAAAAACATCCAAAATTATTTGATATGACTCCAGAAACACAATTATTTGGTGTATTCCACCACGTTCCGTTAGGTATAGTGTTATCATTCATAGCACTTATTTTAATTGCTTCATTCTTTATCACATCAGCTGACTCTGCAACATTCGTTTTAGGTATGCAGACAACATTTGGTTCATTAAATCCAAACAGTGCAGTTAAAGTAACTTGGGGAATTGCTCAAGCACTTATTGCATTCGTTCTATTATTAGCTGGTGGCGGAGATGGAACAAAAGCACTCAACGCGATTCAGAGTGCCGCCATTATTAGTGCGTTCCCATTCTCCTTTGTCGTCATACTGATGATGATAAGCTTTTACAAAGATGCCAACAAAGAACGTAAATTCTTAGGCTTAACATTAACGCCTAATAAACACAGATTAGAAGAGTACGTTAAATATCAACAAGAAGATTATGAATCTGATATTTTAGAAAAACGTGAATCAAGAAGAAACCGTGAAAGAGAAGAATAATTCAATAATTAATTCTTTTAGAAATGAGTGAAGATACTACCGGCTCTATATAGGGCTGGTAGTATCTTTTTATCTATAAAAAATGAAAACTAATACTTGCGATTGATAACCATTCTCAATTAATAAAATTTACTTATTGCACTAACGTCTTATGATAAGTTTTGCTTATACTACCTGATTAAAAATGCGAAATGAAAATCGACGTCTTTCTACTCTTATATAGTTGTTTTCGAAAACATATAATAATACAATTTAAATAAGGCATATAAAATATAAAGATTTTCAAGGGGGATATCAAATGGCTTCTAATTTTAAAGAAACAGCAAAGAAACAATTTGATTTAAATGGCCAATCATACACATACTATGATTTGAAATCATTAGAAGAACAAGGTTTAACTAAAATTTCTAAATTACCTTATTCAATTCGTGTATTATTAGAATCTGTATTACGTCAGGAAGATGATTTTGTAATCACTGACGATCACATTAAAAAGTTAGCAGAATTCGGTAAAAAAGATAATGAAGGTGAAGTACCTTTCAAACCATCTCGTGTTATTTTACAAGACTTCACTGGTGTACCAGCAGTAGTTGACTTAGCGTCTTTACGTAAAGCAATGAATGATGTTGGTGGAGATATTAACAAAATCAACCCAGAAGTACCAGTAGATTTAGTTATTGACCACTCTGTACAAGTAGATAGCTACGCTAACCCAGACGCATTAGAACGTAATATGAAATTAGAATTCGAAAGAAACTATGAACGTTATCAATTCTTAAACTGGGCAACTAAAGCATTTGACAATTATAATGCTGTACCACCTGCAACTGGTATCGTTCACCAAGTAAACTTAGAATATTTAGCGAATGTTGTTCATGTTCGTGACGTTGAAGGTGAACAAACTGCTTTCCCTGATACATTAGTTGGTACTGACTCTCATACAACAATGATTAACGGTATTGGTGTATTAGGTTGGGGTGTCGGCGGTATTGAAGCCGAAGCAGGTATGTTAGGACAACCTTCTTACTTCCCAATTCCAGAAGTAATTGGTGTTAGATTAAGTAATGAATTACCTCAAGGTTCTACTGCAACTGACTTAGCTTTACGTGTAACTGAAGAGTTACGTAAACGCGGTGTAGTAGGTAAATTCGTAGAGTTCTTCGGTCCTGGTGTAACAAACTTACCATTAGCTGACCGTGCTACAATCGCTAACATGGCGCCAGAATACGGTGCAACATGTGGTTTCTTCCCAGTTGACGAAGAATCACTTAAATATATGAAATTAACTGGCCGTAAAGCTGATCATATTGAACTTGTTAAAGAATATTTACAACAAAATAATATGTTCTTCCAAGTTGAAAATGAAGACCCAGAATATACTGAAGTAATTGACTTAGACTTATCTACAGTACAAGCTTCATTATCTGGTCCAAAACGTCCACAAGATTTAATTTTCTTAAGTGACATGAAAACTGAATTTGAAAAATCAGTTACAGCACCAGCTGGCAACCAAGGTCATGGTCTAGATGAAAGTGAATTTGATAAACAAGCAAATATCAGTTTCAATGATGGTAGAACAGCTACTATGAAAACTGGTGATATAGCAATTGCAGCTATCACTTCATGTACAAACACTTCAAACCCTTACGTTATGTTAGGTGCAGGTCTTGTAGCTAAAAAAGCTATCGAAAAAGGTTTAAAAGTACCTGAATACGTTAAAACATCATTAGCTCCAGGTTCTAAAGTTGTTACAGGTTATTTAAGAGATTCTGGATTACAAGAATATCTTGATGATTTAGGTTTCAACTTAGTTGGTTATGGTTGTACAACATGTATCGGTAACTCTGGTCCATTATTACCAGAAATCGAAAAAGCTGTTGCTGACGAAGATTTATTAGTAACATCTGTACTTTCAGGTAACCGTAACTTTGAAGGTCGTATCCATCCATTAGTTAAAGCTAACTACTTAGCTTCACCACAATTGGTTGTTGCTTATGCTTTAGCTGGAACTGTAGATATTGACTTAGAAAATGAAGCTATTGGTAAAGGTAAAGATGGCGAAGATGTTTACCTTAAAGATATCTGGCCAAGTATTAAAGAAGTTGCTGACACAGTTGATAGTGTAGTAACACCAGAATTATTCTTAGAAGAATATGCAAATGTTTATGAAAATAATGAAATGTGGAATGAAATCGATGTAACAGATGCACCACTATATGATTTCGATCCAAATTCAACATATATTCAAAATCCATCATTCTTCCAAGGATTATCTAAAGAACCAGGAACAATTGAACCATTAAAAGACTTACGTATTATGGGTAAATTTGGAGATTCAGTAACAACTGACCATATTTCTCCAGCAGGTGCAATCGGTAAAGATACACCAGCAGGTAAGTATTTAATAGACCACAATGTTCCAATTAGAGAATTCAACTCTTACGGTTCTAGACGTGGTAACCACGAAGTAATGGTACGTGGTACATTCGCTAATATCCGTATTAAAAACCAATTAGCTCCAGGTACTGAAGGTGGCTTTACAACTTATTGGCCTACAGACGAAGTTATGCCTATTTATGATGCTGCTATGAAGTATAAAGAAAATGGCACTGGCTTAGCTGTATTAGCTGGTAACGACTATGGTATGGGATCTTCACGTGACTGGGCTGCTAAAGGTACAAACTTATTAGGAGTTAAAACAGTTATCGCTCAAAGTTATGAACGTATTCACCGTTCAAACTTAGTTATGATGGGTGTACTTCCATTACAATTTAAACAAGGTGAATCAGCTGATTCTCTTGGTTTAGAAGGTAAAGAAGAAATTTCAGTAGATATCGATGAAAATGTAAAACCTCATGATTTAGTTACAGTTCATGCTAAAAAAGAAAACGGAGAAGTTGTTGATTTCGAAGCAATGGTTCGTTTTGACTCATTAGTTGAATTAGACTACTATCGTCATGGTGGTATCTTACAAATGGTATTAAGAAATAAATTAGCTCAATAATAAAAATGAACTGTGCTAACGTTTAGGTTAGCACAGTTTTTTTATGCTAAAATACATATGTAATGTATAAGTTAAGGAAGGATTGGAATTCAATGATTTATAGTTTGACTGAAATTGAACCAAGATATCAAGAAACAGATAAAATGGGTGTGATTTATCACGGTAATTACGCAACATGGTTTGAAGTTGCCCGTACAGATTATATTGGGAAATTAGGATTTAATTATGCTGATATGGAAAAGCAAGGAATCATTTCTCCAGTTACCGACTTAAATATTAAATATAAAAAATCTATTTTTTATCCTGAAAAAGTAACGATTAAGACATGGGTAGAAAAGTACTCAAGGTTACGTTCAATATATCGTTATGAATTATTTAACGAACAAGGTGAACTAGCTACAACAGGTTACACTGAATTGATTTGTATGAAAGCTGATACATTTAAACCTATTAGATTGGATCGTTATTTTGCTGATTGGCACGAAGTATATAGTAAAGTTGAAGCTTTAAATAAAGAAGGTATAGATGAAGAAGTAACAAATGGTATCGATCATTTGTAATTAAATTAGCATCAGAAAATGAAAATAGCCTAACATTGCTCACTTTAGTGGCATTGTTAGGCTGTTTTTAAATTACTTTTTACTGTAAGAAATTTCATCTTCATGATCAACTGCATCTACTACAATATGATCATCTTCAAAATACCATAAATCTTTCTCAGCGATGACTAAAGTGAGTCCGTCAAATTCTTCTTCATATGCCACTTCTACATCGGCTTTATTTTCAACATTAAATGCAGGGCTAAACCCTTGTTTTAATTGGAATTCTCCACCAAAACGTACAAAAAAGTGTAATACTTTGTCATCTTGAGGTAAGTCAAACTCATCTTTAAACCACTGAACTGCTGGTTGGGTAAGCTCGATTTTCATAAATAGTTCCTCCATATTAATTATCCATATTTTTTAGGGGTTAAATTGTGAATTTTATTGATAGTAGAATTATAGCATAGCTTAATATCCTAATATAATTATTTTAACTTAATGAGTTATAAGCCACTATCAAAGACTAAAGGTATATCAAACTATATAAAACTCACCAATAACATCATCATAAATCAAAACATTTAACAAAATAAAAAGCACTCAGTGTGATATAAATTTCATATATCATACTAAATGCTTTGTATTGACTATTAAGTTTTAGATTTTATTATTTACATCCATGTTATCTTAGGCTCTTCACCTTTAAAGATTCTAACAATATTTGTTTTATGACGTATGATTAATATAATGGCAACTATTGCGCCTACTGCTAGTAATATATAGTCCTGAATGATGAGAGAACCAATAACACAACAAATAGCTGCAATGATGCTTGATAAGGACACATATTTAAATAATTTTAATACAGCGAAGAAAATAACTGCTAAAATTAATAAAAGAATAGGATTAACGCCTAAAACTACCCCAGCACTCGTTGCAACAGCTTTACCACCTTTGAATCCTAAATAAATTGGATATACATGACCCACAATAGCAAATAATCCTACGATCAGGCCATGGGTAAAGAATGTACTTATAGGTCCATCTGCATGTACAGGTAACCATATAGGGAAGAAAACAGTTATGAATCCTTTAAAGATATCTAAGAATGTAACTACAAAACCTGCTGGTCTTCCTAATACTCTGAAACTGTTTGTTGCTCCAGTGTTGCCACTACCAAATTGTCTTATATCCTTTTTAAAGAATAACTTTCCAATAACTAAACCACTTGGAAAAGCTCCTATAAGATAACTTAGTATTAACATGACGACAATCATCATAAAATACACATCCTTTAATAACTTAGCACTATTTTACCATATCCATCTCATATTAGAACAATAAAAATTACATTTTGAATATGAATAATCAGTAAAATAAACTGTTTTATCAAGATGACACTTGCAATTTATTCTGATTTATATAAGAATAACTATTGTATAGTTTTAAAAACGAACGTACGTTTGTAGGAGGGCGAAATCATTGGCAATGAATAAACAAAATCATTATTCAGATGATTCTATTCAAGTTTTAGAAGGTCTTGAAGCAGTTAGAAAAAGACCGGGGATGTATATAGGATCAACTGATAAACGTGGATTGCATCATCTAGTATATGAAGTTGTCGATAACTCCGTCGATGAAGTATTAAATGGTTATGGGGATGAAATAACAGTTATCCTTAACCAAGATGATAGTATTTCTATAGAAGATAACGGTCGTGGAATGCCTACTGGTATCCATGCATCAGGAAAACCAACTGTGCAAGTTATTTTTACGATTTTACATGCTGGAGGTAAGTTCGGCCAAGGTGGCTATAAAACATCTGGTGGATTACATGGTGTTGGTGCCTCAGTAGTAAATGCACTTAGTGAATGGTTAGAAGTTGAGATTCATAGAGACGGAAATATTTATAAACAAAGATTTAAAGATGGCGGCGTGCCAGCAACAGGTTTACTAAAAGAAGGAAAGACAAAGAAAACAGGTACTAAGGTTACATTTAAACCAGATCCTGAAATTTTCAAAGCAACAACATCATTTAATTTTGATGTTCTAAGTGAGCGATTACAAGAATCTGCTTTTCTATTAAAGAACTTAAAGATTAAATTAATCGATTTACGTCGTGGTAAAGAAAGAGAAGAATTTTACCACTATGAAGAAGGGATTAAAGAATTTGTAAGTTATGTCAATGAAGGTAAAGAAGTACTTCATGACGTTACGACTTTTACAGGAACATCTAACGGTATAGAAGTAGATGTTGCATTTCAATATAATGACCAATATTCAGAAAGTATATTAAGTTTTGTAAATAATGTACGTACTAAAGATGGTGGTACACATGAAGTTGGTTTTAAAACAGCGATGACACGTGTGTTCAATGATTACGCTAGACGCATTAATGAATTAAAAGAAAAAGATAAAAACTTAGACGGTAATGACATACGTGAAGGATTAACAGCTATAGTATCTGTAAGAATTCCTGAAGAGTTACTACAGTTTGAAGGTCAAACTAAATCTAAATTAGGAACGTCAGAAGCTAGAAGTGCTGTAGATTCAGTTGTATCCGAGAAATTACCATTTTACCTTGAAGAAAAAGGTCAATTATCTAAGTCACTTGTTAAAAAAGCAATTAAAGCACAACAGGCTAGAGAAGCAGCTCGTAAAGCACGAGAAGATGCACGTTCTGGTAAAAAGAATAAACGAAAAGATACACTTTTATCTGGTAAATTAACACCTGCTCAAAGTAAAAACACAGAAAAAAATGAACTTTATCTTGTTGAGGGTGATTCAGCAGGTGGTTCAGCTAAACTTGGACGTGATCGTAAGTTCCAAGCGATTCTGCCATTACGAGGTAAAGTTATTAATACTGAAAAGGCTCGTTTAGAAGACATTTTCAAAAACGAAGAAATTAATACGATTATTCATACTATAGGTGCAGGTGTCGGTAATGAATTTAAAATTGAAGACAGTAATTATAGTCGAATTATTATTATGACCGATGCTGATACAGATGGTGCACATATTCAAGTACTGTTACTAACTTTCTTCTTTAAATATATGAAACCATTAGTACAAGCAGGTCGAGTATTTATCGCATTACCACCACTTTACAAATTAGAAAAAGGTAAAGGTAAATCTAAAAAAGTGGAATATGCTTGGACAGATGATGAATTAGATAAATTACAAAAGCAACTTGGTAAAGGTTTCACATTACAAAGATATAAAGGTTTAGGTGAAATGAATCCTGAACAATTATGGGAAACAACTATGAATCCTGATACTCGTACTTTAATACGTGTTCAAGTTGAAGATGAAGTGCGTTCTTCAAAACGTGTTACAACGTTAATGGGTGATAAAGTAGCACCACGTAGAGAATGGATTGAAAGTCATGTTGAGTTTGGTATGCAGGAAGATTCAAGCATTTTAGATAATACAGAAGTTCAGATATTAGAAAGTGAAAACTATGAGGAGGATGAAACGATTTGAGTGAGATAATTCAAGATCTATCACTTGAAGATGTAATTGGAGACCGTTTTGGAAGATATAGTAAATATATTATCCAGGAACGTGCTTTGCCTGACGTTCGAGACGGACTAAAACCAGTACAGCGTCGTATTTTATATGCGATGTATTCAAGTGGTAATACATTCGATAAAAATTTCCGTAAAAGTGCCAAAACTGTCGGGGATGTCATCGGACAGTATCATCCTCATGGTGATTCTTCAGTATATGATGCCATGGTTCGTTTAAGCCAAGATTGGAAATTAAGACATGTTTTAATAGAAATGCATGGTAATAACGGTAGTATCGATAATGACCCTCCTGCAGCAATGCGTTATACAGAAGCAAAATTAAGTCAATTATCTGAAGAACTATTAAGAGATATTAATAAAGAAACAGTTTCTTTTATACCAAACTATGATGATACAACACTTGAACCTATGGTATTACCTGCAAGATTTCCTAATTTATTAATTAATGGTTCTACAGGTATTTCAGCAGGTTATGCTACTGATATCCCACCACATAATTTAGGTGAAGTGATTCAAGCAACATTAAAATATATTGATAATCCAGATATTACTGTGAGTCAATTGATGAAATACATGAAGGGTCCAGACTTCCCAACAGGTGGTATTATTCAAGGTATTGATGGTATTAAAAAAGCATACGAAACTGGTAAAGGTAAAGTTGTTGTACGTTCCAAAGTAGATGAAGAAACATTACGTAATGGACGTAAAGAACTTATCGTGACTGAAATACCATATGAGGTGAATAAAAGTAATCTCGTTAAACGTATTGATGAATTACGTGCTGATAAAAAAGTTGATGGTATTGTTGAAGTTAGAGATGAGACTGATAGAACTGGTTTACGTATTGCAATAGAACTTAAAAAAGACGTGAATAGTGAAGCAATTAAAAATTTCCTATTCAAAAATTCAGACCTTCAAATATCTTATAACTTTAATATGGTTGCAATCAGTGATGGTAGACCTAAATTAATGGGTATTAAACAAATCATTGATAGTTATATTAACCATCAAATAGAAGTCGTGGCTAACAGAACTAAGTTTGATTTAGAACATGCTGAAAAACGTATGCATATCGTTGAAGGTTTAATGAAAGCTTTATCTATTTTAGATGAAGTGATTGCCTTAATTCGTAATTCTAAAAATAAAAAAGATGCTAAAGATAATTTAGTTGCTGAATATGACTTTACTGAAGCTCAGGCAGAAGCCATCGTTATGTTACAACTTTATCGTTTAACTAACACAGATATCGTTGCTTTAGAACAAGAGCACGATGAGTTATCTAATTTAATTAAAGATTTACGTCATATTTTAGATGATCACGATGCATTATTGAATGTTATCAAAAATGAATTAACAGAAATTAGAAAGAATTTTAAAACTGATCGTTTATCAACAATTGAAGCGGAAATTTCTGAAATTAAAATTGATAAAGAAGTGATGGTGCCTAGTGAAGATGTAGTATTAAGTTTAACTAGACATGGTTATATTAAACGTACATCTACACGTAGCTTTAATGCTAGCGGCGTTTCTGAAGTCGGTTTGAAAGATGGCGATAGTTTATTAAAATACCTTGATGTAAATACACAAGATACAGCGCTTGTATTTACGAATAAAGGTAGATACTTGTTTATTCCAGTTCATAAACTAGCTGATATCCGATGGAAAGAATTAGGTCAACACGTATCTCAAATTGTTTCTATTGATGAAGATGAACAAGTTATTGACGTATTTAATGAAAAAGACTTCAAAGAACAACAAGCATTCTATATTATGGCTACTCGTAACGGTATGATTAAGAAAAGTACTGTACCGTTGTTTAAAACAACACGATATAATAAACCATTAATTGCCATGAAAGTAAAAGATCAAGATGAGGTAATTAATGTATTACGTGTTGAAGAAGATCAACTTATTACTGTTATTACACATAAAGGAATGTCATTAACATACTCTACAAACGAATTATCTGATACAGGCTTACGTGCGGCTGGTGTGAAATCTATTAATTTAAAAGATGAAGACTACGTTATTATGACGCAAACAATCACTAATAAAGAATCTATCCTTATGGCTACACAACGTGGTGCTGTTAAACATATTGGATTTAAAGTATTACAAGAAGCGAAACGAGCACAACGAGGTATTACCTTACTTAAAGAATTGAAAAAAGCACCACATCGTATCGTGGCAGCAGATGTTGTTCGTTCTGACAATACAACATATACTTTATATTCAGCTAAAGACCAAGAAACTAATGATATCGCTTCAGTTCATAAATCAGAACAATATACTAATGGTTCATTTATAGTAGATGTAGATGATTTCGGAGAAGTTGAAGGAATGTACTTACAATAAAAGTATATGCAACACATGCATAAGATGATAAAATAAAATATAATAATCACAATTAAATCATTCAAGAGGTTTATATTCTCAATTGAACTGTCTATTTTAGTATTTGTTATTTGATACATTGCTTAATTAGACTTTCATATGCCAATATGAATCTCTTGATATTTTTAAGATATGAATTTTATTTATAGATGAGAGGGATTTATTTGAAAGATTTTGATAGTTTAATTCCTGGTTGGTTTAAAGATTTTGTACAAGTAGGTAACGACTTAATTTGGTCTCAGTATCTAATTGGATTGTTACTTACAGCAGGATTCTTTTTCACTATCAGTTCTAAGTTTGTACAACTACGAATGTTACCAGAAATGTTTAGAGCGTTGGTCGAGAAACCAGAAACATTAGAAAGTGGTAAAAAAGGTATTTCACCGTTCCAAGCATTTGCGATTAGTGCAGGTTCAAGAGTAGGTACTGGAAATATTGCCGGTGTTGCTACAGCAATTGTACTTGGTGGTCCTGGTGCGGTATTTTGGATGTGGATTATTGCATTTATAGGTGCGGCAAGTGCTTTTATGGAAGCTACTTTAGCTCAGGTTTATAAAGTTCATGATAAAGATGGTGGTTTCCGTGGTGGACCAGCTTATTACATAACTAAAGGTTTAAACCAAAAATGGCTTGGTATTGTGTTTGCGATATTAATTACAGTTACCTTCGCATTTGTATTTAATACAGTGCAATCTAATACGATTGCGGAATCATTAAATACTCAATATCATATTAGTCCAGTGATTACAGGAATAGTATTAGCAGTTGTAACAGCCATTATTATTTTTGGTGGGGTTAGAAGTATTGCTACTTTATCATCATTAATTGTTCCAATTATGGCTATCATATATATTGGTATGGTTTTAGTTATCTTGTTATTAAACTTAGACCAAATTGTTCCAATGATTGGTACAATTATTAAAAGTGCTTTTGGTTTTGAACAAGTAACTGGTGGTGCAGTTGGTGCTGCTATTTTACAAGGGATTAAACGTGGTTTATTCTCAAACGAAGCAGGTATGGGTTCAGCACCTAACGCAGCTGCAACAGCAGCAGTCCCTCATCCAGTAAAACAAGGTTTAATTCAATCATTAGGTGTTTTCTTTGATACAATGCTAGTATGTACAGCTACAGCAATAATGATTTTATTATATTCAGGTTTAAAATTTGGAGAAAACGCTCCTCAAGGTGTTGCAGTTACTCAATCAGCTTTAAATGAACATTTAGGTTCAGCTGGTGGTATTTTCTTAACAGTGGCAATAACATTATTCGCATTTTCTTCAGTTGTAGGTAACTACTATTATGGTCAATCTAACATTGAGTATTTATCTAATAACAAAACAATTATTTTCATCTTTAGATGTTTAGTAGTTGTGCTTGTATTTATTGGTGCGGTTGCTAAAACTGAAACAGTTTGGAGTACAGCCGATTTATTCATGGGCTTAATGGCCATAGTGAATATTGTCTCCATTATTGGACTTTCCAATATTGCATTTGCAGTAATGAAAGATTACCAAGTACAACGTAAAGCAGGTAAAAAGCCTGTATTCAAACCAGAGAATCTTGAAATTAATTTATTTGGTATTGAATCTTGGGGAATTAATGCAAACAAATCAAATAAAGATTTAAAATAAATGATTAGCTTGAGTGTCGTAAGGATACTCAAGCTTTTTAATTTGAAATTTATAATTATATCTATTATTTATTATAAAGAGGTAGAAAATTGTTTAATATACTAAAAATTAATTTTACTCATGAAAGTATTTAATAAGTTATTTTCTTTTCATTTATATCATTAAGCCTTATAATTTTAATAATGGAGTAAGAAAGGTGATAATGATGGGTAAGTATAAAATTAGTAAAATTCTCAATAATAACGTTATCATATGCACGAATAAAAACCAGGAAGTTGTTTTAATTGGAAAAGGTATAGGTTTTAATAAAAAGCAAGGCTATACGTTAGATGAATCAGCTTCCATTGAAAAAGTTTATAAACTTGATCTAGATAAGCATAAAGAACACTATAAGACATTAGTTGAGATGGCTGATGACCATGTTCTACAAGCAGTGATTGAAGCTGTTAATTTAATTACAAATACGACTCTAGATGTTAATGATGAAAATCTAGTTGTTGCGCTAACAGATCATATTATTTTTGCGTATAAACGTTTAAAACAAAATCAAATAATTAGCAACCCTTTTGCCATGGAAACAAAATACTTATATCGAGATGCTTATCAAATAGCTGAAAAAGTAATTGATAGACTAAATGAACAGTTAGATGTTGATTTTCCAGAAGATGAAATTGGTTTTATCGCATTACATATTGCTTCGAACTCTGAAGAATTATCTATGAGAGAAATGGCGTTAATTAATCAATTAATCAATAAAAGTATCACTATTATTGAAACGGATTTACAACATCAAGTTGATCAATCCTCAATACAATATCAACGTTTTATTAGACATGTACAATTTCTCATTCGTCGTTTAAGAAATAATGAAACATTACATGCTCAAAATGATTTTGTTGATATGGTTAAAAATCAATATCCTAGTTGCTATTCTACAGCTTTTAAAATATTAAAAATGATTCAGATGGAATTTGATATTACTGTTAATGATGTTGAAATCATTTATTTAACATTACATATCCATCATTTTGAAGCCCAAATGAAGTTGGATTAAAAGTACTTATGCGCTCTCATAAGTACTTTTAATTTTTATATAGACTAGTTTTTAATATTCCTTAGTTTTGTAAAATTATGTTATGATTAGTGTTAGAAATTTTTAGTAACTCATTTTTATGATTTTTATAAAGCGAGGTAACATGAAAGTATGGTGATGTCGAATGTCGAATGAAATGAAATCTTCCGAAAAGAAGACATCTAGAAAGTTTAAAACGATTTTCAGTATGTCTGAAACAAGATTCATGAAATTTTTAGGCGGCAATGATTTAATTTATGCTTTGTTAGCACTTGTGCTTTTAGGGATAGTTATATTTATCTTTGATAAAGTATCATACGTGTTTCAACCATTTATTATAGTATTCAATACTATTGCTGCACCAATTATAGTTTCATTGATTATATTTTATTTATTTAACCCTCTTGTTAATTTGATGGAACGTTATCGAATTCCAAGATTAGTAGGGGTTTTGATTATTTATGTTGCGATTGTAGGCATAATCGTGTTGATTGTTAATTTATTAATTCCTCTAATTAGTTCACAATTAGGAAGTTTCATTAATAACTCTCCTCAATATTTTAAAAAGTTAACTAATACAATTAATAAAGTAACAAGTAATTCAATTTTTGCTGGTTATTATGATCAAATTAATGATCAATTGAACTCATTAACTAAAAAGATACCATCTATGCTTTCAGATTATTTTGATGGCTTTGGTTCAAAATTAGCATCATTCGTTGAAGCAGTAGCTAATGTTGGAGTAGTCATTGTGACTACACCATTTGTTTTATTCTTTATGTTAAAAGATGGTCATAAGTTCAAAGATTTCACTACTAATATTATGCCACCTAAATTTAGAAAAGATTTTCATGATTTACTTGAAAAAATGAGTGTTCAAGTAGGTTCTTACATACAAGGACAAATCATTGTGTCATTCTGTATAGGTGTTTTACTATTTATTGGTTATTCTATTATTGGATTGAAATATAGTTTAATATTAGCTTGTATAGCTGCTGTAACAAGTGTGGTACCTTATTTAGGACCTACAATAGCGATTTCACCAGCTATCATTATTGCTTTAATTACGTCTCCAATAATGTTACTCAAATTAGCGATTGTATGGACTTTAGTTCAATTCTTTGAAGGACACTTCATTTCTCCAAATATCATGGGTAAAACATTACAAATTCACCCGCTAACAATTATCTTTATCTTACTAAGTGCAGGTAATTTGTTAGGTATAGTCGGGGTTATATTAGGTATTCCTGGTTATGCAGTGTTGAAAGTTTTAGTTTCTCATATGTTCTTATTATTCAAGCGTAGATATAATAGATATTATGGAGAAGATGCAGGAAATTATAAGTTAAATAAAGAACAAGAATAATCTATCTTTGTACAAGGATATCTTTAGAAATTATTTCAAGTAGCTTTTATGCCATCAATTTGTGGCATATGGATACTTAATTTCTAAGATATCCTTTTTTGTTTTTAAAGAAGTACAATCCTTTTATCTACAAAAGATTTGCACCTTACATTGAGTATGACAATAATGTTATGCATAATTGACTTTATTTATATTCCATTTATCTTATTCTTATGATATATTTTTCTAGATAGAAGAATTAAATAGAATTGAAGTGAAAAAATGACCCAGGAAAATAAAAGTAAATTATTATCTATATTAAAATTTGTGTTTGCTGCTGCACTATTTACGTTTGTAGTTTTCACGTTATATCGAGAATTATCTTCCATTAATTTCAAAAATACTTTAATGCAATTTGGTAAAATCAATCGTTTATGGATTGTATTATTGTTTATTAGCGGGGGAGCGTCTTTATTAATTTTATCTTTATATGATGTCATTCTTGTTAAATCACTTAAGTTAAAAATTCCTTTAATAAAAGTATTAAGAGTGAGTTATATTATTAATGCTTTAAATGCCATTGTAGGCTTTGGTGGGTTTATCGGAGCAGGTTTAAGAGCATTTATTTATAAAAATTATACCCAAGATAATAAGAAACTCGTTCACTATATATCTATCATACTCATTTCGATGTTAACAGGTTTGAGCTTGTTATCGATTTTAGTTGTTCTTCATGTGTTTAACGCATCTGATATGTTAGATAAAATATCATGGGTACGTTGGGTTTTATATATTGTTGCTTTATTTTTACCAGTATTTATTATTTATACGATTGTGAAACCTGCGGATACAAATAACCGATATATGGGCGTATATTGTACGTTAGTTTCTTGTGTTGAATGGTTAGCTGCTGCAGTTGTTTTATATTTTTCTGCATTAATTGTAGGTATTGATATTTCCTTTATGAATTTTATTGGTATTTTCATTATTGCAGCATTGTCTGGATTAGTTAGTTTTATTCCAGGAGGCTTTGGTGCATTTGATTTAGTAGTACTACTCGGTCTTAAATCACTTGGTATAAATGAGGAAAACATTTTATTAGCTTTATTACTATATCGTTTTGCTTATTATTTCGTACCTGTAGCCATTGCATTAGTATTATCTACATTTGAATTTGGTAATACAGCTAGAAAATATATCGGAGAATCTAAATACTTTGTTCCTGCAAAAGATGTTACGTCATTTTTGATGTCATATCAAAAGGATATTTTATCTAAAATTCCATCTTTTTCATTAGCGATTTTAGTATTTTTAACAAGTGTTATTTTCTTTATTAATAATTTAACAATCATATATGACGGATTATATGACGATAATCATTTGGCTTACTATTTAACATTATCTATTCATACAAGTGCTTGTTTATTATTAATGTTAAATGTAAAAGGAATATTTAAGCAAAGTCGACGTGCAATTATTTTTGCTATTATTTCGATTTTATTAATTTTTGCAGCAACAGTTTATACGTATGCGTCATTCATACTTTTAACATGGCTTTTGGTTATGTTAGTACTCTTGTTTATTGCTTATCGTCAATCAAAAGTGCTTAAGAGACCATTAAGATTAAAAAATGCCTTCTTATTTATATTAATAAGTATCATCGTACTTTATATTAATCATGTTATTATCTCTAGCACGTTATATGCACTCGATGTTTATAATATTGAAGTAGATACGACAGTGCTTAGATATTATTTCTGGATAACGATAGCTCTAATTACTATTATTGTTGCACTTATTGCATGGCTATTTGATTATCGATTTATTAAATCAAGTCAAAATAAAAATTTAGCTGTTTGTGAACAAATTATTCAACAATATGGTGGTAATTATTTAACACATCTTATTTATAGTGGGGATAAAAATTATTTTATTCATGAAAACGAATCAGCCTTTTTGATGTATCGATATAAATCTAATGCTTTAGTAGTATTAGGTGATCCAGTTGGGGATACTGCATCGTTCGAATCTTTATTAGAAGCATTTTATGAATACGCTGAATATTATGGCTATGATATTATTTTTTATCAAGTAAGTGATAGATTCATGCCACTTTATCATAATTTTGGTAATCAATTCTTTAAACTTGGGGAAGAAGCAATTATTGATTTAACTACATTTACTACTTCTGGTAAAAAGCGTCGTGGTTTTAGAGCAACTTTAAATAAATTTGAAGATTTAAATATCAAATTTGAAATAATTGAGCCGCCATTTTCACAAGATATGTTCGAAACATTAAAAAATGTGAGTGATCAATGGTTAGAAGGTAGAAGTGAAATGCATTTTTCAGTAGGTCAATTTAGTGAAGATTATTTATCTAAAGCGCCGATTGGTATTATGCGAAATGAAGAAGGAAAAATTATAGCGTTCTGTACTCTAATGCCAACATATTTTAATGATGCTATTTCGGTTGATTTAATTCGTTGGTTGCCGGAATTAGATTTACCATTAATGGATGGATTGTATTTACACATGCTATCGTGGAGTAAAGAAAAAGGATATCAATCATTTAACTTAGGTATGGCGACGCTATCTAATGTAGGACAACTACATTATTCATATCTTAGAGAACGATTAGCAGGAAGAGTATTTGAACATTTTAATGGACTATATCGTTTCCAAGGTTTAAGACGTTATAAAGAAAAGTATGGTCCACAATGGGAGCCAAGATTTTTAGTTTATAGAAAAGATGCCTCGTTATGGCAATCTATGATTAAAGTAATGAGAGTTATACGTCACAAATAATATAATAAAAGCGATTGATGAAAATAAATGATTTCATCAATCGCTATTTTTGTATGTTTATACAACCTTCTCTGAATTAACAGTTAGTCTTTTTTATAATTTTTACGATCTTGTTCTTCTTTAGCATATCTTTCAGGTTGTTTCTTATAAAAATCTTGATGATATGCTTCTGCTTCATAAAACGTCGTTGCAGGTAAAATTTTAGTAGCAATCGCTTTATCAGCGTTGATTGTATTTTGCATTGCCTTGATATAGTCTTCGGCTAGTTTCTTTTGATGTTCATTGGAATAGAAAATCGCCGTTTGATATTGAGAACCTCTATCTTGAAATTGTCCTTCATCATCTAAAGGATCAATAACAGAAAAAAAGATTTCTAATAATTTATTGTATGAGAATAATGCGACATCATATTCTACTTTTACAGTTTCATAGTGTCCAGTAGTGCCACTTTTAACCTGCTCGTATGTAGGATTAGCAATGTCTCCACCCATATATCCTGATGTAACTTTTTCTATTCCATCAAATGTATCAAAAGGTTTCGTCATACACCAAAAGCACCCACCCGCAAAATATGCAGTATTTATATTCATTTATGACACCCTTTCATTGGACCTTAGTACCATTTATTAAAAAAACCCTTGCTTTTTGAATACTTTTTCTATAACGTTAATACATATTAATTATAGATGATAGTATTATAATTTTAAAGGTATAAGGTAGGTAAATATGAGAGACGAGAAGGATAACAGAGAAGAAACTGAGTATAAACGACAAGCAGGTACATCAACTACACCTTCTAGGCGACGAAAGAAAAAAAGAGTGCGCAAATTACCTTTTATTATTTTATTAATTTTAATTATCTTCATCATTATTATTGCTTATATTGTTCATGGATATAATAGTGGTGTGAAGTATGCTGAAAAGCATGCTAAAGACATTAAAGTACATCAATTTAACGGTCCAGTGAAAAACGACGGTAAAATTTCTGTATTGGTTTTAGGCGCAGATAAAGCTCAGGGTGGTAAATCACGTACAGACTCCATTATGGTTGTACAATATGATTACATTCATAAAAAAATGAAAATGATGTCAGTCATGCGTGATATATATGCAGACATACCTGGATATGATAAATATAAAATTAATGCTGCTTATTCTCTTGGTGGTCCAGAATTACTAAGAAAAACATTAAATAAAAATTTAGGAATTAATCCTGAATATTACGCAGTGGTTGATTTTACTGGTTTTGAAAAAATGATAGATGAATTAGAACCTAATGGTGTTCCTATAGATGTAGAAAAAGATATGTCTGAAAATATTGGAGTATCATTGAAAAAAGGTCATCATCGTTTAAATGGTAAAGAGTTACTTGGTTACGCAAGATTTCGTCATGATGCAGAAGGCGATTTCGGACGTGTACGTCGTCAGCAACAGGTGATGCAAACACTTAAATCTGAATTAGTGAATTTTGGTACAGTTGCTAAGCTACCTAAAGTAGCTGGTATTCTTCGAGGATATGTGAATACAGATATGCCTGATTCAGCTATGTTCCAAACTGGAATAAGCTTTGGTATTCGAGGAGACAAAAATGTTGATTCATTAACTGTTCCTATTAAAAATTCTTATCAAGATATCACTACTAATAACGATGGTAGTGCATTGCAAATTGATAAAGCAAAAAACAAAAAAGCAATTCAAGACTTTTTTGATGACAAAAATGATAAAAAATAATACGAATAAAGCCACGCACAAGTTGTTAAGTGCGTGGCTTTATTTTATTTATCAACTTATTGATCTGATTTTCTAACTCCTGCAACACCATAATGATTTTTCTTCATTTCTTCAATGACTACATGGATAGCCTCTCTATTAGCACCTGTTGTTCTTTCTACCGCTGATGTTACTTCTGTAACTAAGTCTTTAAGTTGTTCATCTGAACGACCTTCTAATAATTTAACGTTTACGATTGGCATATGTCATTCCTCCAATGATATTTATTACACTCTTAGTATAGCATGAATAATTAATAAAAAAACATTTTCCTTTTAGAACATTTGTTCGTTATATACTTGAATAAGAACATTTGTTCGTATATAATGAAAATGTATTAGGGAGGGGTAATGATGTATGACTATCATTTATTAGAAGATAGAGATGTACTATGTATTGATCAAAAGAGCTTTTTCGCAAGTGTGTCATGTATAGAAAAGGGATTGGATCCCTTAACAACAAAATTAGCAGTAGTTGCTGATACTAAAAGACAAGGCTCAGTCGTATTAGCTGCGACACCTAAACTTAAAGAATTAGGTGTTAAAACGGGATCAAGGTTATTTGAAATACCACATCGCAACGATATATATATTATTAATCCAAGTATGCGAAAGTACCTTAATGTTTCAGTAACTATATCTAAGATTGCTTTACGTTATGTGCCACCAGAAGATTTACATCAGTATAGTATTGACGAATTTTTTATGGATGTGACTGATAGTTACCATAGATTTAATTCAACCGTTCAAGCATTTTGTGAAAGATTACAGAAAGAAATTCATGAAGAAACAGGTATTAGATGTACTATTGGTATAGGTTCCAATATGTTACTAAGTAAGGTAGCAATGGATATTGAAGCCAAGCATACAAAAAACGGTATTGCTGAATGGCGTTATCAGCATGTACCAGAAAAGTTATGGCCAATTCAACCATTAAGAGAATTTTGGGGAATAAATAGAAAGACAGAAGCTAAATTAAATAAAAGAGGTATTTTTACTATAGGTGATTTAGCTCAATATCCGTATCAATATTTAAAAAGGGATTTTGGGATATTAGGTGTGGATATGCATCTTCATGCTAATGGTATTGATCAAAGTAAAATGAGAGAAAAATATAAAGTCAATAATCCATCAATATGTAAAAGTCAGATATTGATGAGAGATTATGAATTTGAAGAAGCCAAAGTTGTTATGCAAGAGTTAATTGAGGATGTAGCAAGTAGGGTTCGAGCAAGAAAACAATTGGCACGTACCATACACTTCTCATTTGGTTATAGTGATGAAGGTGGCGTACATAAGCAATATACCTTGGAAGAAGGAACTAATTTAGAAAAAGATATTTTCAAGGTAGTTAACTATTTTGCGAACAAATTGTGTGATAAACAAGCATTGTACCGGACATTAAGTGTGTCACTAACACAATTTATAAATGAGAATGAAAGACAAATGAACTTGTTTATTGACGAATATGAACGGAAACGAGACGAAAAATTAGCAAAAACGATTGACCATTTACATTTGAAATATGGAAAAGGTATTGTTTCCAAGGCAACATCGTATACAGAAGCTGGTACGAAACATGGACGACTAGGACTTATGGCAGGTCATAAAATGTAATAAAACGCTAATAGAAATATTATTTTTAAAACGTAATAAGCATATTTTAACCTGAGACGTATTAATTAAAGTCTCAGGTTAAAATCATTGAATCATAAATATTATTCAATATAAGTATCAAATTGACTTAGTGCTTGAATAGCACTTTCCCGATCTTCAGGAGTTTTAAAACTAATTTGTAAGGCACCATAAATATCTTCACGGACTTCTAAAATTTTAAGGTTTCTTATAGAAATATTATGTAAACCTAGAATGTGAGTAACTTTGCTAATCATACCCGGTTTATCCGGAATATCAACAAATAGATCATACGCCGTAGATAGCGCACCTCGTTGTTTAGCGGGTAGTTGATCTCTGTAATCTTTAGCATTAGCAAAAAATTGATAAATATCTTCAGATTTTGAAGATGAAATCATTGTCATAACAGAACTAATTTGATTTTGTAAATCTTCTAAAATATCTAGAATGAAAGTTTTATTATTTAATGTGATATCTTTCCACATCTCTGCATTACTACTAGCAATTCGAGTTATGTCACGGAATCCTCCTGCAGCTAATTGTTGTACTAAATGATGTTTTTCTACGTGGTCGGCACTTAAGTGAACTAGACTGGACGCGACTATATGTGGTACGTGACTAACAATACCAGTAACAAAGTCATGCTCATTAGCGTCAGTGAATATAAATTTAGCTAACGTTGATTTTAATAATTCTTGGATTTTCTCAGCAGCTTTCTTATTTTCCTTTTGATTAAAGACAAGTAAATAATAGGCATTTTCGAAAAGATGTTTTTTTGCATTTAATACGCCAGATTTATGACTACCAGCCATTGGATGACCACCAACTAGATGGATATCATGTTCTAACAACTCATTTTCAAAAGATTGAATTGTTGATTTAGTACTACCAGTATCTGTAACAATTAAATGGGGTTTAGTATTTAATTTAGTTAAATGTTTAAGATAGTAGACAGTTTGTTCAACAGGGGTAGCATAAATAATCATATCAGCATTTTCAACAGCTTGGGTATAATGAATAGCTTTGTTATCGATAATACCAATTGATAGTGCTTTATCTAACTGTGATTCGTCTGCATCGAAAGCTGTAATAGTAATGTCTTGATGATAATATTTTAAATTACTTGCTAAACTCCCACCAATCAAACCAAGTCCTACGAATAATATGTTTTTCATGAATGACCACCTATTTCGAAATTTTCAGAATACTAATATTGTAAAAGACGAGAGCAACGGAATCAATAGAAATATATATTAGAATATATTAGTTAAATAGTCTAAACTGAAACTAAACATATTATGCAGGAAAGGGTAAATAAGATGAGTAATATTTTACAAACTATAAAGACATTAACAGAAATTAATAGTCCATCAGGCAATGCTGAAAAAGCAATAAATTTTGTAAAGGATATAGCAGAAGATTTAGGTTATCAAACCGAACTCACTAACAAAGGTGCTTTGATTATAACAGTAGATGGAGACAATCAAAGTCAACAGCGATGTATTGCAGCTCATGTTGATACATTAGGTGCAATGGTTAAAGAAATAAAAGAAAATGGAAGATTAGCTATAGATTTAATTGGAGGATTTCATTTTAATGCTATAGAAGGTGAGTATTGTGAAATCCAAACAGAATCTGGTGATGTCTATACAGGAACGATATGTTTACACGAAACGAGTGTACACGTATATAAAGATAATCATGAAATACCGAGAGATTTAGAACATATGGAAATAAGAATAGATGAAAAGACAAATTCAGTTCAAGAAACTAAAGATTTAGGTATTGAAGTAGGGGACTTTGTTAGCTTTGATCCTAGAACACAAATTACAACATCTGGTTTCATTAAGTCACGCCATCTTGATGATAAAGCAAGTGTAGCAATGATTATTGAGTTATTGAAAAAAATTAAGCAAGATAATATTAATTTACCTCATACTACACAGTTTTATATTTCTAATAATGAAGAAATTGGCTATGGTGCAAATGCGTCACTTTCAAATAACATTGTGGATTTTATTGCGTTAGATATGGGCGCTTTAGGTGATGGACAATCATCTGATGAATATACAGTTTCAATATGTGCAAAAGATAGCTCAGGCCCATACCATAAAGGATTGAGATCTCAATTAGTACAATTATGCAAATTAAATGCCATACCATATAAAGTAGATATTTATCCTTATTATACTTCTGATGCTACAACAGCACTGAAAGCAGGAGCTGATATTCGCCACGGGTTATTTGGAGCTGGAATAGAATCTTCACATGCATTAGAAAGAACACATATTGAATCTATTGAAGCAACACAGAATCTTTTGTATGCGTATTGTATGTCGCAAATTTCAAAATAAATTTTGATTTTACGTTGACAAATATTAGAGTGGAATGTATTATACTAAATAATTAGAATTGTTAAACAATTCGGAAGATAAAGTAGCGAATGTGATTTGTAGCAAATAGAAAGCTAATGGTTAATGTAAATTAGCACAACATATTCAGTGAATTGGGCTTTCGAATATAAAATTAAATAGTATAAAAGTGAGCAATAATAATTTGTTAACTAAGGTGGCACCACGGTAACGCGTCCTTATTGATTTTACGCGTTTCGTGGTGCTTTTTTCATTGGTGCAAAATGTAGTAGTTTGTAGCAAGGTAGTGACAGAAAGTTAGTGTGTGATGAGAACTAACACCTCTATAAATGAAATTGGGTTTTGCAAATAAAGACAAATAATTAAATAAAGAAAATGAGTGAACGTTTAATATTCTGAATGTTAAGAATATTACGTTAATTAAGGTGGTACCACGCGTCAGCGTCCTTTTATAGGAGGCTGATTTTTATTTGCATAAAAATCATTCTTCAGAAATAAGCAATCTAATAAAACAAACTAAAAGATAAACATGAATAAGAAAGCAATATTAATTATAAAGGAGTATTCAAAAGTGGAAATATATTATGAAAAACTACAATCCAATATAACACCAGAAACTTTAGCTCAACTCAAAAACCGAAAAATTATTTTAGAAAGTTCGAGTCAGAATAAACTTAAGGGAAGATTTTCCATTGTTGTGTTTGATAGTTATGGAAAAATCACGCTAGATAGCAATCAAGTTTATATTAGTACTCAACACAAAAACGAAACTATAACAGAGAAACCATATCAATATTTAAAACAATTTGTTAATCAATACTATGAAGATATAGAAGATAAAAGTTTACAAGAATTACCATTTATCTCAGGTTTTATTGGAACATGCAGTTTTGATTTAGTAAGACATGAATTTCCTATATTACAAAACATAAATTTAGATGATCATCCACAACATGATGTTAATTTTCACATGATTGAAGACGTTTATGTGTTTGATCATTACAAAGAAGAATTATATGTCATTAGTACAAATCTATTCTCTCAAGTAGCTCGAGAAAAATTAATTAAACGTGTAAAAGAAAGAATCGAACAACTCAAAACGATTCAAGTATATCAACCAAGTATTCAATTTAAAGCTAAGGACAAACAAATAGAAACCAACATAAGTGAACAACATTTCATGGAAATTGTTAGTGATTTTAAAAAGAAAATAACTGAAGGTGATATGTTTCAAGTAGTACCTTCAAGGATTTATCGCTATCAACATCATTTTGAAAATCAACGTCAATCATTATCATTTCAGTTATATCAAAATTTAAAAAGACAAAATCCAAGTCCATACATGTATTACATCAATATGAGTGAACCAATTATTGTAGGTAGTTCGCCTGAAAGTTTTGTAAAAGTGCATGATGGTTTAGTTGAAACCAACCCAATTGCTGGAACTATCAAAAGAGGACGGACACTAGAAGAAGATGAAGCTAATGCACATCAGCTAATTAATGACGAAAAAGAACGCAGCGAACATAGTATGTTAGTAGACTTAGGTAGAAATGATATTCACAGGATATGCCGAAATGGAACGTCTCATATTAAGAAATTGATGGAAATAGAGAAATATGAACACGTAATGCATATAGTAAGCGAAGTCACAGGGCAAATTAAAAAAGATATTTCACCAATGTCTGTGATAGCAAGTTTATTACCAACCGGAACAGTTTCTGGTGCACCAAAACTAAGAGCAATACAAAGAATTTATGAAGTTATGCCCAACAAACGTGGTGTATACAGTGGTGGCATTGGTTATATCAATTGTAATCACAACTTAGACTTTGCACTTGCAATACGAACAATGATGATTGATGACACATATATCAATGTAGAAGCAGGTTGTGGCGTTGTTTATGATTCTGAACCACAGAAGGAATTAGAAGAAACCAAATTAAAAGCTAAAAGTTTATTGGAGGTGTCACCATGATATTAATTGTCGATAATTATGACTCATTTACTTATAACCTAGTTGACATCGTAATGCAGCATATGCCAAAAGAAGATGTCACTGTACTATATCCAGATGATGAAAAGGTAATGAATCAAGATGTAGATGGTGTCATTATTTCACCTGGACCAGGCCATCCATTGGATAATAAATGGTTAGTTAATATTATTGAACGTTATAAAGATAAACCCATACTTGGCGTTTGTTTAGGAGCACAAGCACTCACGTGTTATTACGACGGAAAAGTAATACAAGGTGAAACTGTAATGCATGGAAAAGTAGATGAAATAAAGCAAAATGGTACCTCCATACTATATAGAGACTTACCTCTAAACTTTAATGTCATGCGTTACCACTCATTAGTTAGCGACGCAAAACATTTTCCTAAGTCACTAATTATAACTGGAACAACAAATGATTGTATCCAGTCATTTGAACACGAAAATCAATTGCATTTTGGAATTCAATATCATCCAGAATCTTTTGCAACAGAATACGGAGAAGATATTATTAAAAACTTTATTAATTTAGCAGTAAAGGGTGATTAGATGAAAATTTTACAACAACTAGAAAAGCAACAACACTTAAATGAAGAAGATATGAAATCATTTATAAATTTAATGATTAATCCAGAAGTTGAAAATCAAGTTAAATATAAGGCTTTAAAAACATATACTGATAAAGAAATGCAGCAAACTGAGTTAACATTTTTAGCTAAAAGTTTAATTAAAACAATGTATAAAGAACAACCTTACTATGAAGGCGCAATGTGTGTATGTGGTACGGGAGGGGACAAGTCAGGAAGTTTTAATATTTCGACGACCGCTTCATTTATAGTTGCTAGTGCAGGAGCTTTAATTGTGAAGCACGGAAACAAGAGTATCACTTCTAATTCTGGAAGCACAGATTTACTCAATCAATTAAATATAAATACTACAAAAGTTAACGATGTGATTAACACATTACAACAATATAATTTAGCATTTGTCAGCGCTACAGAATCATATCCAATTATGAAATATATTCAACCCATTAGAAAAATGATGTCAAAGCCAACTATTTTCAATCTAGTGGGACCGTTAATTAATCCTTTTAAATTAACATACCAAGTAATGGGTATTTATGATCCCAATCAATTAGGTAATGTTGCTCAAACAGTAAAAGACTTGGGTCGTAAGAAAGCAATTGTACTTCACGGCGCAGGAGGTATGGATGAAGCAAGTTTATCAGGAGACAACTTAATTTATGAAGTAACCGCAGGTAAAGATATAGAAACATATACGATTAATGCTAAAGACTTCGGATTACGCAATGCTTCTAATGATACTTTAAAAGGTGGCACATCTGAGGAAAATAAAGCAATTACAGTAAATATATTGAATGGACAAGATCACACAAGTAAAAGAGATGTTGTTGTGTTGAATGCAGGTATAGCTTTATATGTTGCAGAAAAAGTTAAAGATATTCAAACAGGTATCAATCTTGCTCAATATTTAATTGATAGTGGTTTAGCTATGAAACAATATTTAAGAATGGTGGGGAATTAAATGACAATATTAGATGAAATTGTAAGTTATAAAAAGAAATTATTATCGTCTCATTATTATCAAGAAAAATTAATATCACTCAAATCATACAACAATGAACACACGCCACACCTAAAGAAAAAAACATTAAAAGAAAGTTTAGCCAATGATGAACAACTTTCTATCATTGCAGAAATAAAATCTAAAAGTCCTTCTGTAAATCAATTACCAGAACGAGATTTATCACAGCAAATTAAAGATTATGAAACGTATGGGGCTAATGCAATATCAATACTTACTGATGAACAATATTTTGGAGGAAGCTTTGAAAGGTTACAAGAGTTAGCACCACAAACAACATTACCCATTTTATGTAAGGATTTTATCATAGATGAAATTCAAATAGATGTAGCAAAAACTGCAGGAGCATCGATTATTTTACTTATTGTTAATATTTTATCTGATGAACAGCTTCAACGATTATACCAATATGCGACACAACTTAATTTAGGAGTGTTAGTAGAAGTTCATGACAAAGATGAACTTAATAGAGCATATCAAATACAGCCAGAAATAATAGGAATTAATAATAGAGACTTAAAGCAATTTGTAACTGATGTTAATCATACAAATGACATTTTAGCAGATAGGGAAGATGGATTTTATTATATTTCTGAGAGTGGCATTCATAATAAGTCTGATGTTGAACAAATTATAAACTCAGGTATCGATGGATTACTTATTGGAGAAGCTTTAATGAAATGTGATGATTTAAGTCAATTTCTACCAACACTTAAGTTAAACAAGGTGAAATCATGTATTTAAAATTTTGTGGATTCAGATATGAAGATGATGTGAAAAAGGCAATTGAGAGTGATATCGATGCGATAGGATTTATCCATTTTTCCAAAAGTCGACGTCATCTAGACATTAATCAAATTCAGCATTTGTCAGCGCTTGTTCCTAAGACTATACAACGTGTAGTTGTTGTAGTGAATCCAGATAAGAATCAAATCCAACAACTAGTTACGCTTACTAATATTGATACAATCCAATTTCATGGTAACGAAAATATTGAACTTATCAAATGGGTTAAACACCAATATCCAAATATTAAAATTTTTAAAGCGTTACCCGCTACTCAAGACCTCAATAGTCAACTTGATTTATATAAACCGTATGTTGATTTATTTATTATAGATACACCATCTATTGAATATGGTGGTACAGGTCAAACTTTTGATTGGAATTTAATAAAACATATTGAAGATACACCATTTTTAATAGCAGGTGGTCTCAATGATGAACATATTAAGACGATTCAACATATGCCTTTAAAACATTTAGGTTATGATATCGCCTCTGGTATTGAAACAAATGAACGAAAAGATAAACGCAAAATGAAAACAATCTTTAATATAGTGAAAGGGGAATGAGTTATGATTAAACAAATACAAACGGAAGCAGATGAATTAGGGTTCTTTGGAGAATGTGGTGGACAATATGTACCGGAGACATTAATGCCAGCAATCATAGAACTAAAACAAGCATACCAAAAAGCTAAAAATGATCAAAAATTTCAAGATGAACTTCAATATTATTTAAAAGAATATGTGGGTAGAGAAACACCCTTAACTTATGCCAAAGCATATACAGAGCAATTAGGTGGAGCAAAAATTTATTTAAAAAGAGAAGACCTTAACCACACTGGTGCGCATAAAATTAATAATGCACTTGGACAAGCACTGTTAGCAAAACGTATGGGTAAACGTAAACTAGTAGCTGAAACAGGTGCTGGACAACATGGTGTGGCTAGTGCAACAGTTGCTGCATTATTCGATATGGAACTCATTGTCTTTATGGGAAAAGAAGATATTCAAAGACAACAATTAAATGTCTTTAGAATGGAATTGTTAGGCGCTAAAGTTGTTTCGGTTGAAGAAGGTCAAGGCACTTTATCAGATGCAGTAAACAAAGCATTGCAATATTGGGTTAGTCATGTTGAAGATACACATTATCTTTTAGGATCTGCATTAGGGCCAGATCCATTTCCAACAATAGTTAGAGATTTACAAAGCGTAATAGGAAAAGAAATTAAATCTCAAATATTGAACAAAGAAAATCGATTACCGGATGCAATTGTTGCTTGTATTGGTGGTGGCTCTAATGCTATCGGCACATTTTATCCATTTATTCAAGATGAAGTGAAACTATATGGTGTTGAAGCAGCAGGTAAAGGCAAAAATACTGATAAACATGCACTTGCAATTGGTAAAGGGAATCCTGGAGTTTTACATGGTGCCAAAATGTATTTAATTCAAGATAAGCATGGACAAGTGCAATTAGCACATTCCATTTCAGCTGGTTTAGATTATCCAGGTATTGGTCCTGAGCATTCTTATTATAACGACATTGGACGTGTAACTTATACCGAAGCTAGTGATGAACAGGCTATGGAAGCTTTAATACGTTTCACTAAAGCTGAAGGAATTATTCCAGCCATTGAAAGTGCGCATGCATTAAGTTATGTAGAAAGACTAGCACCAACTATGAATAAAGATGACATCATTGTTGTCACACTTTCTGGTCGTGGTGATAAAGATATGAATACGATACGTCAATACACACAACAAAGAGGTGACACAAATGAGTAAACTATTTATTCCATATATAATGGGTAATTCTAAAATGATAGAACATATGAAAGTGTTGAGTCAGTGTGGCGCAGATATTATTGAAGTTGGTGTACCATTTTCAGATCCAGTGGCAGATGGACCGACAATAATGGAAGCTGGTGGAAAAGCTATAGAAGAAGGTATTACAATTGAATACATTTTCGATCAACTAGAATTACATCAATTAGAAATTAAAAGTCAGTATGTGTTAATGACTTACTATAATATTATTTGTAATTATGGTGAATAAGCATTTTTTGAAGCTTGTCAACGAGCAGGTGTTTATGGAGTGATTATACCTGATTTACCATTTGAACTTGCTCAAAAATTAAAACAACAAACACATGAAAGTAATGTGAAAATAATTCCATTAATTGCTATGACAACGACTGAAGAACGAATGAAATTAATAGCTGAAAAAGCTGAAGGTTTTATTTACACTGTTACAATGAATGCAACTACTGGAAAAAATGGTGAGTTCCATCCAGAGTTAAAATCCAAACTTAATTTAATTAAACGAACTGCTCAGGTTCCGGTCGTAGCTGGTTTTGGAATTAGAAATGTGCAACACGTTAAAGATATTTCACAAATTGCAGATGGTGTAGTCATAGGTAGTGAAATAGTAAGACGATTCGATAATGATTCGACTGAAGAAAATATTAAATATTTCAACTCGATACGACATGCACTAAATCAATAATTTAAATGTATGGATTTTAATTCATAGCATGATAAATCAGAAAAATGTAAATATAAAGGATATATGTAATTTAATACACGTATTATGATAGAACTTAATCAAATTGCATAAATTTTACAATGTTTTAAGGGAAGTCATTGGCAATAGGTTTGTAAATGCATTAAAATAATAGATGATAATACATTAATAGTATGGGTTTATATATTTAACTCATACTATTATTTATTACATTTAGTCAAAATAAGTTGAAAAGGTTATGAAAAACATCCCTAAGTAATATTAAAATTATTAATTTTTAAGGGGTATCAGTAATAACTTATATAGACAACATAGATAGCAATATTTATATTGCATATATTTAAGTATTATTAGATATTATATACATAGAAAGTAACATCATTTGAACATAGTATAATTTGAACTTAAATCGAATTCTTAACAGAGATAAAAATAGAGATAAAAACAATAGGAGTTATGATAATGAAGTTTACAAACTTAACAGCGAAGGAATTTGGCGATTTTACAGACCAAATGCCTTACACCCATTTCACACAAATGATAGGTAACTATGAATTGAAACTTGCTGAAGGTACAGAGTCGCATTTAGTTGGTATCAAGAATAACGACAATGAAGTCATTGCAGCATGTTTACTAACAGCAGTACCAGTGTTGAAATTCTTCAAGTATTTCTATACTAATAGAGGTCCAGTCATTGATTATGATAATAAAGAATTAGTTCATTACTTTTTTAATGAATTAACTAAATATGTTAAAAAGCATAACTGTCTTTATTTAAGAGTAGATCCATATGTACCGTATCAATATTTAAATCATGATGGGGAAGTCCTTGGAAATGCCGGCCATGATTGGATATTTGATAAAATGAAATCACTAGGGTTTAAACATGAAGGTTTTCATAAAGGCTTTCATCCAGTATTACAAGTTAGATATCATTCAGTATTAGACTTAAAAGACAAGACCGCTAAAGATGTTTTAGACGGAATGGATAATTTACGTAAACGTAATACTAAAAAGGTACAAAAAAATGGTGTGAAAGTTAAATTCTTATCCGAAGAAGAATTACCAATATTTAGATCATTTATGGAAGATACATCAGAAACTAAAGAATTCCAAGATAGAGACGATAATTATTATTATGATCGTTTTAAACATTTCAAAGATCGAGTTTTAGTGCCATTAGCATATATTAATTTTGATGAATATATTGAAGAGTTAAATAATGAAAAAGAGACACTAAACAAAGATTTAAATAAAGCCATCAAAGATATTGAAAAGCGCCCAGATAATAAAAAATCACATAATAAAAAGGCTAACTTAGAGCAACAAATAGCTGCTAATCAACAGAAATTAGATGAAGCACAACGACTTCAAGCAGAACATGGTAATGAATTACCAATTTCTGCAGGTTACTTCTTTATTAATCCTTTCGAAGTTGTTTACTATGCAGGCGGTACGTCAAACAAATATCGACACTTCGCAGGTAGTTATGCTGTACAATGGACAATGATTAATTATGCACTAGAACATGGCATCAATCGTTATAATTTTTATGGAATCAGTGGGGACTTCACAGAAGATGCAGAAGATGCTGGTGTAATTAAATTTAAAAAAGGCTATAATGCTGATGTCATTGAATATGTAGGAGATTTTCTTAAACCAATAAATAAACCTATGTACACTGTTTATACTACATTAAAGAAATTACTTAAAAAATAAACATAAATAATAAATTTTTATTAGGAAGGGAATTATCTAAATATGAAATTTACAGAGTTGACAGTTAAAGAATTTGAGAACTTTGTACAAAATCCATCTTTAGAAAGTCATTATTTTCAAGTAAAAGAAAATATTGCTACTCGTGAAACAGATGGTTTTCAGGTTGTATTATTAGGTATAAAAGATGAAAGTAATAAGGTCATTGCAGCAAGTCTATTTTCTAAAATTCCAACAATGGGTAGTTACGTTTATTATTCAAACCGCGGCCCTGTTATGGATTATTCTGACTTAGGACTAGTTGACTTTTATTTGAGAGAGTTAGAAAAATACTTACAACAACATCAATGTTTATATGTCAAAATGGATCCATATTGGATTTATCAAATTTATGATAAAGATATTAAACCTCTAGATAATCATGAAAAAAATGATGCACTCGTTAATTTATTTAAATCACATGGCTATGAGCATCATGGATTTACAACAACATATGATAATTTCAGTCAAGTAAGATGGATGGGTGTATTAAATTTAGAGGGGAAAACACCTGCATCATTGAAAAAAGAATTTGATAGTCAACGTAAAAGAAATATTAATAAAGCGATAAACTACGGAGTTAAAGTAAGATTTTTAAGTAGGGACGAATTTGATCTCTTCTTAGAACTTTATCGTGAAACTGAAGAAAGAACTGGTTTTGCTTCTAAAACGGATCAATACTTTTATAATTTTATAGACCATTATGGAGATAAAGTATTAGTTCCTTTAGCATATATTGATTTAGATGAATATATTGAATCATTACAGCATTCACTAAATGATAAAGAAAGCCGCCGCGATCAAATGATGGCTAACGAAAATAAAAGTGATAAGCAACTTAAGAAAATTAGTGAGTTAGACAAACAAATTGAGCATGACAAAAAAGAAATGCTTCAAGCGAGTGAAATTCGTCAAACTGATGGTTCAATATTGAATCTTGCTTCAGGTGTATACTTTGCTAATGCTTATGAAGTTAACTATTTCTCAGGTGGTTCATCAGAAAAATTCAATCAATACATGGGTCCATACATGATGCATTGGTTCATGATTAATTATTGCTTCGATAATGGCTATGATCGTTACAATTTTTATGGCTTATCTGGTGATTTTACTGAAAATAGTGAGGACTACGGTGTTTATCGCTTTAAACGAGGCTTTAATGTTCAAATTGAAGAGTTAATAGGAGATTTTTATAAGCCAATTAACAAAGTGAAATATTGGTTATTCACTACATTAGATCGTATTCGTAGAAAAGTGAAAAAGTAAGTTAAATAGAATAATTTATTGTATTTAAGAGGTTGGGGCCAGTGTCTCAATCTCTTTTAATATTTATCTACTTTATTCAAAAGTTAAAATCTACAAATAAATATTATAAAAATTCTAATTTTTATAATCATATTGCACCCTACTAAAATAATCATAGCATAATAGAATCGCTTAACAACAATAGTTATAGCGAAATTTTTAATAAATTAATTATAAGTAGAATATCACTAATATTAGCGGAAATATAACAAATTACGTACAGGAATGTTTAAAACTATTATTTAATTTACAAATATGTATAAATAGATTTGTGTTAATAATCGTGTACCGAAGTTTAGAGTTATATGATTTTATATGTTAAATTTCATTAATAATATATGTGTAAAAAGAATTCATATAGATGATTAATTGATAATATCAATAGATA
This sequence comes from Staphylococcus pasteuri, assembly GCF_003970495.1. GTDB lineage: Bacteria > Bacillota > Bacilli > Staphylococcales > Staphylococcaceae > Staphylococcus > Staphylococcus pasteuri. The sequence goes on from NZ_RXWW01000033.1 coordinate 91,991, forward strand.
TGTCAGTTATGCGATATGACATAAGCTGAAGTTTGTAGCATTTATTGGTATATCACATAATAGTCTTAGTTTCTGTGAGATTATAACAGTTAGCATTTAATAGAAATTATTTGATAGTCTGTATCAAAGTAATAATTTATCTTATATTGAGATTAACAAGATAATGGATATTATTAACTACAGACTTATAAAAATCAATACAGGATAAATTAAGGTTTAATAGTTATAAGTCATACAAAAACAAAACTACTTAAAAATATAACGAATTGTAAAATATAAAATACGGTAATGAAATTTAGAATTTAAGAATAATCCAAGGAGACTAAGTTATTTTTTGATTTTAGTTTACATAATATATATTATAGGAAGTTATAGATATTCGATACAGGGGACCCTATTTTCTGTTTATTACAAATGAATTTCGTTTATTAACGCAAACTTACACCATGCTATAATATGTTCATCATTTTAGTTTAGGAGTTTTGTTTTATGAATTTTGTTTTTGATATTGATGGTACGATTTCATTTGATGGTCTACATGTAGATCAACGTATTATCGATCGTATGTTTAAACTACATGCTAACGGTCATCAAGTTATATTTGCATCAGCACGTCCAATTAGAGATTTATTACCAGTAATTCCAGAATTTGAAGATTTTACACTTATTGGTGGCAATGGCTCAATTATTTCTCAAAATGGTCGTATTGAAGTTATTAAATCAATCCCACTCGATGATTTGCAATTAATTAAAGATATTGTAAATGCATACCAACTAAAATACATATTTGATGATAAATACAACTATTCAACGAACTTAGATACTACAAATGAATTATTTCAACGAATTGACCCTAATAATACTGCAAAGGCTTTAGATATGAATGACATTTCTCAACCAATTAAAGCCATTATATTAGAAATTCGTAAAGATGATTTTGAAGAAATTGCTACGATTTTAGCTGAAAAATCTAAATCAGTTGAACTTATACATCATCTTAATGAACGATATATTGATATTACAGCTCAAGGTATTGATAAACATACTACTATCCAAAAACTCATTGGTAATGCCACTGAATATATAGCTTTTGGTAACGATCATAACGATATTCAAATGCTAGAACATGCTACACAAGGCTACTTTGTCACAAATGAACATATGGACCATACAACATTCATCAATAATACTAATATTACATTAATTGAAAATACTAATGAAGCCGTATGTGAAGTAATAGATAAATGGTTGTAAAATAAGTAAAATTCCTATTGATAATGATTCTCATTTTCAATTATAATATTGATAAGGAGGATTATTATGAAAAATACATGTAAATTATTATTTATTTTAATGATAGGATTAATTTTAGTAGCTTGTAGTCAAGGTTCTCATAAATCAAAGGAACAAAATAAAGACACAGTTACTATAAAGAATACATATGAATTTAAAGATAAAAACAATACCCACTCTAAAGGAGATAAGAAAACTGAGACAGTCAAGGTACCTAAAAATGCTAAAAATGTCGCAGTTATGGACTACGGTGCTTTAGATATTATGCAACAAATGGGTTCTTCAAAGTCATATTAAAGCAATTGCTAAAGGTCAAGGTAATAGCTTTTTACCCCACTCTTTATCTGAATTTAAAGATAAAAAATACATTAATTTAGGAAATCCTGGGCGCCCTAATTATGATAACTTAGCTAAAGCAAAACCAGACTTAATACTTGCTTCTTTCAGACAAGCACATACGAAAACTGTTGATGAAATGAAGAAGGCTGCACCTAATGCTAAAATTTTATTTGTAAGCCCAGATAACGATAACTACATTTCTTCAATTGAAAATACGACAAATCAACTTGGTAAAATATTTGATAAAAAGCAAAAAGCCAAATCTTTAAATAAACAATTGAAAGATAAAGTTAAAGAAACACAACGTGTAATTACTAAAGACAAAGTATTATTATTGTTGGTTGATGATAAAGGTATGAAAGCATTTGCTAATACTGGTCGTTTTGGTGGCTTTTTAAATAAAGATCTAGGTATTCAACATGCTGATGACAATATGAAAGCAAATTCAGCGGGAAATCAAGTGAGTTATGAATACTTAAATAAAATTAATCCTGATAAAATATTCGTAATTAACCGTACTAAAGATGGTAATGACAAAACTATACCTAAAGAATTAAATAATAAAGTCATTAAGAATGTTAAAGCAATTAAAAATGATGAAGTATATCAATTTGAATCAAATGCATGGTACTTTGGTGAAGGTGGACATCAACTTACAATTGATCAACTTGACCATATACAAGATGCCTTTAAAAATAAAAAGTAACATTCAATAAAACAATAAAAAAGTGAGTGAGGTTGGCAATGTAATGCCTTCCCCACTCACTTTTTAACTTATTTATTCAAATGCTTGAACAAGTTGTTTAGTATAAGGATGTCGGTCCTCATTAAATAACAATCCAGTTTCAAAATCATCAACAATTTCGCCATTTTGTAATACAATCATACGTTGACACATCCGCTGAATGACAGACAAATCGTGTGAAATCATAATTAAAGTTTGTATATGTTTTTGATAATTTTCTTTTAAAATATCTAACATGTGTTGTTCTGCGATAACATCTAAATTGGATGTAATTTCATCGCAAATTAATATTTGTGGTTTTGCGAGTAACGTACGCATCAAGTTAAAACGTTGTAGCTGACCACCACTTAATTCACTAGGATATTTTGTTAGTAAAGATAATGGTAAATTAAATGATTGTGTTGTATCGTTGATGATTTTATCAATATCATTATCATTATACTTTTTATAGTAGATCAAAGGTTCAGACAATGACTGTTGGATAGTCATATTAGGATTAAAACTTTCTGAAGCATGTTGAAATACAGGTAGTATGTCTTGAGTATCTGACTTAATAAATCCCTCTGATGGGCTGTGTTCATTCATTAATAATGAGGCAAGTGTACTCTTCCCTGACCCACTTTCCCCAACAATACCAACGATTTCATTATCTTGTATTGTTAAATTAATATGTTTCAACACAGGTAGATTTTTATGGTAATTGAAAGAAACATTGTCTAATTTAATCATGTTCATCCTTCTTTAAATGACTTCTAGAATGTAATAATTGTTGAGAATAAGGATTGATATGGTGACTTTGAAAATAGTTAAGGTCGCCATAATCTATGATTTGTCCAAATTTCATAACATTAATGTAATCTGCATATTTTAAAACATGACTCATGTTATGAGTAACGATTAAAAGCGTTTGATGATGATCTTTAACAATATGTTGTAATAAATCCATAATTTGTTGTCCATTTACGACGTCCAAAGAAGCAACAGGTTCATCAGCAATAATGAGTTTTGGGTCAAGCATAAGTACGCTAGCGATATATACACGTTCTAACTGCCCTCCTGATAATTGAAAGCTATAACGTTGTAATATAAATTCACCTTCTAAGTTCACCCATCCTAATGCTTTATTTACTTTAGAAATAGCCTCTTGTTTTGTCACATCGTAATGAGTGCGATAAATAGCAACAAGTTGTTTGCCTAGTTTAGAGTGGTCATTGAAACTTTGTGTATAATTTTGAGAAATATACCCGATATCTTTACCTAATTGATATTGAATAGTGCCATGAGAGTGATCATTAAAATGAAAATGATCACAATTAACTCGAAAATGCGACGGTAGTTGATTTAATATAAAACGCATCAATAGCGTTTTTCCTGCCCCACTTTCACCAATGATGGCATTTACTTGTTTATCATATATAGTAAAATCGATATTTGTTATTAGTTGGTTTCTATGTTCGTCTTCAATTGAGAGATTTTTAATGTCTATAGTATTCAATTATCGATTTCCCCTTTCTAATAAACGATCACGTAAAGCATCACCGGTTAAATTAAATATTAAGATTGTAATAGCAATAGTCGTTGCAGGTGCAATCATCATAATAGGATGAGAAGTTATAAAATCACGTCCTGCTTGCAACATCGCGCCCCATTCTGGTGAAGGTGGTTGAGCACCAAGACCTAAAAATGATAACGAACTAATATATAAAATAATTTTCCCAAAGTCTACAATGACTAATACTAATATTGATGGTAATACTTTAGGCAATAAATGTTTAAAAAGAATCTTCGATGTAGGTACTTTGAAAAGTTGTGCCATACGTATATAAGATTGATGCATCTCGCTGTTAACTATTCCTCTTGTGACTCTTGTATAATTCATCCATTTTATAACTGTAATAGCTATAACTAAATTCCAAATACTTGGATGAAAGAAACTTGCTAAAGCAATCATAATAACAAATTCTGGAATACTTAATCCGATATCGATTGCACGCATAATAATATTGTCTGTCCAACCTTTTTTATAACCTGCTAATAAACCAAGTGGAACGCCAATAATGACTGTAATGATAAGTGTTAATACTGTTACCAACAAAGTTGAACGTGCACCAACAACTAAACGTGTAAATAAATCTCTTCCGTAATCATCAGTTCCTAAAAAGTGTTTTCCACTTATTGGCTCAAATGTTTGAGATAAATTAACTTTTATAGCAGTTTCATCATTTACAAAAAATTGCATCAGAATAATGATTAAAATATAAATGAAAAATACATAAAATATCCAGTTTTTCTTGTTGAATTTAATTTTCATGAGGTGTCGCCTCCTTTTGTTCATATCCTTGAGACGATTTCTTTGTATTACGGTGTGAAGCCAAACGTTGTTTTGGGTCTAACATTACACTTAATAAATCAGCTAAGGTATTAATAATAATGACTAAAGTGCCGATAAATAAAACAACGCCTTGGATAACGGGATAATCTCTAGAACGAATACTATCGACTAAAAAAGCACCTAAACCAGGTATTTCAAATAGATTTTCAATAACCACCGTACCTCCGACTAAACTACCTACTGATAACCCAATCAATGGAATGGTTGGTAAAAGTGCAGGTTTTAATAAATCATGAAATAGAATATAGTGTTCAGACATACCTCGTAATCGAGAAACTTGTACGATCGGACTTTGATATAAATCCAACAAATTAGATCTAATTAATCTAATGAGGTATGCGCACATACCAATACTCATTGTTAAAATTGGAAGTATATATGAAACAAATTGACCATCACTAGCTGGTGGTAAGATGTTTAATTTCAAATCAAATATATATAATAAAAGTATACCTATAAAAAATGCAGGTAAACTGACCAATAATGAAGTACCTATTCTTATTATTTTATCAATTGGGCGATGATAATGGATTGCTGCTAAGATACCTAATGGTAATGAAATAATAATAGAAACAACAAGTGTACCTAAAGTTATAATTAAAGTTGGGGGTGCATAGTTAGTGATTTCTTGAGTAACTGGCTCATTTGTTTGATAACTAACACCTAAATCCAAATGTAAAATTTGATTGATCCAATGCCACCATTGAATAAATATGGAATCATTTAGTCCAAGTTTGTCCTCTGTTGCTTTAATTTGTGTATTTGAAACTTGTGCAGTATCTAAATGTAAAATCTTATCAACTGGATTACCCGGTGATAATTTCATCAATAAAAAAGTAATCGTTGATAAAACTAACAGCACAACAATCATTTGTATGCACTTTGCAGTGATTATTTTAAAAATATTCATTGATATCTCTCCATAAAAATGATGATATTAAATTAATAAAGCCAAAGTTTATAGACGCTAATATTTATATTGTAAAAATGTTTAGTTACATCAAAATTAAAAACCCAACTCTGTTAGTTATATTCAGAATCGGGTTATGAAAATTATATTTAACGACGACGATATTTATCGAAATCATCATTATAGTCATGTTCAAATTGTTCATATCTACGCATATCTTTTTCGAGTCGTTTTTTCTTTCTTTCACGTCTCCAATTACGAGTGAAATACCATAATAAGAAACTAATAATTAAACTGATTATTGCCATAAAAGCAGCAAATCCTAATAACGGTTGATATGTAATATCTTGAAAGTTAGGGATTAAGAATGCCAACACACCTAAAACCACAAATGAAATTACTGCCGCAATAAACCATCTATGTAATACTAAAGTGCAAAACACTGTTAGTATGATGACCGCTAATATAGTAATCCATAGGAAATTGGGCATATCAAAAATTGTCATATACGAATTCTCCTTATTTAAAATAACACTATTTTTATTATACTATTTTCTAACTAACAACTAAACCTACTATAGTAGTATATCTCATTAATAACACTTTTAATTAAAGTTTGATTTTCCTATCTGAATCAACTGCGTAAGAAAAATAACTAATGTATAATATGACGTATATTAACAAACAGGGAGTGAAACATATTGTCTCAAGGCTTACCTAATAGAAAAGATGTATCAAGTTCAGAAACCTGGGATTTAAAAGACTTATTCCAAAATGATGATGCCTTTTACGAAACGTTAGAAGAAATAATGGCTTCAACTATAGATTTTAATAAACGATTTGCTGGTCAACTAACAAACTATCAAATTGCTGAAAAAGCATTACATGAGTATGAGACTCTATTAATACAATTAGATCGTCTAGGAAACTATTCAGAATTACGTCTAAGTGTAGATACTAGTGATGAAACAGCACAACAATTAAATGCGAAATTAAATACTTCATATGGTAAAATCGCAAGTCAGCTATCATTTTTAGAATCGGAAATATTAGATTTAGATGATGATGAATTACAACACTTACTAGCTGAAACACAATATCCACACTATATTCAGCAACTCATTCAGCGTAAACCATATCAACTAGATCCTAAAGTAGAACAAACTTTAGCTAGTTTATCCCCTACTATTAATCAACCTTATGATTTATATGGTACGACAAAAATGCTAGATATCGCATTTGAATCGTTTGAACATGAAAATGTAGATTATCCAATGGATTACGCAACATTTGAAAATGAATATGAAGATCATGCTGATGCAGAATTCAGAAAGAAAAGTTTCAAATCATTTAGTGATGCTATTAAACGATATCAACATACAACTGCAGCAACTTATAATATGCAAGTTCAACAAGAAAAAATTGAAGCAGATTTAAGAGGCTATGATTCAGTTATTGATTATCTGTTACAAGAACAAGAAGTGACACGAGACATGTTTGATAGACAAATTGATGTAATTATGAGTGATTTAGCACCAGTAATGCAAAAATATGCCAAATTATTACAACGTGTTCATGGTTTAGATAAAATGCGATTTGAAGATTTGAAAATTTCAATAGATCCTACATATGAACCAGATATTTCAATAGAAGAATCTAAAAAATATATTTATGGTGCATTAAATGTGTTGGGTGATGATTATACTTCAATGCTTGAATCTGCTTATCAGAATCGTTGGATAGATTTTGCTCAAAATAAAGGTAAAGATACTGGCGCATTTTGTGCTAGTCCATATTTTACACATTCATATGTCTTTATTTCTTGGACGGGTAAAATGGCTGAAACATTTGTATTAGCACATGAATTAGGTCACGCTGGACATTTTACCTTAGCACAAAAACATCAAAATTTCTTAGAATCTGAAGCATCTATGTATTTTGTAGAGGCACCGTCTACTATGAATGAAATGTTGATGGCCAATTATTTATTTAACCATAGTGATGACCCTCGTTTTAAACGTTGGGTGATTGGCTCAATTTTATCACGTACTTATTATCATAATATGGTGACACACTTACTTGAAGCGGCATATCAACGGGAAGTTTATAAAAAAGTAGATAATGGAGAATCTTTAACTGCGCCAGTACTTAATGATATTATGTTAAACGTTTACCAAACATTTTTCGGTGACGCAGTTGAAATGACTGATGGTGCCGAGTTAACTTGGATGAGACAACCACATTATTATATGGGATTATATTCATATACTTATTCTGCAGGTTTAACAATTGGTACGGTTGTTTCTCAAAAAATCAAAAATGAAGGTCAACCAGCAGTCGATGCTTGGTTAAATACGTTAAAATCAGGTGGCAGTTTATCTCCTGTTGAATTAGCTAAACAAGCAGGTGTAGATATTACAACTGAAGCGCCATTAAAAGATACTATTCGCTATATTTCTGAATTAGTAGATGAAGCAATTGCATTAACTGATGAGATTGAAGGTCAATCAAAATAACTATAAAAATATCCCCTCAAATGAAAGAATCACCATTCATTTGAGGGGATATTATATGTTTATTTATTAATTTGGATTATATAGTTAGATTAATGTGATATTTCATAACGGTTACCAGTTAAGAAGTAATATACACTTTCAGCAATATTACTAATATGGTCCCCTACACGTTCTAAGTTTCTAGCGGCTAAATGAGCTTGTCCAGCAACGAAAGGATCATTATCAATTAAGTAAGTAGTATTAACGATATTGATATATAAGTCATCAATATCTTGATCGCGTTCGATAATTTCTTTAATCAAAGTAATATCTTCATTTTTAACGGCTGTATTTAAATCTTCAAGCATTAACATAGCAAGTTTACCCATTGTTTTTAATCTAGTTAATACATAATTGTCAGTTATTTTGACTCGAAGTCTAATATGAGCGATATTAGCTGCATTGTCTCCCATTCGCTCTAAATCTGTAGAAATTTTTAATGCTGACATCATCATTCTCAAATCTGTAGCTATTGGTTGCTGTTTTGTAATCAACATAATCACTTTTTCATTAATTTCATGATCTAGATGATTGATTTCTTTATCTTTTTGAATAGTTTCTCTGGCAAATGTTCTCTTCTCTTCACTTAACGACACTAAGGCATTCTCAATATTAAAATAAACACGAAGACCTAGTCGGCGTAAATCTTTGATTAAGCCTTCTAGTTGATCTTCGTATTTTTGTCTAATAACTGCCATCTATTATCCGAATCGTCCTGAAATATAATCTTCAGTTTGCTTATCAGCAGGATTTGAGAAAATTTTGTCAGTGTCGTCATATTCATTAATATAACCATTTAAGAAGAAAGCAGTTTTATCAGAAACACGCGCTGCTTGTTGCATGTTATGTGTAACCATAATAATTGAATAATTTTCTTTTAATTCTTGAACTAATTCTTCTATTTTTAAAGTAGAGATTGGGTCTAATGCTGATGTAGGTTCGTCCATTAAAATAACATCAGGTTCAATCGCTAAACATCTAGCGATACATACACGTTGTTGTTGACCACCAGATAAACCATACGCATTCATGTGTAATCTGTCTTTTAATTCATCCCAAATAGCAGCACCACGTAGTGATTTTTCAACAATTTCATCTAATACTTTTTTGTTTTTAATACCGTGTGTTTTTGGCCCGTAAGTAATATTGTCATAAATTGATTTTGGGAATGGATTTGGTTGTTGGAATACCATACCTACATTAGTTCTTAATTTCTCTTTTGAATATTTAGCATCAAATATGTTTTGATCGCGGTATAAAATTTTACCAGCTGTTTTTACAGAAGGAACAAGTTCTACCATACGATTTAATGCTTTAATATAAGTTGATTTACCACAACCTGATGGCCCAATAATAGCAGTGACGTTATTTTCAAGAATATCTAAATTGATATTTTGAAGTGCATGGTTATCGCCATACCATAAATCTAAATTTTGAGTAGAATATACTACTTTTCTTTCGCTATCTGAAATTGAATCTTTTTTATCATCTGTAGTTACAATTGTAGCAACGCTTTGCCCTGAATTGCTTTTAAGTTCATTTAATTTCTTGTTTTCTTCGACTTGTTTGTTAGCCATAGTATAAAACTCCTTCTAAATAATTAAGTTGAAATAAGTCTACTTAATAATCAATATCGATTTCCCAATGTTAATATTTCGTTTGTTTTTAAAATTTCTTACTAAATTTGTTACGGAAGTATATTGCTAAACCGTTCATTAATAATAAGATAATTAATAATACGATAATGCCTGCTGACGCAACATTTTGGAATTCTTCTTGAGGCATTTTAGCCCAGTTATAAATTTGTATTGGTAATGCTTGGAATTGATCCATAATGCCGCTTGGTAAACGTAATAGAATTGTTGGAATACCAATTAAAATTAAAGGCGCTGTTTCGCCTAATGCACGAGATAAAGCTAAGATAAATCCAGTTAAAATACCTGGTAATGCAGCTGGTAAAACGACTTTGTAAATCGTTTGCCATTTATTTGCACCTAAACCATATGACGCTTCACGTACTGAATTGGGTACCGCGCGAATAGCTTCTTGTGATGCTACGATAATGACAGGTAAGATTAATAAAGACATTGTTAATGCACCAGCTAAAATAGATTTGCCAAGAGATAATGACTCGATTCCCATACCACGTACGAATAATGTAAGTCCTAATAAACCGAATACTACTGAAGGTACCCCGGCTAAGTTAGAAATACAAACTTTCACAAAGTCTGTAAATGGATTTTTACGAGCATATTCTTCAAGATAAATTGCTGTACCGACACCTAAAATAATTGAAATTGGAATGATAGTAATCATTAACCATAGTGTTCCCACTAAAGCACCTTTAACACCGGCCATAGATGGTGTAGATGATGAAAAGTTAGTGAAGAATGAAGGTGTTAAATGACCAGCACCTTTGATTAATGTATCTATTAATAATGCTGCTAATACGATTAATCCTATTAATGTACAAGCTAAGAATATACCTTTAAATACTTTATTCTTCGTCATACGACTAGAAATATTTTTTTCGACTTTATTTTGATCGACTAATGTTTTGTTATGATTTGCTACGTTAGTAGTTGTTGTAGACATTTTAATACTCCTCTCTGAAACGTTTAGAAATCCATTGTGATAGTAAGTTCATAGCTAATGTGAAAATAAATAGCGTGAAACCTACCGCATAGATACTGTAGTAAACGTCTGATCCGAAAGTAGCATCTCCTGTAGCAACTTGAACAATGTAACCAGTCATTGTTTGGATTGATCCTGTTAAGTTTAATGAGGCTGTTGGTGTACTACCAGCTGCTAGAGATACAATCATTGTTTCACCAATTGCTCTTGAAATTGCTAGTACAATAGATGCTAAGATACCTGAAGCTGCTGCAGGTAAAACGACTTTTATTGCAACTTCTAATTTTGTAGCACCTAATCCTAAAGCACCTTCACGAATTTTGTTTGGAACTGATGCCATTGCATCTTCACTCATACTTGTAATAAGTGGGATAATCATTACCCCTACTACTAATCCAGGACTAATTGAGTTAAAACTACCTAAGTCAGGAAATATAGATCTTAAAATCGGTGTAACAAATGTTAATGCGAAGAAACCGAACACGATAGTTGGTATACCTGCTAACACCTCAAGTACTGGTTTAATAATGCGTCTAGCTCTATCTGAAGCATATTCACTTAAATAAATAGCTGCGCCTAATCCAATTGGAACTGCGAATAAAGCTGCAATAATTGTGATTTTAAGTGTTCCAATGATTAATGCCCAAATACCATATGAAGGTTTAGCTGAGAACGGGTTCCAATCTGTAGAAAATAAAAATTCTGTGATTGATACACGTGTAAAGAAAGTGATTGTTTCAGTTAGTAATGTAAATAAAATCCCTAAAGTTACTAAAATTGAAATTGCTGAAATGATAGCTAAAATGATTGGCACTATTTTATCGCTCATGCCACCCTTTTTGGCATTATTTTTAGCAATCATTTCTCTAATGTTTGTATTTGAAACCATATGAAAACCTCTCTTCTTAAATCTCCCAATTATAAAAAAAGAGTGGGAATATTTCAGGTTGATAAGAGTAAAGACTCATGATATTTATGTGCTAACCTGAAAAGAAAATCATACAAAGTGGCTGAATTAACCCACTTTGTATTGATTTTCGTTGTATTCCCAAACTCTATTGTTAATTATTTATCTTCTTTTTTATCAGAGTCTTTGCTGTTTTTCTTAATGTAATCTTTTAATTCTTTAAGTTCATCTTTGTAATCTTTCTTAGGAAGTGCTACATAACCAGCATCTTCTGCAGATTTACCTTCATCTTTAAGAGTGAATTTCATGAATTCTTGGAAAGCTTTGTTATCTTTTAAAGATTTCTCTTTAGCATAGATGAATAATGGTCTACTTAAAGCATAAGAGTTATCTTGGATTGTTTTCTTAGTTGGTTTAGTATCTTTGCCTTTATCATCTTTGACTTTAACTTCTTTTAATTTGTCTTTATTTTGTTGATAGAAGTTATAACCGAAGTAACCAATACCTTGTTCGTTCTTTTGTACTGATTGTACGATGACGTTAGTGTCAGCATTTTTTTCAGCTTTGATATCGCCTTTATCCATTACTTCTTCAGTAAAGAAGTCGAATGTACCATGTGATTGGTCAGGAGAGAACGCTTTGATTTTTTTATCAGGCCATTTAGAGTTAACGTCTTTCCAAGTTTTAGCTTTTCCAGAATAGATCTCTTTAAGTTGGTCTTTAGATAATGATTTTACGAAGTCATTATCTTTGTTTACTGTTACCGTTACACCATCTTGAGCAATTTTATATTCTTTGTATTTAATACCTTTGTCTTCTAATTTTTTCTTTTCTTCATCTTTAATAGGTCTTGAAGCATTTGAGAAATCTGTTTCTCCAGAAATGAATTTCTCGAATCCGCCACCTGTTCCTGAAGTACCTGATGATACTGTAGCGTCTGGATAATCTTTAGCGAATTTTTCGTTTAATTTTTCAATGATAGGACCGACTGTTGAAGATCCGTCACCTTTTACTTCACCACTTACATCTTTACCTTCGCCTGAACCGCCGTTACCGCCGCCACATGCGCCTAAAAGTACTGAAGCTCCTAATACAGTCGTACCGACTAATTGCCACTTTTTCATTGAAACATCCTCCTAATATAAATAACCCAAATGTTATATGTATTTCTTACAGTTCTAATATTAACGAATCATTGTTAATTAAAAACTATGTTAATGTAAATGTTTTGTTAAGTTTAGATTTAGTTATGTTAAGTTATTAGAAATTCTTATATATATCAGCTTTTTAGACTTTAATCGTATTAAGATTATTTCAAGATTTAGGGGAAATTCTGTTGAAGAGGAAATATTAAAGTAAGTATTGTTAACATAAAAATAGCGTCGATTGAATTATAAGTTTCAATCAACGCAATACAATGTTGTTATTAAATTAAGTTTACCTTTTTAATAGAAGAAACAAGATTTTGTATTATTTATCTTGGTTGTTTTCAGTATGAGACCAACCTTTTTTAGTTAAACTAATTTTACCTGTTTCAATATTGATGATTTTTTGTTTATATAAATGTCCGATAGCACGTTTAAATGAACCTTTACTCATGTTAAACACTTCTTTAATGGCTTCTGGACTTGATTTATCCCAAAATGGTAATTCACCGTCGTATTCAACTAATAAATCAAAAATGACTTGTCCATCATCGTCTAGTCGTTCATGTGCTAATGGCAAGAATGAACCATTTAGCTCACCTTGTTCATTATGGCCAATGATACGTACTTTAACTAACTCACCTAGTCTAGGTTCAGCTTTACGTTCTGATTCATGTACGAAGACTTTGTAGCCTTCCGTACTTAATAAGAAACTACCTACACGTAAGACACGATAAGGTCTAGCTTCTAACATTTCATTTTGCTTACTATCATCATGAACTGGCGTGTACATATTATCTACAATACCTTCACTTGCTAAACGAGCAAACATTTGATTTTCTCTATCGATTCTTAGAGTAACAAGTAGTTTGTCACCAGCTTCTGGCCAAAGTGTTTTAACTTTTGGTAAATCTTCCCATGGTATCAATACTTCTCTTGGTAAACCTACATCAACACGTGCACCATCACGGTCTACTTTTAATACTTTTGCAAAATCATATTTATCTTTAGTGATATCAGGCATATTTTGTGTTGCAAATAATTCTCCTGATCTATTTGGATAGATAAAGAAACTATATTCTTCACCTACTTGTAATTCATCTTCTTCATTTACTTCTGATTGATTCAGTTTAACTTGTTCTCCGTTTGGTCCTTTTAACATATAAGTCGAACCTTGTAAGCCGGTAACTTCAAGAAATTCAATTGAACCTACGATATCTTTTTCTAGTGCCATTATATTCTCCTTCGAGTCATTTATTCTTTTATAGTATAACATGAGTGGTGTAATCTATCATTACAAGTTGTAGGTGGTCGAAAGTATCTTAATAATATGATATAATTTTTCCGTTAGAATAACGATATAAAAAGGAGCAAATGCATGTTACAAGTAACTGATGTAAGTTTACGTTTTGGCGATCGTAAACTATTTGAAGATGTAAATATTAAATTTACTGATGGTAATTGCTATGGATTAATTGGAGCGAATGGTGCAGGTAAATCTACTTTCTTAAAAATATTATCTGGTGAGTTAGATTCACAAACTGGTCATGTATCACTAGGTAAAGATGAAAGATTAGCAATTTTAAAACAGGACCACTTTGCATATGAAGATGAACGTGTACTTGATGTAGTTATTAAAGGTCACGAACGTTTATATGAAGTAATGAAAGAAAAAGATGAAATTTATATGAAACCAGATTTCAGTGATGAAGATGGAATTCGTGCTGCTGAACTTGAAGGCGAATTTGCTGAGATGAATGGTTGGAACGCAGAAGCAGATGCTGCAAACTTACTATCTGGTTTAGGTATTGACGCATCATTACAAGACAAAAAGATGTCTGAACTTGAAAATAACCAAAAAGTAAAAGTATTATTAGCGCAAAGTTTATTTGGCGACCCAGATGTACTATTACTAGATGAGCCTACCAATGGTTTAGATATTCCAGCTATTAGTTGGTTAGAAGATTTCTTAATTAATTTTGAAAATACAGTCATCGTAGTATCACATGACCGTCACTTCTTAAATAATGTATGTACACATATTGCAGATTTAGACTTTGGTAAAATTAAAGTTTATGTTGGTAACTATGATTTCTGGTATCAATCAAGTCAATTAGCTCAAAAAATGGCACAAGAACAAAATAAGAAAAAAGAAGAAAAAATTAAAGAACTTCAAGATTTCGTGGCACGTTTCTCTGCAAATGCTTCTAAATCTAAACAAGCAACAAGTCGTAAAAAACAATTAGAAAAAATCGAATTAGATGATATTCAACCATCATCTAGACGTTATCCATATGTGAAATTCACTCCAGAAAGAGAAATTGGTAATGACTTGTTAAGTGTCCAAAATCTTTCTAAAACAATTGACGGTGAAAAAGTATTAGATAATATTTCATTTACGATGAACCCTAACGATAAAGCTATTTTAATTGGAGATAGTGAAATTGCTAAAACTACCCTACTTAAAATTTTAGCTGGTGAAATGGAACCAGACGAAGGTTCATATAAATGGGGTGTTACAACTTCATTAAGTTACTTCCCTAAAGATAACTCTGAATACTTTGATGGTGTAAACATGAATCTTGTTGATTGGTTACGTCAATATGCACCAGAAGATGAACAGACTGAAACGTTCTTACGTGGTTTCTTAGGACGTATGTTGTTTAGTGGTGAAGAAGTTAAGAAAAAAGCAAGCGTGTTATCAGGTGGAGAGAAAGTACGTTGTATGTTAAGTAAAATGATGCTTTCAAGTGCGAATGTATTATTATTAGATGAACCAACTAACCATTTAGACTTAGAAAGTATTACTGCAGTCAATGATGGATTAAAATCATTTAAAGGTTCACTTATTTTTACGTCATATGACTTTGAATTCATTAACACTATTGCTAACCGTGTGATTGATTTAAATCCACAAGGTTCTGTTTCAAAAGAAATTCCTTATGAAGAGTACTTACAAGAAATTGGAGTATTACAATAATTAAATTATATTGATTACCCTTAAGTGAATGTTGATGTCACTTAAGGGTTTTTTATGGGATTTTATTCCCCTATTTTATTAAGATTTTTAACAAACGATTGCACAAGAGATACTAACCATTAAAATGCTGTAAGGTTTTAAGGAATACAAAAGTTTTAACCAAACTTTTGCATAAAAGCCACTAATCTTTGCTAAAAGAAAGTGGCTTTAAAATTTTCTGTTTATTTGAAAAAATCACAATTATCGGTTTACAGTCACATGTTAGATATGTATAATAAAAACATATCAATTGAATAAGATTTTGATGAGGCGCATTAAACATGAGTAAATATTAGATTACTGTCTGCTAACAGCTAATATTGAAAGGGGGCAATGCCGAAACGAATGATAATAGCAGATATCATTTGTTGGACTTTTTGGTTAAGAGCTAAGAGTTTGTCATTATTTGATAATAATGGAGTGCATCACTTGTACATAAATGTAGAACAAGTCGCATTCCAGACTTGTTCTTTTTTTATTGAATAGGTGGGCCTCCCTACTAACTGAGGAGGACAAATTTTGAATAGAAGTGTTTTGAAATTTGGCGGATCTTCCGTCAGCGATTTTACAAAGATTAAAAATATAGCAAACATGTTAAAAGATCGAGTTGAACAAGATGAACAACTGATTGTTGTAGTGAGTGCTATGGGTAAAACTACAGATCAATTGATGGAAAATGTATCATCCTTAACGTCAACTCCAAAAGAGCAAGAACTTGCCCTACTTTTAACAACTGGAGAGCAACAAACAGTTTCGTATTTGTCTATGGTGCTAAACGATATTGGTGTTAGTGCTAAAGCCATGACTGGATACCAAGCTGGAATTAAAACAATTGGACATCACTTAAAAAGTAAAATTGCTGAAATTAACCCATCAACCTTCACTGATGCATTTGAGCAACATGATGTGCTTGTGATTGCTGGTTTTCAAGGAATTAATGAGAACCATGAATTAACTACATTAGGTCGAGGTGGCTCTGATACTACAGCAGTGGCATTAGCAGCTAGCAATAACATACCTTGTGAAATCTATACAGATGTAGATGGTGTATATTCCACAGATCCTCGAATTTTAAGTCATGCTAAACGCTTAGAGTATGTATCTTATGAAGAGATGATGGAAATGAGTGCACTTGGTGCTGGCGTGCTTGAGACGCGCAGTGTTGAATTGGCTAAAAATTACAATATTCCACTATATTTAGGAAGAACTTTATCAAATGTGAAAGGAACATGGATTATGTCTAGAAGTGATTTATTAGAGAAAAAAGCAGTAACTGGGGTCGCATTAGATAAACACATGATGCATGTTACAATCACATATCCCCTACCAGATAATCGTTTATTAACACAATTATTCACTGAATTAGAAGAAGGCTCAGTTAACGTGGATATGATTTCCCAAATCGTTAACCATGAAGGATTACAATTATCATTTAGTATTAAAGACACAGATGTACATCAAATCTCACAAATTTTAGAACAGTTAGCAGTTAATTTTGAAGCACTTGATTATAAAATTAACGAAGCTTATGTCAAAATTTCTTTAATTGGTTCAGGTATGAGAGATATGTCAGGTGTTGCATCTAAAGCATTTATAACTTTAATTAATGCTAAAATTCCTTTCTATCAAACAACCACATCAGAAATTAGTATTTCTTATGTCATTGATGCTGAAAATGGTGAAAAAGCTGTCGAAGAACTATACGGTGCTTTTGATATATAATTGATTTAACTTAATTTTTCACAATATTAATAATATTGAAAACGGAGTGACTTACACATGACAAAATTAGCAGTAGTTGGCGCAACAGGATTAGTAGGAACAAAAATGTTAGAAACATTAGATAGAAAAGCAATTCCCTTTGACGAATTAGTGTTATTTTCTTCAGCACGATCTGCTGGTCAAAATATAGATTTTCAAGGACAAACATATACAGTACAAGAATTAACTGACGAAGCAGCAAGTGAACATTTTGACTATGTATTAATGAGTGCCGGTGGTGGTACAAGTGAACATTTCGCCCCACTGTTTGAACAAGCTGGTGCTATAGTGATTGATAATTCTAGTCAATGGCGTATGGCAGAAGATGTAGATTTAGTAGTTCCAGAAGTTAATGAACCTAAGTTCACTAGAGGAATCATTGCAAATCCAAACTGTTCTACAATTCAATCAGTGGTACCTTTAAAAGTATTACAAGAAGCATTTGGTTTAAAACGTGTTGCTTATACAACATATCAAGCGGTTTCAGGATCTGGTATTAAGGGTAAGAGAGATTTATCTGAGGGCGCAAATGGTAAAGAACCTGAAGCTTATCCTCACCCTATTTATAACAATGTGTTACCACACATTGATGTATTTTTAGAAAATGGTTATACAAAAGAAGAGCAAAAAATGATTGATGAAACACGTAAGATTTTAAATGATAAAGATTTAAAAGTAACTGCTACATGTGTTCGTGTACCTGTTCAAGATAGTCATAGCGTGGAAATGGATGTCACATTCAATCAAGATACAACAGTTGAAGAAATTCAAGCTCTATTTGACAAAGATGATCGAGTAGTTCTTGTAGATAATCCAGCTAATAATGAATATCCACTTGCAATACATTCTACTGGTAAAGACGAAGTGTTTGTAGGTCGTATTCGTAGAGACGATTCTTTAGACAATACATTCCATGTATGGTGTACATCAGATAATTTATTGAAAGGTGCAGCATTAAACGCAGTTCAAGTTTTAGAACAAGTTTTAAAATTGAAAGGAGTTCTTTAATATGACACACATGTTTAAAGGCGTAGGTGTAGCATTAACTACACCATTCGTAAATAACGAGGTAGATTATGATGCTTTAAGAAGTCACGTTTCATTTTTATTAGAAAATAATGCTCAAGCAATTATTGTAAATGGTACTACGGCTGAAAGCCCTACTTTAAATGACGATGAAAAGGAACATGTATTAGAAACTGTAGTAAATTTAGTGAATAAACAAGTACCTGTAATTGCAGGTACTGGCACAAATAATACTGAAAAATCAATTCAAGCATCTGTTCGAGCTAGACAATTAGGCGCTGATGCAGTCATGTTAATTACACCTTATTATAATAAAACGAATCAACGCGGTTTAGTACAACATTTTGAAACAATTGCAAATGCGGTTGAATTACCAGTTGTATTATATAATGTGCCTTCTCGTACAAATATGACGATTGAACCAGAGACAGTTGAAACGTTAAGTAAAAATCAATATATTGTTGCACTTAAAGATGCTACAAATGATTTTGATTACTTTGAAGAAGTTAAAAAACGAGTTAATCAAGATGAATTTGCAATTTATAGTGGTAACGATGATAATGTAGTTGATTTCTATGAACGTGGTGGTAATGGCGTTATATCAGTAATTGCTAATGTTATTCCAAAAGAATTCCAACATTTATATGACGCTAAACAAAACGGGGACGATATCACTAAAGCGTTCGAACCAATTGGACAATTGTTAGATGCTCTATCTGTAGACGTAAATCCTATACCAATCAAAGCATTAACTGCTCATGAAGGCTTTGGAAGCTATGAACTACGCTTACCTCTTCTACCATTAGAAGAAAATGATCGTAAAAAATTAGTACAAGCTTATGAAACATTTAAAGCAGGTGAAAAATAATGAAAATTCTTTTAATTGGTTATGGGGCTATGAACCAACGAGTTGCTAGATTAGCTGAAGAAAAAGGCCATGAAATTGTAGGCGTTATCGAACATTCACCGAAAGATTCAACACCTTATCAACAATACGAACACATTGCTGACGCAAAAGATGCCGATGTTGCGATAGATTTTTCTAATCCTAATTTATTATTCCCATTATTAGAAGAATCGTTCAAATTACCATTAGTTATCGCAACTACTGGTGAAAAAGAAAAATTAGTTGAAAAACTAGAAGATTTAGGGAAAAACATGCCAGTATTTTTCAGTGCGAATATGAGTTATGGCATACACGCG
This sequence comes from Staphylococcus pasteuri, assembly GCF_003970495.1. Lineage (GTDB taxonomy): Bacteria > Bacillota > Bacilli > Staphylococcales > Staphylococcaceae > Staphylococcus > Staphylococcus pasteuri. The sequence continues at coordinate 111,920 of NZ_RXWW01000033.1, forward strand.
CTTACCAAAATTCTAGAAGCGGCTGTTCCCCTATTACAAGATTTTGATATTGAACTTACCGAGGCGCATCACAATAAAAAAGTCGATGCCCCTAGTGGTACGTTAGTTAAACTATATGATGTCATTGAAGGATTACGTGAAAAAACAACGCCTGTATATGATCGTCATGATAAATCAGAAAAACGAACACCTGATGAAATAGGTATTCATGCAGTTCGTGGAGGTACAATTGTCGGAGAACATGATGTATTATTCGCTGGTACTGATGAAACAATTACTATTTCACATAAAGCACAATCAAAAGATATCTTTGCCAATGGAGCAATTGGCGCTGCTGAAAAATTAATTCACAAAGACAAAGGTTTTTATACTTTCGATAATTTATAATTCAACTGAAGGAGCGAAATTATGGTACAACATTTATCAGCCCAAGAAATAATTCAATATATTAGTGATGCAAAAAAATCAACACCATTAAAAGTTTATGTTAACGGTAATTTTGACAATGTAACTTTCCCTGAATCGTTTAAAGTATTTGGTTCAGATAATTCTAAAGTGATTTTTGTAGAAGCAGACGAATGGAAACCATTCTATGAACAACATCAAGGTCAATTTGAAGATGTTGAGATTGAAATGGACCGTCGTAATTCTGCGATTCCTTTAAAAGATTTAACTAATACGAATGCTAGAATTGAACCCGGTGCATTTATTCGTGAACAAGCGATTATTGAAGATGGTGCTGTCGTAATGATGGGCGCTACGATTAATATCGGTGCAGTTGTTGGCGAAGGTACTATGGTAGATATGAATGCAACTTTAGGGGGGCGTGCTACTACAGGTAAAAATGTACATGTTGGTGCAGGTGCAGTATTAGCAGGTGTTATTGAACCACCTAGCGCATCACCAGTTGTCATCGAAGATAATGTTTTAATCGGAGCAAATGCAGTTATTTTAGAAGGTGTACGTGTCGGTGAAGGTGCAATTGTTGCAGCTGGCGCTATTGTGACACAAGATGTTCCTGCAGGTGCAGTTGTTGCAGGTACACCTGCTAAAGTGATTAAACAGACTTCTGAAGTTGAAGATTCTAAACGTGAGATTGTGTCTGCATTAAGAAAATTAAACGATTAATATATCGTAAATGAAAGTAAGTTGAAACGAAGACGTGGTTGAGCAGTTTAAAGAAGTAGATTTCAAACTTCTTGAGAACAGATAGCTCCCCACCCTTTCGTTTCGACTTTTTATTATCATTAAATATGATAACGTCATTAGGGAATTTTTAGAGAAAGGAATGATTTTGATGAATGAATTAGAATTTGTAACTACTCATAGAAGACATTTACATCAACATCCTGAATTAAGTTTACATGAATACGAAACAACTGAATATATCACTCAATTTTTAAATGAACTAGGTGTAACATATGAACGCCCACTAGAAACAGGTGCTATCGCCTATTTAAAAGGTAATAGTAATCATACGATTGCATATAGAGCAGATATTGATGCTTTACCGATATTCGAAGAAAATGATGTAGACTATCGAAGTCAAAATGACAATGTGATGCATGCTTGTGGACACGATGGTCATACAACTGCCCTTATGTTGTTTATACAACGTTGTAAAGCAATGGCTGATAAAGGAACTCTTCCACATAATGTTGTATTTATTTTCCAACCTGCTGAAGAAACTGGTGGAGGCGCGCATCGTCTTATTAATGCAAATGCCTTTGAACAATACCCAATTGAAGCAGTATTTGGTGTTCATGTGAATCCATTCTCAGATGAAGGCACAGTAGTTATAAGAGATGAAGAAATCACAGCTAGTGCAACTGAATATCGCTTTTATTTAAAAGGTTTATCTAGCCATGTTGCTGATAAAGAACAAGGATATTCATGTGGCGAAGCATTACAACATGTGTTAAATCAAGTTGCTCAAATTCAACAATACCATCTAAATGGATTGAAACGTAATATCGTACATATGGGTCATTTTGAAGCTGGTGAAGCGATCAATACAGTCCCAAGTCATGGTTATCTAGAAGGTACTATTCGTACATACGATGTTGATGATTTAACTATTGTTAAAAATCAAATGCAAAAAATAGCTGACAGTGTGAAATTACTATTTAATGTGGATTGTGAAGTAAAATTTGAAGAAGGATACCCTGCTACAATTAATAATCCTAAATTACGTAAACCTGTAGAGCAAGCGCTAAAAGATGCTCACTTAGAAGTCATTGAAAAACCAACGCCATTTTTATTTGGAGAAGACTTTAGTTTCTATGGTCAATTATTAGCACCAGCTTATTTTGTGTTTGTAGGTACACGAAATAAAGATAAAGGCTATGTAACAGGATTACATACATCACATTTAAATTTTGATGAAAAGGTATTAATTGATGTAGCCAACTATTATGAACATTTATTACTAAATTACAAAGAGGTGTAACCATTGACAGCGATTTGGTCAGTCGATTCAGACGCTTTTTTAGAAAATGCAAAGAAAGTTAAAAATCAACAACCTATGATGGCTGTTGTTAAGAATAATGCTTATCACTATGGTTTGGGATTTGCCGTAAAACAATTTTTAAAAGCAGGAATTGATACATTCAGTACGACTTCGTTAAAAGAAGCTGTAAGAGTACGTGAATTAGCGCCTAATGCTACAGTATTTCTTATGAATGCAGTGTATGATTTTGATACTGTTCGTGAAAATCAAATTCATATGACGTTACCTTCTCTAACATATTATTATGAATATAAAGAAGATTTGCATGATATTCATATACATTTAGAATTTGAAAATTTGCTACATCGTTCCGGTTTTAAAACATTAACTGAAATTCAAGAAGTGTTACATGATCACCAACAAAATTCAAATCAAGATAAAATGATTATTTCAGGATTATGGACTCATTTTGGTTATGCTGATGAATTCGGTGTACCTGAATATGACCGTGAACGTGCTGCATGGTTAGAAGTATTAAATACTTTATTAAATGAAGGCTATCAGTTTGATTTCATTCACGCTCAAAATAGTGCAAGTTATTATCGTGAAGGTCAAGTCGTACTTCCCCACCATACGCACGCAAGAGTTGGTATTGCATTATATGGTTCTCGCCCATATAGTGGTTTAGGTGAAGAAGTGATTCAGCAATCATTAACTGTAAAAGCAAATGTCATACAAGTTCGTGATGTTCAGCAAGGAGACTATTGTGGCTACAGTTGGGCATTTGAAACACAGAATGATAATACGAAACTTGCGGTAGTAGATGTTGGTTATGGTGATGGTATTTTAAGAACGAGAGCACAACATGAAGCACTTATTAATGGAAAGCGCTACCCTATTCGTGCTTTAATGATGAGTCATATGTTCGTGGAAGTTGATGATAACGTACATGCACAAGATCAAGTTATATTATATAATGAAAATATGCGCATAGACGAATACACATTTAAGGGTGTGGGAGCAAATTCTGAACAACTTAGCGCAATGAATCACGATTCTCTTATAAAGGAGTATAGATAAATATGACAGTAGAATATAACGAATACGGCGAATTAACATTAGGAGGTACAAGTCTTAAAACTGTGGCTCAAAGCTTTGGTACCCCTACCATTGTTTATGATGAAGATCAAATTCGTAATCAAATGCGTCGTTATCATCAAGCATTTCAACAAAGCGGGTTAAAATATAATATTTCATATGCTTCTAAAGCATTTACATGTATACAAATGGTTAAATTGGTTCAAGAAGAAGATTTACATTTAGATGTGGTTTCTGAAGGAGAATTATATACAGCACTTGAAGCAGGCTTTGACCCAAGTCGTATTCACTTCCATGGTAATAATAAAACAAAACATGAAATCCGATATGCTTTAGAAAATAACATTGGCTATTTTGTTATAGATTCTTTAGAAGAAATTGATTTAATTGATCGCTATGCAAATGATACAGTACAAGTCGTATTAAGAGTCAATCCTGGTGTAGAAGCACATACACATGAATTTATCCAAACAGGTCAAGAAGATAGTAAATTTGGCCTTTCAATCCGTTATGGATTAGCTAATGAAGCGGTAGATAAAATTAAACAAACAAAACATCTTCATTTAAAAGGGTTTCACTTCCATATTGGTTCACAAATTGAAGGCACTGAAGCAATGATTGAAACAGCTAAAATTGTGTTGAACTGGTTAAATGACAACAATATTGATGTTGAACTGCTTAACCTTGGTGGTGGTTTTGGTATTAAGTATGTTGAAGGCGACGTTAGCTTCCCTATTGAAACTGGCATTGCTGAAATTACAGATGCTATTAAAGAAGAAGTTAACAAGTTAAATATGGATACACCTGAAATAGGCATCGAACCAGGACGTTCAATTGTTGGTGAAGCTGGTATAACACTATATGAAGTAGGAACAACAAAAGTTATTCCTGGAGTCAATAAATATGTATCTATTGATGGTGGTATGAGTGATCATATTAGAACATCGTTATATGATGCCGAGTATCAAGCGTTACTCGTTAATCGTCATGAAGAAGCGGATGATACTATGACAATTGCAGGTAAATTGTGCGAATCGGGAGATATTATTATTAAAAATGCTAAGCTTCCAAGTTCAGTACAACGTGGAGATTACTTAGCGATATTATCTACTGGTGCTTATCACTATTCTATGGCTTCAAATTATAACCAAATGCAAAAGCCATCAGTATTCTTTATTAAAGATGGCAAAGCACGTGAAGTCATTAAACGTCAATCATTAAGACAATTGATTATTAATGATACAAAATAGTTAAAAAATAAGGTTCAATATAAGACAACCAATTAATGATTGTCTTGTATTGAACCTTTAATTTTGTATTAATACTGTAATTTTTTAAATAATGTACGAGCGATGACGTAAAAAATAATAATGTAGAGGAATGTTAGCCCTATCATCATACCTAACTGAAAATTAAAATCTTGAACATGTTCTAGTTTTATAAAAGATACTGGTAGAACTTTAAATTTAGGTAGCATTTCTACGATTTTAGTTAATATGTATCCAATTACCATAATCATAATTGTATAAGCTGAATTAAATTTAATTGATGATAAAATTCCTAAAAATAACAAAATAATAATCGTACTGAAAATACCTACTAATGATAATATAAAGCTTTTATTCACTAATGTATCATTTAAGAATAATGAGTGTGAAGAATAGTCGTGTTTATTAACAAAGAATAGATATACGATAATGCTAGAAATGATTAATATTATTCGTGAGATAATAACTAATAATAAAATAGATAAAAATTTATAGTTAAATATCTTATCCCTATTTTGATCTTTAAATAAGATTAAGCGGCCTGATTTAATATCATCATTAAAATTTTGACCAATCATCATACCTATTAATACAATGGGTAATAAAAATTTAAGTTCTGTATCAGAAATAGCAATCAGTAATTCTGCAAACGAGACACTATTTTTTTCAGTTGATGATAATGAAACAAAATCACTATGTGTTAGTTCTGCTATAAAAATAAGTAATGGATATAAACTGATTAATAATAAGACCCAAAATGACTTTAACTTTACTGTAAATTTAAAAATTTCGTTTAACATTGTTTAATCCCCTAACTATTTAAATAATGATATATAATCTGCTTCAATATTTTTGATGTTGAGTAAAGTATTAT